>JACQOE010000039.1 GCA_016202695.1 Pseudomonadota bacterium | reverse complement strand
GGGCGACGTGCTGATGGCGAACGACCCCTACTGGGGCGGGAGCCACCTTCCCGACATCACCCTGGCGAGGCCGGTGTTTGATGGCGGCCGGGTGCGCTTCTGGGTGGCGAACCGGGCCCACCAGGGCGACATCGGCGGGCTTTCGGCGGGCGGCTACAGCCCCAAGGCGCGCGAGATCTGGCACGAGGGCATCCGCATCCCGCCGGTGAAGTTCGTCGAGGGCGGGCGGGTGCGCGAGGATCTTTTGCGCCTGATCGGCGAGAACACGCGCAAGCCCGAGGACACGCGGGGCGACGTCATGGCCCAGCTCGCCTCGGTGACGGTAGGGGCGGAGCGCCTGGCGTCGCTCTTCGCCCGCTACGGGGCCGAGGAGGTCGAGCGCTGCGCGGCCGCCATCCTGGACGCCGGCGAAGCCGCGATGCGCGCCCAGCTCGGGCGCTGGAAGCCGGGGACCTACGTCGGCGTGAGCCACCTCGACGACGACGGCTGCGGCAATGCCCGCGTGCCCATCACCTGCCGGGTGACGCTCGGGGGCGACGAGGTCGAGGTCGATTTCCGCGACTGCCCGGACCAGGTCCGGTCGTTCCAGAACAGCCCGATCGCCAACACCGTGGCCGCGGTCAACGTCGCCTTCATGTACCTTTCCGACGACCAGCAGGCCCAGAACGGCGGCTGCGCCAGGGCGATCAAGGTGATCACCCGCAAGGGCAGCCTCGTCGACGCGGTGCTGCCGGCGCCGGTGACCGGCTGCACCACCCTCTCGGGCAGCGTGATCATCGAGTCGGTGCTCCGGGCGATGGAGGAGGCGGCCCCCGACCAGGTGCTCGCCGGCTTCGCCCGCCGCTTCCGGTTCGTCATCGCTGGCACCGACCGCGATGGCCGCTCCTACATCTGGCACTACTTCTCGAACCGGGGGGGCGCGGGGGCGAACCGGCTGGAGGACGGCTGGTCCAACCTCGGGGTCATCCACAATCCCGGCGGCACGACCTCGCCCAGCGTCGAGCGCACCGAGTCCGCGTTCCCCCTGTTCGTCGAGGGCTACGGGCTGCGTCCCGACTCGGGCGGTCCGGGGGCGACCCGCGGCGGCCTCGGCGGCATCTACGCGCTCCGCTACGAGGGCGCCGGCAAGGCGGTGCTCAATGCCGCGGGCGAAGGGCTGGTGGTGCGGCCCTATCCGCTTCTCGGCGGCGGGCCGGGAGCGCCCCACGACTACCGCCTCATCCGCGACGGAGCCGAACGTCCGATCGGCACCAAGGATACCGGCGTCGTGCTCGAGCCGGGCGACCGCCTGGTCTGCCGCTCGGCCGGGGGCGGCGGCTACGGCGACCCCAAGGCGCGCGACCGGGCGCTGGTGCGCCGCGACCTCGACTACGGCTACATCACCGCCGAGGGCGCGCGCCGCGACTACGGCTGCGAGGCGTGAGCGCGGCCGGCGCCTGCCCGCTCAGTCCACCCCGGGGGCGAGGTCGCCCTTGCCGACGAGGCGCCTCCCCAGGATCAGGTAGTCGAGCCCGGTCGAATAGAAGCAGCGGATGGCGTCGGCCGGGCTGTCGACGATCGGCTCGCCCTTGACGTTGAAGCTGGTGTTGAGCACCACCGGCACGCCGGTGACCTCGGCGAAGCGCTCGATCAGGCCGTAGTAGCGGGGGTTGGTCGCGCGTGACACCGTCTGCGGCCGGGCGGTGCCGTCGACGTGCACCACCGCCGGGATGAGGGCCTTCTTCGCCGCCGCCACCGGGCAGATCTGGAGCATGTAGGGCGAGGCCCCGATCGCCGGGAAGAACTCCGCCGCCCGCTCCTCCAGCACGCTCGGCGCGAAGGGCCGGAACTCCTCGCGGAACTTGATGCGGGCGTTGACATTGTCCTTGTTGGCCTTGTCGCGCGGATCGGCGAGGATGCTGCGGTTGCCGAGCGCCCGCGGCCCCAGCTCCGAGCGCCCCTGGAACCAGCCGATGATGCGGTTCCCGGCGATCAGCCCGGCGGCCGTGCGCTCGGGAGAGGGAAGGCGCCGGCTTGGGAGCCGGTAGGCGTCGATCTCGGCCGCGATCGCCTCGTCGGCGAAGGACGGCCCCCAGTAGGCATGCTCGAGGACGAAGCGGCGGGGCGCGCCCAGCACCTGGTGCTGGACCCACAGCGCCGCCCCCAGCGCCACGCCCCCGTCGCTGGCCGCCGGCGGGATGAAGAGCCGGTCGAAGCCGGCCTCGGTCTTGATCCGGTGATTCATCAGCCCGTTGAGCGCCACCCCGCCGGCGAGCCCGAGATCGGCGAGCCCGGTCTCGGCGCGAAGGCGCGAGGCCATGCCCACGCCCAGGTCCTCGATCGCCCGTTGCAGGCTCTTGGCGAGGTTCTTGTGGACCGTGCGGACCGGCTCGCCGGAGGCGCGCGGCGGGCCGAACCTCTCCACCATCCGGGCCGAGAAGTAGTTCCGTCCCCAGGGAACGGGGGCGTAGCCCGGGTGCGAGAGCCAGGAGGTGTCGACCCGGTAGAAGCCTTCGCGGTCGAGCCCCAGGATGCGAGCGAAGAGATCGAGGAACTCGGGCTCGCCGTAGGAGGAGAGCCCCATCACCTTGTACTCGTCGTTGGACTCGAAGCCGAGGAAGTGGGTGACGGCGGTGTAGAGGAGGCCGAGCGAGTTGGGATAGTGCCGCTCGCGGAGCCGCGCGATCCGGTTGCCCTCGCCGCGCGCGACCAGGCCCGTCGCCCACTCGCCACGCCCGTCGTAGCTGATGATTGCCGCCCGCTCGAAGGGCGAGCAGAAGAAGGCGCTGGCGGCGTGGGCGAGGTGGTGCTCGACGCGGTGGAGCCGGGCGCGGGGGAAGCGCCGGCGGAGCGCCCGCTCGGCGGAAAGCGAGACCCGGGTCAGGGTGGCGACGAACCAGGCCCGGCGGAGCGCGCCGCGCCCGGGAAGGCCGCGGGCGAGGAAGCCGAGCCGGCGGGCGAGGGCGGCGTAGGGGTGCCAGCCATGGGCGACGTGGTCGACCTCGTCGGCGCGCACCCCGGCGGCCGAAAGGCAGAAGTCGATCGCCTTGTGGGGGAAGGCGCCGTCGTGCTTGCGGCGCGTGAGCCGCTCCTCCTCGACCGAGGCGACGAGGCGCCCGTCGACGAGGATGGCGGCGGCGCTGTCGTGGCCGCTGCCGGTGTGGATGCCGAGCACGATCATGCGAGCCGCCCGCCGGTGGTCGGCGCGAGTCCCCGCTCCGCGCCCGCGCCGCGCCCCTTGGTACCATCGGCGGCGATTTTTGCAAGCCGGGCGAGGGCGCGATCGGGTAGGATGCGGCCTTCGCTGCCGGCCGAGGCCGCCGCGCGGGCGCGCGCGCCGCGGTTCAGAGGGGAGGTGAGGCCATGCCATTCGCCGACGCCCGGGGGGTGAAGCTCTACTGCGAGGAGACGGGGAGCGGCACGCCGATCGTCTTCGTCCACGAGTTCGGCGGCGACTACCGCTCGTGGGAGCCGCAGGTGCGGTTCTTCGGCCAGCGCTACCGCTGCATCACCTACAACGCCCGCGGCTTCCCGCCCTCCGACGTGCCCGAGGAGGTGTCGGCCTACTCGCAGGAGATCGCCGCCGACGACATTGGCCACGTGCTCGACCATCTCAAGATCGCCAAGGCGCACGTGGTGGGCCTGTCGATGGGCGGCTTCGCCACCCTGCACTTCGGGCTGCGCCATCCCCGGCGCTGCCTGTCGCTGGTGGTGGGGGGCGCGGGCTACGGCGCCGAGGAGGCGAAGCGCGAGCAGTTCCTCAAGGACACCGAAGGCTTCGCCCGGCGCTTCGACGAGCTGGGCTCGGCCGAGGCGATCAGGCCCTATGCGGTCAACCCCTTCCGGGTCCAGTTCCAGAACAAGGACCCCCGCGGCTGGAAGGAGTTCGCCGATCTCTTCGCCCGGCATTCGGCCAAGGGTTCGGCCAACACGCTCCGCGGCATCCTCAAGCACCGGCCCAGCATCTTCGCGCTGGAGGATAAGCTGAGGACGCTCGAGGTGCCGACCCTGATCGTCACCGGCGACGAGGACGAGCCCTGCCTGGACCCGAACCTGTTCATGAAGCGGGTGATGCCCTGGGCGGGGCTGTGGGTGATGCCGGTCTGCGGCCACACCATCAACCTCGAGGCCCCCGAGTCGTTCAACCGCGGCGTCCTCGACTTCCTCACCCAGGTCGATGCCGGGCGCTGGCCGAGGCGCGACCCCCGCTCGCTCGGCAAATCGACCCTGCCGAAGGACGCCTGACCGCGGGCTACCCCCGCGCGCTTCTTGCCGCGGCGCGCCCGGCGATGCGGCCGAACACGGCCCCGGCCATCAGCCCGGTGCCGCTGGCGTAGTTGTGGTAGTAGAGCCCGCCGATGATCTCGCCGGCGGCGTAGAGGCCGGGGATCGGCCGGCCGGTGGTCGATTCGACCTGGGCGTCGGCGTTCACCTTCAGCCCGCCGAAGGTGAAGGTGATGCCGGTGGTCACCGCGTAGGCCTCGAAGGGCGGGGTGTCGAACGGGTTGGCCCAGTTCGACTTGTCGATGGCGAGCCCGCGGGTGCCGCGGCCGTCGCGGACATTGGGGTTGAAGGGGACGTCGGTCCTGACCGCGGCGTTGAAGGCGCGGACCGTCTCCAGGAACCTTCGCGCGTCGATCCGCGCGTCGGAGGATTCGAGCCTCGCCGCAAGCTCCTCCAGCGTGTTCGCCACCGCTTTGGTGATGCGCGGGATGCGGTACTCGCTCCGCAGGAGCTGCACGACCTTCTGGTCGAACACCTGCCAGGCATAGAGCCCCGGCTGCTTGAGGAGCTCGCCCCCGTACCGGGCATAGGTGTAGCTGTGGAAGTCCAGCCCCTCGTCCAGGAAGCGCTCGCCGCGCGCGTTCACGACGATGCCGAAGGGGTAGTTGTGCTTCTGGAACTGGTCGCCGATGTCGATGTCGCCGAACGGCGGCGCGTTCACGTCCCAGGCGACCGCGTGGCAGCCGGACCAGTGGCCGAAGGGCATGGCCCCGAGGTCGAGCGCCATCTGGATGCCCTTGCCGGTGTTGAAGCGCGAGCCGCGGACCTTGGCCAGGTCCCAGTTGGGGCCGAGATAGCGGGCGCGCATCTCGGCATTGGCCTCGAAGCCGCCGCAGGCGAGGACGACGGCCCGGGCCTTGAGGTCGTGGATGCCGCCCTGGTGCTCGATCCGCACCCCCTCGACCCCGCCCGGGCCGGTGAGGAGGGCGAGCGCCGGCGCCTCGTAGAGGACCTTGATGCCCTTGCCGGCGGCGGTGCGGTGGAGGGTCTCGATGAGCTGGCGCCCGCCGCCGGTGATGTGGCAGGCGAGCCCGCCCCAGAACTTGAACCTGCCGCCCACCTTGTAGGCCTGCCGGCCGAGCCCGGGATGGAAGCGCACCCCGTTCGTCCTCAGCCAGACCGCGCTCTCGTGGCTGCGGCGGATCAGGGTCTCGGTAAGGTCGGGGTGACAGCGGTACTCGGTCAGCCGGCCCATGTCGTCGAAGTACTGCTCGACCGTGTAGGTGCCGAAATCGACGTTGGTCAGCTCCTCCTCGTTCATGTCCGGGCAGAGCCGCTTCAGGTCCTCGATCCCGGCGTAGGCGAAGCGGAGCGCGCCCCCGGTGAAGGCCGAGTTGCCGCCCCGCTCGGCCTCCGGCGCCGCCTCCAGCATCAGCACGCCGGCGCCCTTTTCCGCGGCGGAGAGGGCGGCGCAGGTGGCGGCATTGCCGGCGCCGACCACGATCACGTCGATGCGTCCCAGGTCGAGGGAACCCATGGCTTTGTCCTTGCTGGCGTTCGCGGGCGGCGCGCGGCCGCGGAGATTGTCCTTCGGCCCGCGACCGGCTAAGGGTTGTCGTCCCGTCGCGCTCCGGCCGCGGGCCGCGGGCGCCATTCCACAGGCAATCGGGAAAGAAGGCAATGCCCATCGAGCTTCCGCGCCGCGACGCGCCCCTGATGCGGGGGGTGATCGACATGCACCTCCACTGCGAGCCCTGCCTGCACCCCCGCCCGCTCGACGAGATCGAGGCCGCCACCCAGGCGCGCGACTCCGGCTATCGCGGGCTGGTGCTGAAGAGTATCTACAGCCCCAACGCCGACCGCGTGCAGCTCGTGCGCAAGGTGGTGCCGGGGATCGAGCTGTTCGGCGCCATCGTCATGAACCACTCGGTCGGGGGCCTCAACCCCGAGGCGCTGCGCGCGGCGATCGGCTTCGGGGCGAAGGTCTGCTGGCTTCCCACCGTGCACGCGGCCAACCATCTCCGTCATTTCGGGGTGCCCACCTATCCCTGGCTCGCGAGCCGGCTCGCCAACCTGCCGCAGCGCGAGATCGAGGGCATCCGCCTGCTCGACGAGTCGGGCCGGCTCAAGCCCGAGGCGGTGGAGATCCTGGAGCTCGCCGGCGCCTCGGGGGTGATCGTCGGCACCGGCCACATCGACCTCGACGAGGCGCTCGCCGTCTCGGCCAAGGCGCGCGAGATCGGCGGCGTCAAGCTGGTCGTCACCCACGTCGGATGGCACTGCACCGATTATCCGGTCGACGCCACCCGGCGCATGATCGACGACGGCGCGCTGATCGAGTTCTGCATCAATCCCCACATGCCGGCCCGCCAGCAGCTCCCCTTCCGGCGCACGATCGAGCACGTCAAGGCGGTGGGGGCCGAGCACTGCATCGCCGCCACCGATCTCGGCCAGTACGACAACACCCATCCGATCGAGGGCTTCCGGATGTGGCTTCGGATGCTGCTCACCCACGGCCTGAGCGAGCGCGAGGTCGACCTGATGGCGCGCCAGAACCCGGCCCGGCTTCTCGACCTCCCGCCCTACCTGCCGTCGCCGGAGACCGAGTGGGCGCGCGAGCGGCGCTAGTGCGGTTTCCGATTGAGCGCAGACGACCTCCCCCTCATGTCCGGACGTGTTCCGGGCATCCACGTGCTTGAAAAATCGTGAATGACGGGGCGGAGCCCGCGGTTGTCCGATGGGGCAGTTTTGGCGCAAAGATCGGGACGCGGTCACAATCTTTGAGCGTCATGCCCCCGGGACGAAGTGCCCGGAGGTTGGCACGGCCATCCACGTTTTGTTTCGTCGCGTGGAAACCCGTGGATACCCGGCACAAGGCCACGGCTGTCCGGCTTAATCGAAATCGCCGGGAAGAGGGCATTCCGTGGCCAATAACAAGGCCGTCATGCGCGGACCTGATCCGCGCATCCACGCCTTTCCCCGATCAGGCCCCCGGGCTTTTTTGACCCGGGGGCAGGCATCGCGCGGATAGACGTGGATGCCCGCAACACGTGCGGGCATGACGATGAATGGTAGATGTCGTAAGTATTTCCGCAACCGCATTCCTTGAACCGGACAGCCGTGGCACAAGGCCGGGCATGACGACTGAAGTTGTTGGTCCATCGGACCACCACAACCGAATTCCTTCGACCGGCCAGCCGTGGGTCAATGATGATCCGTCCGAGTCGCTGACTTGAGCCGCTTGTCGGTCCGTCGGCCGGTGCGCCGCGGCCTTGCCGCCGCGCGCGCCGGCCGGACCGCGAGTCGCTTCTTTTCTTTCTATGGCGCGGGGAGGTTTCGAGGCTAAGGTGTTCGCCGCCCGGAGCGAAATCGGACCCGGGCCACGTCCATCTTCGTTCAAGTCAATCAGGGGGAAGATCAGCCGATGAGCACCAGCATCCGCGACGCCCACAAGGCGCTCGCCAAGAAGGGCCTCGCGATGAGGCGGCGCGTGCATCCGGCCGGCCACGTCGAGCGCGTGCAGAACGAGGCCGACAGGTTCATGATGATGTTCCACAACACCACCAACGAGTTCTGCTGGGGGACGGTGTGGTCGCGCCCCGGCCTCGGGATCAAGGAACGGAGCGCGCTCTCCCTCGCCATGGCCGCCGCCAACGGCCAGACCGGGGCGATCGAGATGCACACCAAGACCGCGCTCAAGGCCGGCTGGACGCGCCGGCAGATCGGCGAGATCTTCCTCCACGTCTACGTCTATGCCGGGGTGTACGCGTCGCTGAACGCCTTCCTCACCGCCCGGCGCGTGTTCGACGAGATCGACCGGGCGGGCGCGGCGACGCCCCGCATCGGCCGGGCGGCGAAGCCGCGCCGCCGCCGGCGCGCCGCCGCCCGCTGACCGGCCCGCTCCTTAAGCGAAAGGGACCCCGATGCGATCGACCGCACCCCGATCCCGTGCCCGCCCGGCCCGGCGCCCGATGAGCGCGCTCGCCAGGAAGGGCCTCGAGATCCGTCGCCGGCTCATCGGCCCGGCCAACATCGACGCCTGGCAGGCGAAGTACGCCGGCGACGACTTCATGAACATGTTCTTCGATGTCACCCACGAGTTCTGCTTCGCGACCGTATGGGCGCGGCCCGGCCTCGACTGGCGCACCCGCGACATGCTCACGCTCGCCATCGCCGCCAGCAAGGGGCAGACGGGGGCGATCCGGCGCCACCTGCGGAGCGCGCTCAGGGTGGGGCTCAGCAAGCGCGAGATCGGCGAGATCTTCCTCCACGTCTACGTCTATGCCGGGGTCTACGCCTCGCTCAGCGCCTTCCTCGCCGCGCGCGAGGAGTTCGAGGTGATCGCGGCCGAGGAGCGCGCCGCCAGGGCCGCCGGCGCCCGCCCCCGGTTCGCTCGCGCGCCTAGGGTCTCGCGTCCCCGCCCGCGCCCCGCATCCAGGCGACGTAGCGGCCGACCCCCTCGGCGATCGTCACCTTGGGGACGAAGCCGAGGTCGCGCGCGGCCGCCCCGAGGTCGAGCCGCTCGCGCCGGTAGCCGAGCGAATCGAGCCCCGGCTTGAAGGTGATGTCGGCGGCCGGCAGGTGCGCCTTGACGATCTCGGCGATCCGCGGCATGGGCACGAACTCGGCCCCCGCGACGTTGTAGGCGAGCTGCGGGGTTCGCGGCGCGCGGGCGGCGGCGACGAGGGCGTCGACGGCGTCGTCGATGTAGAGGTAGGGCCGGCTCTGGTCGGCTCCCCAGTCGAAGCGCGTCGGGCGCCCGGCGAGGGCGTCGGCGATCATGGTCGCGACCGCGCAGCGCGTCCGCCGGCCCGGGCCATAGGCGTTGGAGATGCGGAGCGAGACGGCGTCGAACCCGTACTGCCGGCGGTAGGCGTCGAGGAGGAGGTCGCAGGCGCCCTTGGTGGCGCCGTAGAGGTCCTTCGGCCGGAGCGGCGCGTCGTCGGGCACCGGCGCGGGCGGGGTGTCGCCGAAGGCCGCGGCCGAGGAGCAGTAGACGAAGCGCCCGACCCCCGTCGCCCGCGCCGCCTCCACCAGATGGATGGTGCCGATCACGTTGGTTTCGCAGATCAGGTAGGGGTTGTCGCGGGCCAGCATCGGCCCCGAGATCGCGCCGGAGTGGACCACGGTGTCGACCGCGTGGGCGCGGAGGATGCGATAGATCGCGTGCACGTCGTTAAGCCCGCCGGCGTAGGCGGCGAAGCCGGGGTCGGGCGCAGGCGGCGGCAGGGGGTCGAGGCCGATCACCGCGCATCCTTCGGCGGCGAGGCGGCGGGCGAGGGGGAAGCCGATGAAGCCGCTCGATCCGGTGACGAGCACGTTGCGTGGCATCGCGACACCTCCTAGAGCCTGCGCCGGGCGCGGCGCGGTCTCCTCAAGGGTCGGGGGGTGGCGCAACATCGTCAAGTCCCGGCGCGCTCGTCGGCCCGGCCCCTCGTCGAGCCCGCATTGACTTGCCCCGCCGCCGCGGGCATCCTGCCCGAAAAGGCGCGGGGCCGCGGGCAAGAACGTCGACGGGGGCTCGATCTCAGGGACAAGGAAGCGGGATCGAAGGGCGGGCCCCTCGCCGCGGACCGCCGGAGGGCGCACGCATGCCGGGCGTGCTGGCCCGCCAGGAGGGCGCCGGCGTCACGTGAGCGGGCTAAGGGCGGCCATCGAGCGGCGGAGGAAACCGCGGCGCCGGTGTCCGACGGGCCGGCTGAAACGCAGGGATTTCGACGGCATCGTATCGGGACAGAAGGAGGACGATAGAGCCATGCTGAAAACCGCAGTCATGACGATTTCCGGCCTCGCCGCCGCCGCGCTCGCGCTCGGGGCGGCCCCAGCGGGGGCGCAGACCAAGCCCAGCCAGATCACCGTGCTTTCGGGCTCGCCGGGCGGGACCTGGTATCAGATCTCGGCCGGCATGGCGAAGCTGATGACCGACAAGGGGATCAACACCCGGCTGGAGCAGGGCGGCGGCGGCGCCAACGTGATGAACATCGCCGCCGCCAGGGCCGAGGCGTCGTTCGGCCTGACCATGGTCAATTACGACGCCGTGCAGGGGACCGGCATGTTCAAGGGCAAGCCGCCGGTGAAGGGGGTCATGGGCCTGAACGTGCTCTTCATCCAGGTCGCCCACACCGTGGTGTCGGTCGAGAGCGGCGTCACCGGCTACGATCAGCTCAAGGGCAAGCGCGTCGCCTCGCAGCCGGTGAGCAACGGCTCGACCCAGATCTTCCGTGACACCCTCGCGGCCTACGGGCTCAACGGCGAGGACGACCTCGTCATCGTCACCCGAGGCGGGCCCGAGGTCGGCGCCAACGCGGTCAAGGACCGGCAGGCGGTCGGCTTCATCCTGACCGTGGCGCCGCCGGCGGCGGCGGTGATGGAGGTCGCGCAGTCTCTTCCCATCCGGTTGCTGCCGGTCACCGACGCGGCCTTCGCCAGGCTCTCGAAGATGAATCCCTCGTACGCGCGGGCGGTGATTCCGGCCGGCGCCTACAAGGGCGTCGACAAGGACGTGCCGACGGTGGGCGACAAGACCGTGCTGATGACCCACCAGGGGGTGTCGGCCGACACCGCCTACTGGATCGTGCGCACCATCGCCGAGGCCCTGCCCGAGATCAACAAGATCCACCCGGCGGTGAAGGATCTCAGCCTCAAGGAGATGCCGAAGGTGCCGGTCCTCCCGCTCCATCCGGGGGCGGCGAAGTACTACAAGGAAGTCGGCGCCATGTGAGTCGAGGCGCGGGCCCCGAAGCAAGTCCATCCCCGGGGGCCGGCGGCGATCCTCGCCGTCGGCCCCGCGCTTCCCTTGCCGGAGACGCCTGATCGATGACCGAGCCGGCCGAGAGCCGCGCGCTGACCGCGGTGCGGATGATCGTCGCCGTCGTCGCGATCGCGATGTCCGTCTATCACGTGATCGTCGCCGGCATGGTCACGCCGCCGTTCTACGTGCACTACCCGCTGCACATCTTCTTCGCGCTGAGCGTGCTCTTCACCAACGACTGGATCGCTCATTGGCAGCACACGACTGGCGGCCGGCGGTTCCTCCTGCTCGGCTGGGACGCGGTTCTGATCGCCGTCACCGGCGCCGCGACCGCCTACCTCTTCACCAACAACGACTACGTCATGAACCGCTTCACCTGGTTCGAGGAGCTCACCCCCCTCGAGATCGCGCTGGCGAGCGGGCTGGTGCTGGCGCTTCTCGAGGCGGCGCGGCGGACGGTGGGCTGGGTGCTGGTCGCGGTGGTGGGAGTCTTCATCGTCTACGGGCTCGTCGGGGCTCTTCTGCCGGAGCCCTTCTGGCATCGCGGGCAACCCGTCGGGCGCCTCCTCGAGCTCTTCTATTTCACGCCTGACGGCATCTTCAATGTACCGGTCAAGGCCACCGCCGACTACATCTTCCTGTTCGTCCTCCTCGGCGCCTTCCTGATCGCCTCCGGGGCGGGGAAGTTCTTCACCGACCTCGCCGAGGCGCTGACCGGGCGGTCGGTCGGCGGCCCGGCGAAGACCGCCGTGGTCTCGAGCGCCCTGATGGGCATGCTCCAGGGCTCCTCCGCCGGCAACGTGGTGACGACCGGCCCCTTCACCATCCCGGCGATGCGCAAGATGGGCTATCCCGCGCCCTATGCGGCGGGCGTCGAGGCCACGGCCTCGACCGGCGGGCAGCTCACGCCGCCGATCATGGGGGCGGCGGCCTTCCTGATGTCGGAGTTCACCGCCATCCCCTACGCCCACATCATGCGCATGGCGGTGATTCCGGCGTTCCTCTACTTCTTCGCCGTCTTCGCGATGGTCGACCTCGAGGCGCGGCGGCTGAACCTGCGCCCGGACCGCAATGCGGCGCTTCCCCGGATCGGCCCGATCCTGCGCGAGCGCGGCTACCTCGTGCTTCCGCTCGTGGTCATGGTGTGGTTTCTGATCGAGGGCTACACCCCCACCAAGGCGGGTTTCTGGGCGCTGGTTTCGCTGTTCGGGCTGGTGGTGGCCCTGGATGGCGCGAACCGGCGGCGGATCTTCCACGTCCTCTACGAGGCCGCGACCGAGGGGCCGCGGATGATCGCCCCCGTCACCGTCGCCTGCGCGGTCGGCGGCATGATCGCGGGGATCATCGTCCTCACCGGCCTGGGCCTCAGGCTTTCGAGCATCATCCTCGCCTTCTCGGGCGGCTACGTGCTCGCCGCGCTCATCCTCACCATGATCGCCTGCCTGATCCTGGGCATGGGCATGCCGACCTCGGCCGCCTACATCATCCTCGCCGCGCTGCTCGCGCCGGGGCTCGAAAGCATGGGCGTGCCGAAGGCCGCGGCCCATCTCTTCATCATCTACGCCGCCGCCAAGTCGGCGATCACGCCGCCGGTCGCGGTGGCCTCCTACGCCGCCGCGGCGGTGGCGGGCACCGACCCGTGGGAGACCAGCACGATCGCCTTCCGGCTCGGCCTGTCGGTCTTCATCATCCCCTACATGTTCGTGTTCGGGCCCGAGCTCTTGAGCCTCGGCGATCCGTTCGGGGTGGCCTGGTCCTTCCTGACCGCGTGCTTCGGCATCTTCGCCCTTTCGGTGGCCTCGGCCGGCTGGCTCCAGACCGATCTCAAGGCGCACGAGCGCCTGATCGCGCTGCTGGCGGCGGTGTCGATGATCTATCCGGAATGGCGGTCCGACCTCCTGGGGCTGGTGGTCTTCGCCGCGCTCGTCGTCGTCATTCGGATGCGGCTGCGCCGCGCGGCGGGGGGGCGGTCGATGGGAGCGGCGCCGGCCGCGGACGCCGACGAGCGTTAGATCATGCTCTAGCCGACGCAGAGATCGACGAGCGCGCTCGCCGTCGGCAGGCGCTCGAGCCGGCGGACGGCGGCGACGATCGCGTCCAGGCGCCCGGCGGGGAGAGCGCGCCCGGCGTTGTCGCGGAACTTGCGCTCGACGTCGGCGGCGGTGAAGGGGTTCTTCCTGCTCCCCCAGTTGTGCGGCTCGATCCGCTCCAGCGCGCGCCCGTCGCGGGTCCGCACCTTCACCCAGCCGCGGTACTGGCCGGGCGCCACCGGCGAGGGGTCGATCTCGTGCTCGATCCGCTCGGCCAGCGCCAGGACCGCCGGGTCGGCGAGGGTCTCGGGCGCGTAGGCCTCGATCCCCATCCGCCCCAGGACCAGCGCCGCCGCCACCGAGTAGGGCAGGCTGGCGCGGGCGTGGGTGTCGGTGCGCGGGCGGAGCTTGAGCGCCCGCGGCTCGCAGACCACGGGCGCGAACGAGGCGTGGATGGGAAGCACGATCCGCTCCACCATCTCGGCCTTCAGCCCCTCCTGGCGGTGAAGGTGGAGGACGGCGTCGATGAAGGGATGGATCACGTGGGCGTTGGGGTAGGGCTTGAACGACACCTCCTCGCACTCCCAGCGCTCGCCGATCCCCTCCATCACCCGTTCGAAGCGAAGCTCGTAGGCCGGGTCCTGGACGTGGGCGCGGAACAGCCCGAAGCGGCCCTCGATGACGGTCGCCGGGCCGGTGAAGCCGGCCCGCGCGAGGAGGGCGGCGGCGATCCCCGAGTGCGCCGCCCAGCCGGGGTGAAGGGTCTTCACCCAGGTGCCGTCGCTGTAGGATTCCAAGAGCCCGGCCGCCTGGCTGCCGGCGATTCCGACCGCGTGCCGCACCTTTTCGGCATCCAGGCCGAGGAGCCGGCCCGCGGCCATGGCCGCCGCGAGCGTGCCGACCACGCCGGTGGGGTGGAAGCCCGAGCGGTGGAACTGCATCGGCGCGGCCAGGGCGATGCGGTAGGCGACCTCGTTGCCGCCGATGATGGCGGCGAGCAACTCGGCCCCGCCGATGCCCCGCGCCTCGCCCAGCGCGAGCGCGACGGCGGTGAGCGGTCCGTAGTTGTGCAGCATGGTGACGTTGTGGGTGTCGTCGAAGTCCATGGCGTGGACCAGGGTGCCGTTGACCAGCGCCGCCGTGGCCGCGGGCACGCGCTCGCCGGTGCCGAGGAGCCGCGCCTCGCCGCCGGCGCCGAGGCCGAGCGCGCCCTCGCGCACCGCCCGCCCGAGGGGGACCGTGGTCGCCACCAGGGCGAGGCCGAGGACGTCGAGCACGTGCTCCTTGGCCCCGGCGATCACCGCCGGGGGGACGCGCTCGAGGCCGAGGCCGAGGTACCATCGGACCGCGTCTTCGCTGAGGCTCATGGCTGGCGGCTCCTTTCCGGGGTGGCCCGCGCCGGCGGGCGGGGCGAATTGACAATGCCGAAGCTCTAGCAAAAACTCGTTGCCGACGCTCGCGATTCTTGCGTATCCAGGCGTCGGCCGCCCCCAGGGAGACCCGTCGCATGGCCTTGCCGCTTCGCCCGCTCTCGCGGCATTCCGGAGTCGCGATCGAGGGGATGGACCTCTCGGGCGCGGTCGCGGACGGGGCCTTCGCCGGGATCGGGCGGGCGGACTGAGGCACCGGGCGCGGCGGAGGGGCTGCGATTCCGAAGGACAAGGTCGCGCCGCGGCGCGCGCCCGTTCGGCGAGACCAGCACCAGCGGAGGGGATGAGATGAGCGATCAGATCGCGGCGGCGAGCCAGGGCATCGCGCGCCTGGCCGAGTGGGCGGCGACGGTTCGGGCGGCGGACGTGCCCGAGACCGCGCTCCGGCGGGCGGCGCTGATCGTCGTCGACGACGTGGCGGCGATGGTCGCCGCCGGGGCCGAGCCCGAGCTGCGGCCGCTGCGCGAGCGGCTGGCGGCCTCGGCGGGCCCGGCCGAGGCCACGGTCTTCGGCGACGGCGCGCTGCGGGCCGAGCGCTCGGCCGCCGCCTGCGCCAACGGCACCGCCGCCAACTGGTGCGAGCTGGACGAGGGCTTCCGGGTGGTCGGCTGCCACGGCGGGCTCTACGCCGCGCCGGCGGCGCTGGCCGAGGCCGAGGCCGCCGGGCTCTCGACCGAGGCGACGCTGCGCGCGATCGTGGTCGGCTACGAGGTGGTGACGCGCTTCGCCCGTGCCTTCCGCTTCCCGCCCCGCCCGCGCACCGTGCACCCCCATTCGACCTTCGCCGCGCTGGGCGCGGCCGCCGCGGTGGCGGCGGCGCGGGGCCTCAAGCCCGGGCCCTACCTCGCCGCGCTCACCTCGGCCTCCACCCTCATCACCGTCGGGCCCTATACCCACGCGGTGAAGGGGGCGCTGATCGAGAACGCCTGGGCGGGGGTGGGGGCGTGGTGCGGCTTCCGCGCCGTCGACTGGGCGGAGTTCGGCATCGGCGGCCTCGCCGAGTCGCCCTACGAGGTGTACGCGGGCTGCCTTCGCGCCGAGAGCCGCCCCGAGGAGCTCACCCGCGAGCTCGGCCGCGCCTGGCAGGTGGACCAGGGCTATCACAAGCTCTACGCCTGCTGCGGCCACACCCACTCCACGGTCGAGGCGACGATGGCGGCGCTGGCGCGGATGCCGAAGGGAAAGTCGATCTCGAACATCGAGCGGATCGAGGTCGAGACCCACAACATCGCCCTCAACCTCGTCAACCGGCGGCCGGAGACGACTCTGGGCGCGCGCTTCTCGCTGCCGCAGATCGTCGCCGCCACCGCCGTGTTCGGGCATGCCGGGCCGGAGGCGTTCGCGCACGCGACGCTCTCGGACCGGGGGATCGCGCGGCTCCGCGACCGGGTCGAGGTCCGCCTGTTCGAGCCCGAGATGGCGCCGCCGAACGACCGCCCGGCGCGCGTCCACGTCACCCTCGACGGCGGCGAGCGGCTGAGCGGCGAGTGCCTGAGCGCGCGCGGCGGCCCCGACCGCCCGCTCGCGACCGAGGAGATCCTGGCCAAGGCGGCGCGCCTCACCGCCGGCGTCTATCCCGGCTATGCCGCGGGCGCGGGGCGGCTGGTCGCGCTGGAGCGCGCCACGCTCGCGCGCCCCTGGCGCGAGGCGGTCGCCGAGCTGACGGCGGCGCCGGGCGCCAGGCGCCGCCGCGCCGCCCCCTGAGCCCGGGGCCGGCGCTCCGGCCGCGGTTTGCAACCAGAGAGGACGAGATGGGCCACGCGCCGACGACCGACAATCCCCAGACGCGCGCGCTCGCGACCTTCGTCGCGAACTTGCGCTACGACGCCATCCCGGCCGAGGTGCGCTCCCGGATCAAGCTCCTGATCCTGGATTCGCTCGGCTGCGGGCTCTACGGCGCCGGGCTCCCCTGGAGCCGCATCCTGATCGACGCGCTCACCTCTCTCGACCGCACCCCCGCCGCCCGCATCTGGGGCACGGAGAAGCGCGTCTCCGCCCCCCACGCGGCGCTCGCCAACGGCACCCTCGTCCAGGGCTTCGAGCTCGACGACGTTCACCGCCTGGGCGTCCTGCACGTCGGCGCGGTGACGCTGCCGCCGCTGATCGCCATCGCCGAGATGCGGCCCGGCATGACCGGGCGCGACTTCCTCACCGCCGCGGTCGCGGGCTACGAGGTGGGGCCGCGGGTGGGGCTCTGCATGGGGCCCGAGCACATCGGCCAGGGCTGGCACTCGGGGGCGACGGTGGGCGTGTTCTCGGCCGCCGCCGGCGCCGCCGCCGGGCTCGGGCTCGATCCCGACCGCACCGTGCACGCGCTCGGCATCGGCGGCACCCAGGCCGCCGGGCTGATGGCCGCCCAGTACGGGGCGATGGTCAAGCGCATGCACGCCGGGCGCTCGGCGCAGAGCGGGCTCTACGGCGCGCTCCTCGCCGAGGCCGGGTTCACCGGCATCGTCAACGTGCTGGAGAGCGAGTACGGCGGCTTCTGCACCACCTTCTCGCGCTCCAGGGACCGCTTCGACCTGGCCCAGCTCACCGCCGGGCTCGGCGAGCGGTTCGAGACCATGCGCGTCTCCCTGAAATTCTATTCCTGCGTCGGCAGCAACCACACCACCCTCGACGCCATCCGCGAGATGCAGGCCCGCCGGCCGTTCAAGGCCGGCGAGGTCGAGCGGATCGTGGTCCACGGCTCGCAGGTCACGGTCGATCACGTCGGCTGGAGGTACCGGCCCGAGGGGCTGACCTCGGCCCAGCTCAACCTGCCGTTCTGCGTCGCCACGCTCCTCCTCGAGGGCGATGTGTTCGTCGACCAGTTCTCCGAGGCGGTGATCGCCGATCCGGCCCGCATGGCGCTCGCCGAGAGGGTGGAGGTGAGGCACGACCCCGAGATCACCAGGCTCGGCGCGAGCTTCCGGCACAAGGTGCGGGTGGAGGCGTTCCTCAGGGACGGGACCCGCCTCGAGGAGACGGTCGAGGCCCAGCGCGGCAGCGAGAAGCGCTTTGCCAGGGATGCCGAGGTGGTGGAGAAGTTCGAGAAGCTCGCCCGCCACGCGCTCCCTCGGCCCCGGGTGGCGGAGCTGCGCGACGCCGTGCTCGGCCTCGAGACGCTGGACGAGGCGGCGACGATCGCCCGCCTGCTCGCCACCGGCTGAGGACCCGGCGGCGGTGTCCGGCGCGTTGCGTCGCGCTGTTTTTTTACAACTTAGGTCGTCACCCCCGCGAAGGAGCGTGTGAAAGAATCTCCTGCCGCTCAAACATCGCCCTTGATCGTCATTCCCGCGCAAGCGGGAATCCAGCGTTTTCAAATAGTTACTGGACCCCCGCTTCCGCGGGGGTGACGAGAAGGGCAGGTCGCCTCAATTCCTTCACACGCTCGAAGGCGGGGGTCCATCTCGAAATCGGCAAGGGGGCGCCGTCCATGGATTCCTGCTTTCGCAGGAATGACGGAGGGCGCACGCCAACCCATCAGGCCGCATCATCCATTCCGGTCAGGCCCTGACACCCTTGCCCTCAGCCGAAGAGGCCGCGGAGCGAGGGCCGCCCGGCGAGGCCGTCGAGGGCGGCGAACAGGCACCCGGACTCCGCCTCGCCCAAATCGGCGGCGAGCACCCGGAACTTCCTTTCCAGCGCCGCGCGGTCGAGGGGCCGGGTGGGCGAGCCCGGGAAGTCGTCGGCCGCGCGCGTGAGTTCGCGTCCGTCCCTGAGCCGCACCGTCACCCGGCTCGCCCAGCCCTTGCCCGACTTCGCCGCCTCGGCCAAGGCGGCGAGGCGGATGCGCCGGGCGAGGGCCAGCACCTCGGCATCGGCCGGGCCGGCGGCGAGGAAGGCGCGCGGGTCGGCGGCGTCGCGGACCAGCGACAGCGCCGCCGAGTAGGGCACGCTGTACTGCGCGCTGGCGAGGTCGCCGGGCTCGGGGATGTCGTGGTGGCTCAGCACCTTCTCGCTCGCCTCGATCACGATCGACTCGATCTCGGCCGCCCCGAACCCGTGCTCGGCCCTGAGCGCGGCCAGGGCCTCGATCGGGGTGTGGGCGGTGATGTGGCAGGGATAGCGCTTGAGGCAGATGCGGCGCGTCTCCCACTCGCTGCCGAGGCCGGCGGTGAGACGGCCCGGGTCCGGCTCGACCGAATAGGTGGCGAGGAACCCGAAGGCGCCCTCGAGCACGCCCGGGGGCCCCTCGAAGCCGTCGGCGGCGAGCGAGGCGGCGAGCACGCCCCCCTCGGCGGCGCGCCCGAGGTGGAGCCGCTTGACCATGCCGCCGCTCCGCGCCTTGGCGAAGGCGAGGAGGCCCGAA
This sequence comes from Pseudomonadota bacterium, assembly GCA_016202695.1. GTDB lineage: Bacteria > Pseudomonadota > Alphaproteobacteria > JACQOE01 > JACQOE01 > JACQOE01. The sequence continues at coordinate 30,106 of JACQOE010000039.1, read as the reverse complement.
GAGAGCGAGGCGGCGATGCCGAGCGCGTGCGCCATCCCGCCCGCGCTCAAACCCATCAGCCGGCCGGCCGCCACCGCCGCGCCGAAGACTCCGGTCAGGCCGGGGGCGTGGAAGCCGAGCGTCTCGCTGGTGTGCCGGGTGGCGGCGCCGATGCGGAACATCACCTCGCAGCCGGCGACGAAGGCGGCGATCACCGATTCGCCCGAGGACTCCGCCTCCTCGCCCACGGCGAGGGCGGCGGGGGCGAGGATCGCGCCCGGATGCACCCCGGCCCCGGGCTTGCGCAGCGAGTCGAGCTCGAAGGCGTGGGCGAGGGCGCCGTTGGCGAGCGCGGCCGAGGGGGCGTGGACCCGCCCGCCCTCCGGCCCGAGGATGGTCGCGCGCCCGCCCGCGCCGGTCTGCCGCGCGTAGCCGGCGACGATCCGGCTCCAGGGGAGCGAGGCGCCGAAGGTGGCGGCGCCGACGGTGTCGATCAGGCAGTCGAGGGCGCGGCGGCCGACCTCGGCCGGGATGTCGGCGCAGGCGAGCCCGGCGGCGAAGCGGGCGAGGGTTTCGGTCTGCATCGGTGATCGTGTCCCTGCATGGGTGCCGGCCCGCGCGGGCGGCGCGGGGGGAAGAGTGGACCCACTCGACTCTCCCGTGTCTTTCTCCGAAAATCAATCCGCGGCCCAGGCGGGCCCGAACGGGCATCCCGTTCGCGGCCGGCGCGCGAATGGGCGTCGGGCGGGGAACGCCGGGCGATAACGAGAAGGGGAGGAACGGCGCCATGGGTGGGCTCCTGAAAGACAAGGTCGCGGCGATTACCGGCGGCGGCGGCGACATCGGCGCGGCGATCGCCCGCAGCTTCGCCGCCAACGGCTGCAAGGTGGTGGTCTTCGGCCGGAGCAGGGAGCCGCTCGATCGGGTCGCGTTCGAGGTGTCGGGCGTGGCGGTCGCCGGCGACGTCGCCGTCGAGGCCGACGTGGCCCGGCTGATGGAAACCTGCGAGGACCGCTTCGGCCGGCTCGACGTCCTGGTCAACAACGCCGGCATCACGGGGCCGGTCGCCAGCGTCGAAGACATGGACATGGTCGCCTTCGACCGCACCGTCGCCACCAACCTGCGCGGCGTCATCCTCTGCATGAAGCACGCCATTCCCCTCCTCAAGCGCCAGGGGGGGTCGATCATCAACGTCTCATCCATCCTCGGCCTGCGGGGGCAACCCCGGCGGACCCCCTATACGGCGACCAAGTTCGCGGTGATCGCCATCACCCAGTCGGCGGCGCACGAGCTGGGCGGCTCGGGGGTGCGGGTGAACGCCCTCTGCCCGGGGGCGGTCAGGACCGGGCTCAACATGCGCCTCATCGCCGAGCGGAGCCGCGTCGAGGGGGTTTCCAAGGAGGAGCTCATCCGCACCGGCTACGTCGACGTGTCGGCGCTGAAGAAATGGGTCGAGCCCGAGGACGTCGCCGCCGCCGCCCTGTTCCTGGCCAGCGACGCCGCCGGCGCCATCACCGGCACGCACCTGAAGGTGGACTGCGGCCGATTGGGAAGCTGAGCCCCGGGTCAAGAGCCCGGGGGCAGGCCCCCGGGTCAAGCCCCCGAACGAAGTGCCTGGGGGCCGATCCCGCGCCCCGTTCGTCGCCTCGCCCCTTGACAGCCCGGCCCCTTTCGCCTATGTACCAATACGGTGAATAGTGCCGGAAAGGTGTAGGGGATGAGTCGGGCAGCGGAGGGGCTGGGACGGGGATCGGCGGCGGGGCGGGCGGGTGCCGCGCCGGTGCGGGTCCGGAATGGGACTGATGACCTTGAGATGGGTCATTATTCCCATAAGCCCCGCCGATTTCCCGGCCTACCCCGTGCGGGTTGTGCGGGCCTGGGAGCCGCGTCCCAGGTCCGCAGGCGGCCGTTGACCGCGTCCCCGCCTTCCCGTCTATTCTCGCCGCCGCCGCGCTCCGCCGCGCCGCCCGACCCGCACCCTCCTGCCGACGAGGACCGCCGCCCCATGACCGGACTGGACATCACCCGCATCGACGCCCTCGAGATCCTCGACTGCCGCGGCGAGCCGACCGTGCAGGTGGAGCTGGAGGTGGCGGACGAGATCGTGGTCCGCGCCGACGTGCCCGCCGGGCGCTCGACCGGGGCCAACGAGGCGACCGAGCTGCGCGACGGCGAGAACCGCTACGGCGGCAAGGGCGTGCGCGAGGCGGTCAAGAGCGTGATCGAGGAGATCGGCCCGCGGGTGGTGGGGATGGACGTCACCCGCCAGCGCGACATCGACCGCGCGATGATCGAGCTCGACGGCACGATCGACAAGTCGCGCCTCGGCGCCAACGCCGTCGTCGGCGTCTCGCTCGCCGCCGCCCGCGGCGCCGCGACCGCGCTCGATCTGCCGCTCTACCGGTACATCAACGTCAACGCCCACGTCCTGCCGGTGCCGCTGGTCAACCTGATCAACGGCGGCCGGCACGCCTCCAACGATCTCGACTTCCAGGAGTTCTGCATCTTCCCGGTCGGCGCCGAGACCTTCGCCGAGGCGATGGAGATCGCCTTCGTGGTCAACTCGGTGCTGCGCGAGATCATCGTCAGGCACTACGGCAAGATCGCCGCCAATGTCGGCGACGAGGGCGGCTTCGCGCCGCCGATCGTGAGCGTGCGCGAGGCCATGGACCGGCTCGCCGAGGCGGTCCAGCGCTCCGGCTTCGCCGACAAGATCGTCTTCGGGCTGGACTGCGCCGCCACCCACCTCTTCGACCGCGCTTCGCGCACCTACGGCCTCGAGGGGCGGCGCCTCGCCGCCGACAGGCTGCTCGAGTTCTACAAGGGCCTCATCAAGTCCTATCCCATCGCCACCATCGAGGACCCCTTCGCCGAGGACGACGTCGAGGGGTTCGTGGCGGCGACCCGCGAGCTCGGCATCCAGGTCGTCGGCGACGACTTCTTCTGCACCGACCCGGCCCGGCTCAGGCAGCGGCTGCCGCTCGGCGCGGCCAACGCGCTCCTGTGGAAGGTCAACCAGATCGGGACCCTCAGCGAGGCCATGGACGCCGCCGACATCGCCTTGCGCAGCCGCTGCGGGGTGATGGTCTCGGAGCGCTCGGGCGAGACCGAGGACGCGATCATCGCCGACCTCGTGGTCGGCCTGAACGCCGGGCAGATCAAGACCGGGGCGCCGGTGCGCGGCGAGCGCACGGCCAAGTACAACCGGCTGCTGCGGATCGAGCGGGAACTCGGCCCGGCGGCGCGCTACGCCGGGCGCGACTACCGGGTCCGCTAGCGGGTCCGCGGGCGGGCCGGCGGCGACGGCGAGCGATGCCCTATGTGAGGAACAGGGACGCGCTCCTCGGCCACGGCGATGCGGCGCTCCGCCGCGCCGCGCTCGAGGTGATCGAGCGCGCGCTCGGCGCCGCCGATCCCTACCCTGCGCTCACCGCCCTGGTCCGGCGCGACGGCGAGAGCCTGCGGATCGGCGGGATCGAGCTCGGGATCGAGGGGCGGCGCGTCCTCTTCCTCGGCGCCGGCAAGGCGAGCGTCCGCATCGCCCAGGGGGTCGAGGAGGTTCTGGGCGAGCGCCTCGCCGGCGGGATCGTGGTCTGCAAGTACGGCGAGGAGCGCGCGCTCTCGCGCATCCGGGTCCGGCTCGCCGGCCATCCCGTGCCCGACCAGGCCGGCCTCGCCGCGGCCGAGGAGGTGGCCGCGCTCGCCCGCGCGACCCGTCCGGGGGACCTGGTGATCGCGGGCATCTCGGGGGGAAGCTCGGCGCTGCTGCCGCTTCCCGCCGAGGGGGTAAGCCTCGCCGACAAGCAGGAAACGACGCGGCTCCTGCTCGGCTCGGGCGCCGGCATCGTCGAGATCAACGCCGTCCGCAAGCATCTCTCGCGGATCAAGGGCGGCCGGCTCGCGCTCATGCTCCACCCCGAGGCGTGGCTCGTCAACCTCACCGTTTCCGACGTGATCGGCGACCCGCTCGACTACATCACCGATCCGACCGTGCCCGACACCTCGACGCTCGCCGACGCGCGGGCGACGCTGGACCGCCACGACCTCTGGGGCCGGGTGCCGCGGTCCGTCGCCGACCACCTCAGGGGGGACGAGCCGGAGCGCGAGACGCCGAAGGCGTTCCCGGGGCGGCGCGTCCGCACCTTCCTCCTGGTGGGGAGCGCGGCGGCCTGCGAGGCGGCGGCCGATGCGGCCCACGCGCTCGGCTTCGCGCCGATGATCCTCTCGACCAGGCTCGAGGGCGAGAGCCGCGAGGTGGGCCGCACCTTCGCCGCCATCGCCGGCGAGGTTCTCGCCGCCGGCCGGCCGCTTCGCGCTCCCTGCGCGGTGATCGGCGGAGGCGAGACGACCGTGCGCCTCGACTCCTGGTCGGGCGAGGGCGGCCCCAACCAGGAGTTCGCGCTCGGCGCGGCGCTCGCCCTCTCCGGGGCCGGGCGGGCCGCGGTCGCGGGGCTCGACACCGACGGGAGCGACGGCCCGACCGGACTTGCCGGTGGCCTGGTCGATCATCTGAGCGCCGCGCGGGCGGGCGGGCTCGGGATCGACCTTCGCGCCGCACTCGTCCGCCACGACGCCTCGGCGGCGCTCCGCGCTCTCGACGACGCCATCGTCACCGGCGCCACGGGGACCAACGTCAATGACCTCAAGCTGATGCTGGTCGCCCCGCCGGGCTGAGCCGATGATCGTCCGCACCGCCCTCGCGCCCCTGGACCACGGGGAACGCCGCCGCCACAAGCTGCGCAACGCCGTCCAGTCGCTGCTGCTGATGGGCGGCATGGTCGGGTTGCTCGCGCTCTGCACGGCGGCGGTGACCGGAGGCGACGGCGTCTTCTGGGTCGCCCTCGGCGTCGCGCTCGCGCTCTACCTCAGCCCCCGCGTCTCGCCGCGACTCGTGCTGGCGATGTATGGCGCGGTCCCGCTTCGCCCCTACCAGTTGCCGGCGGTGTTCGAGGTGCTCGGCGAGCTCGCCGTCCGCGCCGGGCTTCCGCGCGTGCCCGGCCTCCATTACGTGCCGAGCGCGATGGTCAACGCCTTCGCCGTGGGCAGGCAAAACGACGCCGCCATCGCCATCACCGACGGCATGCTGAGGGCGCTCGATCTCCGCGAACTGGCCGGCGTGCTCGCCCACGAGCTGAGCCACGTGCGCAACAACGATCTCTGGATCATGAGCATGGCCGACACGGTGAGCCGCCTGACCCGGCTGATGTCGCAGGTCGGAGTCGCGCTTCTCTTCGTCAGCCTGCCGCTCTGGCTCGCCGAGTACGGCGGCGTGCCCTGGCTCCTGATCCTGCTTCTGGTCGTGGCGCCGACGGTGGGAAGCCTGTTGCAGCTCGCGCTCGCACGTGCCCGCGAGTTCGACGCCGACCTCGACGCCGCCGGCCTTACCGGCGATCCGGCGGGCCTCGCCTCGGCCCTGGAGAAGATCGAGCGCGTTCAGGGCGGGCTCTGGGGGAGGATCTTCTTTCCAGACCGTCGCACGCCCGAGCCCTCGCTCCTTCGCACCCACCCCTCGACCGAGGAGCGCATTCGCCGCCTCCTCGCGCTCTACGCGCCCGAGGGCGGGCGCGCCTTCCGGGTGCCGACCGTGATCCTGGTGCCGGAGGACTGGCCGCCGATCGTTGGCCGGCCGCGGCGGCGGCGCCTGACCGGCCTCTGGTATTAGAACCTCGTCATCTCCCGTCGGGGCGCGCGTGCGCGTGGACGGCCGCGATCCTGGCGGCTATCATCCGGCCCATCTCGCCATCGACCGGAGGGGGAAGCCATGGCTGGGACGAATGCGCCCTCGCGCAAGGAGCTGCGGAGGCTGGCCGCCGAGCTGGGGCTCGAGCGTGCCGCGGCCGACCACTTCGACGACCTCAGGCGCGCCTTCGAGTCGTCGCGCGGCATGGTCGCGGGCCTGGGGCGCGACCTCGCCCCCGCCGAGGAGCCGGCCCATCGCTTTGCCGCCGGCAAGGGGGAGGGCGGCCGATGACCGACCTCGCCTTCGTCACCCTCGCCGAGGCCGGCCGCCTGATCCGCCGCAAGAAGCTCTCGCCGGTCGAGTACACCAAGGCCCTGCTGGCGCGGATCGAGCGGCTCGATCCCAGGATCAACGCCTTCCTCCGGCTGGTTCCCAAGACCGCGCTCGCCGAGGCGCGCGCCGCCGAGGGCGAGATCGCGCGCGGCGGCTGGCGCGGGCCGCTGCACGGCATCCCCTACGGCCTCAAGGACATCATCGACCGCAAGGGGCTGCCGACGACCGCGCACTCGAAGATCCTCGCCGAGTCGCGGGCGCGGGCCGACGCCACGGTCGCGCACAAGCTCCGCCTTGCCGGGGGGGTTTTCATGGGCAAGACCGCGACCCACGAGTTCGCGATCGGCGGGCCCTGCTTCGACCTTCCCTGGCCGCCGGCCCGCAATCCCTGGAACCGGAATCACCATCCGGGCGGCTCGTCCTCCGGCTCGGGCGCGGCGCTCGCCGCCGGGCTGCTGCCGGCGGCGCTCGGCACCGACACCGGCGGATCGGTGCGCAACCCCGCCTCGATGTGCGCGCTGGTCGGCATGAAGCCGACCTACGGGCGGGTGAGTCGGGCCGGCGTGATCCCGCTCTCCTTCACCCTCGACCATGTCGGGCCGATGACCCGCACCGTCGAGGACAACGCCATCCTCTTGGGCGTGATCGCCGGCCACGACCCGGCCGATCCGACCAGCGTCCGCCGGCCGGTCGCCGACTTCGCCGCCCGGATCGGCAAGGGCGTGAAGGGGCTCCGGATCGGGGTGATCCGACATTTCTACACCCGCGACATGATCGCCGATCCGGAGATGGGGAAGGCGATCGAGGACGCGCTCGCCCTCCTCAAGGGCCTCGGCGCCAGGATCCGCGAGGTGACTCTGTCGCCCCTCGGCCTCTATACCAGCTGCAACCGCGTGATCCTGGCGAGCGAGGGGTTCGCGGTCCACGAGCGCTGGCTCAAGGAGCGGCCTGGCGACTACGCGTCCATGACCCGGCGGCGCCTGCTGCCGGGCGCCTTCCTCAGGGCCTCGGACTATGTCCAGGCGACGCGGCTCCGCGCCCGCCTGGTGCACGAGTTCGAGGCGGCGATGAAGGATCTCGACGTGCTCGTCACCGCCTCCAGCATGGAGCCCCCCTGCCGGATCGACGACCCCAAGGCCATCGAGGTGACCTATCCCCGACAGGCCCGGGCCCCCTTCAACGTGCTCGGCTGCCCGGCGTTGACGTTGCCCACCGGCTTCTCCAAGGCCGGGCTCCCCCTCTCCATGCAGATCGTCGGCAGGGCCTTCGACGAGGCGACCGTCTACCGCGTCGCCCATGCCTACGAGCGGGCGACGCCTTGGAAGACGACGCATCCCGGTCTGGATTGAGACGACCGGGCCCCCGGTGGGGACCCGGGCTTCGACCTGGATCAAGGCGCAGGGCCTCGATCCGCGGTAGAATTCACTCGATTCTTCGTGGTTAACGCGAGCCGTCCCACCCATCCGTGCACTCGACACTGACCCGGCCGGCCCTGTTCAGCCTGCTCCTCGCCCTCGGGGCGACGTTCGCGGAGCAGTCGTTCGCGACCATGAGCAAGACCGCGCTTCCGGTGATCGCGCCGGCGATCGTCGACGCGCTCGGGATCAGCCCGGCCCTGATCGGCGCCTTCGTCACGATCATGTCGGCGGCCGGCGTGGTGGCGACGATGATCTGCGGCGGGTTCATCGTCCGCTACGGCGCGCTGCGCATGAGCCAGGTGGCGCTCTTGATCACCGCCTCCGGCTTGGTCGCCGCCGGGGCGGGGACGCTCGTCTTCCTTGTCGTCGCCGCGATCGTGATGGGGGGAGGATCGACCCTCTCCACCCCGGCGAGTTCGCATCTTCTTGCCCGATATTCGCCGCCGCAGTACGCGCCCCTCATCTTCTCCCTCAAGCAAACGGCGGTGCCGGCGGGGACCATGCTTTCCGGCGTCCTCGGCCCCTTCCTGGCGCTGGCCCTCGGATGGCAGGGGGCGCCGCTGGTGATGGCGGCGATGTGCGTGGCGCTCGCGCTCGTCCTTCAGCCGCTTCGCGCCGAGTTCGACCGCGACCGCAATCCCGCGCACCCGCTCACGCTTGCCGACATCAAGACCACCTTCGCGATCATGATGAGCCATGCCGCGCTCCGGCGCATGGCCTTCGCCACCTTCGTCTTCGTCGGCGTGCAGCTCGTCTTCACCTCCTTCTTCGTGACCTATCTCGCCAAGGGGCTGGGCTACCCGCTGGCCACGGCCGGCCTCGTCTTTTCGGCCGCCGTGGCCGTGGCGATCCCGGCCCGCATCCTCTGGGGCTGGGTCGGGAGCCGCTTCGTCGCGCCGCGACGGCTGCTTGCGTTCCTCGGCATCGGCATGGCGGCCTCGCTGGGGCTCACCGGCTTCTTCACGCCCGACTGGCCGGTGCCTCTCGTGCTGGCGGTGGGGGCGGCGGCGAGCGCCACCACGCTGAGCTGGCACGGCGTGCTCCTCGCCGAGGTCGCGCGGCTGGCGCCCGAGGGTCGGATCGGGGCGCTCACCGGCGGCGTGCTCTCCTTCGGGGGCGTGGGCCAGATGATCATGCCGCTCGGCTTCGGCGCCGTCCTCGCCGCGACGGGCGGCTACGGGCTCGGCTTCTTCGCCGCCGGGTTGATCGCGCTCGTTCCCGGGATCGCCTTGCTGCGGCGCGAGCGCGGCCCGCGCGGCGCCGAGGCATCGGCCGCCCCCCGCTCCTGAGACCATCCTTCGCACCCGCGTGGTGATGGACGCGGGCGCCCCGCGTCCTTACCTTGGCGGCGAGCGCCCGCCCCGATGAGGCACGCATGCGCAAGGCTGAAGGACCCATCGTCAAGGATCTCGTGCTCGTCGGAGGCGGGCACAGCCACGTCGCGGTGCTCAAGGGCTTCGGAATGAGGCCCCTTCCGGGCGTGCGCCTGACGCTGATCTGTCGCGACGTGCACACGCCCTACTCGGGCATGCTGCCGGGGCTGGTGGCGGGGCACTACGAGTTCGACGACGCGCACATCGATCTCGGGCCGCTCGCCCGCTTCGCCGGGGCGCGGTTCCTCCACGACGAGGCGACGGGCCTCGACCTCGAGGGGCGAAGGGTGCTGTGCCGCGGGCGCCCGCCGGTGCCTTACGACCTCCTCTCGCTCAACGTCGGCTCGACCCCGGCCGCCGCCGCTCCCGGCGCGGCCGAGCACGCGATTCCGGTGAAGCCGATCAACCGCTTCCTCGCCCACTGGCGGGACTTGACCGAGCGGGTGCTGGCAAGCCGCGGCCGGGCGCGGATCGGGGTGGTCGGGGCGGGGGCCGGGGGCGTCGAGATTCTGCTCGCCGTCCGCCACCGGCTCGGCCGGCTCTTGGCCGAGCAAGGGCGTGCAGCGGGCGCTCCCGAGTTCCACCTCTTCACCGACACCGCCGACATCCTTCCCACCCATAACGCGCGGGTGCGGGGAAAGTTCCGCCGCATCCTCGCCGAGCGGGGCGTGAGCCTGCATCCCGGTGCGTCCGTGGTCCGGGTCGAGCGGGGGCGGGTGGTCCTTGCCGGCGGCGCCGCGGTCGCCCTCGACGAGGTCCTGTGGGTGACCGAGGCCGGCGCCGCGCCCTGGCTGGTCGAGTCGGGCTTGGCGGTGGACGAGCGGGGGTTTGCGCGTGTGGACGACTCGTTACGCTCGCTCTCCCATCCCGAGGTCTTCGCCGCCGGCGACATCGCCGCCGTCGTCCGCCACCCGCGCCCGAAATCGGGCGTGTTCGCGGTCCGCCAGGGCCGCCCGCTGGCCGAGAACCTGCGCCGCGCGCTCCTCTCGCGCCCGCCTCTGCCCTTCCGCCCGCAGCGGCGGTTCCTGAGCCTCATCTCCACCGGCGAGAGATACGCGGTGGCCTCGCGCGGGCCGCTCGCGCTCGAAGGCGCCTGGGTGTGGCGGTGGAAGGACTGGATCGACCGCCGCTTCATGCGCCGCTACAACGAGCTTCCCGGGATGGCGCCGGCCGACGCAGCGCCGGTCGCGGCCGGCCTCGCGGGGACGGAGGCACTCGCCGAGATCTCCACGCTGGCCATGCGTTGCGGCGGTTGCGGGGCGAAGGTAGGGAGCACCGTGCTCGCGCGCGCGCTTCGGCAGCTCAGGCCGGTCGGGCGCCCGGACGTGCTGATCGGGCTCGACGCGCCCGACGACGCGGCGGTCGTCACCGTGCCGCCCGGCATGGTGACGGTGCAAACGGTTGACTTCTTCCGCGCCTTTATCGACGACCCCTACGTCTTCGGCGCGATCGCCGCCAACCACAGCCTCAGCGACATCTACGCCATGGGCGGCGAGGCGCAGTCGGCGCTGGCCATCGCCTCGGTTCCTTACGGGATCGAGGCCAAGGTCGAGGACCTGCTCGTGCAGATGATGTCGGGTGCGGTCGCGGTCCTCAACGAGGCCGGCGTCGCTTTGGTCGGCGGCCACACCGGCGAGGGGGCGGAGCTGGCGCTCGGCTTCGCGGTCAACGGCTTCGTCGCCCGCGAGAGGGTTCTGCGCAAGGCCGGCCTGCGCCCGGGCGACCGGCTCATCCTGACCAAGCCGATCGGCACCGGCGCGCTCCTCGCCGCCGACATGCGGGGTAAGGCCAAGGGCCGCTGGATCGCCGCCGCGCTCGCCGAGATGCGCCGGTCCAACAGGGCGGCGGCGGCGGCGATCCACGCCCACGGCGCCAGCGCCTGCACCGACATAACCGGCTTCGGGCTCCTCGGGCACTTGGTCGAGATGGTGAGGCCGTCGGCCGTGGACGTGGAGATCGAGCTCGGCGCGATTCCCCTCCTCGACGGGGCGCTGGAGTGCGTGCGGGCCGGCATCGTCAGCTCGCTCCAGCCGCAGAACCTGCGACTCAGGCGGGCGATCCGAGACCTCGCCGCGGTGGCTGGGGACGAGCGCTATCCACTGATCTTCGATCCGCAGACTGCGGGCGGGCTTCTCGCCAGCGTCCCGGGCGAGCGCGCCGAGGCCTGCGTCGGGGCGCTTAAGGCGGAGGGCTACGTGCGCGCCGCCGTGATCGGGCGGGTGCTTGCGCAAGCGAACGCGATCGAGCCGGTCACCCTCCTCAGGTGAGCCGGGCGATAAGGTCGCGCCATGCCCGCCGCTCGCGCGCCGGGCCGAAGAGGGGCCGGCGTGCGGCGGCGGCGCGCCGGAGCCGGGCGAGGAACGCGGGCTCGCGCTCGGCGCGAAGGAGAAGCGTTCGAAGCGCCGCGGTGTCGCCGACCGGGAAGAAGCCCGGATAGTCCGCTCCGAGCAGGCCGACGGAGCCGTCGATCCGCGAGGCGAGCACGGGCACGCCCGCGACCACTGCCTCGGAGATCACGTTCGCGCCCCCCTCCATGAGCGAGCTCAGCACCATCAGCCGCGCGCGCGCAAGCACCTGGCGCACCGCGAATCCGGGAACCTCGCCCTTCCACCGGTAGCGCGGGTTGACCGCCATCTCGGCCCGCGCCGCCGCCGCCCACTCCTCGCCGTGGGCGCGCCCAAGGTGCACGATCCTCAGCCGCGAGCCGGCGGGGAGGTCGCGCACCGCCAGGGCGGCGCGGAGCGGATCCTTCTCCTCGCGCAGATGGCCGATGACGCAAACGTCGAAGAACCGCTGGCGGACGCGACTCCGATGGGGAATCGGAGCCGCCGACTGGTGGATCACGGTGAGCTTGCGGCGCAGCCGGCGCGGGATCGCCGCGCCCACCAGGTCGTGCAGGCCGACGAGCGAGTCCGCAAGCTCCATCGAGCGGAGCGTGGTCTCCGGGTCGCTCTCCTGGAAGCGGTAGATGTCGGTTCCGGTCAGCGCTACGACCAGCGGCCGATGGGGATGACGCTCGCGGAAGCGGGCGATGGGCTCGGCGCTCCGCCAGGCGTGGAGCGCCACCATCAGGTCCGCATCTTCGTCCTCGTAGCGGACGGCCACGCGCACCCGGTGGCCGAGACCGCGCAACAGTCGCGCCCAGCGCAACGCGGTCGTCCGATTGCCCGCCTTTGACTGCCTCCCCGCCGGGGTGATAAGGCTGATTCGCATTGGCTGCCGCAAGCCGCCATCCGGTTACGGGAGCGCCGATGACGAGGCCCGTGCCCGTGTCCTACCTGGTCAACATACTCCGCGACTCGCGCGCGCGCACGCTCGAGCTGATCCACGGGCTCGACACCGCGCAACTTATGGGCCCGCGCCTCGACATCGTCAATCCGCTCCTCTGGGAGATCGGCCACCTCGCCTGGTTCCACGAGGTCTTTATCCTTCGCGGCCGTTACGGCCGGGCCCCGCTCCGGGCCGACGCCGACTCGCTCTACGACTCGATGAAGGTCGCCCACGACACCCGCTGGGACCTGCCGCTGCCGCCGCTGGCGGAGACGCTCGCCTACATGGAGCGTGTGCAGGAGGCCCTGATCGCCCGCCTCGAGGGTCCCGTCGCCAGCGAGGAGGACAGTTATCTCTATCAGCTCACCGCCTTCCACGAGGACATGCACACCGAGGCCTTCGCCTGGACCCGCCAGACCTTCGCCCATCCGACGCCCGCCTTTGCCACCGCCCGGCCGGGGCCGCCCGCCGACGCCGAGGCGGGCGCGCTTGCGGGCGACGCCGCGGTGGCGGGCGGCACGTTCTTCCTCGGCTCGCGCCCCGACGACCCCTTCGTCTTCGACAATGAGAAGTGGGCCCACCCGGTCGAGCTCGCGCCCTTCGGCATCTCCCGCGCTCCGGTCACCAATACCGAGTTCGCGGCCTTCGTCGGCGACGGGGGTTACCGGAGGCGCGAACTGTGGGACGAGGAGGGCTGGCGCTGGCGCGAGCGGGCCGGGGCCGGGCACCCGGTCTACTGGCGGAGGGCCGCCGGCGGGGGCTGGGAGGTGCGGCTCTTCGACCGCGTCCGTCCGCTTCCGCCCCATCAGCCGGTGGTCCACGTCAACTGGCACGAGGCGAGCGCCTACTGCCGTTGGGCCAAGCGCCGCCTTCCCACCGAGGCGGAATGGGAGGCGGCGGCCGCGGCCGAGCCGGCCGGGGGCGGGCGGGCGCTCGGGCCGGGCAAGCGGCGCTTCCCCTGGGGCGAGGCCGTGCCCGGGCCGCGGCATGCGAACCTCGACGGGCGGTGGCTCGGCTGCGTCGATGTCGCCGCCCATCCCGAGGGCGACAGTCCCTGGGGCGCGCGCCAGATGATCGGCAACGTGTGGGAGTGGACGGCGAGCAACTTCCTCCCCTATCCCGGCTTCGCGCCTGACGTCTACCGGGACTACTCCGCCCCCTGGTTCGGCAGCCGAAAGGTGCTCCGAGGCGGTGCCTGGATCACGCGCGGGCGGATGATCGGCAATATGTATCGCAACTTCTTCACCCCCGAACGGCGCGACATCTTCGCCGGCTTCCGCACCTGCGCGCCCTGAGCCGCCGCGTCGCCGGCGCGTCCGGCCCCGTGCAGGGTTCGGGCACGTTGAGTTGGATCAATATCCAGCTCCCGCGGCTCTGTCACAATGGGCGCGGTCGGGCGCCGGCCGGCAACGCGGTTGCCGGCGGCCCCTGCCGCAAGGACGGTCCGCGCCGCCCCCGACGGGAAATCGCCGAGCCATGCGGGAAGGAGGCACCATGAAAGGAAAAGACGTGACGCGCCGGCCGGCCCGTAGGGATCGGCTGATCGATGAGCGCGTTCACGATCCCTACAAGACCCGGCTGAAGCTCCCGGAGCCGACCATCTGCCCCGGCTGCGGGGCCGTCTTCCACGAGGGCCGCTGGCAGTGGGCGGCGAAGCCGAAGGGGGCACACGAGGCGCTCTGCCAGGCCTGCCACCGCATCCGGGACGAATGCCCGGCCGGGCAGGTCACGCTCAGCGGGGCGTTCGTCAAGCAGCATCGGGAGGAGCTGATCCACCTTGCCCGTCACCAGGAGCAGGAGGAGAAGGGCGACCACCCCCTCCACCGCATCATGGGGATCGAGGAGGGCGAGGACGGCCTTGTCATCGCCACCACCGACATCCACCTTCCGCGCCGGATCGGCGAGGCGATACATCGTGCCTTTCGCGGCGAACTTGAGTTTCACTACGCCGAGGAGGAGTACTTCCTCCGCGTCTCCTGGAGGCGCGAGGCGTAGGGCGGTCGCACCGTCGCCCCGTCCGCCGCCGAAACGCCCCCGGCGTCGCCGACACCGGAGCCGAGGGCATGGGTACGCCGACCGAGCCCCTGGTCATCGACGGCTCGCACGGCGAGGGAGGCGGGCAGATCCTGCGCACCGCCCTCTCCCTTGCCGCCATCACCGGGCGCGCGGTCCGGGTGGAGCGGATTCGCGCCGGCCGGCCGCGCCCGGGGCTCGCGGCCCAGCACCTCACGGCGGTGCGCTCGCTCGTCGCGCTCTGCCGGGCCGAGGTCGCGGGCGACGCGATCGGCTCGCCGCTCCTCGACTTCCGGCCGCGGGCGCCGGTCGCCGCCGGCGACTACCGTTTCGATGTCGGCGCGGCGCGAGAGGGCGGGAGCGCCGGCGCGACGACCCTGATGCTGCAGGCGGTCCTTCTGCCGCTCGCCCTCGCCGAAGGCCGGTCCCGGCTGTGGATTCGCGGCGGCACCCACATGGCCTGGAGCCCGCCCTACGACTACGTCGCCGAGGTGTGGCTGCCGCTCCTCGCCCACATCGGCATCGCGGCACGGGCGGAGCTGGTCGCCTCGGGCTGGTATCCGCTGGGCCGGGGCGAAATCGAGGTGACCGTCGAGGGGCTGGGCCCGCGGGCGCGTGCCCGGCTGCGGCCGATCGAGCTCGTGGAACGGGGGCGGATTCTTCGGATCGGCGGGCGGGCGCTGGCCGCCAATCTGCCAGAACAAGTGGCCGAGCGCATGGCGGCGCGGGCGCGCGCGCTGCTGGTGCAAGCCGACGCCCGCATCGACATCGCCGCCGAGACCGTCGCCGCCGCCTGCCCGGGCGCGGGGCTCTTCCTCACCATCGACTGCGAGCGGGTTCGCGTCGGCTTCAACGTCCTTGGCGAGCGGGGCAAGCGGGCCGAGGCGGTAGCCGAAGAGGCGGTGGCCGCATTCTTCCGTTACCGGGCCTCGGCCGGCGCGCTCGACATCCATCTTGCCGACCAGGTCCTGGCTCCGCTCGCCTTCGCGCCGACGCCCTCGCGGTTCACGACCGAGCGGGTAACGGGCCACCTCGAGACTAATGCCTGGGCGATCGGGCGGTTCGGGCTCGCCCACATCGGAATCGAGCGCGGGCCGGGCGGGGAGGGCCTGGTCACGGTCGAGCCCGCGGGCGCCGCCGGCGCGGACCTCACGGGCTGCGGCTCCGCTCGAACATGATCATCTCCCAATGGCCGGACGCGGTGTCGTGGCGGAGGATGTAGCGGGCACCGTCCGCACCCAGGACCTTGAAGTAGGCGTGGTCGGGGCCGAGCCAGGAGTCGAGCACCTCGACCACCTCGACGGTGCGCCCACCGAAGTCGAGCCGGCGCGGCGTCTCCTCGCCCTTGTGGCCGGCGTAGCACGCGACCTCGACGCGAAGCTCGGCGCTCGGCATGGGGCAAGGTCCGCGATCCGCGCCCGACTACCGCGGGCCGGCGGGCGTCGCCGGGGCGCCGCGCCGGGCTGCCCGGTCGAGGAGGTCGATCACCTCCTCGTCGCTCACCTGGCGGAAGTCCTCGTAGAACATGCTGATCGCGCCGAAGAAGGCGGGCGTCAGAAGGCAGACCACGTCGTCGGCCTCGGCCTTCAGCGCTGCGATGGTTTCGGGCGGGGCGACCGGGACCGCCAGCACCACGCGCGCCGGGCGCCGGCGCCGGATTGCCTTGAGCGCGGCGCGCACCGTGGCGCCGGTCGCGATCCCGTCGTCGACCACGATCGCGGTGCGGCGCGTGACCTCGGCCCGCGGCCGGTCGCCGAGATAGAACGCCCGCCGGCGCTCGATCTCGGTAAGCTGGCGGGCCGTCTCCTCGCGGAGGTAGTCCGGCGAGATGCCGAGCCCCTCGACGATGTCGGCGTTGAGCACGGTCTCGGGACGCTCGCCGTCGACCACCGCGCCGGCGGCGAGCTCGGGCTGCGTGGGAGCCCCGATCTTGCGCACCAGCACCAGGTCGAGGGGCGCGTCGAGGGCGGCGGCGATCTCGACCCCGACCGGGACTCCGCCCCGGGGGAGCGCGAGCACCACCGGGCGCCGGTCCCTGTAGGGGACGAGCGCACGGGCCAACTGCTTGCCCGCGTCCTTGCGGTCCCTGAACATCGCCGTTTGTCCGTTTCGCCGGCGGGCGAGGATGCCCGACCGCCTCGGAGTGTCGGAATGTGGCTGGGTCCAGGTCAATGATCGAGGTCAACGCTCCGGCGGCGGTTCGGACATATGGGGCGGGGAGGGGGCGCGCCAGGACATGACCAGCCGGCTGTTCGCCGACCCCGAATGCGGCCCGGCGCTGGCGGCGAAGGTCGCCTTCCTCAAGCGCCGAGACACCTATGCGGAGGTGGCGGAGGGGGTGGAGGTCGTGGAGACCCACATGTCGTGGGTGTTCCTGGTGGGGGAGCGCGTGTACAAGCTGAAGAAGCCGGTGCGGACCGGTTTCCTCGACTTCTCCACCCCGGCGGCGCGACGGCGGAACTGCGAGGCCGAGGTCCGTCTGAACCGCCGGCTCGCCCCGGGCGTCTACCTGGGCGTGGTGCCGCTTACCCGCGCGGCCGACGGCGGACTGGCCCTGGGCGGCGAGGGACCGGCCGTGGACTGGCTGGTCAGGATGCGCCGCCTGCCGCGCGAGCGCATGCTCGACGAGGCGATCCGCCGGCGCAGGCTGGGCGAGGCCGAGCTTTGCGCCTTGGCCGGGGCCCTTGCCGCCTTCTACCGGGCGGCGCCGCGCGTGGCGGTGACGCCGGTCGCCTACCGGGCACGCTTCAAGGCGGGCATCGGCGCCAATCGCCGGGCGCTCGCGACCCCGGCCTACGGACTGCCGGCGGCGCTGGTGCGCGAGACGGCGGAGCGCCAGCTTCGCTTCCTCGCCGAGCGTGGCGGCCTCCTAGAGGTCCGCGCCCGGGAGGGTCGCATCGTCGAGGGCCACGGCGATCTCCGACCCGAGCACGTGTGCCTGACCGAGCCGCCGCTCATCATTGACCGGCTTGAGTTCCGCCGCGACTTCCGGCTCCTCGACCCGGCCGAGGAACTGGCCTTCCTGGCCATGGAGTGCGAGGCGCTGGGGGCCGCCGTCGTCGGCCGCGTCCTGTTCGCGACCTACACCGAGCGGTTGGGCGATGCCCCGCCGGCGCCGCTGATCCGCTTCTACATGAGCCACCGGGCGGCGCTCAGGGCGAAGCTCGCGGCGTGGCACCTGGACGACCGGCGCGGGGGCGCCGAGGCCGCCCTGTGGCGGGACCGCGCCGCGGCCTACCTTCGGCTCGCCGCCGGCCACGCCAGGGCGCTCTTCGCCCGGCGCGCGCCGCCGCTATTCGAGCAGCTCGACGAGTGAGCCCCCGGCGTGCATGCGCCGGATGGACTCGGCCACCAGCCCGGTGGTGTCGAGGATGGTGAGGCGCTCGCGCACCAGGGCCGGATCGAGCCGGAAGGGGGGAACGGTGTCGGTTACTACCACCCGCTCGAAGGCGGGATCGGCGAGCACCCGCCCCGCCTCGCCGATGAAGAGGCCGTGGGTGGCGGCGGCGAAGACCCGGGTCGCGCCCCGCTCCTTGAGCGCCCGGGCGGCGCGGAGCATGGTGGTGCCGGTGCTGATGAGGTCGTCGATGACGATCGCCGCCCGTCCGCCGACCTCGCCCACCACGGCCTCGCCGCTCACCACCCCGGCGCTCCGCTGCTTCTCCATGAAGGCGACAGGGACCGGCCGGCCCAGGGCCGCGGCGAGCGCGTCGCGAAAACGCTCGGCGCGCTTCACCCCGCCCACGTCGGGCGAGACGACCACGGCCTCCTCGCCGGCGAGGAGGGGAGCGAAGTGGGCGGCGAACAGCTTCCGCGCCTCCAGATGCTCGGTCGGGCAGCGAAAGGCGTTCTGGAAGGCGATGAGGTTGTGGACGTCGATCGCCGCCACCCGGTCGGCGCCGACCGCCTCGAACAGCATCGCCACGTAGCGGGTGGTGACGGGATCGCGGGACTTGGTCTTGCGGTCCTTGCGCCCGTAGCAGAGGTAGGGGACGACCGCGGTCACCCGGCCGGCGGCGGAGTCCTTGAGCGCGCCGAGGAAGAAGAGCAGCCGGCAGAGCTTGTCGTGCACGCTCTCGCGCGCGTCCGCGTGCAGCGACTGGACGACGAAGGCGTCGCTCCCGCGGACATTGACCAGCGAGCGGGCCTTGTGCTCGCCGTCCTCGAAGCCCCGCTCCTCGTGGGCGGCGAGCGGTACCCCGAGGCGGCGCGCGACCCCCTCGCCGTAGGCGCGGGTCGACTGGAGGGCGAAGAGCGCGAGATCGCCGGCAGGCATTGAACCGGAAGCCCCGTTCGACTATCCCGGTGGGAGGGCGCGCCCCGATTATGCGGGTAAACCTCGCCCGTGTTAAAGACCGATTGAGAGTGCGAAGGCGTCCGGCCATGCCCCCGCGGAGCGTTTCGGCCATAGATCCCGGCTCCAGCCTGCTGCTCACCGACCTCTACGAGCTCAACATGCTGCAGGCCTATCTCGAGGCGGGCATGACCGAGACCGCGGTCTTCGAGTTCTTCGTCCGCAGGCTGCCGCCGACCCGTGGCTTCCTCATCGCCGCCGGGCTCGAGCAGGTGGTGGAGTTCCTTGAGGGCGCCCGTTTCGGCGAGGCGGAGCTCGACTGGCTGGCGGCGAGCGGCCGCTTCTCCCGGGCCGCGATCGCGCACTTCGCCGCCTTCCGCTTCACCGGCTCGGTCCACGCCGTTCCCGAGGGCACGGCCGTCTTCCCCAGCGAGCCGATCCTCCGGGTGACCGCGCCGCTCCCCGAGGCCCAGCTCATCGAGACCCGGGTCATCAACCTCCTCAACTTCCAGACCTTGATCGCCTCGAAGGCGGCCCGCCTCGTCCTCGCCGCCTCGGGCAAGATGCTGGTCGACTTCGGGCTCCGGCGCGCGCACGGGGCGGAGGCGGGGCTGCTGGCGGCGCGGGCGAGCTATCTCGCCGGCTTCGCCGGGTCCGCCACGACGCTCGCCGCGCCCCGCTTCGGCCTGCCGGTGTTCGGCACCATGGCCCACTCCTTCATCCAGGCGCACGACTCCGAGGAGGCGGCCTTCGCCGCCTTCGCCCGCTCGCGCCCCGAGAACGTGGTGCTCCTGATCGACACCTTCGATACCGAGGCGGCGGCGCGAAAGGTCGTGGCGCTCGCCGCCCGGCTCAAGCGCGAGGGGATCGCGGTGCGCGGGGTGCGGCTCGACAGCGGCGACCTCGCCGATCACGCCCGCAAGGTGCGCGCCATCCTCGATGAGGGGAACCTGCGCGAGGTGACGATCTTCGCCAGCGGCGGCCTCGACGAGGAGACTCTCCTCGCGCTCGCCGAGGCCAGGGCGCCGATCGACGGTTTCGGCGTCGGCACCTCGCTCACCACCTCCGCGGACGCTCCCTGCCTCGACTGCGCCTACAAGCTCCAGGAGTACGCCGGGCGGGCGCGGCGCAAGCGCTCGGAAGGGAAGGCGACCTGGCCGGGGCGCAAGCAGGTCTTCCGCCGCTTCGACGCCGAGGGCCGCATGACGGGCGACGTGGTGACGCTGGAGGACGAGGCGCCGGCCGGCGAGCCGTTGCTGGCTTCGGTGATGCGCGAGGGGCGGCGGATCGGCACGCTTCCCCCCCTCGCCGAGGCGCGCGAGCGGGCAGCGCGCGAGCTTCGGCGCCTCCCCGAGCGCCTGCGGCGGCTGGCGACCGAGCCGCCCTATCCGGTGGAGATCGGCAAGGCGCTCGTCGACCTCGCCGCTGCGGTCGACCGCGAGGAGGGCTGAGAGCCGTTTGGAAATTCGGATGGGGGCGCCTCGCTCGCGCCGCCGCGCCGGCCCCGGGGGGCCAGGCGCACCTCGCCCCTTTACGATCGCGCGATTGCGGCCTAGATAACGAGCCCGGACCGGCTCGATCCCGAGCCGTCCGGTCCCCACGCTCGCTGGTCACGCGGTGTCGCATGCGCCCCAAGGCAGTCACCCTTCCTCGTGCCGAAGCGCCGCGCCGGGCCGCCCCGGAGCCCTCGATCCGCGCCGCGCGGGTGGCCGATATCCCGGCCCTTCTCCGCCTCGAGGAGCTGTGCTTCGCCAGCGACCGGCTGTCGCGGCGGAGCTTCCAGCACCTCCTTACCAAGGGCCACGCCATCTCGCTGGTCGCCGAGCTCGGGGAAGAGGTGATCGGCTACGCCATCGTCCTCCTGCACGGGCGCACCTCGCTCGCGCGGCTCTATTCCATCGCCGTCGAGCCCACGCGCCAGGGCCGCGGCTACGGCCTGGCGCTGGTGCGCGAGGCCGAGGCGCGGGTGCTTGCCGACGGCCGCGCGGTGATGCGCCTCGAGGTGCGGCCGGACAACCCGCGGGCGATCGCCCGCTACCGCGAGTCCGGCTACCGGGAGATCGGCGTCTACCCCAACTTCTACGAGGACCACGCGGACGCGCTGCGCATGGAGAAGATGCTCGCCGGCGGCGACCGGCCGGAGCTGCGGCGCATCCCTTACTACGCCCAGACCCTCGAGTTCACCTGCGGGGCGGCGTGCCTGATGATGGCGATGAAGACGCTCGATCCCGGCCTCGGGCTCGGGCGCAACCTCGAGCTCAAGCTCTGGCGCGAATCGACCTTGATCTTCATGAGCGCCGGCCACGGAGGGGCGAGCCCCTATGGCCTGGCGCTGGCCGCGCGGCGGCGCGGCTTCGAGGTCGAGGTGTTCGTCAACGACGACGGGCCGCTGTTCCTCGACTCGGTCCGCAGCAGCGAGAAGAAGGAGGTAATGCGCCTGGTGCACGAGGACTTCCGAGCCGAGGCGGCGGAGGCCGGCATCCCGGTGGTGCATAGGGCCTTAACGGCGGACGAGCTGATGGGGTATCTTTCGGCGGAGGCGGTTCCGGTGGTGTTGTTCAGTTCCTACGCGCTCTACGGCGAGAAAGAGCCCCATTGGGTGGTGCTGACCGGGCATGACGAGCGCTTCATCTACTTCCACGACCCCTTTGTCGGAACCGAAGGGCACAAGACCCCGATCGACTGCATGAACGTTCCCGTCTCCCACCCCGACTTCGATCGCATGGCCCGCTACGGGAGCGCGGGCCTGCGGGCGGCGGTGATCCTCAAGCGGCGCCGGGAGACGGGCCGGCGCGGGCACTGATGGCGGATCATATCCTCATCGTCGAGAGCGGCGCCGACCGCGATTGGGCGTCGGCCACGGGAACCGCGGTCACCGCTGGCGAGTACGTCTCCCTGCCGGTCAAGTACGCGAACCGCACCGCCAAGGTCATCAACCTGAGCGACGACTTCGGCTACATGGACCTTGGCTACTACTGCTCGCTCCTGGCCGAGGCCCGCGGCCAGAAGGTCATCCCCACGGTCGAGACCATCCTCGACCTCTCGCGCAAGTCCCTCTACGGAGTGGCGCTGCCCGAACTGGACGAGGTGCTCCATCAGGTGATGGGCAAGCTCGGGCAGCCGCCGAAGGCGGGCTTCACGCTAACCATCTACCTCGGGCGCACGCAAGACCAGCGCTTCCGCGACTTCGCCCGCCAGGTGTTCGATCGCTTCCGCTCGCCGCTGCTGCGCGTCCAGATCTCGGCCGAAAACGGCTGGCACATCCGACAGATGACCCCGATCACCCCCGCCGCGCTCAGCCCCGAGCAGTTCGAGTTCTTCCTCCAGGCGCTCGAGGCCTACACCCGATCGGGGTGGCGTGCGCCGCGGGTGAAGGTGCCGCCGCGCTATTCGCTGGCCATCCTGAACAACCCGCGCGAGCACATGCCGCCCTCGAACAAGGAGGCGATCAGGAAGTTCGTCGCCATCGGCGCCACCCTTGGCCTCGGGGTCGAGCCGATCGAGCGCAAGGACTACCTGAAGCTCGGCGAATACGACGCGCTCTTCATCCGCGAGACCACCTCGCTCGAGAACCATACCTACCGCTTCGCCAAGAAGGCCGAGCACGAGGGGCTGGTGGTGATCGACGATCCCACCTCCATCCTGCGCTGCACGAACAAGGTCTATCTGGCCGAGCTGCTGCAGATCAACCGCGTGCCGATGCCGAAGACGGTGATCGTCGATCGCGACAGCATCCCCCAGGTGGAGGATGCGCTTCCGTTTCCGATCGTGCTCAAGATTCCCGACGGCTCGTTCTCGCGCGGGGTGGTCAAGGCGGCCAACCGGGCGGAGCTGCACGAGCACGCCCGCAAGCTGCTGCAGAAATCGGACGTGATCCTCGCCCAGCAGTACATGTACACCGACTTCGACTGGCGGGTGGGGGTGCTGAACCGGCAGCCGATCTACGTCTCGCAGTACTTCATGTCGCGCAAGCACTGGCAGGTGGTGAACCACCAGGAAGGAGGGCGCATGGTCGAGGGCAGCTTCAAGACCCTGGCGGTCGAGGAGGCGCCGAAGCCGGTGCTGGAGGTCGCGCTGCGCGCCGCCGGGCTGATCGGCGACGGGCTCTACGGGGTCGACCTCAAGCAGACGTCCGACGGCGTCTTCGTGATCGAGATCAACGATAACCCCAATCTCGATCGCGGTATCGAGGATGCGGTGCTGAAGGACGATCTCTACCGAATCGTGCTCAAGGACTTCATCCGCCGAATCGAGGCCCGCTAGCCAGCCCCGAGGCCCGCCGGCGGGGCGGAAAACCGGGCCGGACAAACGCCGCCGCCGCGGCCGGAAAAATAGGCTGTCGGGGGGCTTGCGCACGAGCCTCCCCCTGTCCCATATTCCCCTCGCCAGACGTCGTTTGAAGCACGAATGACCGTCCCGAGACTGGCGCGGGCCGGCTGAGGCTTTGAGCGGAAGGACATGAGGCGGCGCGACCGCCCGAAGGTTTACGAAACTTAGTACCTAATCCATTCAGCAACTTTCTTTCATGGCGTGCGTCATGCGCGGCATTGCGTGTGTGCGTCCGGTCGACGTGGTCGTTGGGGCGGCCATCGCAATCGTCTGTCTCGGGCTGTGGGCGTTCGTGAATCGGCCGGCGCTGGAGCCGGCTTGGCCGGAGCGGGTGGCGGGTGTGTCGTACTCCCCGTTCGGCCTGGCGGACCAGCCGATCAAAGGCGACCTGCCGGACCTCGAGCAGGTGGCCCGCGATTTCGCCCTGCTGGCGGGCAAGGTGGGGGCGGCCCGGATCTACAGCGTCAAGGGAACCTATGCCGACATCCCGGCGATCGCCCGCGCCTATGGCATCAAGGTCACCGCCGGCGCCTTCATCGAGGGCAACCTCGCCGAGAACGAACGCGAGCTCAGGCGCTTGGTCGAGCTGGTGCGCGCCAACCCCAACATCAACCGGGTGATCGTCGGCAACGAGACCCTACTCCGGGGCGAAATCTACATCGGCCAGCTCGTCAACTACCTCGACCGGGTGCGCGCGGCCGTGGACGTGCCGGTGAGCACCGCCGAGCCCTGGCACGTTTGGCTCAAGTACCCCGAACTGGCCCGACACGTCGACTACATCGCCGTCCACCTGCTCCCCTATTGGGAGGGCGTGCCGCTCGACTCGGCGGTCGATTTCGTCTCGGAGCGGATGCGCGAGATGGAGGCGGCGTTCCCCGGCATGCCGATCCTGATCGGCGAGGTCGGCTGGCCGAGCAACGGCCGCACCCGGCGCGACGCCGTCGCCTCGGTGGCCAACGAGGCTAAGTTCCTGCGCCGATTCCTTGCTCGGATCGAGACCGCCGGCTACGAGTACTTCCTGATGGAGGCGTTCGACCAGCCTTGGAAGCGCTCGCTCGAAGGGGCGGTCGGCGCCTACTGGGGCATTTACGACGCCAAGCGCAACCCCAAGTTCGAGTTCTCGGGGCCGATCGTCAATACCCCGGGCTGGCCCCTCCTCGCCGGGGCGACGATCGCCCTCGCTCTCGCGCTTTCGCTGCTGCTGTTGGCCGATTCCGGGCGGATCCGCAAGCGCGGCCGCAGCTTCCTCACCCTGCTCGCCTACGGGGCGGGAGCGGGTCTGGTGCTGATCGTTGAGAGTTTCGTCAACCAGTACCTCACGCCGCTCGTCGTCCTCGTCGGGCTGCTGCTCGGGGCCGGTCTGATCGGCGTCGTCGCGGTGATCCTGACCGAGGGCCACGAGCTGGCCGAGGCGATGTGGGTGAGCGCCCGACGGCGCGACTTTGGGCGACCCGCGCCCGCCTCGCGCCTGCCCAAGGTCTCGATCCACGTCCCCGCCTACAACGAGCCGCCGGCGATGGTGATCGAGACCCTGAACGCGATTTCGCGGCTCGACTATCCGGACTTCGAAGTCCTGGTGATCGACAACAACACCAAGGACCCGACGACTTGGCGGCCGGTCGAGGACCACTGCCGGGCGCTCGGCGAGCGCTTTCGCTTTTTCCACGTTGCCCCCCTCTCCGGCTTCAAGGCGGGGGCGCTCAACTTCGCGCTCCGCCACACCGCCCCCGCCGCCGAGATCGTCGCCGTGGTCGACAGCGACTACGTCGTCGAGCGCGACTGGTTGAAGGACTTGGTGCCGCATTTCGCCAACCCGGCCATCGCGGTGGTGCAGGCCCCCCAGGACTACCGCGACGGCGGTGAGTCGCGGTTCAAGGCGATGGCCTACGCCGAGTACGCGGGCTTCTTCCACATCGGCATGGTCACGCGCAACGACCGCAACGCGATCATCGAGCACGGCACCATGAGCCTGATCCGCCGCTCGGCCCTCGAGGCGGTCGGCGGCTGGGCGAACTGGTGCATCACCGAGGACGCGGAGCTGGGCTTGCGGCTCATCGCCCACGGCTACGAGACCGCCTACGTCGAGCGGAGCTACGGGCGGGGGCTGATGCCGGATACCTTTACCGACTATCGCAAGCAGCGATACCGCTGGGCCTACGGCGCGGTGCAGATTCTGCGCCGTTACGCGGGCGAGATTCTGGGCCTCGCGCCGAGCCGGCTGACGCTGGGCCAGCGCTACCATTTCGTCGCTGGGTGGCTGCCGTGGCTGGCCGACGGCCTCAATCTGTTCTTCACCGTCGGCGCGCTCCTGTGGTCGGCGGCGATCATGCTGGCGCCGAAGCACGTCGATCCGCCGCTCGAGGTCTACGTCTGGCCGGCGATGGTGCTGTTCGCGTTCAAGCTGGCCAAGATCCTTTACCTTTACCCCGGCCGGGTGGGCGCCACGCTCGCCCAGACCGCAGGGGCGGCGCTGGCCGGCCTCGCGCTCTCGCACACCATCGGCAAGGCGGTGGTACAGGGGGTCGTCACCCGCGACTTGGGGTTCTTCCGCACCCCGAAGTGCGAGAACCAGCCGGCGCTGGTGAGGGCGATCGTCGAGGTTTCCGAGGAGGCCGCGCTCACGCTGGCGTTGTGGACCGCCGCCGCCGGGGTCGCGGTCGCGCAAGGCGGCGACACGCCGGGCGTGTGGATGTGGGTGTTCGCCCTCGCGGTCCAGTCGCTTCCCTACCTGGCCGCGGTGCTGGTGGCCCTGGTTAACGCCCTGCCCGCGGCCCGGCGCCGGACGGAGCAGCCGACTCCCCCGGTCGTTGCCCGGGCCTAGGGCCGGCGCGCCTTGCCACCATGCATCTGCCGGCGCCTGGAGGCTGCCGCCACCTCGTAGCCGGACGCGATCGGTGCTGGGCCTGGGGCCGCTCTTGGGGTATTGGAGAGGGGGCCCAAGCGAGGGGAGGGAACGATGGCGGATCGGGTGGCCGGCGGGAGCACGCCGGCGATGCGGGTCGACGGCAAGGTGGCGGTCGTGACCGGGGCCGGGCGGGGAATCGGGCGGGCCTCCGCGGTCGCGCTCGCCCAGGCCGGCGCCGAACTGGTGCTGGTCGCCCGCACCACCAGCCAGATCGAGGCGGTCGCGGCCGAGATCCGGGCCGCGGGCGGCCGCGCCGCGCCGCTCGCCTGCGACGTGTCGGACTCCGCCCAGGTGCGCGAGCGGATCGGCGGCATCGAGCGCATCGACGTGCTGGTCAACAACGCCGGCATCATGATCGTCGACAGTTTCCTCGACGCCACCGAGGAGGCGCTCGATCGCACGCTCGCGGTCAACGTCAAGGGCTGCTTCCTGGTCGCCCAGGCGGCGGCGCGGCGGATGGTGGCCGGCAGGCGCGGCGGCGCGATCGTCAACGTCTCCTCGCAGAGCGGCGTCGTCGGCGCGGCAAAGCGCGCGGTCTACGTCACCTCCAAGCACGCGGTCGAGGGCATGACCAAGGCGATGGCGCTCGACCTCGCGCCCCACGGTATCCGCGTGAACGCGGTCTGTCCGACCTCGATCGAGACCGACCTCAACCGCCGATTCCTGGCCGACGCCACCTATCGGGCGCGCGTCGTGGCCGGCATCCCCTTGGGCCGGCTCGGCCTGCCCGAGGAGGTGGCGGGGGCGGTGGTGTTCCTCGCCTCGCCGGCGGCGGCGATGATCACCGGGGCGAGCCTCCTGGTCGACGGCGGCTGGACCGCCCAGTAGCGGCCGCTTCCTAGCGGACGAGCGGGCGCTGGAGAAGGAGCGCCGCGCCGAGATAGAGGAGCGCGGCGAGACCCACCACCGCGGCGAAGCCGAGGTGGATGGCGAGGATCGTCGCCAGCACCGCGCTCAGAACCGAGGCGCAGCCGTTGATCCCCCACGCCCAGGGGATCATCTCGGGCACGGCCTCGGCCACCCGGCGAAGCCCGAGCGGGAATGGGAGCCCCATGGCGAAGCCGAGCGGCGCGATCAGCGCCAGGGCGAGAGCGATGCGGACCGGGTCGGAGGCCCCGGCGAACGCCCCGAAGAGCGACGGAAGAACGGCGAGGTAGAGGAGCGCGACCGCGCCGATGGCGAGCCCGGCGGCGGCGATCGCGGCCCCCGGCGCCTCGCGCCCCAGGAGGCGGCGGGCGGCCCCGGCGAGCCTCGTCTCGATCGCCGGAGCCGCGGCGCTGCCGGCGCCGGCGAAGACCAGCAACCCCGCCAGCACCACGGCGACGGCGAAGAGCGGGTGGCCGAGATAGAGCACGAAGCGCTGGATGAAGGCGATCTCGACGAAGAGGAAGGCGAGCCCGAGGGCGAGGAAGTAGGCGCCGATGCGGAGCCGGTCGGGATGGTGCCGGCCCGCCCGCGAACCAAGGCGCAGGGGAAGGAGGATCAGAACCACGCTCAGGAGGGCCGCCTGGAGAAGCGTCGCGACCAGGATCAGATAGCCCCAGTCGAGGAGGGCCGCTCCTCCCCGGCTCCGGATCTCGACGATCTCGGGGAGCGTCCGCCAGCGGAAGAAATCGAAAAAATAGGGACGGTCGTCGGTCGCCGGGGCGATGTCGAACTTGTAGCGGCGGAGGAAGGCGTCCGCCCCGGAGCCGAGGAGCGCACCCGCCCCGGCGTAGAAATAGGGCTGGTCGAGTACGTTCCGGCGGTTCGTCTTCTCGGCGCGGATGCCCGGATAGTAGGCGAGATCGAACCAGCGGGAGTCGGCGAACTCCTTGAGCGCCGCGATCTCGCCCGCGGTGAAGGCGCCGTTCTTGACCACGAGCGTGGTGGTGTTCCAGCCGCGGATCAGCATCATCCGCGCCCCCGCCTCGCCGACGCCTTCGGCGGCGAGGGCGGCGCGAGCGGTGGCGACAAGCTTCAGGCTGTCGCGGGGCGGGAGCTTGAGCCAGCGGGTGACCGCCAGCATGCCGCCCGCCGTGAGCCGGCGGAGGTAAAGCCGGAACGCCTCGACCGTGTAGAGATAGGTCTCGCCAAGGGCGTGCACGCCGGCGGCCGCGGCGGCGAAGGAGTCGAGGAGGGGGATCTGGATCAGGTCCCAGCTCTCGTCGGCGTCGGCGACGAAGCGTCGCGCCTCGGCGATGTGGACGCGCACATCGGGGCGCTCGTAGAGGCGCCCGGCGAAGTCGCGGTACGCCTCGCCGACCAAACGCACCACCTGGGGATTCATCTCGACCGCGTCGATCCGCCCGGCGCCGTGATAGAGCGCCTGCAGCACATCGGCGCCCCCGCCCGCGCCCAGCACCAGCACCCGCGGGCGCTGGAGCAGGTGATAGGGGAGCGCCGAGGTCACGTCGCCGAGATAGCCGAGGCGATCAAGCCGGCCGTCGAAGGCGGTGATCGCGGAGAGCGAGTCGCCGTCGTTGAAGAGGCCGAGCTGGGCGGGCGGTTCGGCGGTGGCGTTGAGGCTGAGGCCGGGGGCGTGGCGGAAGGGGATGGCCGGGCTCTCGACCAGGGTGAGGAGGGCGAGCGGGCCCGACAACTCGGCCACTACCTTGGCCCCCGGCACGCGGAGCGCCTGCGACAAGCCCTTGAACTCGGAAAGGGCGAGGGCGGTCCACGAGTTGGGGAAAGCGAGCGGGCCGGCGATCGCGGCCCCAAGGAGGACCGCGGCCGCGACTCGGCGGCGGGGCTCCGCCTCCCCGATCAGGGCGAGCGCGGCGGCGGCGAGCCCGAGGCCGCAGACCAGCCGGAGCGCCCCGGCCGGGGCGAGCACATCGAGCGCCAGCACGACCCCGAGCGCCCCCAGCCCCGAGCCGACGAGGTTGACCGCGTAGAGGCGCCCGATCCGATCGGGCAGGGCGATGAAGGCGAGCCCGATCGCCGTCGCGCCGAAGAAGAAGGGCAGCGCCAGGAGCCCATAGAGGGCGAGGAGGTGAAGAAGCTGGCGCGGGTCCCAAGCCACTTCCAGCGCGTTGAAGGGGACGCGTATCGCCAGCGCGAAGCCGGCGAGCCCAACCGCGCCGAAGAGGGCGGCGAAGGCGGCGAAGGCCGGCTCGAAGCGCGTCGCGAGCCGCCCTTGCGCCAGCGCGAGCGCGGTCCCGCTCGCCCCGAAGCCGAGCAGCGCGATCGAGATCGCCATGTAGGCGAAGTGATGCCACTGCACGATCGCGAACAGCCGGACGAGGAGCACCTCGTAGGCCAGCAGCGCGGCCGAGAGGAGCGCAATCGCCGCCAGCCGCATCACGTCTTCTCGCGGGTGAGCGGCACGAACGCCACCGGCAGGAGCTGGCGGGTGGTGATGCGGCCCTCGGCGTCCTTCATCACCAGCATCAGTTGTTGGATCGCGAACGGCCCGCCGACCGGGATCACCATCCGCCCGCCCGGCCTGAGCTGGGCGATCAGCGGCGGCGGCACGTGGCTCGACGCGGCGGTGACCACGATGCCGTCGAAGGGGCCGCACTCGGGCCAGCCGTGGTAGCCGTCGCCGACCCGGATCTCGACGTTGCCGAAGCCGAGGCGAAAGAGGCGCTCGGCGGCCTGACGGCCGAGATCAGGGATGATCTCGATGGTGCAGACCCGCCGCGCGAGCGGGCCCAGCACCGCCGCTTGGTAGCCGGAGCCGGTGCCGACCTCGAGCACCGTGTTCCCCGGCGCGAGGCCGAGGAGATGGGTCATCAGGGCGACGATGAAGGGCTGCGAGATGGTCTGCCCGAAGCCGATGGCGAGCGGCCGGTCGTCGTAGGCATAGGACCTCAGGCTCTCGGGCACGAAGGCATGCCGCGGCAGCCGGCCCATGACCGTGAGCACCCGGGGATCGAGCGGAAGCCCGTCGAGGGCCGCGCCCGCGCTCCGGGCATGGCCCTCGATCACCTGCACCATGCGCGCCCGCGGCCCGGCGTAGGCATCCTCCTCGCCGGCGCCGGGCGTGCCGGCGGGCGGGGCGGCGAGGCCGAGGAGGAGGAGTGCGCCGCCGACCGCGGCTCGCAGGGCGCGCCGGCCAAGGGGCGAGGGTCGCAAACCCGGCATCGGCGGCGATGGCTCCTTCGTCAGCCTCGGGCCCCGGTACGGGATCGCGCCCGCGAGGCGGCGCCGGGACGACGCATCGACGCGGTCGTGATCCTGGCCGCCTTCGCGGCATCCGAGTTGGACAGCCTCCGGGCCCGATGTGTCAAGCCCGAGCCCGCGCGATCGCGTTCACCGCGTGGCTGGCCGCGCCCCCTCATCTCCCACACTCGGAGGAACGGGCCAAGAGAACGTTTCGCCGGCGCACTTCCCCGGCCGACAAGGCCGCCCCGCCCCTTGTCCCGGGCGGGCGGCGGCGGGTATCATGCGAATCCGCTGTAGCGGTGGACGTGATAGGGGCGCTGCCGCAACGCGAGGCAGAACGAGCCGACCACGTCTTCGAGCTTTTGGGCGAGGTCCCACGCCTCGGCGGTTGCCGCGCGGATGCGCTCGATCGCCCGCTGGGCC
>JACQOE010000004.1 GCA_016202695.1 Pseudomonadota bacterium | reverse complement strand
TTCTCGTCGCGCATCGGCGCGGTGCAACCCTCGAGGTAGCTCACGTAGGAGCCCTGGTCGGCGACGATGAGGGTGCGCTCGAACTGCCCGGTCTGACGGGCATTGATGCGGAAATAGGTCGACAGCTCCATCGGGCAGCGTACGCCCTTGGGTACATAGACGAAGGTGCCGTCCGAGAAGACCGCGGAGTTGAGCGTGGCGAAGAAGTTGTCGGAATAGGGCACGACCGAGCCGAGGTAGCGGCGCACCAGCTCGGGGTGCCGCGCGACCGCGTCCGAGATCGGGCAGAAGACGATTCCGTGCTTCTCCAGGGTCTTGCGGTAGGTGGTCGCGACCGAGACGCTGTCGAAGACCGCGTCGACCGCAACCCCGCTCAGCATCTCCTGCTCCCGCAAGGGGATGCCGAGCTTCTCGTAGGTCTTGATCAGCTCGGGGGCGACCTCCTCCAGGCTCTTCGGCCGATCCTGGGTCTTCGGCGCGGCGTAGTAGTAGGCGTTCTGATAGTCGATCGGCGGGTGCGTCACCTTCGCCCACGACGGCTCGGTGATCGTCGTCCACAGGCGGTAGGCGCGAAGCCGCCAGTCGAGCAGCCACTCGGGCTCGTTCTTCTTCGCCGAGATGAAGCGGACGATGCCCTCGTTCAGGCCCTTGGGCGCCGTCTCCATCGCGATGTCGGTGACGAAGCCATACTTGTACTTGCGCTCGGTGACCGCGCGAAGCTCCTCGACGCTCCTCGATACCGCTTCCATTGCGCCTCTCTCCGATCCGCCGCGCCTTTAGGGAGCACGCGCATCGAGCGCGCCGCCCGCCGCCAGCGTCCCGCCCGGGACGGGCCCGCCGGCCTCGCCCCCGAACGGCCCGAACGGGCCGGCCGGCGGGGTCGCCATGTCGGCGAGGGTGACGCTGGCGAGCGCCGCCAGGATCACCTTGTTGACCTTGTCCCAGCGCCCCTGCATCGGGCAGAACCGCTCGAACTCGCAGATGTCGGATGCCCCCTCGACGCAGGCGGTCAAGGACTGCGGCCCCTCGACCGCCTGCAGGACATCGACCACCGAGATCTGGCCCGCCGGGCGCGAGAGCCCGTAGCCGCCCGCGGACCCCCGCTGCGCGGTCGCCAGCCCCGCCTGCGCCAGCACCTTGAGGAGCTTTGCCACCGTCGGCTGCGGGATCGCGGTGCGCTGCGCCAGCACGGCGGCCGGCACGACCTCGCCCGCGCGGGCAAGCTCGCCCATCAGCACTACGGCATAGTCGGTTAACCGGTTGAGTCGGATCATTTCCGGACCGAAGCAATCTGGACCAAGTTAGTACCGTATATCTAGCCCCCCTCGCCGCCATGTCAAGCGCCATCTTGCATCCCGGAAAAGCGGCGCGGGCGCGCCTTGGGCCTCGGCACCCGGGCGGCCGGACGCCGGGCCGCGACGTCGAATTGACTTATCAGGCTTTCTTGATATGTTGACACGAGATCACCCTGGGAGCCGTCCATGGACCGCCACCCCGCCGCCCTCGCCCGAGCGCTCGCCGAGCCGCTCCGCCTGCGGCTCCTTCAGCGCCTGAGCGACGGGCCGGCGACCGTTTCGGAGCTGGTTTCCCTCGCCCAGGCCGGCCAGCCGCGAGTCTCCAACCACCTCGCCCTCCTTCGTCGCGCCGGCCTGGTGCGGGCAACGCGCGAGGGCCGCCAAACCTGCTATGAGCTTGCCGGCGCCCACATCGCCGGGCTGCTCAGGTCCCTGATCGTGGCCGCCGGCCTTCCCCCGGCCGCGGCGCGGCCGATCCCGGCGATCGCCCTCGCCCGCACCTGTTACGATCATCTCGCCGGCATGATCGGGGTGCGGCTCTTCGAGGCGCTCGTGGCCCACGGCGCGCTCGTCGCCACGGATTCCCCTGGACGGCGGGGATCGGGGCCGAAGGTCGTGGTCGGGCTCGGCCCCGCCGCGCAGCCCCTGTTCGGCGGCCTCGACATCGACCTCGAGGCGACGGCCCGCGCCCGACGGCGCTTCGCCTTCGCCTGCCTCGACTGGACCGAGCGCCGGCCCCATCTCGGGGGCGCGCTCGGCGCCGCCCTCTGCTGGGGGTTCGTCGCCCGCGGCTGGGTCGCCCGGCGGCCGGGCAGCCGGGCGCTCACGGTCACGGCGGCGGGCCGGCGTGCGCTGGCCGAACGCTTCGGCGTCGTGCTCCCGGAGGGCGGACCCGGGACATGACGCCGGCCGGCCAACCCGACGCGCCCGGCGATTCGCCCGGAGCGGTGGGGATCGCCCTCCTCCTCTCGGTCGCGATGGCCTGGGGGCTGCAATGGCCGGCGATGAAGATCGCGCTCGAAGGATTCGGCCCGTGGACGTTCCGCGCGGTCTCGCTCCTCCTCGGCTCGCTCCTGCTCCTCGCCGCCGCGACCGGAGGCTCGCTCCGCGTCCCGCGAGCCGAGATCAGGCCCCTCCTCATCCTCGCCCTCTTCTACACCACCGGCTGGCAGCTCCTGACCGCCTACGGGGTCTCGCTCATGCGCCCGGGGCGGGCGGTGATCCTTGCCTTCACCATGCCGCTCTGGGCGGCGATCCTGAGCCGGCTCCTCCTCGGCGAGCGGCTGACCGCGCGGCGCCTCGTCGGGCTCGCGCTGGGGCTCGCCGGCATCGCGATCCTGATCGGGCCCGAGCTGGGCCAGGCGCTGGCGGTGCCGCTGGGCTCGCTCCTGATCCTGCTCGGGGCGGTCTCGCTCGCCGTGGGCGCCGTGCTCATCAAGTACTTCCGCTGGTCCATGCCGACGCTGACGCTGGTGAGCTGGCAGATGGCGTTGGGCTCGATCCCGATCGTCGCCGGCGCGCCGCTTCTTGAGCCCGCACTCGATCACCTGGCGGCGGCCGGGCCCCGCCCGTGGATCGCCGTCGCCTATACCGTGCTCATCGGCAACGCCTTCGGCGTTTTCGTCTGGTTCCGGGTGGTGCAGCGGATGCCGGTGCAGGTGGCGGCGATCGGCACGCTCCTCGTCCCGGTGATCGGCGTTTACTCGAGCGCGGCCATCGTCGGCGATCCCATTGACGCGAGCGAGTTCGCCGCCCTTGCCCTGGTGGTGGCGGCGCTCGCTACCGTCACCCTCGCCCCGCGTCGCAAGGCGGCGCCCGGACGCGCGCCGCCCCGGCGCTGATCGCACGGCTTCACATGGGCCGCCCTTGCCGCCATGATGGTGGCCGGCCACCCCTGGCCGGCCCGCTCTCGGGGAGATCACGTCCATGACCCAGACCGCCGCCCGGCTGCTCGCCGCGACGCTCGACGCGCACGGCGTGGATCTCGTCTACTGCGTCCCCGGCGAGAGCTTCCTCGCCGTCACCGACGCCCTCATCGAGTATCCCCATATCCGCATGATCGTCTGCCGCCACGAGGCGGGGGCGGGCTTCATGACGGTGACCGACGGACAGATTCGCGGCAGGCCCGGGGTGTGCTTCGTCAGCCGCGGCCCCGGGGCCTGCAACGCCGGGATCGCGCTCCACGCCGCCGACCACGATGCGGTGCCGGCGGTCTTCTTCGTCGGCCATGTCGATCGCCCGACCATGGGCCGCCGGGCGCTCCAGGACGTCAACTATCCGAAGGCGTTCTCCGACTCGGCCAAGATGGTGATCGAGGTCGTTTCCGGCGACCAGGTGGCCGAGGCTGCGGCGCGGGCCTTCCACATCGCCGAGTCGGGGACCCCGGGCCCGGTGGTGGTGGTGCTGCCCGAGGACGCGCTCGAGGACGAGACCGATGCGCCGGTGCTCGGCCCCCGGCCGCTGCCGCTCTCGGCCCCGGCCCCGGCCGAGGCGGCGCGCGCGGCCGAGATGATCCGCGCCGCCGCGCGCCCGGTGGTGATCGCGGGCTCGGGGCTGAAGGGCAAGGAGGCGCTGGCACTTCTCACCCGGTTCGCCGAGGCGTGGTCGCTTCCCGTTCTTCCCACCCACCGCCGGGCCAATGCCTTCGACGCCGGCCACCCGAACTACGCCGGCTATCTCGCCAACCGCTCGCCCAAGGAGTTGATCGCGGCGCTGCGCGAGTCGGACCTGGTCATCGGCCTCGGCGAGCGCTTCTCCGAAACGGTCACGCAAGGTTACGTCTTCCCGCGGGCGCCGAAGCCCGAGCAGCCGCTGATCCATGTCTGGCCCGATGCCTCCGAGATCGGCCGCGTCTTCGAGCCCGCGCTCGGGCTGGGCTGCGACCCGCAAGCCTTCCTCGAGGCGCTCGGCGCGCTGTCCCCCGGCCGCGCGCCGGCGGGTCGCAAGGCGTGGATCGCGCGGCTCAACGAGATCTATCGCCGAGTCGCCCGCTACCAGCCGGCGCTGGCCAACGACGGGGTGGTGTTCGGGAGCGTGGTCGAGGCGGTGCGCAAGCGCCTGCCGCGCACCGCCGCGGTCACCTCGGACGCCGGCAACTTCATGTCCTGGATTCACCGCCACCTGGGCTTCACCCAGGACAACCTCTTCCTCGGCTGCACGGTGGGGGCGATGGGCATGGGGGTTCCGGCCGCGGTCGCCGCGGGGCTGCGCGAGCCCGGGCGCGAGGTCGTCTGCTTCGTCGGCGACGGCGGCATGCTGATGACCGGCAACGAGCTCGCGACCGCGCTCCAGTTCGGCGCGCGGATCAAGATCTTCGTCGCCAACAACTCGTCCTACGGCACCATCCGGCTCCACCAGGAGAACCGCTATCCCGGTCGGGTGGCGGCGACCGCCCTCAAGAATCCTGACTTCGCCCTCCTCGGCGAGGCGTTCGGCGCGCGGGGCCTCAGGATCGAGAACGAGGCCGACGTGGAGCCGGTGGTGGCCGAGGCCATGGCCGAGCGGCGCTCGGTGGTGGTCGACGTGCGCACCAGCCTCTCCTACCTCAACTGCTGGACCCGCCTCGACGAGATGCCCGCCTACCGGGGCGCCGCCGGCGCCTCCCAAGCCGCGACCCGGGCGCCGTGACGCGCGCCGCCCTTGCCCCGCCTTCCCCCCCGCACCGCCGGAGACCCTGAGGCATGACCCGCACCGCCGCCCGACTCCTTGCCGACACCCTCGAGGCCCACGGCGTCGACCTCGCCTTCTGCGTGCCGGGCGAAAGCTATCTCGCCGTGACCGACGCGCTGATCGAGCACCCGAAGATCCGACTCATCGTCTGCCGGCACGAGAGCGGCGCCGGCTTCATGGCGCTGGCTGACGCCCGCGTCCGCGGCAAGCCGGGGGTGTGCTTCGTCAGCCGCGGCCCGGGGGCGACCAACGCCTCGATCGCGGTCCACACCGCCGATCACGACGCGGTGCCGGCGGTGTTCTTCGT
The DNA here is from genome assembly GCA_016202695.1 of Pseudomonadota bacterium. Classification (GTDB taxonomy): domain Bacteria; phylum Pseudomonadota; class Alphaproteobacteria; order JACQOE01; family JACQOE01; genus JACQOE01. The sequence goes on along the minus strand of JACQOE010000004.1, from coordinate 56,050 downwards.
CGGCCAGGCCGAGCGCCACGAGATGGGGCGCAAGGCGCTGCAGGAGGTCAACTGGTCCAAGACCTTCTCCGATATGGCCAAGATGGTGATCGAGGTCAACAGCGCCGACCTCATCGCCGAGGCCGCGGCCCGGGCGCTGCACGTCGCGCGCGCCGGAACCCCGGGCCCGGTGGTGGTGGTCATGCCCGAGGACATGCTCGAGGACGAGACCGAGGCGCCCGTGCTGGGGCCACGGCCGCTGGGGCGCACCGCGCCCCGGCCGGGGGACGCCAGGCGCGCGGCCGAGATGTTGCGCCGGGCCGAGCGCCCGGTGGCGATCGTCGGCGGGGCGCTTTCCGGCGCCGAGGCGCTGGCCGCCCTCACCCGCTTCGCCGAGGCCTGGTCGCTGCCGATCTGCCCGAGCCACCGCCGGCCGCATCTCTTCGACGGCTCGCACCCCCTCTACGGCGCCTATCTCGGCAACCGCATCGCCCCCGAGCAGGTGGCGGCGCTGAAGGAGGCCGATCTCGTCATCGCCCTGGGCGAGCGCCTCGCCCAGTCGGTGAGCCAGGGCTTCAAGTTCCCCCGGGCGCCGAAGCCCGAGCAGCCGCTGATCCACGTCTGGCCCGACGCCAACGAGGTGGGGCGGGTGTGGGAGCCCGCGCTTGGCCTCGCCTGTGATCCGCACGCCTTCATCGAGGCGCTGATGGCCGAGGACCCGGGCGAGCCGCCGGCCGCGCGCAGGGAGTGGGCGGCGCGGCTGAATGCGCTCCACCGCAAGCTCACCAAGTGGACGCCGGCCTCGGCCAACGACGGGGTGGTGCTGGGCGCGGTAGTGGCGGCGGTGGACCAGCGCCTTGCGCCCGACGCGATCGTCACCACCGACGCCGGCAACTTCACCACCTTCGTCCACCGCTACCTCAAATTCCGCCAGACCAACATGTTCGTCGGCGCGACCGTGGGGGCGATGGGCGCGGGCGTGCCCTCGGTGGTGGCGGCCGGGCTCGCCTCGCCGGGCCGCCAACTGGTCTGCTTCGTCGGCGACGGCGGCATGCTGATGACCGGCAACGAGCTTGCGACCGCGGTCCAGTACAAGGTGCCGGTGAAGATTTTCGTCGCCAACAACTCCTGCTACGGCACCATTCGCTACCACCAGGAGGGGCGCTTCCCCGGCCGGGTGACCTCCACCTACCTCCGCAATCCCGACTTCGCCGCGCTGGCCGAGGCCTTCGGCGCGCGCGGGCTCAGGATCGAGAACGACGGCGACGTCGGCCCGGTCGTCGCCGAGGCGATGGGTCATGCGGGCCCGGTGGTGGTGGACGTGCGCACGAGCCTCAACCACATCTCGGCCTGGAAGCGGCTCGACGAGATGCCCGCCTACCGCTGAGCCGCCGAGCGGTCGCGGCGTTGGTGCCGCTCAGACGTAGGTGAATTCGGGCTCGCCGACGGGCTCGGAAAGCACCCGGTCGCAGATCTTGTCGAAGGTGGTGCCGACGGCCTTCGCCCCCGCCGCCTCGCAGGCGGCGACGATCTCGTTGAGCACGGTCCTGAAATTGCGGCAGACGCGGTCGTTGGCGTCCATGTAGTCGTTCTCGTTGTGGGTGACGAGAGTCATCACCGGTACCTTCGGCGCGCGGGCCTTGAGCTGGGCGACGATGTTGGTAGCGATCTGGCGGAAATCGACGCCCTGCCAGGCGGGGCGGAGGTCCCAATGGAACCGCCGCCCCTGCTTCTCGACCACGCTGGAGAAGTCCACCGTCAGCGGCATGTTGGCGAGATCGAGCGTGCCCTTGATCAGCCGGAAACAGGGATGGGCGCGGTGCGGATCGGGCTCGGCGCCCACCCAGGCGGCGTTGAGGTCGGGATAGAGGCGCCCGGGCACCGAATTCGAGGCTCCGCGAAAGCCGAGCTCGGCCATCACCCGGTAGGTGCTGTCGTTGGCCGAGAACGTGCCGGTGCGGAAATAAAGCGGGCGCCGGCCGAAGGTATTGAGCCAGAGGCCGATCGCCTCGGAGAGGATAGCCCGCTGCTCGCCCTCGGAAAGCCCGCCGAAGTGCGACCTGTAGCGCCCGTCCATGAACTTCCAGGGATGAAGGTGCAGCCCGAGGCACGCCCCCTTCGCCTCGAGCTCGAGAAAGAGCGCCTTCTGCGCCATCGCCACCTCGGGATGGATGAAGAAGCTCACCGGGAACCCGAACTCGGCGGCGATGGCGACATAGCCGCGGATGTAGCGGTCGCTCAACTCATAGGACCGCGGCCCCGTCGCCTCGGGGCGGGTCTCGGTCGTCGGGCGCTCGCAGTCCATGGTGATGACGACGTGGATCTCCTTCATGGCGCCTTCTCTCCTTCCTGTCGCATCGGCCGGCGAGGCCCGTCCCGCCCCGCGGCGCGCGACCGGGCGAGGGTGGCGACCGCGCCGGCGCGAGTCAATCTTACCGGCCGCCCGACGGGGGCGGCGGCGCTCAGACGTACGCGAACTCGGCCTCGCGCGCGGGCTCGGCCAGCACGCGATCGCAGATCGCATCGACCGTCGCGCCGACCGGCCGCACCCCTGCGCGCGCGCAAGCGGCGTGGATCTCCTCAAGCTCGGCGCGGAAGTTGCGGCAGACCCGGTCATCGGGATCGGTGTAGTCGTTGTCGTTGTGGGTGCCGAGGTTGACGACCGGGATCGCGGGCGCGCGCGCGATCACCTGTGCCACGGCGTTGCCGGCGAGGCGCCGCACGTCCATGTCCCGCCAGTCGGGCCGAAGGTCGGGATGGTAGCGGTGCCCCGGCTTCTCGACCGTGACCGAGGAATCGACGCTGACCGGCATCTCGGCCAGTTCCATCGTGCCGGCGAGCTGCCGGAAGCAGCGATGCGCCCGGTGGGGATCGGGCTCGGCGCCCGCCCAGTTGACGTTGAGCGCCGGCAGCACGCGCCCCGGAAGCGAGGTGGACGAGCCGCGGAAGCCGAGCTCGACGAGGGCCGCGAAGGTGGCGTCGTTGGCCGAGTAGGTTCCGGAGCGGAAATAGATCGGGCGGGTGCCGAAGGCGTGCAGCCAGAGCCCAATCGCCTCGGAGAGGATCGCCCGCTGCTCGCCCGCGGAGAGCCCCCCGAAGTGCGCCTTGTAGCGGCCGTCCATGTACTTCCAGGGATGGATGTGCAGACCGACGGTCGAGCCCTTGGCCGCCAGCTCCTTGAACAGGGCGGCGTGGGCCAGCGCGACCTCGGGGTGGACGAAGAAGCTCACCGGGAAACCGTGCTCGGCGGCGACGGCGACGTAGCCGCGGATGAAGCGTTCGCTCTCGGCGTAGCTCCTGGGGCCGGTCGCCTGGGCGTGCGTTTCGGTCCGCGGACGTTCGCAGTCCATGGTGACGACGACCTGCATCTCCTTCATGATTCTCTCCCAACCCCTGTCACCAACGGCGGTTCCGGTTCCGGCGTCGGGCCGATCTCAGCCGGCCCGACGGGACGGGGCAGGCGCATGCGGTTGCCGACCAGCGCGGCGAAGCCGTCGGCGCCCATCGGCTCGCCGAAGTACAGTCCTTGTCCCGCGGTACAGCCATGGCGGTGGAGGAAGTCGCGCTGCTCCCCCGTCTCCACGCCCTCGGCGACGACCTCGACGCCGAGCGCGCGACCCATGCCGATCATGGCCGCGAGGATGGCGGCGTCGGCGGCGGACCCCAGCAGCCCGGCGACCACCAGCCGGGCGACCTTCAGCTTGTCCACGGGAAGGCTCTTCAGGTACCGGAACGACGAGTAACCGGTCCCGAAGTCGTCGATCGAGACGCGGACACCGAGCGCGCGCACGCGGCGAAGCGTGTCAATCAACTCCGCCGATTCGCCGATCAGCGCGCTCTCGGTCAGTTCCAACTCGAGCCCGTTCGGATCGAGGCCGGCCTCGACCAGCGTGGAGCCGACCAAGTCGACGAAGTCGCCCCGCTGCACCTGCACCGCCGAGACGTTGACGGCGACGACGAGGCGCCGGCCGCCGTCGTCCCGCCAGCGGCGGGCCTCGACGCAGGCGCGCTTGAGCGCCCATTCTCCGATGCCGACGATCTGGCCCGACTCCTCGGCGAGCGGGACGAAGCTTCCCGGCGCCTGAAGGCCGAGAGTCGGATGATGCCAGCGCAGAAGCGCCTCCGCGCCCGTCACCTCGCCCGTGGCGAGTTCGACCTGCGGCTGGAAGAAGAGGTCGATCTCGCCGCGGGCGAGCGCTCCGTGCAACGACTGGCGGAGCTCCATGCGCTCGCGGGCGCGCAGGTCCATCTCCTGCTCGTAGAACCGGTAGGACGAGCGCCCGGTGCGCTTCGCCTCGTACATGGCGATGTCGGCGCGCTTCAAGATTTCCACGCCGATGCCGTCGCCCGCATGCACCGGGGTCTCGCCGTCGAACGGAAAGGTGGCGATGCCGATGCTGGCGCCGACCGTAATCCGCCGCCCCGACCACTCGAAAGGCTCGTTCATCGCCCGCAGCAGCTTCTCGGCCAGCACCGCCACCTGATCGAGGGAGCGGAACTGGGGCTGGATCACGGCAAACTCGTCGCCGCCGAGCCGGCTCACCGTGTCGCTCTCGCGCACCACCGCCCGGATGCGGCTGCCCACCGCCCGCAAGAGCTCGTCGCCCGCCTGATGGCCGAGCGTATCGTTCACGTCCTTGAAGTGGTCGAGGTCGATGTAATGGATCGCCCCCTGCCGGCCGTGCCGGCGCGCCTGCGCGATCGCCTGGGCGAGGCGATCCTCGAACAGGGTGCGGTTGGGAAGGCCGGTGCGGCCGTCGTAGAAGGCGAGCTGATGCAGCCGGCGCTCGGCCTCCTTGCGCTCGCTGATGTCGTGGGCGTTGATCGACACGCCGACGACCTTGCCGCTGTCGTCGCGGATGGGCGAGGCCGAGAGCGAGACGTCCACCCGCGTCCCGTCCTTGCGCGTGCGCGCGGTCTCGAAATCGGAGAACGGCTCGCCCCGGTCGGCCCGCTCCCGAAGCAAATGCGTCACCGAGCGCTCCTCGGGCGGCACCAGCATCTCGAAGTTCTTGCCGATGGCCTCGGCCGCGGAGTAACCGAAGAGCCGTTCGGCCGCCTTATTCCAGCTCACGATCGTGCCGTCGGGCGTGCGGCTGAAGATCGCGTCGTTGGAGGAATCGACGACGTCGGCCAGCCAGTTGCGCTCGGCCTGGGCGCGGATTTGCTCGCCGATGTCGCGGGCAATCATCGCCGCGCCGACCACCTCGCCCTCCTCGTTGCGGATCGGCGAGACGGTGAGCGAGACGTTCACCCGGCTGCCGTCCTTGTGGAGGCGCAGCGTGTGGTGCTCCGCGTACCCGGTTCCGGCGTTAGTCCGCTCCCTCCGCGCGGCAACCTCCGCCCACAGCTCGGGCGGGATCAGGATCTCGTTCGGCCGGCCGACGACCTCGGCCGCGGTGAATCCGAGCATCCTCTCCGCGCCGGCGTTCCAGCTGGTCAGGATGCCGTCGCGGTCGCGGCTCCAGATGGCGTCGCTCGACGACTCGACGATGGTGGCCAGCTTGCGCCGCTCGGCCTCGACCCGTTTCTCCTCGCTGATGTCGCGTGCGATCAGGGCGGCACCGACGATGCGGCCTTCTTCGTCGCGGACCGGCGAAAAGGTCAGCGAGACATCCACCCGGGTACCGTCCTTGCGCAGACGCACCGTGTGGAGATTGGAGTGGGAGACGCCGGAGTTGGTCCGCTGCCGAAACCGGCGGACCTCCGCGGCCAGCTCCGGCGGGACCAGGAAGTCGGTTGGGCGGCCCATGACCTCGGCCGCGGTATATCCGAACAGGCGCTCGGCGCCCGGATTCCAACTCGTGATCCGGTTGTCGAGATCGCGGCTCCAGATGGCGTCGGTGGCGGACTCGACGATGGTGGCGAGCTTGCGCCGCTCGGCCTCGGCGCGCTTCTGCTCGGTAACGTCGCGCACCGAGCCCGAGGCCCCCGCCACCCGGCCCTCCGCGTCCCGGATCGGCGACACGGTGAGGGACATCTCCACCACCCGCCCGTCGCGCCTTCGGTAGCCGACCTCGATCCCGGGAAGCGCCTCGCCCGAGTCCACCCTCGCCCGCAGCGCCGCCATCCGCTCGCGCAGCTCCTCCGGCCAGATGGCGGACATGTGCCGGCCCACGATCTCGGAGGCCGGGATGCCGAACATCTCCTCCGCGCTCCGGTTCCAGCTGGTGACGGTGCCGTCGACGGCGCGGCTCCAGATGGCGTCCTTCGAGGTCTCGACCACGGCGGCGAGGAGCCGGCGCTCCTCCTCGGCCCGCTTGCGCTCGGTGATGTCGGTGATCAGCGCCGTGCCACCGATGACCGCGCCGCGCTCGTCGAACCGCGGGTTGCTCGAGAGCCGCCCGGCGAGGCGCGTACCGTCCTTGCGCACGTAGATCGTGTCGTACTCCGAGGCTTCCCCCGCGCGCCGGCGCGCGAACTCGCGCCAACCCCGCTCGCGCGAGGACTCGTCCATGAAGTCGAAGGCGACCCGCCCGATCATCTCCTCCGGCGTGTATCCCAGCATCTCGGCCATGCGGCGGTTGACGAACTCGATCCGCCCCTCGATGTCGATCACCGACACGCCTTGGGTCGTGGTCTCGACGATCTCGCGGTAGCGCTTCTCGCTCTCGCCCAGGCGACGGTTGAGCCTGACCACGGACAGGATGTGCCAGGTTCCCATCGCCATGATGGTGAGGAAAAGAAGCCCGCCGAACGCGGCGCCGACCCGCAGCGGAGTCCAGAACGGCTCGGCGGTCCCGAACCAATTCGCGTAGAGGTCGCGATAGGCCTTGCCACGCACGAACCGTCGGACCGCCGAGTCCAGGCGATCATGCAGCGCCACGTCCGTCCGCCGCACGGCGACCGCGCGCCGGAGCTCGGCGAGCGGCGGCCCCACCTTGTTCAACTGGGCCTCGAGTCCGAACCGGCGGGCCACGCCCAGCAGCACGTCCTCGGGATAGGCGAGCGCCTCGACGGTGCCCGAGAGGAGCGCGAACAGGGCGCTGGAAACGTCGGGATAGACGGTGACGTGGACGTCGCCCGCCTGGTAGAGGAGTGGCACCGCGGCGCCCGCCTCGCCGGCGCCGACATTCCGTCCGGCGAGACTGAGCCGATGCTCGTCCCACCGCACGCCTTTGCGCACGAAGACCGAGATCGGCACGGTGGAGAGCGGCGCCGTGAAGAGGAACTCCGCCGCCCGCTCGTCGGTGACGCCGATGAGAGGGATCAAGTCGGCTTGGCCGCTTCGCACCATCTCCAGCACGGCCGCCCAGTTCTCGGCGACCTTGAACTCGACCTCGGATTCGGCAAGGCGCGCGATCTCGCGCATGGCCTCGACCGCGAAGCCGGTCGGCACCATATCGCCGCCGGTGAGGTATTCGGGTGTGGCAGCGCGCGGCACCGCGGCAACGAGCCTGGCGCCGCCTTGCGCCAGGTCCTGGGCGGGTGCGGATGCGGCGAGGGCGGCCAGCACCGCGACGACGGCGGCAAACCCAGGCAGGCCGTTCCGGATGGCGCGATTGAACATACCCTTCCTTCAACGAGCCGCGAACGGTCGCCGCCTCAACGCCTGCCCTCCACCGATTTTGTCAGAGGCGTGAGGGATGAATCAATTAAATGGTTGCATCGGTCGGCGCGCCGGCGGGGTCGTGCTCGGGGGCCGCCCGACGCCAGACTCGCCCCGCACGCCCTTGCGGAAGCCGCCCGTTTGCCGTTCCATACCGGGCACCTGGAGCCCCGAATCCCCCCGCCTGGAAGGACTGCCGCCATGACCGAAGGATCGACCCTCGCGCTTGCCGAGCGGATCGTCGCCACCCGGATCGCCGACGCGCCCCCCGAGGCGGTGCGAGTCGCCCGCGACCTCTTCTTCGACACGGTCGGGGTGACGCTGGCCGGCGCGGCCGAGCCGGGGGCGGCGATCGTGCGCAAGTTCGTCGCCGCGAGCGGCCCGGCCGCGGGCCCGGCAAGGGTGCTGGGAACGGCGATGACGACCTCGCCCGTCCTCGCCGCGCTCGCCAACGGCACCGCCGCGGCCATCCTCGATTACGACGACTCGACCTGGCGGATGATCGGGCACCCCTCGGGGACGGTGGTCCCGGCGGTGCTGGCGCTGGGCGAGGCGCGGCGAATGTCCGGGCGCGCCGCCCTCGAGGCCTACATGATCGGCCATGAGACCATCGACAAGATCGCGCGCGCGACCGTGCCGCCCCTCTATATGCGCGGCCGGCACACCACCGGGGCGCTGGGGGTGTTCGGCGCCGCCGCGGCCGCGGCCAGGCTGCTCGGGCTCGACGCGACCCGGACCGCGGTCGCGCTCGGCATCGCCGCCTCGCTCTCGGGCGCGGTGCGCGCCTCGCACGGCACCATGACCAAGGGGCTGCATTCCGGCGAGGCGGCGGCGAACGGGATCAAGGCCGCGCTCCTCGCCGAGGAGGGCTTCACCGCCCGCTCCGATGCGCTCGAGCATGTGCACGGATTCATCCGCAGCGCACTCGCCGAGGGCGAGTACGACCTCGCCCGGCTCGGCCGTGGCTTCGCCGCGCCGTGGGGCTTCCTCGATCCGGACGGCGGGCCGGGGGTCAAGCTCATCCCCTCCGGCACCACCAGCTTCTGCGCCGGCGAGTGCGCGATGGAGATCCATCGCCGCCATCGCCCCGATCCGGCGCGGATCGCCGCGGTCGAATGGCGGACCACGCCCCTCTCCCTCGACATCGCCCGCTACCAGGTGCCCGAGGACCGCAACCAGGCCTTCTACAGTGTGCCCTGGGTGATCGCGGTCGCGCTCATCGACGGCCGCGCGGGGCTCGCCCAGTTCGACGAGGGCCGCATCCGCGACCCGCTGGCCCGCGCCCTTGCGGCCAAGGTCAGGATGACGCTCCACCCCGACCTGAAGGAAACCGGCGATCCCTCGCAGAGCGTGGCCGGCGAGCTGATCGTGCGGATGGAGGGCGGGACCGAGCATCGCCACACGCGGCTTCGGCCCCGCGCCTACCCGCGCGGCGAGCCGTGGACGCGCGAGACGCTGCGCGAGAAGTACCGCGAGGGCGCGGCGCGCGCGCTCCCGGGCGAGGCGGTCGAGGCCTCGATCCGCCTCGTCGAGGGGATCGAGGCCGTGGCCGACCTGGCCGAGCTGGGCGCGGCGCTGCGCGGCGCCCGGCTCTGAGCCTCAGGCGGGCTTCAAGGCGTGCAGCGCGTTCGCCCGCGCCGTCATGCTCGCCATCATGAAGTTGATGTCGTTGCCGGCCAGCACCAGGATCGCGCCCATCCTGATGTACTGGTCGGTGATCTCGGGCACGGTCACCCCGGCGGTGCCGGGGAACTTGCCGTGCTTCCGGCAGGCCGCGATCACCTTCTCGTAGGCGTCGCGGACCTTGGGATGGTCGAACTTGCCGTCGGCGCCGATCGAGGCGCAGAAGTCGTTGGTGCCGATGAGGAGCGCGTCCACCCCCGGCACCGCGGCGATCGCCTCGGCGTTGTCGGCGGCGAGCGGCTCCTCGATCTGGACGATGATGAGCTGCTCGTCGTTCATCGCCTTGCGCGCGACCTTGAGGTCCATCTTCTCGAAGCCGGTGTGGGGCGCGGCCCCGAACACGCCGCGCTCGCCCACGGGCGGGAACTTGCAGCGCTTGACCAGATGCGCCGCCTCCTCGGCGGTGTTGACGTGCGGAATGACCACGCCCATCGCTCCCGAATCGAGGGTGCGGTTGAGGTGGAAGACCTCGTGGCCGGGGACGCGAACGATCGGAGTGATGGCGAGGGGGAGCGCGGCGACCGCGATCTGGATCGCGGTGTCGAGATTGAGCGAGCTGTGCTCCATGTCGATGAACAGCCAGTCGTAGCCGCAGGTCTTGGCGATCTGGGCGATGTCGACCGTGCGCGCCTGCCTGAGCCCGAGCCCGATCGTGACCTCGCCCCGCTTCAGGCGCTCCTTGGCGTAGTTCTTGTAGATCGGCATCCGCGGTTCTCCCCTTTTTGATGAGTCACATCGGGCGCCCCAACGGGCGTGGATGGCCGCGGATCGCCCTTGCGGCCCCCCGCGCCCGCCCCGGGGCGCCCCACTGTCGAGAGCGGTGCGGCGGTTGTCAATGCTCCCCCCCCGGCGGCGGTGGCGGCGTCATTCGGATCGGCTATAGTGCGCCGCCACGGGCGCCGGGGGCGCCCGCCGGAGGCCGGTGCGGATGGCGATTCCCTCTTCGCGCCCGAAGGGGCTGGCGATGGCGCTTCTCGGGGTGCTGGTGCTGAGCCCCGATGCGCTCCTGGTGCGCCTGGTCGCCACCGACCACGCGACGATCATCTTCTGGCGCGGAGTCCTCACCGCGGTCGGCCTCTGCTTCTTCCTCCTCGCCCGCGACGGGCGGGCCGCGCCGCTCGCCTTCCGCGCGGTGCTGGCCTGGCGTGGCGCCCTCCTCTCCACCCTGTTCGCGACCAGCACGGCGCTGTTCGTCTTCTCCATCACCCACACCGCGGTCGCCAACACGCTGGTGATTCTCGCCGCGTCGCCGCTGTTCGCCGCCCTCCTGAGCCGGTTCTTCCTCGGCGAGGCGGCGCGGGGCGAGACCTGGGCGGCGATCCTGGTGGTCCTCGGCGGCCTGTCGGTCATTCTCGCCGCCGGCCTCGCCGGCGAAGGCTTTGCCGGCGACGTGGCTGCGGTCGGCAATGCCGCCTTCACCGCCACCTCGCTGGTCGTTCTCCGCCATCCGCAAACGGGCGATCCGGTCCCCGCGGTCGTCGTCGGCAGCCTCGCCGCGGCCCTCGTCGTCGGCCCGGCGGGCGCGCCCCTGACGGTCGGCGCCGCGGACATGGCCGCGCTCGGCCTGCTCGGCCTGGTCGTGATCCCGGTATCGTTCACCCTGCTGTTCGCCGCCCCGCGCTATATCCCGGCCCCCGAGGTCGGCCTCGTCATGCTGCTCGAGGCCGCGCTCGGGCCGGCCCTGGTCTGGCTCGTGCTCGGCGAGCGGCCGAGCCGCGAGGTCCTGCCCGCGGGGCTGGTGATCGTCGCCACCCTCGCCCTCCACTCGGCGATCGCGCTGGTCCGTGACGCGCGTACCCTCCCGGCGGAGGTCTAACCCCGAACGCCGGCCCGGTGCGCGGCATAAGAGAGGAACGAGAAGGCGAGCATCGACGCCACCATCGGCGTCGCCGTGTCGGCGAGCAGGAGCCCCATCAGCAGCGATCCCAGGGCACCGACCGCCCATTGCAGGAAGCCGGCGACCCCGGCGGCCGTGCCGGCCCGCGCCGGATCGACGCTGACCACGCCGGCGAAGGCCGCGGGCTGGCTGAGCCCGTGGCCGACCGCCATCGCCGCCATCGCCCCCACCATCGTTAGCGGGCCGAAGGCGCCGGCCGCGAACAGGGCGGCCTGGGCGAGCGCGCCGAGGAGGGTGACCAGCGAGCCGATCCGGATCGTGCGATCCGCCCCGATCCGCACCGTCACCAGCCCGGCGCCGAGGTTGCCGACCATGAACATGCCGGCGACGAGGATGAAGGCGAGGGCGTAATCGCTGGGCTGAAGACCCATGAGGTTGACCATCACGTAGGGCGCGGCGCCGACGAAGTTGAAGAAGACTCCCGAGACGAAGGCGATCTGGAAGGCGTAGCCGTGGAAATCCCGGCGGGCGAGGAGCCGCACCGCGCTCCGCGCCAGCTCCTCGGCCCGCGGCGGCGCGCCCAGCGTGCCCGCGGTCTCGCCGAGCAGGCCGTGCGCGGCAACGAGCGCCGCCCCGCCGGTGGCGAGGAGCAGGAGCGAGATCGTGCGCCAGCCGAACCAAAGCTCGATGTAGGCGCCCAGCGTCGGCGCCAGCATCGGCGCCGTCACCATGGTCATAATCACGTAGGCGAGCACCCGCGCCGTCTCCTCGCGGGGATAGACGTCGCGGACGATCGCCCGCGCCAGCACCATGCCCGAGCAGGAGCCGAGCCCCTGTACGAACCGGCCGAGGATCAGGGCGTGGATCGTCGGCGCCACAAGGCATATTCCAGTGCCGACGAGATAGAGTCCGAGCCCGCCGAGGAGTACAGGCTTCCTGCCGAAACGGTCGGAGAGCGGCCCGTAGAGGAGCTGCCCCGGCGCGAAGGCGATCACGAACATCGTGAGCGTAAGCTGAACGGTCGCGAAGTCGGTGTCGAAGACGCGCACAAACCCCGGCATCGACGGCATGTAGACGTTGAGCGCCAGCGGGCCGACCGCGGAGACCGCGATCAGGAGGGAGAGCGGCGGGCGCCGGCGGGAGGACTCAGCCATCTCAGGGGAGAGCTATACGGCGGGACGGGGGAAGCGAGCGTGCGCGACCCCCGGCGGCCCGTCAAGGCAGGCGCGCCAAGATTCGCCCTACGCGCCCGCCCGGACGGCAGAGGCCGACTGCGGCTCGCCGCGGGACCCTCCCGCCGCGCACCGCTGCCGGCCAAAGAACCCACGCCGACGGCGGCGCCTAGCCCACCGGCCGCACCCGGGTCTTGGAGAGGAGATGGCGCGCCTTGCCCAGCGCCTGCGTCTCCGCCGCCTCGCGGGTCCTGCCCTTGGCCCGCGCGAGGCGCGCGCCGGGACTCACGTTATCGACCTCGCAGACGTACTCCTCGCCGAGCCGGTAGGTGATGATGCCGAGCCGCCACTCGCCCACCGCCTCCTCGCGCTTGCGGTAGTCCTCGGGTCGCATGGCCGCGCCCCCGCCGTCTCGTGTCGCGGCACTCACGCGCCCCTCTCCACCGGCGCCCGCACGAGGTTGCCCCACTCGGTCCACGAGCCGTCGTAGTTCTTCACGTCCTTGTAGCCGAGCAGGTACTTGAGCACGAACCAGGAGTGGCTCGAGCGTTCGCCGATACGGCAGTAGGCGATCACCGGCTTGTCCGGGGTGATGCCCTTGCCCTCGTAAAGCTTCTTCAGGTCGTCGGCCGACTTGAAGGTCCCGTCCTCGTTGCACGCCTGGCCCCAGGGGATGCTCTTCGCCCCGGGAATGTGGCCGCCGCGCTGGCAGGTCTCGGGCAGGCCGGGCGGGGCCAGGATCTTGCCGCTGAACTCGTCGGGGCTGCGCACGTCCACCAGGCCGAGCCCCCCGCCGAGCGCCTTCTGCACGTCGGGCAGGAAGGCCCGGATCGAAAGGTCGGGATCGAAGGCCCGGTAGGTGGTGGGTGGAACCTTCGGCGCCTCCTTGGTGAGCGCGCGGCCCTCCGCGAGCCACTTCTTGCGCCCGCCATTCATCAGGCGCACGTCCTTGTGGCCGTAAATCTTCATCTGCCAGAGCGCCCAGGCGGCGAACCAGTTGTTGTTGTCGCCGTAGAGGACCACCGTGGTCTCGGGCGAGATGCCCGACTGACCCATCAGGCGCTCGAAGGCGGCCTTGGGGATGATGTCGCGCTGAACGGTGTCGCAGAGCTGGGTGGTCCAGTTCCAGCCGAGCGCGCCCTCGACGTGGCCCTCGTCGTAGGCCGCGGTATCGACGTCGACCTCGACGACGCGGACCCTGGGGTCGTTGCCATGCTTCTCGACCCAGGCCGTCTCAACCAGCAGCTCGGGATGCGCATAGCTCGCCATGTTGCCCTCCCTCATCCATCGCCGACGAACGGTTCTTGGAATCATCCTACACCGCCGGCCGCCCGCGAACCACGGGGAATGATCCCCGCGGCCGCCCCAACGGGGGGGGCGGCGGCGTTCGGCGTCGCCACGGGGCGGGCGAGGCGGGGACGATGATGCCGTGCCCGGAGGCTCTAATCCAGCAAATATTTGTAATAACTAAATTATTAACTGTTTTTTTAATGTGAAAATCGCAACCGACCGGCCGGCGGTTCCCGGCCGGGAACCGGCGAAGGCCCTGAGCGGCGGCGCCCGATGGCCGCGACTGTGCGATTGATTCGCCGGCCGATCGGGGCTCTAATACGCGCCGATTTGCGGACCAGCCCCAGTTCCGGGGGCGGCCATCCGTCTCACCGGCGATCCTGCCCGAGGGCTCGGCTCAACGGCGAGCGTTGCCACCGGCCGCACGCCCTCGCGGAAAAACGCAACCGAGGAAGGACAAGGGATTCGACCAGATGCGCATCGGCGTTGATATCGGGGGGACCTTCACCGACCTGGTGGGGGTCGACGAGAAGGGAACCATCCACGTGGCGAAGACCCCCTCCACCCCGGAGGATCCCTCGATCGGCGTGATCGACGGGCTGCGTCTGCTCGCCGATCAGGTCGGCACACCGCTGGCCCAGCTCCTGGCCGACACCACGCTCTTCATCCACGGCACGACGGTCGCCACCAACCTGCTGATCGAGCGCAAGGGCGCCAACCTCGGGCTCATCACCACCAAGGGCTTCCGCGACCTCCTGGAGCTCCGCGAGGGGACCAAGCAGAACCGCTATCAGCTGCGCGAGCCCTTCCCGCAGCCTCTGATCACGCGCCCGCGCCGACGCGAGGTGCCCGAGCGCGTGCGCTGGGACGGGAGCGTCGAGACCCCGCTCGACGAGACGGCGGTGCGCGCCGAGCTCGAGCATCTGCGCACCCGCGGGGTGAAGGGCGTCGTGGTCTGCTTCCTCCATTCCCACCGCAACCCGGCGCACGAGCGGCGCGTGCGCGAGATCGCCGCCGAGATCGGCTGGGACCCCTATCTCTCGCTCTCCCACGAGGTGCTCAACCGCGAGGGCGAGTACGACCGGGTCTCGACCGCGACCGTGAACGCCTATGTCGGGCCGGGGCTCGGCGGCTACCTCAACCGCCTCTCCAAGCGCCTCGCCGAGGCGGGCGCGCGGGTCACCATGCTGGTCATGCAGTCGACCGGCGGCGTGCTGCCGGTCCGCCACGCCATCCAGTACGCGGTCGGCGCGGTGACCAGCGGCCCGGCCGGCGGCGCCATGGCGGGAGCGCTCTTCGCCCGGCTCGGCACCGAGAAGCGCATGGTCACCTACGACATGGGCGGGACCTCGACCGACATCTGCCTGGTGCAGGGAGGCGTGCCGCTCGAGCGCCAGAAGACCGAGATGAAGGACGTGAAGATCGCGGTCCCCACCCTCGACATCGGGGCGCTCGGCGCCGGCGGCGGCTCGATCGCGTGGATCGACTCGGGCGGCATCCTCGACCTCGGTCCCCACAGCGCCGGCGCCGTGCCCGGGCCGGCCTGCTACGGGCGCGGCGGCAAGCTCCCCACCCTCACCGACGCCAACCTCGTGCTCGGCTACATCTCGGGTGAGACCTTCCTCGGAGGGCGGCTGCCGCTCACGCGCGAGAAGGCGGCGGCGGCGCTCGAGACCCACGTCTCGGGGCCCCTGGGGCTGAGCGTCGAGGAGGCGGCGCTGGCGATCAACGCCCTGGCCAGCTCGCGCATCGCCGAGGGAATCCGCGCCGCCACCGTGCGCCGCGGCCTCGATCCGCGCGACTTCTCGCTCTTCTCGTTCGGCGGCGCGGGCGGGCTGCACGCGGATGCGGTCGCCCGCGAGCTCCTGGTGCCCAAGGCGATCATCCCGCGCGAGGCCTCGGTGCTCTCCGCCCTCGGCTTCCTCACCAGCGACGTTCGCCACGACTTCCAGCGCACGGTGGCGAAGTCGGTTCCCCATCTCGATCCGGCCGAGCTTCGCCAGACCTTCGCCGAGATCGAGGCCGAGGGGCGCAGGCTCCTCAACGAGGAGGGCTTCGCCGACGACAAGATCCAGGTTCTCCGCATGGTCGACTGCCGCTATCTCCGGCAGGTGTTCACGGTCGAGGTGCGGATCGACGAGGCCGACCTCAAGGAGGCCGACCTCGGCTGGCTGGTCAAGAAGTTCGAGGCCGCCTACGAGGCGCTCTATCACCACGTGCACAAGAACGAGCACGGCTTCGTCGATACCTGCCGGATCACGGTCCTGGGCGAGCTTCCGACGATCGAGCTTCCCCGCCAGCGGAAGGCCGGCCGCGATCCCTCGCCGGCCCAGAGGGGACGCCGCCGAGTCTACTTCGGCAAGTGGACCGAGGCGCCGGTCTACTGGTTCGATGACCTCCGCCACGGCATGGCGTTCGCCGGCCCGGCCCTGATCGACTCGCCCTCGACCACGGTGCTGGTCCCGGCGGGAAGCACCGCCGAGGTGGACCCTCTGGCCAGCGTCGTCATCACCCCCAGCGCGGCCTGAGGGTCGTTGCGACGGACGCCCCGCCCCCGCCTCACTGGCGGGCAAGGGCGCGGACCGTGAACAGCGGGATGACCGAGACGGCGAGCCCGAGGAGCGACAGCCACGGAAGCGCGGCGTAGCTCCCAAGGAGGTCGTGGAAGGCACCGTTGAGCCACGAGCCGAGCCCGATCGCGAGTCCGCCGCCCACCCCGAACACGCCGTTGATGGTCCCCAGCCGCCTGCCGGCGAAGAGCCGCGCGGTCAGCGTCAGCACCACCGGGCTGCGGGCGGTCTGAGTGCCGCCGAAGAGGACGACGAAGACGCCGGCCAGGCCCACGCCCGACCCGGCGCCCAGGAGCGGCAGCACGAGAAGCGCGCCGGCGGAGAGCGCGATGCTGAGCAGCATCGCGCTCCTGAGGCCCATGCGGTCGGCGAGCATGCCCCACACCAGCGCCCCCGCCGGCGCCAGCAGCCCGCAGGCACCGAAGATCGCCGCCGCCTCGAGCGGCGGGAATCCGGCCTCGATGAAGTACGGGACCATGTGCACGTAGATGCCGGGAAAGGAGAAGGCGGTGGCGGTGAAGAGGAGCAGGAGGCCGAGGAACCCCGGGTCGCGCGCCGCCCGGGCCAGCGTCCAGGGAGCGAGGTCGGCGCCCGAGGCCGGCCTCGCCGCCGGCGCCCGGTCGGCGCGCCCGCCGGCGATCCGCCGCCAGGGGAGAAGCGAGAGCGGCACCAGGAGGGCGAGCGCCGCCGCCCCCATCAGCCGGTAGGCGTCGCGCCAGCCGAGCGCGTCGACCGCCACCTGGGCGAGCGGCACCACCGCCATGATCCCGAGGCCGTTGGCGGCCATCACGCAGCCGACCGCGGTTCCCAGCCGCTCCCGGAACCAGCGGCTGACCAGCGCCGCGGCGGTGCTGGGGCCGAGCGCGGCGAGGGCGAAGCCGAGAAGAAGCCCGAGCGAGATCCAGAGGTGCCAGATCTCGGAACCGAACCCGGTCGCGCCCACGCCGAGGCCCACCGCGGCGAGCCCGGAGGTATAGATGGCGCGTGGGCCCCAGCGGTCGAACATCCAACCCGAGACCAGGGAGAGCAGGCCCGAAACCACCATCGCCAGCGAATAGGCGCTGGCGATCTCTCCCCGGCTCCAGCCGAAGCTGCGCTGGAGCGGCAAGACGATCACCCCGTAGGCGTCGGCCATGCCGCGCACCAGCAGCAGCATGAGGAAGCAGAGCGCGAGCACGCCGAGCCCGCCGAGGTGCGGGCGCAAGCCGGACGACCCGGCGGGAGCGGAGGGGAAGCGATCGGGCATGGGGCGGCGCGTGCGAGCCTCGCGATCCCGGCCGGAGCGGCGGGGCGGGGCATGATCCCTGCGCCCGCGCGTCGGCGCAAGCCCCGAACGCGGGGGCGATTGCCGGCGCGGCGAGCCCGATGCTATAGGGGAGCGCACGCTGGCCGGCGCCGGCCGGCGCCTCCGCGTTCGCGCCCGAGAGGAATCGGACCATGTCGATGACCGGCGGCGATGCCCTCGTCGCGACCCTTCTTGCCCACGGCTTCGACACCGTCTTCGGTGTCGCCGGCGAGAGCTTCCTCACCGTGCTGGAGGCCTTCCGCCGCGAGCAGAACCGCATCCGCTTCGTCTGCACCCGCCACGAGTCGGGCGCGGCCTTCGCCGCCGACGGCTTCGCCCGCTTCGCCCGGCGCCCGGGGGCCCTCTTCGTCACCCGCGGTCCCGGCGCGACCAACGCCTCGATCGGCATCCACTCCTCGGCCCAGGACTCGATCCCGGTGCTGCTCTTCATCGGCCACGTCCCCACCCACTCCAAGGGAATCGAGGGGTTCCAGGAGATCGACTACCACCAGATGTACGGCAAGATCGCCAAGGCGGTGGTCGAGCCCGAGTCGGCGGCGCAGGTGGCCGAGGCGACGGCGCGCGCGGTCCGCCTGGCGCGCAACGGCCGGCCCGGGCCGGTGGTGGTGGTGCTGCCCCGCGACGTGACCGAGGGCGAGGCCGGCGAGGCGGCGATCCCGGCCGATTCCGGGCGCCCGCCGGTCGGCGCCGACCCCGGGGCGCTCGGGCGGGTCGCGGCGCTCCTCAAGGCGGCGCGAAACCCGGTGATGCTGTTGGGCGAGCTGGTCCACTGGGAGGACGCGGGCGCCGAGGCCCTGGCGCTCGCCGAGGCGGCCGGGGCCTCGGTGATGGCCGCCTATCGCTGGCAGAGTGTCGTCCCCAACCCGCATCCCCTGTACATGGGCCACATCGAGCTCAACGCGCCCCCCTACCAGCGGCGCGCCTGGGCCGAGTTCGACCTCGTCCTGGCGCTGGGGACCCGCCTCGACGAGGCCACCGTCGGCCGCCAGGCGAAACTCCGCCCGGGCCAGAAGCTGGTGCACGTCTACCCGGACGGCGAGGTGCTCGCCCGCTTCAGCGCCGAGACCGCCCTGATGTCGGACGTGAAGCCGGCCCTCAAGGGGCTGGCCGCGGCGCTCCAGGGCTTCCGCCCGCCGCAGGCGCGCGCCGCCTGGCAGGCCAGCACGCACGCCCTCGAGCGCACCTTCGCCACCCCCGGCGCGGCCAGGGTCGAGGGGGCGGTCGATCTCGCCCAGGTCGCCGCCGCCACCGGCCGGCTCGCCCCCGAGGACAGCGTCGTCGTCTGCGACAGCGGCACCTTCGCCCGATGGATCCACCGCTACCATCCCTGGCGCCGGCCCGGCACCTATGGCGGCTCGGCGACCAGCGCCATGGGCTATGGCGTGCCGGGGGCGATCGGCATCCGCCTCGCCTGCCCCGGCCGGACCGTGATCGCCTTCGTCGGCGACGGCGGCTTCCAGATGACCGGCCAGGAGCTGATGACCGCCGTCGAACAGGCGCTGCCGATCAAGGTGGTGGTCTGTGACAACGGGGTGTGGGGCTCGATCATGACCAGTCAGCGCGCGGCCTACGGCCCCGGTCACGACTTCGCCACCCGCCTCAAGGGGCCCGACTTCGCCGCCCTCGGCGCGGCATTCGGCATCCCCGCCTTCAAGGTCCGCACCACCGCCGAGTACGCCGACGCGCTTGCCGCGGCGCTCCGCCACGACGGGCCGGCCCTCATCCACCTCCTCACCGACGAGCGCGACATCAGCCCGTTCGGTCCCTGGGACCCGTGATCGCCGGGCGGGGGACGCCCTCCTTGACCCAGCGAACCGAGAGAGCGGCCGGAGGCACGATGGCGCAACCGCGCCTTGCGCCGCCGCCACGGGCGGCCGCCGGACGGCTCGCCCTGATGGTGGCGGCGTTCGGCGTCACCGGCTCGTTCAGCCACCTGCTCCGCTCCTCGCATTCCGTGATCGCGCCCGAGATCACGCGAGACCTCGGCATCGGGCCCGAGGGCCTGGGCGTCATGACCAGCGCCTTCTTCCTCGCCTACGCGCTGAGCCAGGTGCCGACGGGGGTGCTCCTCGACCGCTTCGGCCCGCGGCGGATCGTGCCCGCGCTCTTCGTGGTCGCGATCCTGGGCGTGATTCTCTTCGGCACCGCCGGCTCGCTCGCCGAGGCGGCGCTGGCGCGGGCGCTGATGGGGATAGGCTGCGCCGCCATCTTCATGGGCGCGTTCGTGGTCTGCGCGCGCTGGGCGCCGCCGGAGCGCTTCGGCAGCGTCGCCAGCGTGGTCTCCAGCCTCGGCAACCTCGGCAACCTGCTGGCGGCGACGCCGATGGCGCTCGCCGCCGCCTATCTCGGCTGGCGGGGGGCGTTCTTCGCCATCGCCGTGCTGATGGTCGGGTTCGGCACGCTGGTCCTCGTCGTGGTGCGGGATTCGCCCCCCGGGGCGCGCCCCCAGGCCGCCCCGGGCGAGAGCCTGAGCGCGGTGATCGCCGGTCTCGGGGCGCTCCTCGTCGACCGGCGGATGCACCGGCTGCTGGTCATCTCGTCGGTCTGCTACGCCACCTTCGCCACCGTGTTCTCGCTCTGGGTGGGGCCGTACCTGAACGACGTGCACGGCCTCTCCGGCGTCGAGCGCGGCAACGTGATCCTGGCGGCGGCCCTGACCGCGGTCGGCGGCCTCCTGCTGTGGGGCAACGCCGACCGGCTGTTCAACACCCGCAAGGGCCTGGTCATCGCCGGCGCCCTGGGCAGCGCCGTCGTGCTCCTGGTCCTGGCCGCCTGGCCGCGGCCCGGCGTGACCGCGGCGTCGCTCCTTCTCGTCCTCTTTGCCCTCGTCGGCTCGTACAGCTTGCGGGTGCTGGTCCACTGCCGTGCGCTCTATCCGGAGCACCTGGCGGGACGGGCGATGACCACGGTGAACCTGGCGATGTCGCTGGGGGTGGCGGTGGTCCAGGCGGCGAGCGGCGTGATCGTGGGCGCGCTCCAGGGCGAGGCGGCGGTCGCGCCCGAGACGGCCTACCGGGTGGTGTTCGCGTTCCTCGCCGCGCTCACGGTCGGGGCGATTCTCGTCTATGCGCCGATCGAGGACGCGAAGCCGCGCCCCGGCCGGGGATGGTGGTTGGGAGGGCGCGGGCGCGCGGCGCGACAGGCCGACCCGGCGGGCAAACAGGGGAGGGGGTAAGGGATGGTCGGAGCGGGAAGCCGGTCGGATCGGGCCACCGTGATCGGGGCCGGGATCGTCGGCATCTGCACCGCGCTCTCGCTGCAGCGGGCGGGCTTCGAGGTCACCCTCGTCGACCCCGGCGGGCCGGGCGAGGGCGCCTCGTCGGGCAACGCCGGTCACCTCGCGGTGTGGCTGGCGGCGCCGCTCGGGGTGCCGGGGATGATCGCGCGGGTGCCGAAGATGCTGCTCGATCCCCAGGCCGCGGTCGCCATCCGCTGGGGGTATCTGCCGCGGATCGCGCCGTGGCTTCTCCGGCTCCTGCTCGCCAGCAGGCCGCGGCGGGTGGAGGAGATCTCCCTCGCGCTCGCTGCACTCCTTAGGCGGGCGCGCGACGACTTCGACCCGCTGATCGAGTCGGCGGCGGCGAAGCGCCTCGTCGTCCGGCGCAACTACCTCGCGATCTACGAGAGCCGGGACGCCTTCCGCGCCAGCGCCGGGATCTTCCGACTGGTCGAGCGGCGCGGCGCGCGCATTCCCGAGCTCGGCGCGGACGAGATTCGCCAGCTCGAGCCCGCGCTCGGGCCGGCGGTCAAATACGCGCGGCTGGTTGCGGACGTGACCTCGGTCA
The DNA here is from genome assembly GCA_016202695.1 of Pseudomonadota bacterium. GTDB lineage: Bacteria > Pseudomonadota > Alphaproteobacteria > JACQOE01 > JACQOE01 > JACQOE01. The sequence goes on along the minus strand of JACQOE010000004.1, from coordinate 34,879 downwards.
TCGATCCGCTCGAGTTCTCGCGCACCCTCTGCGCCGACTTCACGCACCGCGGCGGGACGTTCGTCCGCGCCGCCGCCACCGGTTTCGCCCTCGGCCCCAACGGGCCCGAGCGGGTGCTGACCACGGCCGGCGACCTTGCCGCGGGCACGGTGGTGATCGCCGCCGGCGCCTTCTCGCACCCGCTCGCCGCCGAGCTCGGAAGCCGCGTCCCGCTCGACACAGAGCGCGGCTATCACGTGATGCTCGCCGATCCCGGCATCACCCTTCGCACCTCGATGAGCTCCGGCGACGGCGGCTTCGGGATCGTGACGATGGCGAAGGGGCTCAGGCTCGCCGGCACGATCGAGTTCGGCGGGCTGCGGCTGCCGCCCAATCCGGCCCGCTGGGAGGCGATGCTGGCCCGCGCCCGGCGCCTCTTTCCCGGGCTCAGGGAGGGCGGCCAGAGCCGCTGGATGGGCTTCCGCCCGTCGCTCCCCGACTCGCTTCCCGTGCTCGGGCGCTCGCCCCGCTACCCCCGCGTCTTCTTCGCCTTCGGCCACAGCCACCTCGGGCTCACCCTCGCCGCCACCAGCGGCCGGCTGATCGCCGACCTGGCGAGCGGGCGCGCGCCCGCGGTCGACCTGACCCCCTACCGGCCGGACCGGTTCTAAGGACGCCCGCGCGACGGAAGGGATTGCACGGCCCCGGCGGGCGCTCACTCGCCGATGAGGTGGAGCGCGATCTCGCGCCGGCGCGGTCGCGTACGGTGCTCGAAGAGGAAGATGCCCTGGTAGCGGCCGAGGTGGAGCCGCCCGTCGCGCACCGGGATCGAGAGCTGGGTCCCGGTGAGCGCGCCCTTGATGTGGGCAGGCATGTCGTCGGGGCCTTCGACGTTGTGCCGGTAGAGGGCCGGGTCCTCGCGCACGAGCTTGGCGAAGAACGCCTCGATGTCCCGCTGCACCTCGGGATCGACGTTCTCCTGGATGACGAGCGAGGCCGAGGTGTGGCGCACGAACAGGGTGAGAAGCCCGACGCGGATGCCCTGGCGGGAGAGCCAGGCGACGACCTCGGCGGTGAACTCGTGAAGCCCCCGAGCGGGGGGCTCGACGAAAAGAGACTCCTGCACCTGCCTCATCACCGCTCCGATCCTCTCGCCCCGCGCCGAACCCCCTGCGCCGGCGCGAGGGACGGTCCCGGCATGCCAATCCTATATCCCACCGATCCGACTTGGCCAAATCGGCCGGCCCGCGCGCGCCGCGACCGCCGACAAAGAAGCGACTCCAGCGGGGGCTGGAGTCGCGAGTATTGCTTCACGCTTGGGAGTTCAGGATCAAGTCGGTCGGCCGGCAGGGGGATAAGGGGGGCGCGGACCGGGCCGACGGATCCGGCCGACCGAGGTCGTCGTCTCCGGCCCGCGACGCCTTCTATGACGCAGGAATCGGGCAAGAATATGGCGCCGCTGTGCCGATTCGAAGGCGCCGCCTCCATCCGAATTTCCGAACCGGCTCTCAGCCGCCGCTCAGCCGCGGGTTCAGGGTGTAGATCCCCATCCACTCGCCCTTGGCGAGGATGTGGCCCTCCATAGCCTTCAGCGCCTCGGGTCCGCCGAAGCAGCCCTTGAGCCCAAGGCTCGCCACGTCGAGGGCGTAGACGGTGAAGACGTAGCGATGGACGATCTCGTCGTTCCACGGCGGGCAGGGGCCGTCGTATCCGCCGTAATCGCCCTTCATCTTGGGATCGCCGGCGAACCAGTCGGTGTAGTTGTTGACGCCGCGAACCCCGTGCTTGGCCTTGCCCGGCGCCTTGCCGCCGGCGGTGATGCCGTCCGAGTCGGCGCCGGCGGGAAGCTCGCCGCGGGCGGCAGGGATGTCGACCAGCACCCAGTGATAGAAGGTCACCCGCGGCAGGCTCCTGGCGATAGTGCGGCCCTCCTTGTTCACGTCGTCGGGCTTCGAGGGCACGTCCGGGTCGTGGCAGACGACGGCGTAGGACTTGGTGCCGCCGGGCGCGCCCGACCAGCGGATGGCGGGGCTGCGGTTCCGGCCCATGCCCACGCGGCCCTCGTGGGCCGGGACGCAGAAGGCGTATTCCTCGGGGATCGGGGCTCCGTTCTTCCAGGCGTCGATCGTCACCTTGAGCGTCGCGGTCATGCTGTCCTCCTCTTGGCCGGGCCCGGAGCGGCGCGGGCGAACGCGGTCAGTCCTCGAGCACGTTGCCCAGGCGCTTCATCTCCTCGAGCGCCCTGCCGACCCCGAGCACCCCGCATATGAGCGGATGCTCGGCGATCACCACCGGCACTCCGGTCGCGGCGCGGAGCACGAGGTCGAGGTTGCCGAGCAGCGAGCCGCCGCCGGTAAGCACGATCCCCGAATCGACGATGTCGGCGGCGAGTTCGGGCGGCGTGTGCTCGAGCGCCAGCTTCACCCCCTCGATGAGCGCGCCGACCGGCTCGGCCAGGCTCTCGGAAATCTCGCGCTCGCTGACCACCAGCTCGCGCGGCACGCCGCTGATGAGGTCGCGGCCCTTGACCACGGTGGTGCGGCCGTTGCCGTCCTCGGGGGCGCAGGCCGAGCCAATCTCCTTCTTGATCCGCTCGGCGGTGGCCTCGCCGATCAGCATGTTGTGGACCCGCCGGATGTAGGCGACGATGGTCTCGTCCATGAGCTGGCCGCCGACGCTCACCGAGCGCGAATAGACGATGCCGCCGAGCGAGAGCACGGCGACCTCGGCGGTGCCGCCGCCGATGTCGACCACCATCGAGCCCCGCGCTTCGGTCACCGGCAGGCCGGCGCCAATCGCCGCCGCCATCGGCTCCTCGATGAGGAAGACGCGCCGCGCGCCGGCCGCCATCGCCGCCTCCTTGATCGCGCGCCGCTCGACCGGGGTCGAGCCCGAGGGCACCGAGATGCAGACCCGGGGATTGAGGAACCGGCGCCGGTTGCCGACTTTGCGGATGAAGTGCTTGATCATCTCGCCGGCGACGTCGAAGTCGGCGATCACGCCGCTGCGCATGGGGCGGATGGCGCGGATGTAGCCCGGGGTGCGGCCGATCATGCGGTTGGCCTCCTCGCCCACCGCCAGCACCTGCACCTTGCCCTTGATCTCGACGATGGCGACCACCGAGGGCTCGTTGAGCACGACCCCCTGGCCCTTGACGTAGATGAGGGTGTTGGCCGTCCCAAGGTCGATCGCCATGTCCTTGGACAGCACCCCGAGAACGCTGGAAAGCATCGACTCTCTCGATCCGGATGCCCGGTTCTGTGGCTGAGAAACGGCGCCGACAAGACCCTCGGCGGGGCGGCGCGCTCGCGCCCGGCCCGCCGTCTCCTCTCCGCCCCCGGCCGAGCTCAGGCGGAGGCCGGCAGGTCCGCCGGCGCCGCCCGGCTCGCGGCCAGGAAGCGGCGGATGCGGGTCGCCATCCGTCGCGGATGGGGCTGCATCTCGCCGTCGTAGGCCGCGGGCACGAACAGCCGGGCGACGTCCTCGAAGGAGAGGTCGAAGAAGCCCTGCACCGCCTGCCAGTCGGTCTTCTCGCCGTAGACGGGGCGGCAGTCCTTGAGGCTGCCGTCGCCCTCCAGCCTCAGCCCCTGGGCCTGGAACCAGGGGTCGCCGGCCGCCGCCCAGCCGACGGCACAGCCCCGGCCCTGGCCGTACCAGCGCGAAAGCGTGAACGTCGCCGGGGGCAGCGTCTCGACCAGCGCCGCCAGCCGCTCCAGCCGTTCGCGCCCGCTCGCGACATGGGTCCGGATGTCCCGACGCGGCCTCGCCTCCATGCGCCCTCCCGTATTTGCCTGCGGTCCCCTTCCGCCGCGATTCATCTCAGATTCGCGGCCGCTTGTCACGCCTTCCGCGCCGGCGCGGACGGTTTCTCGTGAACCCTCCGCACGGGCTGCTCGGGGCCGGCCGGGAAAACCCCTGTGCCGGCGGCGGCGCGAACGGCGCGCCCGACGCCCGCGCGAGAACGGCGGGCCGGCGGCGAGGCCGCCCACGGCGCCGCGCACCGGCCCCGCGCTCCCACGCCGCGGCACAAAAAAATACCGGGCCCGAAGGCCCGGTAAGTGTAACAGGGAGGCTTCACGTCTGGGAGACGAAGGATCCGAAGATCCTAATCTTCAGGCCTTGCACCTGAAGCTCGGAGGCCGGGCCGGCGGCCCGGCGAAACCCTTGCACGACGACGCCGTTTCCGGCACTTCATGCTGCATTGCAATATAAACGATTCCCCTCCGCACACAACGGCTTAACCCACAACTCTGCCCTGCGCCCGCTGCATATCTCATGCATACCGGCGCCGGCCGATGGGGCGCGCCGCCTTCGGCCGAACCGGCCGGGGCCCGCTAGCTCTTCCGCGAGGTGACGGTGAACACCCGGCCGGGGACGGTGGCGAGCTTCTTGCCGCCGCATTTCGGGCATCGGGTCTTGGCCGCCTCGTGCTCGGAGATGGTCTCGTCGCGCTTGAACGTGGCGCCGCACTTCGCGCAGCGATAGACGTAGGTCGGCATGATGCGGTTCTCCCCTTACGCAGTTTTGACCGCCGGCACCAAGAATATAGCGCGCCGGCCGCGGATGGGGGGAGAGGGAGCGAGGCGGAAGGCCGGCCCCCGCCGCCGGGGCTGCGGGTCCCGCCGAGGATCGGTTCGGCGCCGCGATTGGCCCGGTCGGAACGCGGCCCGGGACAGGGGTCGCGTTCGGCGTCCACGGCGCGCCGGCAAGCGGACCGGGGCGGGCCTCAAGGGCCGTTCCCGGGGAGCGCCTTCCGGTATTTGCGGAACAGGTCGTTGAGGGCCTCCAGCAGCAGATCGTGCTGCGTCACCCGCGTCCCGCGCGTGGCGTCCAGGGTTGCCGCCAGCAATTTGAGTTTCCACCACGTCTCGGGGGGAAGCCGCAACGTCTGCCCCTTCAGCCTTTGCGGCCTTCCAGGCGCTTGCCGCTCCATGTCGAGTTCCCCTCAATCCAAACCCATGGGCGCGCTTATCTCCCGCGCCCCCTTGCCGGTCCGGCCCGGGGCTCCCCCGCGGCCGCGGCCATACCCGCCCTCTTGCTATCAATCCATCTCTCTATTTTCATAGAGAACCATATTGCGTGTCTGAGATCAATATGCTATGGTCCAAAAATCTCAAGATAGAGGGTTCGGCCTGCGGCGGTCGCCGCGCGCGTGGGCGGCGCCGTTCGCCGTGTATCCTCCAAGCCATTCCCCGAGTACAACTAAGAAAAAAACATGCTCTGGAAGACCTCGTGCTTTCGCCATAAATACATAGGAGGGGCTTAATATGAAAAAGGAAGAAATCAGACCGTTCATTTGGGGCGCCGTGGTCGGCGCGATCGGGCTGCCCATCGTCATGTTCTCGGCCGGATGGGTGGTGACCAGCGGCTCCGCCCGGGACTCGGCCTCGCAGATGACCGCAAGGGCCGTTGTCGACAGCCTCGCGCCGATCTGCGTCGCCCAGTTCCCGCAGGACGCAAACCGGGAACGGTGGCTCAAGGAGTTGAAGACGATCGACTCCTGGAAGCGAGGCGATTTCGTGAAAGACAAGGGGTGGGCGACCATGCCGGGCAGCACATCGGCGAACGGTGACATCGCCGACGAGTGCGCCAGGCGGATTTCGCTGATCGAGAAGTAATGACGCTCCTGCCCGGCCGGCGGTTCGAGCGGCCCGCCGCCGGGCGCGGGGTGCGTCCACGCCCGTCGTGAGTGCCGGGGGCGAATTTTCCGCGGGCGCGGATTCGCCCCCGGTCGTTTCGCGCCAACAGCGCGCCGGCTCGGCTCTGTTAGAACCTTTTCCTATCGGATTGAATCGCTGCGCCGAGGAGATTTTTCGACGTGGGCAGGAGATAGGGCGAAGAGCGTAGCGGGGACTACGGTCAAGCCCTTCGACGAACCCACGGCGAAAAATCTCCCGGCCCCATGGGGTTGCGCGGGGGCGGGCGCCCGCGCGCAACGCAGCCGGTTCAATCCGATAGGAAAAGGCTCTAAGGCACCCGACGGCGCCGGGGTCGACCGCGAGGCCCGCACGCTCGTGGATCAGTCGCGCCGCCGACTTTCACCCCCTCGCCCCCCGCGGCAGCTCGCCCCGGTCGACGAAGGGGAGACCCCGCCGGCCGCGCGCGCGCCTGAGGCGCTTCCGCTCGGCCGCGGTCGCCGACTCGTCCACCGCCGGGCGCGCACCCCCGCGGATCACCACGCCGTAGTCGGCCCTGGCCGCGGCCGCGCTCACGAACCCGTTCCGCACGTCGCGAAGCACCTTCTCGGGCTCGCGCTCCAGGGGGTCGCCCCAGCCGCCCGCGCCCGCCATCTCGTAGCGGAACACGTCGCCCTTGCGGATCGTCCGCGTCACCTTGGCGGTCATCTCCGCCCCGCCCTTTAGCCCCGGGTTGAGGATGTTCCGCGAGCGCCCGCCGGGCTTGCCCCCGCAGAGCCCGTAGGGGGCGAACATGTGGCGGTCGTTGCGGATCTGCAGCACCGCCTCGTCGGCGGTCAGGCGATAGTCGCGGCGGAAGGGGGCGCCGCCCCGGAACCGCCCCGCGCCACCCCGGTCGGGCAGGAACTCGTAAGCGAGGAATTGCAGCGGGTGCTCGACCTCGGTGATCTCCACCGACGAGGAGGAGATGTTGGCGAAGATGCTGGTGTTGCCCTCGAGCCCGTCGGCGAAGGGCCTCCCGCCCCAGGCGCCGCAGGCGAAGTCGACATAGATGAAGGGGCTCCGGTCCGGGTAGTAGCCGCCGACCGCGACCCCGACGTTGCCGCCGTCGGAGGCCGCGTAGACCCGCTCCGGGCACATCCGGGAGAGCGCGCCGAAGCAGGTGTCCACCAGGCGGAAGGTGGTGAGCGCCCGCGCCGCCGTGGCCGCCGGCAGCACCGGGTTGACGATGCTGCCCTCGGGCGCCGCCACCTCGATGGTGCGGAAGAAGCCCTCGTTGGCCGGGATGTCGCCCGCGAGCACGCACTTCACCGCGCAGTAGACGGCCGCCTTGGTGCAGGAGAGCGTGCTGTTGATCGCCCCCCGCACCTGGGCCGCGCTGCCGCTCCAGTCGGCGGCGAGGCGCTCGCCCTGCTTCGTGAACGTGACCTTGAGGCGGATCGGCCGCCCGAACTCGACCCCGTCGTCGTCGATCCAGTCCTCGAAGGCGAACACCCCGTCGGGAAGGCCGCGGATCGCCGAGCGCGCGTAGCGCTCCGAGTACGCGATCACCTCGGCCATGCAGGCCCTGACCGCCCCGGCGCCGAGCCGCCCGACCAGCTCGGCGAGCGCGGCCTCGGCGGTGTGGCAGGCGGCGAGCTGGGCGCGGATGTCGCCGAACACGCGCACCGGCACCCGCACGTTCTTCTCGATGATCCGGTGCACGGGCTCGTTCCGCACCCCCGCCTCGTAGTACCTGAGCGGCGGGATGCGCAGCCCCTCCTGGTAGATCTCGGTCGAGTCGGCGGCGTTCGAGCCCGCCACCCGCCCGCCCATGTCGGTGTGATGGCAGACGGTGGCGGCGAAGGCGATCCGCTCGCCATTGGCGTAGACCGGCTTGAAGAGGAAGAGGTCGGGGAGGTGCATCCCCCCGGCATAGGGATCGTTGAGGATGTAGACGTCGCCGTCGCGGATGTCGTTGCCGAAGCGGGCCAGCACCGCCGCCAGCGCGGTCGGCATGGCCCCCAGGTGCATGGGGATGGTGAGCCCCTGGGCGATAAGATTGCCGTCGGCGTCGCAGAGGCCGGTCGAGTAGTCCATGTTGTCCTTCAGCACCCCCGAGTAGGTGGTGCGGAGGATGGTGAGGGCCATCTCGTCGGCGAGCGAGAAGATCGCGCTCTTGAAGAGCTCCAGCCCGAAGGGATCGGAAACGCCCGTCATTCGCCACCTCCGGCCTTGTCTCTCCTCGCCCGCGCCTTCGCCCCCGCGCCCCTTGCAATCGCGCGTCGGCCCCATGAACCTTAGACCGAAGCCGGCGCCCCGGCCATTGGCCTGGATCAAGCGCCGGGCGGCGGGCGGAGGGAGGCGATGGATAGGGGCCTCGCCGGCATCCACGTCGGCACCTCGGGCTGGCACTATCCCCACTGGCGGGGGCCGTTCTACCCCGAGGGGACGCCGGCGGCGGCCTTCCTCGCCACCTACGCCCGGCGGTTCTCGACGGTGGAGATCAACAACACCTTCTACCGGCTGCCCTCGGCCGCCGCCTTCGGCCACTGGTACGAGGCCACGCCGGCGGGTTTCGTCTTCGCCTGCAAGGCGAGCCGCTTCATCACCCACATGAAGAAACTCAAGGACCCGGAGGTCACCACGGCGCGCTTCTTCACCGCGCTCAAGCCGCTGAAGGAGAAGCTCGGGCCCATCCTCTTCCAGCTCCCGCCCCGTTGGCGGCTCGACCCCGGCCGCCTCGATGCCTTCCTCGCCGCGCTTCCCCGGGGCCTCCGCTACGCCTTCGAGTGCCGCGACGAGAGCTGGTTCGACGAGCGGGTCTACGATCTTCTGGCCGCCCGCGGCGCCGCCTTCGCCGCCTTCGATCTCGCCGGGCTGCACTCTCCGCTCGTCGCGACCGCCGGCTTCGCCTATGTGCGCCTGCACGGCCCCGGCGGCGCCTACCAGGGGAGCTACGATTCGCGCGCGCTTCGCCGCTGGGCGCGGCAGGCGCTGGCCTGGCGCGAGGAGGGGCGCGAGGTGTTCGTCTATTTCGACAACGACGAGGCCGGCTTCGCGGCGCTCGACGCGGCCCGGCTCGACGACATCCTGGCCGGCGAGGCGGGCCTCAGCGGACCAGCAGCACCGGGCAGCCCGGGCGCTCGTGCAGGGCCTCGATCGCCTGCGCCTCCAGCACCCGCTCGCCCGCCTCGAGCACCAGGGCGGAGGCGCGTTCGGCGCGCACCGCCTTGAGGAGCTGGTCGAGGTCGAGGCGCTTCAGGCGCCGGAACTCGGCCGGCCGCTCGCCGAGCGCGGCCGCGGCCCTGGCCTGCAGCTTCGCCGCCGCCTCGTCGCCGACGGCGACCACGTAGACCGCGAGCCCCCGCCCCAGCGACTCCCCCAGCCGGATGGCGAGCGCGAGCGCCCGCTCGGCGCCGGCGCCGGCGCCGAAGGTCACCGCCACCGGCCCGCCGGGAGGCGCCGGCGCCCGGCGGACGGCGCCCCGCCGCTCGCCGACCCGGGCGACGAACTCAAAGATCTCGTGCCGGTGCGTCCCCGCCCGCTCGCGCGCGCAGAGTGCCATCAGGTCGGCCTCCATCGCCGCGGCCAGGAGCTCGGCGGCGACGAGGCCGCGCGCCACCCGGAACGACCAGCTCACCCCGGCCCGCTCGGCGACCTGGGCGAGCGCCCGCTGCGCCGCCATCGCCTTCACCTTCATCTCGCGCTGGACCTCGCCCGGGGCCAGGCGGCGCCCGCCGCTGGTGAGGCGCGAGAACTGGCGCGCGAAGGGGAGATCGGCGAGCCTGAGCAGGTTGACGTCCTCGACGAAGAGGCCGGCGAGCTCGGACTGCAGGCTCGCCGCCAGCTCGGCCAGGGCGCGCAGCGTCGGGTCCTCCGCCCCCTCGCCCTCGAGGACGATGACGATGCGGCGGATGGCGCCCTCCACATCGGCGCGGCCCTCCTCGCCCGCCGCGGCCAGCTTCCGCCGTTCGTCTTCGTCGGCGGCGCTCACGGCCGGTTCTCCCCCCGCCCGGCGGCACCGAAGGCGCGGCGCTTCTCGGCGAACTCGACGAGTCGGGCCTCGACCCGCTGGTTGAGGCTCCCGGGCGGGAAGGCGCCGTTGGCGTCGCGCTCGCCGGCCGGAATCCCGGTCAGCACCTCGATCCCCTGGTCGATGGTCTTGACCGGGATGACGCGGAAGCGGCCGGCCTTGACCGCGTCGACGACCTTCCGCTCGAGCATCAGGTGCTTGGCGTTGGCGAACGGAATCAGCGCGCCCTGGCGCCCCGTGAGCCCCCGCGCCTCGCAAATCTCGAAGAAGCCCTCGATCTTCTCGTTGACCCCGCCGATCGCCTGCACCTCGCCGAACTGGTTGACCGAGCCGGTGACGGCGAAGGACTGGTCGATGGGCGCCTCGGCCAGCGCCGAGATGAGCGCGTAGAGTTCGGCCGAGGAGGCCGAGTCCCCCTCCACCCCGCTGTAGGACTGCTCGAAGACCAGGCTGGCGGAGAGCGACAGCGGCTTGTCGGCGGCGTAGCGGGAGGCGAGGAAGCTGGAGAGGATCATCACCCCCTTGGAGTGGATCGGGCCGCCCAGCTCCACCTCGCGCTCGATGTCCAGCACCCGGCCGGTGCCGAGCCGGAGCCGGGCGGTGATGCGGCTCGGCCGGCCGAAGGCGTAGTCGCCGACCTGATAGACGGCGAGGCCGTTGATCTGCCCCACCTTGGCGCCGTCGGTGTCGATCAGCAGGGTCTCGCGCAGCACCTCCTCGCGCAGGCGCTCGCGCACCCGGCTGGCGCGCCGGATCTGGGCCTCGATCGCACACTCGATGTCGGCGGCGCCGATCGCCTCCTTGCCCCCGTTCCGCGCCCAGAAGTGCGCCTCGCGCACCAGGTCGACCGACGCCCGCACCCGCGCCGACAGGCGCTCGGAGTCGCCGGCGAGGCGGGCGCTGTGCTCGATCACCCGGGCGACCGCGGCGCGGTCCAGCGGCTTCAGGCTCTCGCGCCGGGCCAGCGTGCCGAGGAGCTTGGCGAAGCGCATCTGGTTCTCGGCGTTCCGCGCCATCTGGTCGTCGAAGTCGGCGGCGACCTTGAACAGCTCGGCGAACTCGGGATCGTAGGCCTGCAGCAGGTAATAGAGCATCCGGTCGCCGAGCAGCACCACCTTCACCTTGAGCGGGATCGGCTCCGGCTCCAGCGACACCGTGCTCACCAGGCTGAACGCCTGGCCGAGGGATTCGATCCGGATGCGGCGCGACTTCAGCGCCTGCTTCAGCCCCTCCCAGGCGAAGGGATTGAGCAGCACCTTGCGCGCATCCAGCACCAGGTAGCCGTCGTTGGCGCGGTGCAGCGCGCCGGCCTTGATCAGGCTGAAGTCGGTGAGGAGCGCGCCCATGTGGGCCACGTGCTCGACCTGCCCGACCAGGTTCTGATAGGTGGGGTGGTCCTCGAAGATGACCGGCGCCCCGTCGCGCTGGCAGTTGTCGACGATGACGTTGACGCCGTAGCGGCGGTGCGCCGCGGTCTCGCCCGGCAGCCGGACGGGGAGCTGGGCCTCGGGGCCCGCCTGCGCCTGCGGCTCGCCGGCGCCGACGAACAGCTCGGGGTTGACGATGATGTCGCCCTGCACCCGCTTGAGGTGCTCGACGACCTCGGAAAACTCCTGATACTTGCGGAGCACGTCGTCGAACAGGCTGCCGACCGCGAACATGACGAACTCGCGGTCCAACTCCTGGATGCGCTCGCGGGCGCGGCGCACGCGGCGCGGCATCGCCCGCATCGCCTTCTGCAGCCGGCGCTCCAGCTCCTCGATCTCGCCCTGGATGCGCTTCCGCTCCTCCTCGGGCAGCTTCTGGAACTCGTCGGCCCCCAGCACCTCGCCGTCGCGCACCGGGGCGAAGGCGACGCCGGCAGGGGTGCGGATGAGCGCGATGCCGCGCGCGCGCGCCTCGCCCTGGATGCGCTCCAGCACGCCCCCCTGCTCCTCGCGGAACTCCTCCTCGATCGCTTGGCGCCGGGTGCGGTAGTCCTCACTCTCGAAGGAGGCGGGGACGGCGGCGTGGGCCTCCGCCAGCACCCGGGCGAGGTCGTCGCGCAGCTCGCAGCCCTTCCCCGCCGGCAGGCGGATCGCCTTGGGCGCGTTCGGCTGGTCGAGGTTGTTGACGTAGCACCAGTCCGATCCCTGCGGCTCCGCGGCCGCCTTGGTGGTGAGGTACTGGCGGATGAAGCTGTGCTTGCCGGTGCCCGAGGGCCCGAGCACGAACAGGTTGAAGCCGTCGAGGTCGGCGCTGGCGCCGAAGCGGATCGCCTCCACGGCCCGGTCCTGACCCAGCATCTCGGTCAGGTCCTCGAGCTCGGCCGTGGTCTCGAAGCTCAGCTCGTCGGGATCGCAACGCCGGTAGAGGGCGTCGGCTGCGAGGGGTTTCGCCGGTTCCATGTCGTCGGTCGGAGATATCCTTGGGGTGGACGCGAGAGCCGGCCCGCGCGGACCGCTTGGCCGCCCGCGCCGCGGCTTCCCCATTCCTTGCACGGAATCCGCGCCAAGGGCAATGCGCCGGCAGGGACCGACGGCCCCGCCCGCCGGAGCCGCGGGCGCGCCCTTCGCGGCCCGAGAGTTCCCATGTATCATCTTGACGAGGCTCGGGACTCACGCATGCCGATCAGCCACGAGCGGGGCCGCGACGCCGGCGCGGGCGGGGCCGCGCCCCTCCTTCCCTCGCCGCTCGCCGGCTGGGACGAGATCGCACGGGCCGCGGCCGGCAGGCGCATCGCCCTCTTCCTCGACTACGACGGCACGCTCACCCCGATCGTGGCCCGGCCCGAGGACGCCGCCCTCGCCCCCGAGATGCGGTCGCGGATCGCCGCCGCCGCGCGGGCCGCGGTGCTGGCCATCGTCAGCGGGCGCGACCTCGCCGATCTCCGCGCCCGCGTCGGCCTCGCCGGCATCACCTACGCCGGCAGCCATGGCTTCGAGATCGCCGCCCCCGGTGGCCCGATCCTGGTCCACGAGCGGGGCCTCGCCTTCCTCTCCCTGCTCGACGCCGCCGAGGCCGAGCTTCACCGCGCCCTCGCCCGCGTCCCCGGCGTGCAGGTGGAGCGCAAGCGATTCGCGATCGCCACCCACTACCGCAACGTCGCCGAGGTCGCGGTCGCGGCGGTCGAGCGCGCGGTCGCGGGGGCCGCCCGGCGCCACCCCGGGCTCCGCCGCCGCCCGGGCAAGAAGGTGTTCGAACTGCAGCCCGACATCGACTGGCACAAGGGCCACGCGGTGCTGTGGCTCCTCGACCGGCTCGCGCCCGCCCCGGCCGAGACGCTCGCCCTCTATGTCGGCGACGACGCCACCGACGAGGACGCGTTCCGAGCGCTCGACGGGCGGGGGTTCGGCATCCTGGTCGCCGAGGCGCCCCGCGCCACCGCCGCACGCTACCGCCTCGCCGACGTGGCCGCGGTGGGGCTCTTCCTCGATCGGATCGCCGCCGCCGGGCACCGGCGCAAACATAAACCAAGTAAAGCTACTCATCTATAAATACACAGGCTGCGGAACAAACGGAGCATGTATCGTGGAATCTTGTTTCGTATTAAAATATGTTCTGATATCGAAATATCAAAGACCACTGGAACCAATGAAACGACGTCAGATTGATCTTTTTCTGGACTTCCTCGTTCCATCTCGGACTTAGGAACGATTTCCATTTTTCGGGCGCCGCTCCTATCCAGACGATTTCTTCGGAAGCGGCGTGCGCCGCTCCCCCATCCCCGACCGGGTGCCGGCCTCTGCTGTCTAATAAGGTGAGAAATCGGCGCTAAGCTGTTGCCAAATCGCGCGACTGCGTTCACCATGGCGGAACGGGCGGATGGCGCCTCGGTCACGGAAAGTTGGGTGCAGGCCACCTTTACAACCGCCGAACCGAGACCACGTAAACGATAAACCGCCGCCCCGGACGCGATCGGGGCACCGCCCAACGTGGCATGGCAGGGCCGTCCGGTGGCCTGCCGGCAGCCGGACGGCCAGCAAGGGGCTGGACGGATGGATCTGTTCGACACCTTTTCCGAGATCTACGTGCGCGAGAAGTTCGAGGAGATGAGCCTTCAGGCCTATCTTCTCGCCTGTCGGGACGACCCGATGATGTACGCCTCGGTGGCCGAGCGGATGATCGCCGCCGTCGGCGAGCCGGAGATCGTCGACACCAGCAAGGATCCGCGCCTCGGGCGGATCTTCATGAACCGGACGCTCAAGCGCTATCGCGCCTTCGACCGCTTCTACGGCATGGAGGACACGATCGAGCGCATCGTCGGCTTCTTCCGCTACGCCGCACAGGGACTGGAGGAGAAGAAGCAGATCCTCTACCTCCTCGGCCCGGTCGGCGGCGGCAAGTCGAGCCTCGCCGAGCGCCTGAAGCATCTCCTCGAGGAGCGACCGATCTACGTGCTCAAGGCGGGCGATCAGATCAGCCCGGTGTTCGAGTCGCCACTCGGGCTCTTCAACCCGGTCCGCATGGGCGACCTGTTGGAGCGCAAGTACGGCATCCCCCGGCGCCGGCTCACCGGCCTGGTCTCGCCCTGGGCGCTCAAGCGGCTCGACGAGTTCAACGGCGACATCTCGCGCTTCAGCGTCGCCAAGCTGTTTCCCTCCAAGCTGCGCCAGGTGTGCATCGCCAAGACCGAGCCCGGGGACGAGAACAACCAGGACATCTCGGCCCTGGTCGGCAAGGTCGACATCCGCAAGCTCGAGCACTTCAGCCAGGACGACCCCGACGCCTACAGCTACTCCGGCGGGCTCAACCGCACCACCCAGGGGCTGCTGGAGTTCGTCGAGATGTTCAAGGCCCCGATCAAGGTGCTGCACCCGCTCTTAACCGCCACCCAGGAGGCCAACTACATCGGCACCGAGAGCCTCGGCGCCTTCCCCTACCAGGGCGTCGTGCTCGCCCACTCCAACGAGGCGGAGTGGCAGCAGTTCAAGAACAACCGCAACAACGAGGCCTTCCTCGACCGCATCTTCGTCATCAAGGTCCCCTACTGCCTGCGCGCGACCGAGGAGGCGATGATCTACCAGAAGCTGCTCGCCGAGAGCGAGCTGGGGGCGGCGCGCTGCGCCCCCCAGACGCTCGACATCCTCGCCCGCTTCTCGGTCCTCACCCGCCTCAAGGAGCACGAGAACTCCAATCTCTACACCAAGATGCGGGTCTACGACGGCGAGAACCTCAAGAACACCGGCCCGCAGGCGAAGTCGATGCAGGAGTACCGCGACCTCGGCGGGGTCGACGAGGGCATGACCGGGGTTTCCACCCGCTTCGCCTTCAAGGTCCTCTCCGAGACCTTCAACTTCGACACCGAGGAGGTGGCCGCCGACCCGGTGCACCTGATGTACGTGATCGAGCAGGCGATCAAGCGCGAGCAGTTCCCCGAGGAGCTGCAGAACAAGTACCTCGAGTTCATCAAGTCGGAGCTGGCGCCGCGCTACGCCGAGTTCATCGGCAACGAGATCCAGAAGGCCTATCTCGAGTCCTACAACGAGTACGGCCAGAACCTGTTCGACCGCTACATCGCCTATGCCGACGCCTGGATCGAGGATCAGGACTACAAGGACCCCGACACCGGCCAGATCTTCGACCGCGAGATCCTGGACACGGAGCTGTCCAAGATCGAGAAGCCGGCCGGGATCGCCAACCCCAAGGACTTCCGCAACGAGGTGGTGAAGTTCGCGCTCCGCGCCCGGGCCCAGAACCAGGGCAAGAACCCGAGCTGGACGAGCTACGAGAAGCTGCGCGAGGTGATCGAGAAGCGGATGTTCGGCCAGGTCGAGGACCTCCTGCCCGTGATCAGCTTCGGCACCAAGAAGGACAGCGAGTCCGACGCCAAGCACGCCGACTTCGTCAATCGCATGACGCAGCGCGCGTACACCGAGCGCCAAGTGCGCCGGCTGGTGGAATGGTACATGCGCGTCAACAAGGCCGGGTGATCGAGGCCTTGCCGCCGCCATGCACCGCTTCATAGACCGCCGCCAGAACCCCAAGGACAAGAACCTGGGCAACCGCCAGCGCTTCCTCAGGCGGGCGCGGGCGCAGATCAAGAAGATCGTCAGCGAGTCGATCCGCGAGCGCAGCATCGCCGACGTCGACAGCGGCAAGACCGTGTCGATCCCCGGCAGGGGCATCAGCGAGCCGCGCTTCCGCCACGCCGAGGCCGGCGGCCGGCGCGAGCGGATGTTCGCCGGAAACAAGGAGTTCGTCGCCGGCTCGCGCATCCCCAAGCCGCCGCGCGCCGGCGCCGGCGCCGGCGGCAAGCAGGGGGCGGACCACGGCGACGGCGAGGACGAGTTCGTCTTCACCCTCTCGCGCGAGGAGTTCCTCGACCTCTTCTTCGAGGACCTCGAGCTGCCAGACCTGATCAAGATCAGCCTCAAGGAGATCTACGCCCCCAGGAAGCGCCGGGCCGGCTTCACCATCTCCGGCCCGCAGACCAATCTCGACGTCATGCACACCATGCGCCGCAGCCACGGCCGGCGGATCGCGCTCAAGCGCCCGCGGCCCGACGAGGTTGCCCGCATCGAGCGCGAGATCCGCGAGATCGAGAGCCGGCCCGAGCCCGGGCGCACGGCCGAGGAGAGCTCGCGCCTGGCGGCGCTCCGCCTCGCCCTCGCGGCGATGGCCCGCAGCCGCAAGAGCGTGCCCTACATCGACCCCGTGGACATCCGCTACCGCCACCACCAGCCGGTGCCCGAGCCGGTGACCCAGGCGGTAATGTTCTGCCTGATGGATGTCTCGGGCTCGATGGGCGAGCGCGAGAAGGACCTCGCCAAGCGGTTCTTCATGCTGCTCCACCTCTTCCTCAAGCGGCGCTACGAGCGGATCGACGTGGTCTTCATCCGCCACACCCACGAGGCGGCCGAGGTCGACGAGCAGACCTTCTTCTACAGCCCCGAAACCGGCGGCACCGTGGTCTCGACCGCGCTCGCCGAGGCGCTGCGCATCATCCGCGAGCGCTACGCGGTGGAGAGATGGAACATCTATGCCGCCCAGGCCTCGGACGGCGAGAACTTCTCGGGCGACGCCGGCAAGTGCACCGACCTCCTCGCCAATCATCTGATGCCGCTCTGCCAGTACTACGCCTACGTCGAGATTCTCGACGAGCGCGAGGTGGAGATCTTCCGCGATTCGCGCGAGGGCTCGCCGCTGTGGACCGCCTACCACCCGGTCGCCGACGCCTGGGCGAACTTCGCCGCCAAGCGCATCGCCAAGCCGGCCGACATCTATCCCGTCTTCCGCGAACTCTTTTCCCGCCACCGGGCGCCGGCCTGAGGGGCGCGGAGCGAGGAGCGGGGAGGCGCGCGCCATGGCCGCAGGGGCCGCCCGGAAGCCGCTGATCGAGGGCACCGACTGGAACTTCGAGACCCTCGAGCGCGCCTACCGCGCCATCGCCGAGGTGGCGCTCGGCGACCTCGGCCTCGACATCTACCCCAACCAGATCGAGGTCATCTCGGCCGAGCAGATGCTCGACGCCTACTCCTCGATCGGCATGCCGCTGATGTATCCGCACTGGTCCTTCGGCAAGCGCTTCCTGGAGGAGGAGAAGCTCTACCGCAAGGGCTATACAGGGCTCGCCTACGAGATCGTCATCAACTCCGACCCCTGCATCAGCTACAACATGGAGCAGAACAACCTGCCGCTACAGGTGCTGGTGATGGCGCACGCGGCCTTCGGCCACAACCACTTCTTCAAGAACAACTGCCTCTTCCGCCAGTGGACCGACGCCGAGGCCGCGCTCGGCTACGTCGAGTTCGCCAAGCGCTACATCGCCGACTGCGAGGAGCGCCACGGCGCGGTCGCGGTCGAGGCGATCCTCGACGCCGCGCACGCGGTCATGGACCACGGGGTCTTCCGCTACCGCCGTCCGCCCGAGCCGAGCGAGGCCGATACGAAGGCCCGCGACGAGGACCGGCGCGAGTACGAGCAGCGCACCTTCAGCGATCTCTGGCGCACCCTGCCGCGCCGCGGCGAGCGCCGGCGCCCGCCGGCCAAGGACGACGCCAAGGGCAGGGAGCGCCGACGGAGCCTCAAGCTCCCGGAAGAGAACCTGCTCTACTTCCTCGAGAAGAACAGCCCGGTGCTCGAGCCCTGGCAGCGCGAGATCCTTCGGATCGCCCGCAACATAGCCCAGTACTTCTATCCCCAGAAGCAGACCAAGGTGATGAACGAGGGCTGCGCCACCTTCGTCCACCACTACATCGTCAACGCCCTCTACGAGCGGGGCGTGCTCGGCGAAGGGGCGATGCTGGAGATCCTGCATCACCACGCCAACGTCATCTTCCAGCCCGCCTACGACGATCCCCGCTACCGCGGAATCAACCCCTACGCGCTCGGCTTCGCCATGATGCAGGACATCCGCCGCATCTCGACCGAGCCGACGCGCGAGGACGAGCGGTGGTTCCCCGACATCGCCGGCGGCGGCGACTGGCGGGCGACGCTGAAGCACGCCTGGGCGAACTTCCGCGACGACTCCTTCATCCAGCAGTATCTGAGCCCGCAGGTGATGCGGAAGATGAGGCTCTTCTCCGTGCTCGACGTGGCCGACGACACCCATTACACGGTCTCGGCCATCCACGACGAGCAAGGCTACCGGAAGCTCCGGAGCGCGCTCGCCCGCGCCTATGAGCTGGGCGCGATCGAGCCCGACATCCAGGTGGTCGACGTCGACCTCAAGGGCGACCGCGTGCTCAGGCTCCAGCACAACGTCTACAACGGCGTACCGCTGGCGGCGAAGAGCCGCGACCAGGTGCTGAAGCACGTCCATGCCCTGTGGGGCTACGATGTGCGCCTGAGCGGGGTCGACCGCGAGAGCGGGCGGACCCTCTACGAGGCCTCCTCGGCCGGCCCCGCCAGCCGCGACTGAACGCCGCGCCGCCGGCTCTCACTCCGGCTCGGAGTCGGATTCGTCCCCGGCCGGGCGGAGCACGACCTCGTCGCCGAGCCGGGACAGCGTCTCGGCGGCGCGGCTGTCGCCCTTGGCGCTCGCCTCCTCGAGGAGATCGACGATCGTCACCTCGTCGGGCGCGTCGCCGTCGGCGAGATAGAGGAGCGCGAGCGCGGTCATCGCCCGCACATCGCCCGCGTCGGCCGCCATCCGGTAGTAGCGCTTGGCCTCGGCCCGGTCGACCGCCTGGTCGAGGAGCCCGCTCTCGCAGGCGAGCCCGGCGGCGAAGGCCGCCCGCCCGTTGCCGAGCTCGGCGGCGCGCCGGTAGTGCTGGAAGGCGGCGGCCGGGTCGGCCCCCGCCCCCACCCCGCGCAGGTAGCAGTCGGCGATCAGGCCGTGGGCGACGCCGGCGAGCCCCGGGTCGGGCTCGTCGCGCCCCTCGATCGCGTCTGCGGCCTCGAGGAGGAGGGCGAGCGCGCGCTCGGGATCGGCCTCCTCGCCCGCCGGATCGAGGAGGAGCGTGGCCAGGCTGACCTGCGCCCCGGGCTCGGCCGCCTCCTCGACGATCGTCTCGAGGAGGTCGCGGAGCCGGCCGAGGTCGGGATCGGGATCGTGGGCGAGGAGCGCCGCGATCAGCCCGCTCGCCTCGGCGAAGCGGCCCGCGGCGAGGCAGCGTTCCGCCCGGACATAGGCCTCGCGCACGGCCCGTGGCAATTGCATGGGACCTCGTTTCGATGGCGTCCCGGATTTCGGGCCGCTCGGCCGCGAGCATAGCACGCCCGCCACCGTCACGCCTCCGTTACAAAAGGTTGATCCCGGGCCCCCGCCCGGCTGGTGTATGCTGGGTGGGATGGCCATCGTCGCTTTCCAGAGGAGGCCGCTCATGCCGTCTCCGGAGATCGAGCAAAGAATCCGAGACAGGGCATACTACATCTGGCTCGAGGAGGGCGCCCCTCCGGGCCGCTCGGTCGAGCACTGGCTCCGCGCCGAGGCGGAGCTTCGGGCCAAGGGGCAGGTCCGAACCGACGGGCCGAAGAGCGCCCCGCCGGCGCGCCCCGCGAACCCGGCGCCTCTCGCGCCGAGGCCGCGCAAGAAGACGACCTGACCGCGAGCGTCGGGCCCGCCTAGGCGGGGCCGCCCCGCGGCCCGAGGGCTTCGGGCGACGGGCCGAAGCCCCGCATCGGCGACGGCAGGCCGGCGCCCCCCGTATCCGGGGGCCGGAGCCGCGCCGGGACGAGGTTTCGGTTGCCGTCCCGGGCGGGGTTGCGGCTATTCTGCGCTCCCATGCCGGCCACCCGTCCTTCGCCCTCCGGGCGAGACTTCGCCGCCCCCGCCGCCCGGCGCGCCGGGGTGCGGCCGCGCGCCCTGGCGATGGTCGCGGTCTTCTGCCTCGCCGGGGTGATGAGCCAGTTCCTCCGCTCCTCGCACGCGGCGATCGCGCCCGAGGTGATGCACGCGCTCTCGCTCTCCTCCGAGGCGCTGGGGCTCGTCACCAGCGCCTTCTTCCTCGCCTACGCGCTGACCCAGGTTCCGGTCGGGGTGCTGCTCGACCATCTCGGCCCGCGCTGGGTGGTGCCCGGCGGGATGATGCTGGCGGTGCTGGGCGCGGTCGGCTTCGGCCTCGCCGCCTCGATCGAGGGGGCCTATCTCTCGCGCTGGCTGATGGGCATGGGCTCGGCGCCGATCTTCATGGGCTCGTTCGTCGCCTGCGCCCGCTGGTTCCGGCCCGAGCGCTTCGGCACCATCGCCGGCCTCATCTCCGGGGTCGGCTTCGCCGGCAGCATCGTCGCCGGCACGCCGATGGCGCTGGCGAGCGAGTGGATCGGCTGGCGGGCCGCGTTCTTCGCCATCGGCGGCGTGACCGCGGCGATCGCGGTGGCGCTGCTGATCGTGGTCCGCGACGCGCCGCCGGGCCATCCCGACCTCGCGCGGGCGCGCGAGGGGCTCGGCCGGGTGCTGGCCGGGGTGCTCCGCATCCTCGGCAACCGGCAGATGCACCGGTTGCTCGCCATGGCCCTGGTCGGCTACGCCACCCACGCCACCGTGTTCTCGCTCTGGGCGGGGCCGTACCTGAACGACGTGCACGGGCTTTCCGGGGTGGAGCGCGGGCACGTGATCCTGGCCATGGGCATCGTCACCGTCATCGGCTGCTTCGCCTACGGGGCGCTCGACCGGGTGTTCGACACCCGCAAGGGCCTGGTGATGGGGGGCGCGCTCTCGACCGCGGCGATGCTGGCGGTGATGGCGGCCTGGCCCTCGCCCGGGGTGGCGACCGCCGCGGTGCTCCTGGTGCTGTTCGCGCTCGCCGCCTCGTTCCCGGTGGCGGTGACGGTGCACGGGCGCGCGCTCTTCCCCGAGCACATGGCGGGCCGGGCGATGACCACGTGCAACCTCGGGCTGATGCTGGGGGCGGCGACCGTGCAGTCCTTGAGCGGGGTGGTGGTGGGCGCCTTCCCGGTGGTCGAGGGCCGCGCGCCCGAGGACGCCTACCGGGCGGTCTTCGCCGGCCTGGCGCTGATCACCCTGCTTGCCGCCTTCGTCTACCGCCGCATCCGCGACGTGAAGCCGGGCGAGCCGGCGCCGCTGGCGGCGGGGGAGTAGGGGGGTGTGGTATAGAAGCCGATCAGTGTGATTGTACAGACGCCACAACCGCATGTATCGTTGACACATGCCTATTCGTGGCTTTACTTCCGATCCCGAGAACGTCGCGCCGGTCAATCGCGACGTGGAAAATGACGCACCCACTCAACTACGGCAGGAATTGGCGGACATCTTCTTTCGGGTGTGCGGCGATGGCCGCGATTCGACCGAGCGGCGCCTCTATCAGGTCATAGCGCAGAGCTTGGGGATACAGGCGTCAGGCAATCCGTACGGCGGCTATCGGTACGCCGTGGGCCGCGACATTGAGCGCGCGGAGTGGCCACGCGTTTATGATCTGATTTTGCGTGTATGGGACGAAGTCCCCAACGAGTCGAGAGCCGACTACATAGAGGGCGTAAACCGAATCTTGGCGGCTCATGGGATCGTGTGGGACTTGGGACCCGACGGACGCCTGCATCGAGTCTTGCCGCCAGCGGTGCAAGTCCAGATTGAGGCCGCGTTTCGCGAATTAAGCGCTCCACGATTTACCTCAGCGCGCCAGAACTTCCGAGACGCGATTTCCGCTTACGATGACCGACCACGCCGCGAGCGCGACACGTGCGCGAACATTATGGACACGCTCGAATCCGTCGCGAAGGAAATCTTCGCGATGCCGCGTGTGACCTTCGGAGATGTTCTGAATACAGCCCACAGACAAGCTGCGCTGAGTATCCACACGATCTCGGTGCTTCAAAAGCTCTACGCCATGGCGAACAATCACTTTCGCCACGGGATGACGACCCCATTCCAATTGAACCGCGCCGAAGTGGACTTCGTGTTCGTGTCTTGCCTCGCGGGAATCCTGCTATTCGTCCGCCTTCCCTTAAGACGGTGAGCGTGTGTTCGGATGCGTGCCAATCGTGATACCGAAAAATGAGACGAGTGCCTCAACGGTCTTGGTAAGGATCGTCTTCGGTTTCATAGAGCACCTTCACCGGGAAACTGGTGAACGCCGGATTGTTCCAAGACAATACCTTATTGACGCGATGCCGGCATAGCTGAGGTGCTGGATTAAGGCGTTAGTCCGTGACGCGGCCGCCGCTCACTCGGCCAGGGCGCGCTCCACCGCCTTCGGATTGCGGTCGATGACGGTGAGGAGGACGCGGGCGGCGCGGTCGGAGACGCGCCGGCCCTGCTCCCAGTCCTGCACGACGCGGGCGTCGAGGCCGAACCGATCCGCGAACTTCTGGCGGCTCAGCTTCAGGCGCTTGCGGAGCGCGCGAATCCGCCGCGCGGAGGGATCGTCGACGATGCGGCAGGGAAGATCGGCCTCGCCGCGCACATGCGCCAGGACCTTGCCTAGCGCCTCCTCGACCTCGCGGCCCACGGGGGTGCGTTTCGCGGTCATCGGTCGCTTTCCTCTCTCTCGATGGCGCCGAACACTCCTGTCCACACCGTCTGTCATATCGTTGTCTATCTCAGAAGGGAATCTGCGGCAATGCCGCATAGGCTCGGTCGCGACCCATGAAGCCCCTCGCTCTGGTAGTACTCGTTTCTTGAAGCGCCTCACCCTTCGACAGGCCCCCGGGTCAACCCCCGGGACGAAGTGCCCGGGGGCTTGCGGGCAGGCTCAGGATGAGGCGGATTCGAGGCCCTCATGCCGAGCGTGTCGAGGCATGAGCGTGTCGAAGCATGTGGGCAAACCGAACACTACCCCCGCCCTACCCCCCGCCCCCTGCCCGCGCTATAACGGGGGCGCATGGACTTCATCTTCATGCTCACCCGCGACGACCTCACGGTCGAGGACTGCCTCGAGGTGTTCGAGGCCGTCCGCCCGCTCAAGCTCGGCCACGTCGGCTTCAAGGACCTGGGGGTCGATTTCGCCACCCTTCGCGAGCTCAACCGCCGGATCAAGGAGTCCGGCGCCGTCAGCTACATGGAGCTGATCAGCCTCTCGCCCGAGGAGTGCGCGGCCTCGGCCGGGCTCGCGGCCGAGATCGGGGTGGACCGGCTCCTGGGCGGGGCGGGCATCGAGGCGATCCTGGAGGCGCTCAAGGGAAGCCGGGTCGGCTACTACCCCTTCGTCGGCCTGCCCGAGGGGCACCCCACCCGCCTTCGCGGCGGCGCCGAGGCGGTCGCCCGCCACTGCCGCGAGGCGCTCGCCGAGGGCTGCCCGGGGGTGGACCTCCTCGCCTACCGGGCGGTCGAGGCGGCGCCGCTCGACCTCGTGCGCGCGGCCCGCGCGGCGCTCGGCGCGAACGGCAGGCTGATCGTCGCCGGGAGCGTGAACTCGCCCGCCACCGTGCGCGAGATCGCGGCCGCCGGCGCGGATGCCTTCACCGTCGGCTCGGCGGTGTTCGACGGCTCGTTCTCGCCCCGCGCCGGCGGGCTTGCCGCGCGCCTCAACGACGTGCTCGCCGCCACCGGCTCGGTCCCCCGCCGGCCGGGCGAGGCATGACGGCGAGGGTGTGTACGGACAGCCGGAACCCGCTCTAGAGCGGTATCCGATGACACCGGATCACCCTCCCCTCACCCAGCTCCGGCTATGGCTCGGCCTTCGGCCTCGCCGAGCCTACGCAACCCTCTCCCCCCGCCGGGGGGAGAGGGTAGGGTGAGGGGGGCATCGTTGCGGCCAACCTGATCGGATTTCGCTCTAGCCATTCAACCGTCATGACCGGGCTCGTCCCGGTCATCCACGGCTCCTCGGCCGCAGAGCAAGGCGTGCCCCCGGGACGAAGTGCCCGGGGGCGTGGATGGCCGGGACTCGGCCTCCTGCCTGCGCGAAGCCGCTTCGGCGAAGGCAGGTCGGCCGGCCCGGCCATGACGACGTGTGAGGTGCGAAACCGCCGCTATCGCCCCGTTTCCGGAGTGCGGACATCCGAACCGGACGGCCGCGGGTCGCGCTCGGCCATAACGTCAAGCGCATGGCCCACCGGTACGAGCGGTCGAAACGGCGCGACCCAATCGAGCGCGCCGCCGGGCGCCGCGCGTCACGGCTTCGGGTTCTTCCGCACCCAGTCGGCGGCGCGGGTGTCGAACACCTCGGCGTAGGGGATCGGCTTCTCGATCAGCTTGTACTCGACGATCATCTCCTGCCAGGCGGCGAGGTCGGCCTCGGCCATGCGCACGCTCTCGGGCCAGATGCCGCGCGTCCTCGTCGCCCGCACCGCGGCGGCGATCAGCTCCGGCTTGTGCCTGGGGAAGTTCCGCTTGTAGACGCCGGCGGCCTCGTCGGGGTCGTGGCCCTTGAGCCAGTCGAGCGCCCGCTGGATCGCCCGCGCGAACCGGCCGGCGAGGTTGTCCTTGCGCTCCACGAACTCGGGGAGCCCGTAGTAGACGCTCCAGGGAAGCCGCCCGCCGGCCTCGGCGAGGTCGGCGACCACGTGGCCCTTGCCCTCGGCGACGAGGGCGTCGCTCCCCGGCGGGCCGGCGAGGAAGAAGTCGCCGAGCCCGCCGCGGAACAGGCTCAGCGCCTCGTCGGCGTGGAAGTCCTCGACGATGTTCACCTTTTCGGGATCGACCCCCTTGCGCCGGAGGATGCCGACGAAGGCCATGTTGGGGGTGGGCGAGCCGTCCGGCACCACCACCGTCCGCCCGATGAGGTCGGCCCAGCGGAAGTTGGGCGCGGCGCGGCGCCCGATCACCAGCGTCGGGCAGCGCACGCAGAGCTGGGCGAAGGCGACGAAGGCGTCGAGCCGGCCGCGGTACATCAGCGGCCGCCAGATGCCGCCGAGCACGACCTCGGCGGTCCGCTCGCGGAGCGCCCGCGCCACCCACGGCCCGTGCCCCGGGGCCTCGGTCACCACCTCGAGGTCCTCGTCGGCGAAGTAGCCGAGCTCGCGGGCGAGAAACTCGGGATAATAGCTCACCCCCGCCCCGGTGGCGGAGATACGCAGGCGATCCGGCATCGTTTCCTCCGTTCTCGGGCATTCCGCGCCCGTGCGATTCCGGGCTAGATTGCAGCCCAACGGCCGGCGGATGACAAGGAGAGAATCGCCCCCGCGCCGGACAACGGCGCCGGCCGAGGGGGGCCGCCGGCCGGACGCGGTGAGGAAACGCGAGGGAGGAACAGGTGAGTCCCAGCCGGTTCGATCCGGTCACGCTCGAGATCCTGTGGACGCGCCTCGTCAGCATGATCGACGAGGCCGCGGCCACGCTCTGGCGCACCTCCTTCTCGACCCTGGTTCGCGAGTCGAACGACTACGCGGTGGTGCTGACCGACGTCGCCGGGCACTCGCTCGCCCAGTCGACCGCCAGCATCCCGCCCTTCATCGGCACGCTGCCGCGGACCGTGCAGCATTTCGTCCGCCTGTTCCCGCCCGAATCGCTCAGGCCCGGCGACGTGCTCACCACCAACGACCCCTGGCTCGCCACCGGGCACATCCACGACATCAACGTCTGCATGCCCATCTTCCGTCGCGGCCGGCCGGTGGCGATGGTGGCCGCATGCTCGCACGTGCCCGACATCGGCGGGCGGCTCCGCGGCGCCGGCATCCGCGAGATCTTCGAGGAGGGACTGCAGATACCGCCCCTCTACCTGATGCGCGAGGGCAGGCCAGACCCGGCGGTGGTCGCCTTCATCGAGAAGAACGTGCGGGTGCCCGAGCAGACCATGGGCGACGTGTGGGCGCAGGTCTCGGCCTGCCGGATGATGGAGCGGAGCCTCGGGCGCCTCCTCGACGAGACCGACCTCGACATCGCCGCCTTCGGGCGCGAGGTCCGCGCCCGCTCGGAGGCGGCGATGCGGGCCGCCATCCGCGCCATCCCCAACGGGGTCTATCGCGCCCGCTGGGAGATCGACGTGACCGGCGAGCCGCTCGCGCTTGCGGCCAAGGTGACGGTCCGCGATCAGGACATCGCCGTCGACTTCACCGGCTCCGCCCCGCAGGTGCCGCGCTCGGTGAACGTGACCCCGAGCTACACCTTCGCCTACACCGCCTTCGGGCTCAAATGCCTGCTGTCGCCCGACATCCCCAACAACGACGGCAGCTTCCGCCCGATCACCGCCTGGGCGCCGGAGGGCAGCATCCTCAACCCCCGCTACCCGGCCGCCGGCGGGGCGCGCAACGCCGTCGGCCAGTGCCTCCCCGGGCTGGTGATGGACGCGCTCTCCGGGGTGATCCCCGACCGGGTGACGGCCGGCGGCTCGCTGAGCTGCTCGTTCTCGATGTCGGGCGAGCACGCCGGGCGGCGCTACGCGGTGGTCAACTTCATCAACGGCGGCCAGGGCGCCGCCGCCCATCGCGACGGCATTCCCATCCTGTCGTGGCCGGGCAACGTAGGCAACACGCCGATCGAGGTGATGGAGACCATGGCCCCGATCCGGGTGCTGCGCCGGGCGCGGGTCAAGGGCTCGGGCGGACGCGGCCGGCATCGGGGCGGCGACTCCGCGCTCATGGAGTTCGAGGTGGTGGCGGAAACGCCGGCGGTGCTGTCGTTCGTCTTCAGCCGGCTCCTGGTGGCGCCGCCCGCCCTTCAGGGCGGCGAGCCGGGCGGCCTCGCCCGCCTCGCCATCAACGGCCGCCGGGTGGCGTCGGGGGAGCATCACGTCGTCGGCAAGGGCGACCGGGTGAGCATGCTGACCGCGAGCGGCGCGGGCTTCGGCCGGCCGGCCGGCGGCACGACCCGGGCGCGGCCGGCGGCCACCCCCGGCGCCGATGAGGCGCGCCCGGCTCGCCTTGCGCACGGTTCGCCGGGCGTGTAGGCTTTTGCCGAGAACACCACGGCTGCGGGCCGTGTCGCCGCGGCGTGTGCCCACGGGTACGCCACGGCGCGAAGCCGGACGGGAAGTCCGCGAAACAGTACGACCCAAGGGAGGAACCATGAGACTCTTCGATCCAAAGGCTAAGTCGTTCGCCGCCGCCGCCGCGGCCCTCGTGCTGGCGTCGTTCTCGGGCGAGGCGCGGGCGGCCGACCCGCTCCTGATGGCGGCCGACGTGGGCTTCGCCCCCTTCATCATGCAGAAGGCCGACGGCAGCTACTGGGGCCACAACGTCGATCTCGGCGCCGAGATCGCCAAGCGGCTCAAGCGGCCCGGCTACAAGATCATCAATCAGGAGTGGGCGGGCATCTTCGTCGGGCTCAACGCCAAGAAGTACGACATGATCATCGCCCCCACCTCGATCACGCTCGATCGCTCGAAAAACCTGCTCTTCACCGAAGGCTACATGGACAACGACTGGAGCTTCCTGATCAAGAAGGGGGCGCCCGAGATCGCCAGGCTCGAGGACCTTAAGGGCAAGACCGTCTCGGTGGTCAAGGGCAACGTCTTCGATCAGTGGCTGACCCAGAACCAGGGCCAGTACGGCTGGGAGATCGCCCGCTACGGCAAGGATTCCGAGGCGGCCCAGGCGCTCCTTTCCGGGCGCGACAACGCCTTCATGACCAGCGTCGCCGGCAACGGCTGGGCGGTGCGCCAGAACCCGATGTTCGTCAACTCCTACGTCATCACCCGCGAGGGCGCGGTGGGCGCGGTCTTCCGCAAGGACGACGTGGCGCTGCGCAACGAGGTCGAGCGGGCGATCGAGTGCATGAAGATCGACGGCACCATGGCCCGGCTCTACAAGGAGTGGATCGGGCGTGATCCGCGGCCCGGCTCGTTCACCGTGACCCCGGTGCCCGGCTATGGCCCCCAGGGCATGGAGGGCCACGACGCCACGCCGCACGAGAACAAGTGCGGCTGATCGGCGCAGCCGACCCGGCACCCTGGTGACCGCGTTGCGACCGGGCTGGCTTTTTGCCAGCCCGTCCTTTTTCTAGAGTATCCTCCAGGGTGTCAGGTCCGGGGCGCGCGGCCCCGCGCGAGGGAGGGAGGCGCCGTGAACAACCAGCAGCCGATCCTGGATGTGCGCGACCTGCACAAGTCCTTCGGTAGGCTCGAGGTGCTGAAGGGCATCAATCTCGCGGTCAAGCCGCAGGAACTGGTCTTCGTCATCGGCCCTTCGGGCTCGGGAAAGAGCACGTTCCTGCGCTGCTGCAACCGGCTCGAGGAGCCGACCGGCGGCCGGGTAATCGTCGACGGGGTGGACATCATGGCCCCCGGCGTAAACATCAACCAGGTGCGCCGCCACATCGGCATGGTGTTCCAGTCGTTCAACCTCTATCCCCACATGACCGCGCTCGGCAACGTCACGCTGGCGCTGCGCAAGGTGCTGAAGATGGGGCGGGCCGAGGCCGAGGCGCGCGGCCGGGCGGCGCTGGAGCGGGTGGGCCTGGCCGACAAGGCGGGCTCGCATCCGAGCGAGCTGTCGGGCGGCCAGCAGCAGCGCACCGCCATCGCCCGCGCGCTGGCGCTGGAGCCCAACATCGTGCTCTTCGACGAGCCGACCAGCGCGCTCGATCCCGAGCTGGTGGGCAGCGTGCTCAACGTCATGCGCGATCTTCGCCACGACGGCATGACCATGGTGGTGGTGAGCCACGAGATGGCCTTCGCCCGCGAGGCGGCCAACCGGGTGCTGTTCATGGACGCCGGCGTGGTGGTCGAGGAGGGCCTGCCCGAGCAGATCTTCGGCGCCCCCCAGCAGGAGCGGACCCGCGAGTTCCTGAGGCGCGTCTCCGGCCAGTGAGGCCGGGCCCGAGCCGGAGGGGCGGCGCGGGCGGGGAGCCGGGATGCAGGGTATCTACGAGAACTTCTTCAGGCTCGATCTCTGGATCAGGCACCTTCCCGACATCGCCGACGGGTTCGTGCTCACGGTCCGGCTCGCGGCCCTGATCGTGGTCTGCGGTCTTTCGCTCGGACTCCTGCTCGCCAGCCTCCGCGCCTTCCAGTTCCGCGCCGTCAACTGGCTCATCGTCCTCTTCGTCGACGTGTTCCGGGCGATGCCGCCGCTGGTGGTGATCTTCCTCTTCTTCTTTGCACTCCCCTATGTCGGCGTGCGGATGAGCCCGTTCGTCTCGGCCTGGGCGGCGCTGATGCTGACCCTGGCGGCGTTCGCCGAGGAGATCTTCTGGGCCGGGATCCTGTCGGTGCACAAGGGCCAGTGGGAGGCGGCCCGCTCCACCGGCCTCGGCTTCTTCCAGACCCTGAGCCTGGTGGTCCTCCCTCAGGCGGTGCGCATGACCATCCCGCCGCTCACCAATCGCACCATCGCCATCACCAAGGGCACCGCCATCGCTTCGACGGTGGGGGTGTCGGAGATCCTGAGCCAGGCCTCGGCGGCGCAGGGGTTCGACGGCAACACCTCGCCATTGACGCTGGGCGCCATCGCCTATCTGGTGATCTTCGCGCCCCTGGTGATGCTGAGCCGCTGGATCGAGGCCCGGTTCCGCTGGCGGCATTGAGGATCGGCATGGACGCGATCGTTCAGAATTTCTTCAACCTCGAGATCCTGCTCGCGACCTATCCCTACCTCGTTCGCGGGCTCGGGATGACGATCCTGCTCTGCCTGGCGGTGGTGCCCCTCGGCCTGGTCGTGGGCTTGGCGGCGGCGCTCCTTTCCACCGTGCCCCTCCGGGCGCTTCGCTGGGCGCTGATCCTTTACGTGGATTTCTTCCGCTCGTTCCCGCCGCTGGTGCTGCTGGTCTTCGTCTACTACGGCCTGCCGCTCGTCGGCCTCGACGTGCCGAGCTTCGTTGCGGTCGCGATCGCCTTCACCCTCAACAGCTCGAGCTATTACGGCGAGATCTTCCGCGCCGGCATCGAGAGCATCCCCCGCGGCCAGTGGGAGGCCGCGCGCTCGACCGGGCTCGGCGCGCTCCAGACGATGATCCACGTGATCGTGCCTCAGGCGACGCGAAACGTGCTGCCCGACCTCACCACCAACACGCTGGAGCTGATCAAGGGCACCTCGCTCGCCAGCGTGGTGGCGCTGCCGGAGATGCTGAGCCTCGCCCGGGTCGCCATGGGGGTGACGTTCAACCCGACGCCGCTGATCGCCGCCGCCGCCATCTACCTCGTGCTGCTCTGGCCGCTGGTCCGGCTCCTGAGCCGCATGGAGCGGCGGATGCTGGTCGGGCGCTCATAGAAAAAAGGGGCCTTCTCGGCGGGCGGCCGTCCGCGCGCGGAGCGCCCTCACTCCATCTCGGCGAGGCGCCGGCCGACCGCCTCCAGCCAGGGCGAAAGGACCGCGGCGAGCGGCGCCGCCGCGGCCCAGCGCGCCGCCCGGCCGGCGGTCCGCACCGCCGCCTCGCGCACCACCCCCACCTTGTCGCCGGCGAGGCAGTAGTCCCAGTCCCACCACGGGTCCTCGCCCTTGTTGGAGAGGATGAGGGCGAGCCGCACGCACATGTGGAAGACCCCGAAGGTCATCAAGTATTCCAGGCCCGCGCGCGGCTCGGGGGCGAACCCCGGCAGCCACTTCCCGAGCAGCCGCGCCTCGGCCTCGGGCCAATCGGGCACGTACTCGTCGCCGAGCAGCCAGGCGAGGTCGTCGAGCGGGTTGCGGCAGCCGCAGTGCTCGAAGTCGAACCAGGAGAGCCGCCCGTCGTCGCCGGCGATGGCATTGCCCGGGCGGGCGTCCCACTTGATGAACCGGGGGGCGCGCACGGCGAGGGCCGCGCCCAGCGCCTCGGCGTCGAGCGCGGGCGCGGGCAGGCCGAGGTGCCCGGCGAGCCGTTCGGGGCCGCCGATAAGGGTGCGAATCCAGTCGGGCCGCGCCCCGATCACCACCACCCGCCGGGCGAGGCCGGCGGCGCGCCCCGCGCGCTGCGTGGCGGCGAGGCCGGCGAGCGCGGTGTCGAGCCAGCGCTCGCCCTCCCCGGGCGCGGCGGCCGCAAGCGCCTGGGAGAGCCGGCGCCTGCCCAGGTCCTCCTGAATCAGCCAGTCGCCGTCGTAGGCGAGCACGGCGGGGACCGGCGCGCCCTGCCCCCGGAGCGCGCGCAGGACCTGGGCCTCGAGCTCGGCGCGCTGCGGGGTCCGCCGCCGGGTGGCGATCACCGAGCGCCCGCCGATCAGCACCCGGACCGACTTCCGCGTGCGGCCGCCCGGGCGCTCGGCCCCGGTGACCTCGGCGCGCAGCAGCCGGCGGCAGGCGGCGGCAGCCTCGCGCGTCAGGCTCGGGCGATCCGCCCGCCCGCCGGCGGGCGCGGTTGCGCCCCCGGTGACGATGGTTCAGTCCTCCCTCAGCGCCCGGTTGAGGCTGGCGACGAGGGGCCGCAGCAGGTATTCGAACGCGGTGTGCGCGCCGGTCACGATCATCACCTCGGCGGCCATCCCGGGATAGAGCCTGGCCCCGCCCAGCGCCTTGCTCGGATCCTCGGTGGGCTCGACGCGGATCTTGTAATAAGCGCGGCCGGTCTGCTGCTCGACCATGCGGTCGGCCGATACCCACGTCACCTCGCCCTTGACCGGCTCTACGCGGCGGTAGGCGAAGGCGGTGATGCGCACCTCCGCGGCCAGGCCGGGATGGACGACGTCGATGTCCTTGGGGTCGATCTGCGCTTCGATCACCAAGCGGTCGCCCTCGGGCACGATCTCCATCAGCGGCGCGCCCGGGGCGACGACGCCTCCCGGGGTGTGCACCTGCAGCCCGACGATGGTGCCGCCGATCGGCGCGCGCACATCCAGGCGCTGAAGAATGTCCTCCGCCGCGCGCATCTGCTCGACGATGTCGAAGATCTGGCGTTGGGCGTCCTGGAGGGCGTCGGCCGCCTCGTTCACCCGGGTCGTACGCAGCTCGTTGATCCTGAGCTCGGCCTCGCCGATGTTCTGGCGTGAGCGCGCGATCATGGCCACGTTCTGGCTGCGCTTGCCCTCGATCTCGGCCGCCTGACGCTGGAGGGCAAGCAGTCGGGGCTTGCGCTCGAGCCCCTTCTCGACCAGCTCCTTGACCGCCTCGACCTCCTCGGCGATCAGGCGAAGCTGGGTGTCCTCGGCCTTGATCTCGCCCTCCAGGCCGGCGATCTCCTCGCGGTTCTGGGCCATCCGCTGGCGGAGCACCGCGATCTGGTCTTCCATCAGTTGCCGGCGCGAGTTGAACGCGTTGTCCTGGCCGAGGATGATCTCCATCACCTTGGAATCGTCGCTCCGCGCGGCCAGCTCGACCGGGAAGTCGATCTCGCCCGCCCCGTCGCGCTCGGCCCGCAACCGCGCCTCGAGCGCGCGCATGCTCACGTAGCGGCCGTCCAGAAGGTCGAGCTTGGCCCGCGCCTGGGCGTCG
Organism: Pseudomonadota bacterium; assembly: GCA_016202695.1. GTDB lineage: Bacteria > Pseudomonadota > Alphaproteobacteria > JACQOE01 > JACQOE01 > JACQOE01. Next base: position 2,710 of record JACQOE010000004.1, on the reverse strand, counting down.
TCGAGCCGGATCAGCACCTGGTCCGCGGCCACCCGGTCGCCGTCGCGAACCAGGATCTTGCGGACGATTCCGCCCTCGAGATGCTGCACGGTCTTGCGGTTCGAGAACACCATGACGACGCCGGGCGCAACCGCCGCGCTGTCGAGCGGCAGCAGCGCTGCCCACAGCCCGAATCCGCCGAAGAAGGCGGCGATCACCGCCAGCCCCGCGGCCACCGTGGGCCCGAGACCCATCGGGCCCGCCTCGCCGTGCTCGATCACCGGCCCGAGCGCGGTAGCGGCAGCGGGCAGGGGCAAGGCCGGCTTCGCGCCGAGCGCCTCGGGGAGCGCCATCCTCAAGCCCCCCCGCCGGTGCGCCCGCTGCGCATCGGCGCCTTGGCGCCGGCCGCCCCCTCGCCGCTCGTCGCCACCGTGAGCTGGGCGATCACCTCGTCGCGCGGGCCAAAGGTCTGGACCTGCCCGGCGCGCAGCACCAGGATCTTGTCGACGTGGCGGAGGATGCTCGGGCGGTGGGCGATGATCACCATGGTGACGCCCCGGCCCTTCGTCTCCTCGATCGCCGAAAGCAGTGCCTCCTCGCCGACCGCGTCGAGGTTGGCGTTGGGCTCGTCGAGCACCAGGAAGCGGGGATCGCCGTAGAGCGCGCGCGCCAGCACGAGCCGCTGGCGCTGCCCGCCCGAGAGCCGCGCGCCGCCCTCGCCGATCTCGGTCTCGTAGCCCCTCGGCAAGGCCAGGATCATCTCATGGACGCCGGCGAGCCTGGCCGCCTTGACCACCGCCTCGGGGTCGGCCTCGCCCATGCGGGCGATGTTCGCACGCACGTTGCCGCGGAAGAGCTCGATGTCCTGGGGCAGGTAGCCGACGTGGCGCCCGAGGTCCTCCGGCTCCCAGCGGGCGACGTCGACGCCGTCGAGGCGGACGTGCCCGGCACGGGCCTCGAGGATGCCGACCAGGAGCCGCGCCAGCGTGGTCTTGCCCGAGGCGGTGGGGCCGATCAGGCCGAGCGCCTCGCCGGGATCGAGCCAGAAGGCGACGTTGCGGAGCGTCGGCTCCTGCTGGCCGGGATGGAAGAAGGTCACCCCCTCGACGGCGAGCCGCCCGACCGGAGCCGGCAGCGGCATCGCCTGGCCGCGGAGCGGCATCTCGTCGAGCTGGCGCTTCATCCGCCGGTAGGCGTTGCGGGCCACGACCACCAACTTCCACGAGCCGATCGCCTGCTCCACCGGCGCCAGCGCCCGGCTCATGATGATCGAGGCGGCGATCATGGTGCCGGGCGTGATCAGGTCGATCACCGCGAGCCAGGCGCCGGTGCCCAGCATCCCGACCTGGAGGCAGAGGCGCACGAACTTCGACACCCCGCCGATGGCGACCGCGTAGGCGCTGGCCCGGCCCTGGAGCGCCAGCATCTCGGCATTGTCGCGCTGCCACCAGCGCACCAGGTTGGGCATCATCCCCATCGCCTCGATCACGTCGGCGTTGCGGACCGCGGCTTCGGCCCCGTGCAGCGCCTTGATCGAGGCCGCGCCCGAGCGCTCGAGCGGCCGGCGGGTGGCGAGCTCGTTGAGCACCGCCAGGGCGAACAGCGCCACCGCCCCGAACAGCGCCACCCAGCCCAGAACCGGGTGCATGAGGTAGATCACGGCGATGAACACCGGCGTCCACGGCGCATCCATGATCGGGAACACCGCCGGGCCGGTGAGGAAGGTGCGGAAGGTGCCGAGGTCGCGCAGCCCCTGCACCGAGGGATCGCCGGCGCTCCTGATCGAGCCCGCGATCGAGGCGGCGAGCACCGCCCCCGACAGCCGCTTGTCCAGCCAGGTGCTGATCTTGACCATGGCGTGGCCGCGCACGACCTCGAGCGCGGCCATGGTGAGGATGGCCGCCACCGCCATCAGGGTGAGCACGATCAGGGTCTCGGTGCTGCGGCTTGAGAGCACCCGGTCGTAGAGCTGCAGCATGTAGATGGGGGCGGCGAGCAGGAGCAGGTTGACGCAGAAGCTGAACAGCACGACCGCGAGCGCCGCCTTTCGGCACGCCTCGATCGCCTGCGCGAGCAGCGGATTCTCCCTCGCCCCCCCGGGGGCGCCGATCGCCATGTTCCGTCCACCCCTCAAGACGGCTCCGCCCGCCCCGGGACCTTCCGGGGCGGGCGGCCATTATAGCGCCTATCGAGGGGCGCGCGGCCCATGGCCTCCTAGACGAGGAGGTCGTGGGGGTCGACCACCCCGGAGACGCCGAGCAGCGTCACCGTGTGGCCGCCGGTGAGCCCGAGCACCGAGTCGAGCACCGAGTCGAAGTTGACGTCGGCGGTGGTGACGCCGGTGAAGTCGGCCCCGCCCTCGAGCGAGATCCCATCGGCGCCGACGCTGAAGTCAGTGACCGTGTCGTTGCCGGAATTCGGGCCGAACACAAACACGTCGTCACCGGCGCCGCCGGTCAGAACGTCGTCCGTGACATCGCTGATCAGGATGTCGTCGCCGGCTCCCCCGACGACGCTCGTGCCTTCCGCGGAATGGATGTACACGGTCCCCTGGTCCGTCGCCCCGGCGCTATCCTGCACCGTGTAATTGTACTGGCCGGTGACGTCGCTGACGACGCCGCCGCGGACCCCGAACGACCAGACGCCGGTGTCGAGGTTGCCGGCCGAATTCTCCAGATCGAGCATCGCCGCCTGGTTGCCCGAAGACGGCAACTCGAAGAAGTCGACCCCG
>JACQOE010000038.1 GCA_016202695.1 Pseudomonadota bacterium | reverse complement strand
CGTAGCCGGTCAGGTAGTACATCGACTCCTGGCGGAACATCAGCAACCCGTCCAGCCCGCGCCCCACCATCGCCGCGATGGTCTTCCGCCGGCGCCCGGCCAGCTCGTCCCCGCCGAAGTGAAGCGGCATCCGGTCCTCCCCTGATATTCGCCTTCCGACGCGACCGATCTCTTACGTCAGGCCGGCCATAAGTTTACGCCCCCCCGGCGACGGATTGGCAGACGTGGGGGAAGAGGCAAGCTCGGCCAGTGCCTCGACCCATTACCACCGATGCGGCGGCGCGACTACTCAATCACTGGCGAAGATTCTACGGCCGCAGCCTTGCCTTACGGAGCGGCCGGTCGGAGCTTCGCGGTCAAGTCTCTCACGTCCGCAAGCGTCTCGAACGCACGCAAGCACCCGAGGGAGGCGTCTGTGCGTCCTCGATCCAGGGCGCGCGCCGCAGCGTCGCGATACTTCTCCAGGAGCTGCTCCTCGGTCCAGGGCTCCCCGCCCGGATAGGCCCGCGGGTGGCGGCGCATGCACCGGAGCTGCCGGCCGTCCTCGAGCGTGACCACGAGCTCGCCCGCCACGCTCAAGGAGGGATCGGTGACGGTCGCGAGGTCGGCGTGGACGGAAACCCCCACCCGGGCGCAGAGCGCCCGCGTCGCGGGATCCCGAAGCCGTTCCTCGCCGAACTGCCCGATGCCCACTCCGAACCGGCGATCGAGCAGCGCGATCGCGATCGACCAGCCGATGCTGTAGAAAGCCTCGTGGCGTGTCTCCGGCACGCCGAACCGGGCAACATCCCGCGCAAACGGCGTGGTCGCCCACTGGATGCGCGCCACCGCGGCCGGATCGAGATCGTGTCGCTTGGCGATCTCCACGGCGCACTCGGCGGCGCAGAAGCCGGTCGTGCCCGAGGGCACGAGGTTGATCCCCGGGCCGACGGACGGGGCCAGGAACTCCCACGGGGCCGCCCAACCTTGGCCGATGGCATCAAGGTCGTACTCCTCCTCGGGCAGGGAGGTGGCGGCGAACCCGTGGGTCCCTTCGAGGACGTCGGCCGGCGCGGTGAAGCCGTCGGCGGCAAGGCGAGCCGCCATGAGGCCGTTCGCCGCGGCGTGGCCCGAGTGCAGGCTCTTGGTCATGCTGCCGAGAGCGGCGCGGAGCGCCCCGGAGCAGGATGCCGCGATCCCGAACGCCCGCGCGATCCCCTCGGCATCGAGCCCGAGCAGCTTGCCGCAGGCCGCGGCCGCGCCGAAGATCCCGAGCGCGCCGGTGGTGTGCCGCCCCCGGCGGTAGAGCGCAGGGACGAGGCCGCGGGCGATCTTGCCGATGACTTCGTAGCCGACCATGTAGGCTTCCAGCACCTTCCGGCCGCCGGCGGCGCGCTCCTCTCCCAGGGCAAGGACGGCCGGCAGCACGCAGCCGCTGGGATGGCCGATCGACCGCCAACTCGTGTCGTCGTAGTCGAGGATGGCGGCGCTGGTTCCGTTGACGAGCGCCGCCTGGAACGCAGGGACCCGGTCCGGAAACCCGACGAGCGTGGCCTGCCCCGCGCCGGATCTGCGCGCGAACTCCTTGACGATGTGGGTTCCCGGCTCGATGGCCCCGGCAAGCATGCAGGCGACGGTGTCGAGGATCAGGTCCTTGGCGATGCGGACCGCCTCCGGCGGCGCGTCCCCGATCCGGGTCTCGGCCACTCTCTCGGCGATGTAGCGCGTGGGGTGTTCCGGCATGGTTGTTCCTGGACTGAGATGAATGGAGTGGGCTGGCTCGTGATCGGCCTTTACCACCGGCCGTAGGTTAAATCGGTGGGCGGCTTCGACACAAACCGGCGTGGGGTAACTCTGCGCAACTCGGACGGCTTCTCTCGTCGGTGGCACTCTCTGACGGCAACGTTGTAGCCTGGGTGATCCCGGGTTTCGGGGTCGTCCCGCTAATTGCCCCGCCGGTTTCTTAGGAATCAAGAGGTTCATCTTTGCGTATGCGGAGAATGGGTCCGGTTCGAGGCGGCGAGCGTATGTCTTGCAGCGTGGCGAGCGGACTCGCGGGCGCGGTGAGCGTCGATCCCCGCCACGCCGACGCCGCCTCGGGGCTGGCCGGGTTCCTGCAGATGGCGATCGCCGCCGGCTTCTCGTGGCTGGTGGGGGCGCTCCTGGCCGAGACCGCGCTTCCGCTCGCCCTGGTCATGGCGACGGCGG
>JACQOE010000036.1 GCA_016202695.1 Pseudomonadota bacterium | reverse complement strand
TTTCGCCGTGGGCAGGAGACGGGCGAAGAGCGTAGCGGGGACTACGGTCAAGCCCTTCGACGAACCCACGGCGAAAAATCTCCCCGCCCCATGGGGTTGCGCGGGGGCGGGCGCCCGCGGCGTTGCGCCGCCCGACCGATGGCCCCGCATCGCCCTTCGCGGCGCGCCTTGCGGATCGCCTCGCCCGCGCGCCACGCAGCCGGTTCAATCCGATAGGAAAAGGCTCTAGGGCAGCCGGGCCGGGGCCGCGCCCAGGGGCGGCCCCCCGGGTCAAAAGCCCGGGGGTCAGCTCAGCGTATCGACCAGGGCGCCGGGCGCGGCGTGCCGCTCGCGGGCCATGGCCCGGTACTTGTCGAGCCCCTCCAGCATCGCGGTCGCGAACCAAGGGCCGGTGTCGCCGCGCCCGGGCCGTCGAGGCGGGCGGCCGGCGGGCGGGTCCTCGCCGTCGGCGCTCGCCCCCCGGTCCGGCTGGCCGGGGGCCAGAAGCGCGGCGGGGGCAGGCCACCGGGTCAACAGCCCGGGGGCAGGCATCGATGCCGGTCCCGCAGCGGGGGCGCCCGGCGCGGCCGAGGCAAGGGGGGGCGGGTCGGAGGAAAGAACCGACGAGCCGGCCAGTCGCCCTGGGGAGGGGAGGGAGGGAGGGGAGGGAGGCGGACTGGCCGGGCTCGCCGGGCCTGGGCTGAACATTGCAAGGACCGTGCCACCGATGTCCTTGCCGCTCACCTGCTCGATCAGCGAGTTGACGAGCGAGGCCGCGAAGCCGATCGGGCCGAAGAACAGGGTGTCACCGGCGATGCGGGCCGGGGCCGAGATCCGGTCGCCGGTGATCTCGCGGTAGAGGGTGGAGATCATCGGGATGTGCTGGAGCGGGTTGATGATGTCGAGGAAGTCCCAGAAGCCGAGCTCGGGCTCGCCCCCTGGGGCCGCCTTGCCGACGGCCGGGGCGGCGTCGCGGGGGAACGGGCCGGGCGGGGCCTGCAAGGAAGCGCGATCCGGGGGGCGCACCCCCGCCGGGCCCACGATCTCGACTGCCGGGATCGCCATGCGCAAAGCACCTCCGCCCGCCGGCATCGCAAGCCCGATGCCACGGGGAAAGGGCAGGGAATCAGGGGATTGGCGCGGCCCGGGGCGGGCGGTCGCGGCCCCGCCGCGGCAGAGTCTGCCGCCCCGGCAGGAAAAACCTGCCGGAGGGCCGGCTCAGAAGATGTGGCCGAAGCGCCTGGCCTTGGTCGAGAGGTAGCGCTCGTTGTGCCCGTTGGCGGGGAAGGCGTGGGGCACCCGCTCGACCACCTCGATCCCGCACTGGCCGAGCGCCGCGACCTTGTCGGGGTTGTTGGTGAGGAGCCGCACCCGGCGGAAGCCGAGCTGGCGCAGGATCTCCGCCGCCTGGAGATAGAGCCGCTCGTCGGCCTCGAAGCCGAGCTGCTCGTTGGCGTCCAGGGTATCGAGGCCGCGGTCCTGGAGGGTGTAGGCGCGGAGCTTGTTGACCAGCCCGATCCCCCGCCCCTCCTGGGCGAGATAGACGAGGACGCCGCTCCCTTCCCGCGCCATCGCCTCGATCGCGCCCCGGAGCTGGTCGCCGCAGTCGCAGCGGAGCGAGCCCAGGATGTCGCCGGTGAAGCACTCCGAGTGCAGGCGGGCGAGCACCGGGCGGTCGGAGGAGGGCCGGCCGACGATGATGGCGAGGTGCTCGATGCCGCCGTCGGCGGGACGGAAGGCGACGATCCGCGTGTCGGGCGCGCCGGCCAAGGGCACGCTCGCCTCTGCCACCGGCCGGAGACTCGCCGCCGCCGCCCACGGATAGGCAAGCACCTCGGCCGCGCCGACCGAGAGGAGCCGGCGCCCGGCCGCCCAGGCGGCGAGCCCGGAGGCGGGGACCGCGGGCAGCGCGGCGCAAACCGCCGCCGGCAGCAGCCGGGCGAGCTTGGCCAGCGCCACCGCCGCGTCCTCGCACCCCGCCGGCGCCGCCGGCCGGACCGCGAAGGCGCCCGGCGCCGGGCGCGCATCATGGGCGGGATCGGTCAGCGCGACCACGGTGTCGGCCGAGAGCGCCCCGGCGGGCGTGGCGATGAGCGCCCCGCGCGCCTCGGGGCCAAGGCCGAGGACGAGGGCGCGGCGCGCGCTCAGCACCACCTCGGGGGACGCGCCGGCGAGCGCGGCGAGCCGGGCGAGCGTCTCGGGCGTCGCCGCTTCGGCGGCAAGCGCGAGGATGCTCCGTCCGTCCGCGCCGAGGATCGCCACCGTCCCGCCGCGGCGCAGATCCGCGACGGCGAGGTCGACGGCGCGCATCAGCGGGCCCGCGGGCGGGCGGGCCTCGCGCGACTCCGCGGCGGGGACGGCGGGCGCGGGCGCGGTCAGGGGGGGCAGGGTCACGGGGCTGGTCTCGACTCGGGCTCTCCGGGGCGGGCGGCCGGCGGTGACTCATTTTGCCCTCATGCTTCGACAGGCTCAGCACGAGGGCCTTGGAAATCCGTCTCACGCCTCAAGCCTGCCCCCGGGCTTGACCCGGGGGCCTGTCGAAGGGTGAGGCCGTTCAAAGCGAGTCACTGCCGGTCGGCCGGCGGCGTCGAAGGGGGCGCGCGAGCGTGATATCATCGCCCCCTCGCACAGGCGAGTCGAATCTCGGGCCGGGCGGACAGGGACCGGAGGGAGCATGACCACGGGCAAGCGCGTCCTCATCGTCGACGACGACGAGTCGCTCCGCCACGCCCTGGCGGAGCAGCTCAAGCTCCACCAGGAGTTCGTCGCCGTCGAGGTCTCCACCGCCATGGAGGGGATCGAGGCCGCCAAGCGGGACCACTTCGACATCGTCATCCTCGACGTCGGCCTGCCCGACATGGACGGCCGCGAGGCCTGCCGGCTGATGCGGCGCAACGGGCTCAAGTGCCCGGTGGTCATGCTCACCGGCGCGGACTCGGAGGCCGACACCATCCTCGGCCTGGAGGCGGGGGCCAACGACTATGTCACCAAGCCGTTCCGGCTGGGGGTGCTGCTGGCGCGCATCCGCGCCCAGCTTCGCCAGCACGAGCAGAGCGAGGACGCGGTCTTCACCATCGGCCCCTACAGCTTCCGGCCGAGCGCGAAGCTGCTGCTCGACCCGGAGACCAAACGGAAGATCCGGCTCACCGAGAAGGAGGCGGCGATCCTCAAATACCTGTTCCGCGCCGGCCCCCACCCGGTGGGCCGCGACGTGCTCCTCGACGAGGTCTGGGGCTACAACGCCGCGGTGACCACGCACACGCTGGAGACCCACATCTACCGGCTGCGCCAGAAGATCGAGCGCGATCCCGCCAACGCCCTCATCCTGGTGACCGAGCCCGGCGGCTATCGCCTGGTCCCCTGAGGGCGGCGCGGGACCGGGGGCGGGCGGAGGGCGGGCGATGCGGCTGGCGGGATGGTGGCCGTTCGTAGCCATCCGCGCGCGGCTTCCGGCGCAGGTCGAGGCGGCGATAAGGGCCGAGCAGCACGCGAGCGAGATCGTGGTCGGCTGGATCCAGCTCGCCGTGGTCGCCACCTTCGCCGTTCTCTACACGCTCTCGCCCAAGACCTTCGTCGCCGGGACGACCTTCGCGCCCGTGCCCTACGTGCTCGCGGCCTACGCGCTGTTCACGCTCGTCCGCCTCTGGCTCGCCTATCGCCGCGGGCTTCCCGGCTGGTTCATCGCCCTCTCGGTGGTGGTGGACATCGCGCTGCTCCTCGCCACCATCCTGAGCTTCCATTACCAGTACCGTCAGCCGGCCTCGTTCTCGCTCAAGGCGCCGACGCTCCTCTACGTGTTCATCTTCATCGCGCTGCGCACGCTCCGCCTCGAGGTGCGCTACCTGCTCCTCGCCGGGGCGGCGGCGGCGGCCGGCTGGGGGCTCCTGGTCCTGTACGTGGTCACCGCCGATCCCACCGACCGCATGATCACCCGCGACTACGTCACCTACCTCACCCAGAACGCGGTGCTCCTCGGCGCCGAGTTCGACAAGATGATCTCGATGGTCGTGGTGACGCTGATCCTCGCCTTCGCGATCGCGCGCTCGCGCCGGCTGCTGATCGTGGCGGTGAGCGAGTCCTACGCCGCGCGCGAGCTGAAGCGTTTCTTCGACCCGACCATCGCCGAGAAGATCGCGCTCGCCGATCACGGCATCATCGCCGGGCACGGGGTCCTGCGCGAGGCGGCGGTGATGATGATCGACGTGCGCGGCTTCTCGAGGCTCGCGGCCGAGATCGGCCCCGACGAGCTGGTCTCGCTGGTCACCGACTATCAGGCGAAGATCGTTCCCGTGATCCGCGCCCACGGCGGCTCGATCGACAAGTTCCTCGGCGACGGCATCCTGGCGAGCTTCGGCGCGACGCGGGAGAGCGAGACCTACGGCGCCGACGCGCTCCGCGCCGCCGAGGCGGCGCTGGCGACGATCGCCGCCTGGAACGGCGAGCGGGCGGCGCGCGGCGCTGCGCCGATCGCGGTCGGGCTGGCGGTGGCGAGCGGCCCGGTCATCTTGGGCGCGATCGGCGACGAGAGCCGGCTCGAGTTCACGGTGATCGGCGACACCGTCAACCTCGCCGCCAAGCTCGAGAAGCACAACAAGGCGGAAGGGGCGCGCGCGCTCACCACCGCCCGCTGCTTCGACCTCGCCTGCGCGCAAGGCTACGCGCCCGCCGGCGGGGTCGAGCGCCGGCCCGGGCGCGCGGTCGCCGGTCTCGCCGATCCGGTCGACCTGGTGCGCCTCGCCTGAGCGGCGGCCCCCTCAGAGGGCGAGGTCGATCCGCACCGGAACGTGGTCGGAAGGATCCTCCCAGCCGCGGGCCGCGCGCAGCACCGCCGCGCCGGCGAGGGCGGGCGCGAGCGCCGGCGTCACCCACAGGTGATCGAGCCGGCGGCCCCGGTCCGAGGCCGACCAGTCGCGGGCGCGGTAGCTCCACCAAGTGTAGAGCCGCTCGGCGGGCGGAATGAAGCGGCGGACCGCGTCCGCCCAGCCGAGGCTTGCGGCGAGTCGCTCGAGGCGGGCGACCTCGACCGGGGTGTGGCTCACCACCGCCAGGAGCTGGCGGTGCGACCACACGTCGGTGGGAAGGGGCGCGACGTTGAGGTCGCCGGCGAGCACGGCGCGAAGGCCCCGGCGCCCGCGCCCGGCGAGCCACGCCGTCACCTCGTCGAGGAAGGCGAGCTTATGGGCGAACTTGTCGTTCAGCGCCGGATCGGGGACGTCGCCGCCGGCGGGGACGTAGAGGTTGTGGATTTCCATCGCCACGCGCCGGCCGGCGGGGCGGATCGTGGCAAACAGGTGGCGCCGGTCGGCGCGTCCGCACCACTCGCGCGCCGCCACCTCCGCCAAGGGAAGGCGCGAGAGGATCGCCACCCCGTTGTAGCCGCCCATGCCGTGGGCGTGGACGTGGGCGAAGCCCAGCGCCCGGCACTCGGCATAGGGGAACCGCTCGTCGGCGACCTTGGTTTCCTGCAGGCACACCAGGTCGGGGCGCCAGGCGCGAACCAGCCGCTTGAGCCCGGCGAGCCGGAGCCGGATCGAGTTGACGTTCCAGGTGACGAGACGAAACCGCACCCGCGCCCGCGCTCAGAGCACGGTGATGGTGACGGTGCCGACGCCCTCGATGCCGCCCTCGACGCGGTCGCCCTTGACCACCCGGCTCACCCCCGCCGGGGTGCCGGTGAGGATGAGGTCGCCCGGCTTCAGCTCGACCATCGCCGACAGCCCGGCGATGATGGTCGGCACGTCGTAGATGAGGTCGTCGATGTTGGAGTCCTGGCGCACCTCGCCGTTCACCGCCAGCCAGATGCGGCCCTTGCGGGGATGGCCGATCTCCGCCGCCGGGCGGATCGCGCCCACCGGGCAACTGCGGTCGAACGCCTTGGCGAGGTCGTAGGCGACGCCCATCTTCTTCAGCCGCGCCTGCATGTCGCGCCGGGTGAGGTCGAAGGCGGCGGCGTAGCCGAAGACATGGGCGAGCGCCGTCTCCTTGGCGATGGCGCTGCCGCTGCCGCCCTCGCCGATCGCCACCGCCAGCTCGATCTCCGGGCTCAGGTGGTCGGTCGCCGGGGGCATGGGCAGGCGGGCGCCGTCGGCGACCACGGCGTCGGCCGGCTTGTCGAAGAAGAACAGCTCCTGCTTCGACGGATCGCCGCCCATCTCGAGGGCGTGGGCGACGTAGTTCTGCCCGGCGCAGTAGATGCGACGGACGGGGAAGCGCTGGGTGGAGCCGGCGACCGCGACGCTCGCGGGCGGGCTCGGCGGGAACAGGTAGTCGCTCATCGTTTCCTCCCTTGGCAACGGCGGCGCGCGGTCAGACGATCCGCAGCTTGACCTCGCCGATCCCCTCGACCCCGGCCTCGAGCGCGTCGCCGCGGCGCACGGGACCGACGCCCTCGGGCGTGCCGGTGAAGACGAGATCGCCGGCCTCGAGGCGGAACAGGCCGGAGAGATGGGAGAGGGTCTCGGCCACGCTCCAGATCATCCGCGAGATGTCGGAGGACTGGCGCACCGCGCCGTTGACCTTGAGCCGGATCGCCGCCTTCGCCGGATGCCCCACCCGGCTCGCGGGCGCGATGGCACCGATCGGGGCGGAGGCATCGAAGCCCTTGGCCGTCTCCCACGGCCGGCCCGCCTTCTTGGCCGCAGCCTGGAGGTCGCGCCGGGTGAGGTCGATCCCGACCGCGTAGCCGTAGACGTGGGCGAGCGCCTGATCGACGGCGATGTCGGCGCCGCCCTTGCCCAGCGCCACCACCAGCTCGACCTCGTGGTGGACGTCGTTGGTGGCGGGCGGAAAGGGGGCCTCGCCTCCGCCCGCGACCAGCGCGTCGGCCGGCTTGGAGAAGAAGAAGGGCGGCTCGCGGGCGGGATCGCCCCCCATCTCGCGGGCATGTTCGGCATAGTTGCGCCCGACACAGTAGACGCGGCGGACGGGAAAGCGCCTGTCGGTTCCCGCGACGGGCACCGAGGGGCGCTCCCGGGGGGCGAAAACGTACTCGGTCACGGCTTTTTCCTCGCTGGCTGGAGCGGACCGCCGAGGGGCGGCGGCGCGGCATCTTAGAGCCTTTTCCTATCGGATTGAACCGGCTGCGTTGCACGCGGGCGGCAGGGTGCCACAGGGAGAGACGGGTTTGCCGCGGCCCTTCCGCGCAATAAGAAAGCGCCCGGTCAGGGGGGTAACCGGGCGCTTCATCTCCTTACGGAGAACGCGGGGATCGTAGGGGAGTCAATCCCCGCAGGCGGTTCCCTTGCGGAACCCACCGTTATCCTGAAGATGGGATGCCCGGCCCGATATTTCAACATCCGGAACGAATCGGCTCCGTCACGATTCCGTGACGGAACCGGGGGGGCGCGAGGCTCAGACCGCCCGCCGGATTCGCGGCTCCGGCCGCGCGGCGGGCCGCTCGCGCGCCTCCGCATGCCGCCTGACCGCGTCGCCGAAATCGGCGAACAGGCGGGCGGCGTGGACGTCGTCCAGGGGCCGGCGCTCGGGGTGCCACTGGATGCCCAGCGCGTAGGCGGGCGCATCGACCACCCGGGCGGCCTCGATCAGCCCGTCGGGGGCGCGGGCCTCGACCGCGAGCCCGTCGGCCGGGCGGTCGATGCCCTGGTGGTGGAGCGAGTTGACGGCGATGCGGGCGGTCCCGAAAAGACCGGCGAGGTAGCCGCCGGGGACCAGGTCGACGAAATGGGCGAGCGCGAACTTGACCGCGACCGGCTGCTCGCTCGGGGTCGAGTGGTCGAGGAACCCGGGAAGGCTCTCCAGCATCTGGTGGAGCGTGCCACCCAGCGCGACGTTCATCTCCTCGAAGCCGCGGCAGATCGCCAGGAGCGGCAGCCCGCGGGCGAGCGTCGCCCGGACGAGCGGCAGCGTGGTGGCGTCGCGCGCGGGGTCGTGCGGGGTTCCGGGCTCGCTCGGCGGGCCCTGGTAGTGGTGCGGCTCGACGTTGGTGCGACTCCCGGTCAGCACCACCCCGTCGAGGTGGGCGAGGAGGCCGTCGAGGTCGAGCTCGGGCCCCAGCGCCGGAATCAGGATCGGCGTCAGGCCGGCGCCGAGCGAGAGCCAGCGGACGTAGGTGGCGCTCGCGGCGTGATTGGGCGAGCTTCCCAGGTCCTTGACGCAACAGGAGATGCCGACCAGCGGCCGGGAGGCGGATGCGGTCATGGGAGGATGGCTCTTTTCGGCCCGGAAGGCTAGCGCGCGGCGATTTTCCCCGCAAGGGCTGTTAATTGGCGTTGGCCGGATTCAGGAACTCGGGATCGGTGAAGACGAACAAGCTCTGCTCCAGCGCGAGCCCGGTCTCGACCCCGCTCAGGCTGACCGTGACGGTGACGCCTTGCCCGTCCACGGTCGTCCACTGGCGAAGCCGGAGCGGGCCGTCGCTGAAGGTGAGGGTGAGCGAGCCGCGCTCGGGCGCCTCCGTCTGCGCCAGCTCGACCCGCAACAGCCCGCCCGAGCGCCACACCCGGGTCACGCTCACCTCCCCCGACAGCCGCACCCGCTCCTTAAGGAGGACGCCGAGCGGGGTGGCGCCGATCGGGATGTGGGTGGTCTGCTTGAGCTGGGAGTCGCGGAAGATCACGAAGCTGCCGTCGGCGACGATGAGGACGGGGACCGGCGGATCGTACTCGAAGCGGAACCGCCCGGGGCGGGAGAGATAGAACGTGCCCTCGGCGAGGCCGCCGCTGGAGGCGACCTGGAGGAACCGGCCCTTGAGCGTGCCGAGGCCGCCGAGATAGGCCTCGATCCGGGCGACGGCGGCGCGCTCGGCCTCGCCGAGCGCGGCCGGCGGCGCGGCGGCCCCGGCGGCGGGCGGCGCGGCGAGGGCGACGAGCGCGAGGAGGGAGAGGACGGCGGCGAGCGGGCGGCGCATGGCGGGAGAGAAGGTGGCGCGTGCGCACCCCGCGCGCAAGGGGGCGGGCTCCGGCGCCGCCCGCCCTCAGCCTCCGCCGCCGGCCAGGATCTCGCGCTTGCCGACGTGGTTGGGGGCGCCGACCACGCCCTCGGCCTCCATCCGGTCGATCAGCCGGGCGGCGCGGTTGTAGCCGATCTGGAGGTGGCGCTGGACGAAGCTGGTCGAGGCCTTGCGCTCGCGCAGCACCAGCGCCACCGCTTGGTCGTAGAGCGCGTCCTCGCCCTCGCCGTTGCCGCCGGCGCCGAAGGTCCCGAACTCCGTGTCCGGCTCCTCGGTGACCGCCTCGTCGTAGGCCGGCTCGCCCTGCGACTTGAGGAACCGCACCACCCCCTCGACCTCGGCGTCGTTGACGAACGGGCCGTGGATGCGCGTCAGCCGGCCGCCGCCGGCCATGTAGAGCATGTCGCCCTGGCCGAGGAGCTGCTCGGCGCCCTGCTCGCCGAGGATGGTGCGGCTGTCGATCTTGGAGGTGACCTGGAAGCTGATGCGGGTCGGGAAGTTGGCCTTGATGGTGCCGGTGATCACGTCCACCGACGGGCGCTGGGTGGCCATGATCAGATGGATGCCGGCGGCGCGGGCCATCTGCGAGAGCCGCTGGATCGCCGCCTCGATGTCCTTGCCGGCGACCAGCATTAGGTCGGCCATCTCGTCGACGACGACGACGACGAGGGGCAGCGGATCGAGGGCGAGCGGCTCCTCCTCGAAGATCGGCCTGCCGGTCTCGGCGTCGAAGCCGGTCTGCACCCTGCGGGTCAGCACCTCGCCCCGCTTGCGCGCCTGGGCGATGCGGGCGTTGTAGCCGGCGATGTTGCGCACCCCGAGCTGCGACATCGCCCGGTAGCGGCTCTCCATCTCGCGCACCGTCCACTTGAGCGCGACCACCGCCTTGGGGGCCTCGGTCACCACCGGGGCGAGGAGGTGCGGGATGCCGTCGTAGACCGAGAGCTCCAGCATCTTGGGGTCGATCATGATGAACCGGCACTGGTCGGGAGTCAGCCGGTAGAGGAGCGAGAGGATCATGGCGTTGATCGCCACCGACTTGCCCGAGCCGGTGGTGCCGGCGATCAGGAGGTGCGGCATGCGGGCGAGGTCGACCATCGTGTTGGCGCCGCCGATGTCCTTGCCCAGCGCCAGGGTGAGCTTGGAGGGCGCCTTCTCGAACTCGTCGGCGGCGAGGAGGTCGCGCAAGTAAACGGTCTCGCGCCGGGCGTTGGGAAGCTCGATGCCGATCACGTTCCGCCCCGGGATGACGGCGACGCGGACCGAGACCGCGCTCATCGAGCGGGCGATGTCGTCGGCCAGCCCGATCACCCGGCTGGTCTTGGTGCCCGGGGCCGGCTCGAGCTCGTAGAGGGCGACCACCGGCCCCGGCCGCACCTTCACGATCCGCCCCTCGACCCCGAAGTCCTCGAGCACGCTCTCCAGGAGGCGCGCGTTCTGGGCCAGCGCCTCGGCGCTGACCGAGTCGTCCTGGTCGGCCTCCGGCACCGGGTCGAGGAGATCGAGCGGCGGCAGGCGGTACTCCTCCGAGCCGTCGAGGGCGAGGCGGCCCTGGCGCTCGGCGCGGGCGCGTTTCCCCGGCTTCTGGCGCTCCGCCCGCGGGACGACGAGGGTGGGGCGCTCGCGCTCGGCGCCGGGGGCTTCCGGCGCCCGCTCGCGAGGCCCGGGCTCGGCCCCGGCCGGGCGCGACGGGCGGGCGGAGAGGCGGGGCTCGATCCGCGCCTCGCGGCGCGGCGCCAGGGCGGGCTCCGGGGCCTCCTCGGCCGCCGCGTCCGGATCCTCGCCGCGCCGGGCGCGGGCGGCGAGGTCGAAGCGCGCGCCGGCCGAGCCGACGAACCCGGCGACGGCCGCGCCGGCGCCGCGGGCCTGGCGGATAAGGGCGGCGGCTAGGCGGCCCACGTCGCGGAAGGCGATGCCGGAGAGCGGGATCAGGAGGAGGACGGCGCCCACCCCGGCCAGCCCCCCGGCCAGCGGGCGGGCGAGCGGGCTTCCGGCCAGCGCCGCCGCCAGCGCCCCCTGCTTGAGGAGGAGCGCGCCGGCGAAACCGCCGAGGCCAGCCTCTAGCGGCCAGGAGGCCGGCGCGGGCAGCGCCGCCAGGGCGGCGGCCGCGGCCAGCACCGCGGCGGGGAGCGCGGTCAGGCGGAGCCAGAGATGGCCGAGCTCGTGGCGGCGCAGGAGCCGCCAGCCCCAGCCCGCCAGCACCAGCACCAGGGCCGCCGCCGCCAGGCCGACGGCCTGCAGCAGCATGTCGGCGACGATCGCCCCCGGGGCGCCGAGGAGGTTGTGGACGGCGCGCCCGCTGGCGGTGTTGAGCGAGGGATCGGTCGGCCGGTAGCTCGCCAACGCGACGAGAAGCGCGAGGGCGGCGAGGACGAGGGCGATCCCGGCGCCCTCGAGGGTGCGCCGCAGCAGCGCCGCCGCCGCTTCCGGCGGCAGCAGGGGAAGTCGTCCGGCCCGGCTCGTCAACCCGCTCATCGCCAGCCCCATCCTTCGCGGACGGCCCCGCTCGACGGCCGGGGGCCGAGGGCGGAGCCGACACGAATGATACGCGGGGCGGCGCCTTCCGGCAAGGGCGGGGCGGGCGGAAACCGCAACCCGTTCAAGGGCTCAAGGGACCAAGTCTCAGACTCCGGTTGAATATCGACGCCTAACCTCCTCCGTCTCCGCGCCCTGGACAAGCGCCGCCGCCGGCCCGATCCTGGCGCCATGCCCGCCGCGCCGCGTCCTTCCGCCTCCGCCGCGCCCGCCCTCGCCGCCGAGGTGGCCATCGTCGGCGCCGGCCTCGCCGGGGCGACGCTTGCGCTCGCGCTCGCCCGCGCCGGGCTCGCGGTCGCCCTCATCGACCGCGCCCCGCCGGCGAGGCAAACACTCCCCGGCTTCGACGGGCGCGCCTCGGCGGTGTCGCTGGGCTCGAAGCGGCTCCTCGCCGCCCTCGGCGTCTGGCCGCGCCTCGCCGGCGGGGCGCAGCCGATCGCCGAGATCCGCGTCTCCGACGGCCGGCCCGAGGGAGTGGCCGGGTGGGGCGGCGTCTCGCCCCTCTTCCTTCACTACGACCACCGCGAGCTGGGCGAGGAGCCGCTTGGCTTCATGGTCGAGAACCGGCACCTCCGCCACGCCCTCCTCGCCGAGGTGGCGGCCTCGGAGCGGATCCTCCGCCTCGCCCCGGCCGAGGTGGCCGGCGTCGCGCGCGGTCCGGCGGCGGCGAGGGTGGCGCTGGCCGACGGGCGCGAGCTCGGCGCCGCCCTGGTGGTGGGGGCCGAGGGGCGCGACTCGTTCGTCCGCCGCTCGGCCGCGATCCCCGTCACCACCTGGTCCTACCCGCAGGCGGCCATCGTCTGCACCGTCGTCCACGAGCGCCCCCACCGGGGCATCGCCCACGAGCGCTTCCTGCCCGCGGGACCGTTCGCGATCCTGCCGCTTTCCGGCAACCGCGCCTCGATCGTGTGGACCGAGCGGGCGGATCTCGCCGAGGGGTTCCTGGGGCTCTCGCAGCCCGAGTTCGAGGCCGAGCTCGTCCGCCGCTTCGGCGATTTCCTCGGCCCCGTGCGGGCGCTGGAGGGACGCTGGCTCTACCCGCTCTCGTTCCTGCTCGCGGCGCGCTCCGTCGAGCCCCGTCTCGCCCTGGTCGGCGACGCCGCCCACGGCATGCACCCCGTCGCCGGGCAGGGGATCAACATCGGCTGGCGCGACGTCGCCGCCCTCGCCGAGGTGCTGGTCGAGGCGCGCGGGCTCGGGCGCGACCTCGGCGACCTCGGCGTGCTCGCCGACTACGAGCGCTGGCGGCGCTTCGATGTGCTCCTCATGCTGGCGGCGACCGACGGGATCAACCGCCTGTTCTCGAACGACCTCGGGCCGCTGCGCCTGGCGCGCGACCTCGGGCTCGGGGCGGTGAACGCGGTCGGGCCGCTGAGGCGCCTCTTCATGCGCCAGGCGATGGGGGTGGCGGGCGACCTGCCGCGGCTCCTCCGCGGCGAGCCGATCGGTCCCTGAGCCCGCGGCCCGGGCGCCGCCCGGGGCGGCGGCGCGGTCAGTCGGCGGCGAGGGCGCGCAGGTGGCGGTTGGCGACCGCCAGCATGGCGAGGTCCACGGCGCCGGCCGAGGCGCGAATCTCGGACAGGAGCTGGTGGACGCGCTCGCCCGTCGCCCGCGTCTCCCGCCCCCAGGCCTCGATCGCCGCCTCCGGCCCGGCCCCGTCGCCGGCGCGGGCGAGGACGGCCTGGGCGAGCGCGCGCTGGTGGGTGAAGAGGTCCTCGATCACCGCCGCGACCGCGAGCTTCTCCCAGTGCGTCTTCTGCTCCAGCCGCGCCGCGCTCGCGCGCAGCCAGTCGAGCCCGAAGCGGTGGCCGAGGCCGAAGTAGACGCGCCCCACCGCCGCCACGTCGCGCCCCGTCGAGCGGGCGATGTGGACGATGTCGCAGGCCGATTCGAGCACCCCGAAGCGCGCCACCCGATGGGCGAGCGCCTCGGGCACGCCCTTCTTGACCAGCGCCCTGGCGGCGCGCTCGAGGGCGCGGCGGGTGTCGGCCGGGACCAGCCCGGCGAGGGCGCCGGCGAGCGCCTCGATCCCGGGGGCGAACTCGGCGCAGGTGGCGGCGATGTCGAGCGGCTGCGGCCGGTTGCGCAGGAACCACAGCGTCGCCGCCTCGATCAGCCTGGCGCCCTCGAGCGTCATCTCCATCTGGGTCGAGGCGGCGACCTTGGCGTCGAGGCTTTCGATCGCCTCCCACGCCCCGCGCATGTCGAAGGCGTCGCGGGCGACGGTGTAGGCGCGGGCGATGTCGGGGGGCGACATCCCCGTTCCCTCCATCAGCCGGGTGACGAAGGTGCCGTCCACCCGGTTGATCATGCTGTTGGTGACCGTGGTCGCGATCAGCTCGCGGCGCAGCCGGTGCAGCCGGATCGCCGCCTCGTGGTCGCGCCTGAGCGGGGTGGGGAAGTAGCGGAGCAGGTCCTCGGCGAAGTGGGGCTCGTCGGGGAGGTCGGACTTGAGGAGCTGGTCGTAGAGCCAGATCTTGGAGTGCGCCATCAGCACCGCGATCTCGGGTCGGGTGAGCCCGATTCCGGCGACGGCGCGCTCGGCCAGAGTTTCTTCGTCGGGCAGGGCCTCGAGCTGGCGGTCGAGCGTGCCGGCGCGCTCGAGCGTGCGCATCAGGCGGGCCTGGTGGTCGAGGAGCTGGGCGCCCTGCGCCGCGACCAGGCTCACCGCCTGGCTTTGCAGGTAGTTGGTGCGGATGACGTGGGCGGCGACCTCGTCGGTCATGGCGACGAGTAGGTCGTTGCGCTCGCCGACCGTGATCGCGCCCTGGGCGACCGAGGTGTCGAGCAGGATCTTGATGTTGACCTCGTGGTCCGAGCAGTCGACACCGCCCGAGTTGTCGAGCGAGTCGGTGTTGACGCGCCCGCCCCGGAGCGCGAACTCGATCCGGCCGCGCTGGGTGACGCCCAGGTTGCCGCCCTCGCCGATCACCTTGCAGCGGAGGTCCCTGGCGTTGCGCCGCACCGGGTCGTTGGTGCGGTCGCCGACGTCGGCGTGGCTCTCGTCGCTCGCCTTGACGAAGGTGCCGATGCCGGCCGACCACAGGAGGTCGACGTCGGCGGCGAGGATCGCCGCGATCAGCTCGCTGGGAGCGACGACGTCCTTGGCGAGGACGAGACGCGCCTTGGCCTGCGGCGAGAGCCGCACCGACTTCGCCGCCCGCTCGTAGACCGCGCCGCCGGGCGAGAGCTTCGCCTTGTCGTAGTCCGACCACGAGGAGCGGGGCAGCGCGAACAGCCGCGCCCGCTCGGCGAACGAGGCGGCGGGGTCGGGATCGGGGTCGACCAGGATGTGGAGGTGGTTGAAGGCCCCGATCAGCTTGATGTGCCGCGACTGCAGCATGCCGTTGCCGAAGACGTCGCCCGACATGTCGCCGATGCCGACGACGGTGAAGTCCTCGCCCTGGATGGCCTTGCCGAGCTCGCGGAAGTGGCGCTTCACCGCCTCCCAGGCGCCCCGCGCGGTGATGCCCACCTTCTTGTGGTCGTAGCCGTGGCTGCCGCCCGAGGCGAAGGCGTCGCCGAGCCAGAAGCCGTACTCGGCGGCGAGCTCGTTGGCGATGTCGGAGAAGGTGGCGGTGCCCTTGTCGGCGGCGGCGACGATGTAGGGATCGTCGTCGTCGTAGCGCACCACCCGCGGCGGATGGACGACCTCGGCGCCCTTGTAGTTGTCGGTCAGATCGAGCATGCCGCGGACCAGCGTCTTGTAGCAGGCGATGCCCTCGGCGAAGAGCGCGTCGCGCCCGCCCTCGGCGGGCGGATTCTTGACGATGAAGCCGCCCTTCGCGCCCACCGGCACGATCACCGCGTTCTTCACCATCTGCGCCTTCATCAGGCCGAGGACCTCGGTGCGGAAGTCCTCGCGCCGGTCCGACCAGCGGATGCCGCCGCGCGCCACCTTGCCGCCGCGCAGATGGATGCCCTCCATGCGCGGCGAATAGACGAAGATCTCGGCCATCGGGCGCGGGACGGGAAGCTCGTCCACCCGCGCGCTGGCGAGCTTGAACGAGAAGTAGGGCTTGGGTCCGCCGTCGGCGCCGGCCTGGAAGTAGTTGGTGCGGAGGCTGGCCTCGACCAGGTTGAGGAGGCGGCGGAGAATCCGGTCCTGGTCGGGGTTGGCGACCGCGTCCAGCCCCTGCGTGAATTCCTCGAGGAGTTGCTTCGAACGGGCCTCCGCCTGATCGCGCCGGTCGGGGTCGAAGCGGGCGACGAACAGCTCGACCAGGAGGCGGGCGAGGCGCGGGTTGGCGCCGAGGGTGTCGGCGACGTAGTCCTGGCTGAAGGCGATGCCGGTCTGGCGCAGGTACTTGTAGAAGGCGCGCAGCACCATCACCCCGCGCGCGGCGAGCCCGGCCGAGACCACCAGCCGGTTGAAGGGGTCGTTCTCGGCGGCGCCGGTCCAGATCTTCTCGAAGGCGTCGTGGAATTTCGGCCGCACCTCGCCGGCGTCGACCGATGCCCCGTCGCGGGTGAGGAGCCCGAAGTCGTGGATGACGGCGAACTTGCCGTCCACGGCGCGGCGCACCTCGTAGAAGATCTCGTCGACGACCCGGACCCCCATGTTCTCCAGCACCGGCAGCGCGTCCGACAGCGGCACCGCGTTGCCCGGGTTGTAGATCTTGAAGCGCAGCCGGTCCTCGCCCGCCCCCGCCGGGCGGTAGAGGTTCATGCCGATCCGCCCGCTGCGGTGGACGGTCTCCAGGACGTCGATGTCGAATACCGCCTCGCGCGGCGTGTAGCGGTCGGTGTAGTTGGAGGGGAAGGCGGTGCCGTAGGCGCGCAGGAGGCGCACCCCCTGCTCCTCTCCCTTCTCGGCGACCAGTGCCTCCTGCAGGCGGTCGCTCCACGAGCGGGCGGACTCGGTGAGCCGGGCCTCGATCGCGTCGACGTCGTAGTCGGGGATGCGCCCCGGCCGGGTGCGGACGATGTAGTGGACGCGGGCCAGCGGCGAATCGGTGATCTGGGTGTAGAAGGTGGAAATCCTGCCGTTGAACGACTCGGCGAGAATCCGGCCCGCGGTCTCGCGCAGGTCGGTGTTGTAGCGGTCCCGCGGCAGGAACACGAGGCAGGAGACGAAGCGCTCGAAGGCGTCGCGGCGGACGAAGAGCGCGAGCCGCTGGCGGTCCTGCAGGTGGAGGATGCCGAGCGCGGTGGTGAACAGCTCGTCCTCGCCGATCTGGAACAGCTCGTCGCGCGGATACCCCTCGAGGATGTTGACCAGCGCCTTGCCGTCGTGGCTGGCTGGCGGGAAGCCGGCGCGCGTGACCACCTTCTGGAGTTTGCGGCGAAGGAGCGGAATCTGGCGCGGGCTCAGGCTGTAGGCGACCGAGGTGAAGAGGCCGACGAAGGTGTGGATGCCGGTGACGCGGCCCTCCTCGTCGAAGCGCTTGACGGCGATCATGTCGAGGTGCACCGATCGGTGTACGGTCGAGCGCTTGTTCGCCTTGTTGATCATCAGCACGTCCGGCTGGCGGAGGAATTCCCGCACCTCGGCCGGCATCGCCTCGCCGTCGCGCAGGGCGTCGACGATCACACGCCCGGGATCGCGCAGAAGGCCGAGCGCGGTGTTGCCGTCGACCCGCACGCGGGCGGTCTCGTCGGGCCCCTCGAAGAGGTGGTCGCGAAAGCCGAGGAAGGTGTAATGGTCGTCGCCGATCCAGCGCAGCAGCGCCTGCACCTCCTTCACCTCCTCGGCCTCGGCGCGGCCGTGGCGCGCGCCGATCTCGGCCATCACCTCGCCGAGCCGCGCGCGCATCGGCTGCCAGTCCGCGACCGCCACCCGGACGTCGGCGAGGACGGCCTCGAGCTCGCGGCCGATGGCGTCGAACACCGCCGGGTCGGACTGCTGGTTGATCTCGACGTGGATCAGGGACTCGCGCACGACGCCCGCGGCGCCCTCGCGCTCGGCGGGAGCGGCAAGGCGGATGCGTTCGCCGCGCGGGTTGCGCTGCACCCAAACGATCGGGTGGATGACGAGCTGGACCAGGAGATCGAGCCGGTTCAGGGCCGCGCTCACCGAATCGACCAGGAACGGCATGTCGTCGTTGACGATCTCGACCACCGTGTGCGTCGCCGACCAGCCGTGCTCCTGGGGGTTGGGATTGTAGACGCGCAGCCGCACGCGGCCGGGCGGGCGGGTCTGGCTGAAGCGCCACATGGCGAGCGCCTGGCCGTAAAGGTCCTCGGCCCGCTGGTGGACCATGTCGAGGGGCGGCACGTTGGCGAAGTACTGGCGGGCGAACGCCTCCATCTCGGCCGCGGCCTCGCCCTCGATCCCGTCGCGGATACGGGCGACGATCTTGGCCAGGAGTTCGCTCTTCTGTCGCTCGAGCTTCTGCAGATGGCTCATCGTGCCGTTTCTCCCACGGGTCTCGGGCGGGGACCCTCGGCGGTCCGGCCCATCCGGCCAAGGCTAGCGCAAAAGGCGGGGGGCCGGAACCGTGCGCCGCGGCCGATCGTCGCCGGCGCAGCGCGGCGCGCCCGGCGAGGCGGGGCGCGGGTCGTGTCTCGATTTGCCCTCATGCCTCGACGGGCTCGGCATGAGGGCATGGGAAATCCGCCTCGTCCTGTCGAAGGGTGAGGCGCTTCAAGATGAGTCACTCCCGGGGCTTGAGCGGCGCCGGGCCCGCGACCGGCCCGATCCTCGCGGTGAGGGCGCTCGATGCCTTCTACGGCCGGGCGCAGGTGCTGTTCGGGGTCGAGCTCGCGCTCGGCCGGGGCGAGGTGGTGGCGCTCATGGGCCGCAACGGCGCCGGCAAGTCGACCACGCTCAAGAGCATCGTCCGGGTGGGCCCCTCGGCGCCGAGCCGGGTGGAGGGCGAGCTCCGCTTCGAGGGCCGCGATCTGCGCCCGCTTCCCCCCTATCGCATCGCCCGCCTCGGGCTCGGCTACGTGCCCGAGGACCGGCGGGTGTTCGCCGGCCTGACGGTGGCCGAGAACCTCGAGGTCGGCCGCCGCCCGGCGCGCGCCGGCGCCCCCGCCTGGACGCGCGAGCGCCTGTTCGCGCTGTTCCCGGCTCTGGCCGAGCTTCAGCGCCGCCGCGCCGGCACCTTGAGCGGCGGCGAGCAGCAGATGCTCTCGATCGCCCGCACGCTGATCGGCAATCCCTCGGCGCTCCTCCTCGACGAGCCCTCCGAGGGGCTCGCCCCGGTGCTCGCCGAGCGTCTCGCGGCGAGCCTGGGCGGGCTCAAGGGCGAGGGCCTCTCGATTCTCCTCTCCGAGCAGAACCTGGCCTTCGCCACCGCGCTCGCGGATCGCGCCTACGTGATCGAGAGGGGCCGCATCCGCTTCGCCGGCGGCATGGCCGCGCTCGCCGGCAGCGAGGAGCTGAGGGCGGCCTACCTCGCGGTCTAGAGCCGGCCGCGGCGCCCGGGTCAGGCGAGGAGGAAGGCGAGCACGGCGTCGAGCCGGAGCCGGCCGGCGGCGGTGGCGCGGAGCCCGCGCGAATCGGCGAGAAGGAACCCCTGCTCGATCAGCGGCGCGAGGCGCGCCGGGGCGATCGCCTCCTCGATTCCCTCGCCGGCGAGGCGGGCGAAGCGGTCGCGCTCGATTCCGGCGTCGAGCCGGAGCCCCATCATCACCAGCTCCTCGATCCGCTCGCGCCGGGACAGGGCGACGCTCTCGCGCGTGCCGTGCCCCTCGGCCTCGACCCGTTCGAGCCAGGCCTCGGGGCCCGAGAGGCGCGCGGTGGCGACGGTCCGCCGCTCGCCCCCGGGGCCGTCGGCGAGGGTGATGCGGCCGTGCGCGCCGGGGCCGACGCCGAGATAGTCGCCGCCCCGCCAGTAGGCGAGGTTGTGGCGGCACTCGGCCCCGGGTCGGGCGTAGTTGGAGACCTCGTAGGCGCGAAGGCCGGCCGCGGCCATGCGCTCCTCGGTGGCGGCGAATAGAACGGCGGCGCTTTGTTCGCGGGGGGTGCGGATCTCGCCTCGCCGATGGCGGATCCAGAACCCGGTCCCCGGCTCGATGGTGAGCTGGTAGAGCGACAGGTGCTCGGTTTGAAGGGCGAGCGCCCGGTCGAGCTCGGCCAGCCACGCCGCCCGCGACTGGCCCGGGCGGGCGTAGATGAGGTCGAGCGAGACGCGGGGGAAGGTCGCGCGCGCGGCGGCGAGCGCGGCCAGCGCCTCGCCCACCCCGTGGCGCCGGCCGAGGAAGCGGAGCGCCGCCTCGTCCAGCGCCTGGACCCCGAGCGAGAGCCGGTCGACGCCGGCGGCGGCGAGCTCGGCGAAGCGTCCGGCCTCGGCCGAGGAGGGGTTGGCCTCCAGCGTCACCTCGAGGTCGGGGGCGAGCGGCCAGAGGGCGCCGACCCGGGCGATCACCGCCGCCACCGTCTCCGGCGACATCAGCGACGGCGTGCCGCCGCCGAAGAAGAGGCTGCCCACGCGCCGCCCGGCGAGCGGGGCGGCGCCGTGATCGAGCTCGGCGAGGAGCGCCCGGCGCCAGCGCCCCTGGTCGACGCCATCGCGGACGTGGCTGTTGAAGCTGCAATAGGGGCACTTCGACTCGCAGAACGGCCAGTGGACGTAGACCGCGAGGTCGCCCGCGGGCTCCGGCGCCGGCGCGACGCGGGTGGGGGTGGGGCTCACGCGCCTTCCCCGGCGAGGCAGGCGGAGATCAGCTTGCGGAAGGCCGCCGCCCGGTGGCTGATCGCGTGCTTCATGGCAGGATCCATCTCGCCGAAGGTCTCCTCGTATCCCTCGGGCACGAATATGGGGTCGTAGCCGAAGCCGCGTCCGCCCCGCGGCGGCCAGACGACGCGGCCCTCGATCCGGCCCTCGAAGGGCTCGACGTGGCCGTCGGGCCAGGCGAGGGCAAGGGCGCAGACGAAGCGGGCGCGGCGGTCAAGCGCGGGCGCGAGCGCGCGGAGCGCCTCCTCCACCCGCCGCATGGCGGCGGCGAAGTCGCGCGCGGGGCCGGCCCAGCGGGCCGACTCGATCCCCGGCCGGCCGGCGAGGGCGGCGACCTCGAGCCCGGAGTCGTCGGCGAGCGCCGGAAGGCGGGCGCCGCGGGCGGCGGCGAGGGCCTTGAGCCGGGCGTTCTCGGCGAAGGTCCGGCCGGTCTCCGCCGGCTCGGGAAGGCCGAGATCGCCTGCCGCGACGACGGCGATGGCGAGGGGCGCGAGCAGGGCCGCGATCTCGGCCAACTTTCCCCGGTTGTGGGTGGCGATGACCAGCCGCCGTCCGGCGAGGCGCCGCGCCATCGGCTTCGGCTATTTGAGATCGAGGGCCCGGCGCTGGGCGAGAACGAGCTCTCCGATCCCCTTGCGGGCGAGCCGCAGCATCGCCTGGAACTCCTCCTCGGCGAAGGCCGACTGCTCGGCCGTGCCCTGCAGCTCGACGATCGCCCCGGCGCCGGTGAGCACGAAGTTGGCGTCGGCGCGGGCGGCGCTGTCCTCGGCGTAGTCGAGGTCGAGGACCGGGATCTCCTTGTAGAGGCCGCAGGAGACCGCGGCGACCTGGTCGGTGAAGGGGAGCCGCTTGAGGAGGCCGAGGTCCTTCATCCGCTGGCAGGCGAGGTGCAGCGCCACGTAGCCGCCGGTGATGGCGGCGGTGCGGGTACCGCCGTCGGCCTGCAGGACGTCGCAGTCGATCCGGATCTGGAACTCGCCCAGCGCCTTGCGGTCGGTGACCGCACGCAGGCTCCGCCCGATCAGGCGCTGGATCTCCTGGGTGCGCCCGCCCTGGCGGCCGCGCGCCGCCTCGCGGTCGGTGCGCTCCTCGGTGGCGCGCGGCAGCATGCCGTACTCGCCGGTCACCCAGCCGAGGCCGGTGCCCTTGAGCCACATCGGCACCCGGTCCTCGACGCTCGCCATGCACAGCACCTGGGTGTCGCCGAAGCGTGCCAGGCACGAGCCCTCGGCGTACTTGTTGACGCCGACCTCCAGGCTCACCGGGCGCATCTGGTCGGGGGCTCGGCCCGAGGGTCGCATCGTCGTCTCCGCGTCTCGCGTTTCAAGGGGCGCGACCCTAGCCCGCCCGGCGGTCCGCGTCCAGCCCGCCACGGGCGGTCGCGGTTGACGCGGGGGGTGGCCGTGACTAGATTCGGTGAGCGAGGCGG
This sequence comes from Pseudomonadota bacterium, assembly GCA_016202695.1. Taxonomy (GTDB): domain Bacteria; phylum Pseudomonadota; class Alphaproteobacteria; order JACQOE01; family JACQOE01; genus JACQOE01. The sequence goes on along the minus strand of JACQOE010000036.1, from coordinate 3,645 downwards.
CAACAGGGAAATCATGCAGGCGATGCAACAGCTTATTCGCATGCCGGTTGCCACCAGCCGGGTGGTCGACGAGCTCAACGAGCGCTCCCGCCAGATATTCAAACTCATCGTCGACGCCTACGTGGAAACCGGCGATCCGATCGGGTCGCGGACGCTCTCGCGCCGGCTGGAGACGAAGCTCTCGCCGGCGACGATCCGCAACGTCATGGCCGATCTCGAGGACGCCGGGCTCCTCTATGCGCCCCACACCTCGGCCGGGCGGCTGCCGACCGAGATGGGGCTGCGGATGTTCGTCGACGGCCTGCTCGAGGTGGGCGAGCTGACCGAGGAGGAGCGGCGCAGCATCGACACCCAGTGCGATCCCCGCCACCACGGCCTGGACACCCTCCTCGAGGAGGCGACAAGTGCGCTCGCCGGCCTGTCGCAGTGCGCCGGGCTCGTGCTCGCACCCAAGAGCGAGAGCCCGCTCAAGCACATCGAGTTCGTCAACCTCGCCCCGGGCCGGGCGCTGGTGGTGCTGGTGAGCGAGGACGGCATTGTCGAGAACCGGATCATCGAGGTGCCGGCCGGGCTCCCGCCCGCGGCGCTGATCCAGGCCAGCAACTACCTCAACGCCCGCATCGTCGGGCGGACCATCGAGGAGGCCTGCCGGCGGGTTCAGGAGGAGCTGGAGCAGGAGCGCTCGGAACTCAACGAGCTGACCAAGAAGGTGGTCGCGGCGGGGCTGGCGACCTGGGCCGGGGGCATGGAGGGCGGCTCGCTCATCGTCCGCGGCCAGTCCCACCTCCTCGACGAGGTCACCGCGCTCGAGGATCTCGACCGCATCCGCGACCTCTTCCAGAAGCTCGAGACCAAGGAAACCATGATCAAGCTCCTCGACCTCTCCAACCGGGCCGAGGGCGTGCAGATCTTCATCGGCGCCGACAACCAGCTCTTCGGGGTCACCGGCTGCTCGATGATCGTGGCCCCCTTCCGGGGAAGCCGCCAGCGCATCATCGGCGCGGTCGGCGTCATCGGCCCCACCCGCATCAACTATGCCCGGATCATCCCCATGGTCGACTACACGTCGAAGCTGATCAGCCGGCTGATGGGATGAAACGGGCCGGAAAAGGCGCGACTTACGGATGTCGATAGAGGAAGAGGAAGAGTCCGAGCGGGCCGCGGCGGAAGCGGAGGCGGGGCCGGTCGAGAGCGCGGCGGTGGCCGAGGCCGCCGCCGTCGCCGCCGAGGCGGGCGCCGAGGGCGCCGGCCCGACGCCCGAGGCCGCGCCCCCGGCCTCGCCGGCGCGGGTGGCCGAGCTCGAGGCCGAGGTGGCCGCGCTCACCGATCGGCATCTCCGGGCCCGGGCCGAGATCGAGAACCTGCGCCGCCGGGCCGAGCGCGAGCGCCAGGACGCGCTCCGCTACGCGGCGGCGAACTTTGCCCGCGACATGATCGCGGTCGCCGAGAACCTGCGCCGGGCCATCGCCAGCGTGCCCCCCGAGGCGCGCGACGGCAACGACCTCCTCAAGACCCTGCTCGCCGGGGTGGAGATGACCGAGCGCGAGCTCGAGGCGGCCTTCCAGCGCCATCACATCCGCCGCATCGAGGCGCTCGGCCGGCCCTTCAACGCCGAGCTCCACCAGGCCGTCTTCGAGGTCGAGGACGCCGCCGCCCCGGCCGGGACTGTGGTGCAGGAGATGGCCTCGGGCTACACCATCCACGACCGGCTCCTGCGCCCGGCGATGGTAGCGGTGGCCAAGGGCGGCCCGCCGCGCGACGCCGGCCCCCCCGCCCCCGAGGCGCCGGGCGGCGGCGCGGCGGCCGCGGAGGCGGACGAGGGCGCCCGGGGCCGAGGCGCCGACAGGGCCTATCAGGAGGCCGAGCGCGGCCCCGCCGAGGGCGCTGGCCGGCGCTACGACGGCAGCGCCTGAGGGCGGCGGGCGAGCGGCACCAGCGCCGCGCCCGCCGGATCGTGGGCGCGAAGGCCGCGCCGGGCGGCGGCGCGGCTTTCGACCGCATAGCAGTAGACGCAACCCTGCGGGCAGGTGTCGTAGGCGCCGATGTCGCGCGATTCGGCGCAGAGGCAGCCGGGCCGGTTGCCCTTGCGGCGGGCGCGGATGGGGCGCCCGGCGATGTCGGCGAGGCGCGCCCCGTCGATGCAGGCGGCGGCCGGGAGGCCGGCATCCGCGAGCGCGGGCTGGGTGCAGAGGGTGAGGCGCATGGCGCACCCCGCCGCCGCCTCGGCCAGCCGGAGGAGGAGGGCGCGCTTGTCCTCGGCGCCGGGATCGCGCCAGTCGAAGCCGTGCGCGCGGGCGGCGCGGGCGAGGTTGCGGGCGGTCTTGCGGTAGATCTGGGCGAACGAGGTGACGACCTCGTCCGAAACCCCCCGCAGGCGCCGGGCGAGGGCGGCGAAGTGGGCCGCGTGCCAGTCGGCGGGGGTGAGCGAGGTGACGAGGATCGGATCGTAGCGCCAGACCACGGCCCGCGGGCCGTAGCGACGGGCGACTTCGCGCATCTGCGCGATCCCCGCCTCGATGGCCGGGACCGAGCGCTCCAGCGCCCGGGGATAGCCGGTGAGGGTGAACTGGACGACGAAGGGGTGGCCTCGCCGGCGGACCTCGGCGAGGGCGTCGGCGAAGGGGGCGGCGTTGCGGGTCCAAAAGACGAAGCCGTCCACCGCCCCGGGGCGCAGCGACACGGTGTAGGGCGGCCCGCCGTAGGGGTTGGCGACGCGGCAGAATCCCGCCTCGAGCCGGCCCAGGAACCAGGGAGCGAAGAAGGCGGGGATGTCGGTCCGGTAGCTCGCCGAGACGATCATCGCCGCCGGGATCGGCGCGGCGTCCGGCGGGCGGGCGCGAAAGCCCCGGCGCGGGCGCGATGTTGCAGGAAATTTGCTATCACCATATATAAGCCCTGTTTGGCGATCCCCGGCGGTGGGCCGCCCGGCTCGGGCGCGGCGAAACCCGGGTGCCGCCGCAGCTTCAAGGAGGCATTTGCCGGTGCTTTTTCCAAGGCCGCAAGTGACCTGCCGCAACGGATGAGGAGTCCATGAGCAAAGTCATCGGTATCGATCTCGGCACCACCAACTCGTGCGTGGCCCTGATGGAGGGCAAGGACGTTCGCGTGATCGAGAACGCCGAAGGCGCCCGCACCACCCCGTCGATGGTCGCCTTCCTCGAGTCCGCCGAGCGCCTCGTCGGCCAAGCGGCCAAGCGCCAGGCGGTGACCAATCCCGAGAACACGCTGTTCGCGATCAAGCGGCTGATCGGCCGGCGCTTCGACGATCCCATGACCAAGAAAGACATGGGGCTGGTGCCCTACAAGATCATCGAGGGGCCGAACGGCGACGCCTGGGTGCAGGTGCGGGGCGAGAAGTACTCGCCGAGCCAGATCAGCGCCTTCATCCTGCAGAAGATGAAGGAGACCGCCGAGCGCCACCTCGGCGAGACGGTCGAGCAGGCGGTGATCACGGTTCCCGCCTACTTCAACGATTCCCAGCGCCAGGCGACCAAGGACGCCGGCCGCATCGCCGGGCTCGAGGTGCTGCGCATCATCAACGAGCCGACCGCGGCGGCGCTCGCCTACGGCATGGACAAGAAGCACGGCGGCACCGTCGCCGTCTACGACCTTGGCGGCGGCACCTTCGACATCTCGGTGCTCGAG
>JACQOE010000035.1 GCA_016202695.1 Pseudomonadota bacterium | reverse complement strand
GAGCGCGGGGCCCGGGAGAGCGAAGGAGGAGGACCGCATCGCACGCCGGAACGCCCGCTCGATCGGGCCTCGGAAACAGGGGCGCCAGGGATGGGTCCGAGCGATGCGGTACGGCCTCAGGCGGCGGCTCGAAATCGACCCAAACCGCCCATGTTCACGCGCCGTTCCTCCCTCCTTCGTGTTCTTCGACCAATAGACTTGGCCCGGCGCACTGTCAACGGCCGAGCGGGCGGCGGCCGGCTCGGCTCGCAGGTTGGCCGATTAGGCGCCCGGGCGCGGGTCGCCGGGCCGCACGTCGGCGATGCCGCGATAGATCAGCATGGCGGCGACGGTGATGGCGGCGAGGAACAGGAAGACGGCCCGGTAGGCGGCGGACGGGGAGAGGCCGTCGGCGGTTGGGAAGGCGCCGACGATGAGGCCGGTGAGCGTCTGCACCAGGGCCGCGCTCATCGTCATCACCAGGTTGGCCGTGGTCATGGCCCGCCCGGCCATGTGATCGGGAAAAAGCGACCGGCAGTGGACCGTGACCACCACGCCGAAGGCGGAGACCAGGCCGAACAGGGTGAGCAGCGCCGAGGCGACGGCGACGCCGGGCTCCGGCCACAGCGCCATGACCAGGAGAACGACGACGCTCGATCCCGAGCCGGCGAGGACCAGCCCCTTGCGGGTGTTGAAGACCCGGTCGAGGGAGCCGTAGGCGAAGCTCCCGACCACGGTCGCCAGAGCCATGGCCAGGAGGACGTTGCCGCGCGCCACCCCGTCGAGCCCGAAGACGTCGTTGAGATAGGGTCCGGCCCACAGCGTGAAGACGGCGGCGATGACCGAGTAGCAGGTGACGGCGATGGCCAGCAGGCGGTGCATCTGGCGGTTGGCGAGCACCTGGCCGACGCCGCGCGCCACCGCGCTCAGGCTCTCCGGCCTGTGCGCGTGTGCGGGATGGCCGGGCGGCGCGTCCCTCACTACCACGAGGAGCGCCAGCCCCACGGCGACGGCGGCGACCGCGATCGCGGCAAAGGCCCACCGCCAGCCCATGACCAGGCTGGCGAGGGCCATCGGCGTCGCCGCCACCATGTTGCCGCCGTAACCGACCGCCGAGATCACCCCCGCCACCGTGCCGAAGCGTTCCGGCGCGAACCAGCGGGCGGTGACGACGAACGCGCCCATGAAGATCGGCGCGCAGCCGAGGCCCATCAGGAAGCGCCCGAGGAAAGAGGTCTCGAGGGAATGGGCGGCGCCGAAGACGAGGGCGCCGAGGACCGCCAGCACCAGCCCGCCGGGAACCGTGAGGCGCGGACCGAAGCGGTCCAGCAGGATGCCGACGAGCGGCTGGCTCAGGCTGTAGGCGAAGAAATAGGCGCTCGTCATCACACTCAGGGCCTCGGCTCCGAGCGCGAGGTCGCGCATGATCTCGGGGGCGATCGCCGAGTGCGACGAGCGCAGGAACATGCTCAGCAGCCCCGCGACCGCGAAGATCGCGACGATGCCGACCCCCCGCAGGCGAAAGCCCGCGGGCGAGGCGGCGACGGTGGGGACCGGATCGGTCGGCATGGCGGGGAGCGGGGCGAAGGCGTGGCGGAGTCGTCGCCGAACCATAGCCGCTTGCGGGGCGGAAAGATATTCCCAAAGCGCCGCGCCCCGGCTTGCGTGGCCGGCCCCGCGGCGCCGGCACCCGGGTAGTGACTCATTTTGAACTGCCTCACCCTTCGACGGGCTTGAGGCGTGAGGCGGATTTTCAAGGCCCTCATGCCGAGCCTGTCGAGGCGTGAGGGCGAAATGAATCACTACCGGACCGCGCCGCGGCTTGCGGAAGCGAGCGCAATGGCCTTTAATCTTCGGTCGGGCGTTTGACCGGGCGAGCGGCCGTAGCGGCGGTTCGGGGCCTGAGCGACGGCGAGCTTGGCTGCCGATGCCCGCGGGTCGCGCCGGAGCACGCAGACAGGGAGGGGATCACATGCGTCTCGGAGGAGGAATCCGCGCACTCGCCATGGCGTCGACGCTAGCGGTAGCGGCGCCCGACGCTGTCGTGGCGCAACCGGCCGGTGAACTGACCGTCGTCGTGCCGACCTTCGGCAAGGAGCAGCTCGACGTCGGGCTCACGTCCACCCAGGAGCTGCAGTTCAACAGCCACCCGTACGACGCGCTCATCGGCGCCACCGCGGCCGGGGAGCTGGCGCCGGAACGCGGGCTCGCCGAGTCGTGGCAGATGAACGCCGCGGCGACCGAGCTCACGGTCAAGCTGCGCCGGAACGTGCGCTGGCACGACGGCAAGCCGTTCACCGCCGCCGACGTGGTGTTCAACTTCGGCGAGCGGTTCCGCGCCAAGGACGCGACCTGCACCTTCTGCGGCTCGCTCAAGACGGACGTGAAGGAGGTGAAGGCGCTCGACGACTACACGGTGCGGTTCACGCTGAGCGGGACGAACCCGACCTTCCCCGCCACGCTCAGCGGCCGCGACACGAACTTCCGCCTGATGGCGCCGCAAAGCTTCAAGAAGACCGACGAAGGTTACCAGTTGGCCGGCAACCCGATCGGCACCGGACCGTGGAAATTCGTCTCCTTCCAGCGCGGCGTCGAGGCCCGCTTCGCGGCCAACACGGACTACTGGGACAAGGCCCGCATCCCCGAGTTCGCGACCATGCGGCTCGTCCCGCGCACCCAGCCGGCGACGCGCCTAGCCATGGTCCGCGCCGGCGAGGCAGACTTCGCCTTCATCGACCTCCGCCAGGCTCCCGAGGCGCGCTCGCTGGGACTCAAGCTGTTCGCCTCCAAGGGGGCGACGATCACCATCCTCTCCTTCCTCGGCTGCTGGCAGGAGAACATCTGGTGCCACAACACCCTGTTCCGGAAGGCGATGGTCCACGCCATCGACATGGAGGCAATCTTCGGCCGCGCGTTCCCGGAGGGGACTGGGCACAGGGTGGCGAATTCGGTCTGGATCCCGGTCGCCTACGGCTACGACCCGAAGCTGCCGTTCTACGACTTCGATCCCGAGGCCGCGCGCCAGCTCCTCAAGGAGATCGGCTACGACGGCACGCCGGTGAAGATCTGGGTGGCGCCGACCAACTCGAGCCCGGAGACGCCGGAAATCATGCAGCTGGTCGACGGATACCTGCGCGCCGCCGGCTTCAAGACCGAGGTCACGCCGCTGGAGTTCGGCGCCTTCCGGCCGCGCTACGCGCAGCCGCCGCAGAACTTCCCGGCCAACTACGCCGCGCACCTGCACGTCAACGCCGCCGGCGCTCGTCCCGACGTGATCCACAACCTCACCATCTCGTGGATCAGCCAGAAACAAGGCGGCCTGATCCAGGGTTACTGGGACTTGGCCAAGATCGACGCCGAGTACCGTCGGCTGCACCAGATCGCCTCGCTCGAGACCCTCCGGCGCGAGCTCCTGAAACTGAACCAGGAGACCTGGGGCGAGTACCCGTTCTTCACCATTGCCGCGCGCAACGTGGTGGCCGTGGCCGGCAAGCGGGTCGCGGGCTGGACACCCACGGACTACGGCTTCGCCTGGCACTTCGAGACGATCAGGCAGGCGAAATAGGTTCGCCGCCGGCGGTTGGGCGCCGCCGGGCAAACGCGAAGGCCCTTCTCGGCGGGGGGCTCGTCATCTCTGTCTCTTCTGACCGTTCGAGGGAGGGAAACCGATGCCGTCGTCCTTGATCCGTGGCCGCTACGTGATCCGCCGGGTCGTGAGCCGGACCGAGGTCGACCTCGTCGAGGACGGGGCGGTGTTCCAGCGCGACGGCGAGGTCGTCGAGGTCGGGCCGTTCGCGGACCTGTCCCGAAAGCACCGGGCGGACGAGGTGATCGGCTCGGCGGATCACGTGGTGGTGCCCGGCTTCGTCAACGCCCATCACCATGTCGGGCTGACGCCGCTCCAGCTCGGCTCGCCCGATCATCCGCTGGAGCTGTGGTTCGCGAGCCGCATGGGTGCGCGGGTCGTCGATCTCTACCTCGACACGCTCTACTCGGCCTTCGAGATGATCGCCTCCGGCATCACCACGGTGCAGCATCTCCACAGCCGCGCGCGCGGCGGGCTCAAGGGCGTGGTCGAGGCGGCGGGCAAGGTGATCAAGGCCTACCGGGACATCGGCATGCGCGTCTCCTATGCCTACGGGATGAGGGACCAGAACCGGCTGGTCTACGGCGACGACCAGGCGTTCATCGACTCGCTCCCCGCCGACATCGGCCCCGGCGTCGCCGAGGTCCTCTCCGCCCAGGCGATGCCGATCGAGGATTACTTTGCGCTCTTCGAGCACCTGCATGCCGAATACGGCCAGGAGGATCGGGTGCGCATCCAGCTCGCGCCTGCCAATCTGCACTGGTGCTCGGACCGGGCGCTCGGGCTGCTCAAGGAGTGCTCCGAGCGGTTCAAGGTTCCGCTGCACATGCACGTGCTGGAGACCGCCTACCAGAAGGAGTATGCGCGGCGGCGGACGGGGGGGAGCGCGGTCCGCTACCTGCACGAGGCGTTCGGCCTGCTCGGCCCCCGCATGACCATGGGCCACGGGGTGTGGCTGAGCGAGGCGGACATCGACCTCGCGGCCGAGACCGGCACCTGCATCTGCCACAACTGCAGCTCGAACCTGAGGCTGCGGAGCGGGGTGGCGCCGCTCAACGCCTTCGAGTCGCGCGGAGTGCGGGTGGCGATCGGGCTCGACGAGGCGGGGATCAACGACGACCGCGACATGCTCCAGGAGATGCGCCTGGTGCTGCGGCTGCACCGGGTGCCGGGGATGGACGACGCGGTGCCGACCGCGGCGCAGGTGCTGCGCATGGCGACCGAGCACGGCGCGCACACGACTCCGTTCGGGGCCGGGATCGGCACCCTGGAGCCGGGCAGGGCCTGCGACCTCTCGCTGGTGGGCTGGCGGAAGATCGCCGAGCCCTATCTCGACCTCTCGCAGGGGGTCTCGGTGGTGGAGGCGCTGATCGCGCGGGCCCGGCCGGGGAGCGTCGAGACGGTGGTGGTGGCGGGCGATCCGATCTACCGCGACGGGCGCTTCACCCGGATCGACAAGGAGGCGGTGCTGGCCGAGCTGGCCGAGGCGCTGCAGGCCCCGCTCGCGGCCGACGAGATCCGCCGCCGCGAGACGGCGCGCAAGGTGCTGCCCTTCGTCAAGCGCTTCTACGACGGCTACCTCGCCGGCGAATCGCGCGACCCCTTCTACCGGCCCAGCTCGCGAAGCTGAGTCTCACACCGGGTCGATCTCGAGCGGCTCCGGCAGGGTCACGAACTCCGTGTCGTCGTGGCCGACCGTCCACATGAGGACGGCGAACTTGCCGTGGGTGTCGAGGACGGTGAGCGGGAAGTGCCAGGTCGCGGCATTGTAGCTCACCACCTGCTTGCCGCTCGCGACGAAGCCCAGGAGCCGCCGAAGGTCGGGGCCCCCGCCCGGGCCGGGCGGGGCGACGATCGCCAGGTAGCGGGAGACCTGGAGCGGCATGAAGGTCTGCGAGGAGTAGGGGTGCCGCTCCATCATCGGACCGAGGTGGGGCAGCGCCGTCGGCGGGCGATTGTTGAGGGAGAGCCTGGCCCGGGCGTCGCTGCGCCAGTTCTGGAGCGCGCCGGAGAGATCGGCGCGAAGGCCCTCCGCCGGCGAGACCGCCACCGTCCCGAAGGGGGCGAAGACCTCGGCGGCGAGGGGGGCGAGCTTGACACGCATGGCGATCTATCCCTTTCCGGCCGGGCAGGGATGGCGCTCGCGCCAGTGCCGGGCGATGTCGATCCGTCGGCAGACCCAGACGTCGGCGTGTCGCTTCACGTGGTCGAGGAAGCGGGCGAGGCCGCTCGCGCGCGCCGGGTGACCGACGGTCCGCATGTGCAGCCCGACCGACATCATCTTCGGGGTGCGCGCGCCCTCGGCGTAGAGCATGTCGAAGGCATCGCGCAAGAACTCGAAGAACTGGCCGCCGGTGGCGATGTTGCCGCGGCCGAACTTGCCGTCGTTGTTGGTCAGCGAGTAGGGGACCACGAGATGCGGCTTGCCCGAGACCGTGACCCAGTACGGGAGCTCGTCGGCGTAGGAGTCGGAATCGTAAAGAAAGCCGCCCTCCTCGACCACCAGCCGGCGGGTGTTCACGCTCGGGCCGTAGCGGCAGTACCAGCCGAGCGGGCGCTCGCCGAGCGTGCGGGTGAGCGACTCGACGGCCATCCGGATGTGTCGCCGCTCGGTCTCCTCGTCGAGCCTGTAGTGCTCGATCCAGCGCCAGCCATGGCAGCAGAAATCCAGCTCGGCCTCGCGGATGTGCGCCGCCGCCGGCGGATTGCGCTCGAGGGCGAGGGCGCAGGCGAAGATGGTGAGCGGCAGGTCGCGCTCGCGGAAGAGGCGCGTGATCCGCCAGAAGCCGACCCGGCTGCCGTACTCGAACATGGACTCGGCGGCGAGGTCGCGCTGCCCGCGCGGCACCGGCGAGTCCGGCATCTCGGTCCCCCGCGACTCGGAAAAGCCGTCGCCGTCGGCGATCGAGTTCTCCGAGCCCTCCTCGTAGTTCATCACGAAGTTGAGGGCGAGGCGCGCGCCTCCCGGCCAGTCGGCGAAGGGCGGATTGGGCCCGTAGCCGGTCATGTCGCGGGGATAGTCGTGGGTCATCGGGCTCTCCTCCAGGTCATGGGGCACCGGCCGCGGCCGAACCCGGCGGCACCGGGACCGCCCCCCCAACCGCGGGAGCACAGCAAAGCGCAACCCGGCCGCTTCGGCAACCGGCAAAGGCGGACACCGGGATGCGGAGTCGCATCGGAGGATGACAGGGGTCCATCGGCCGGCTAACATGATCGCTTCAGAATGTCGTCGGACTCGAACGAAGCCGCGTCAGGGGAAGCGCTCGCGAGAAGCGCGCTCGACCGCTCCAGGAGGAGGTCTTGTCATGAACACACTCGGAGTGTTTCGTGCGTTTGCCGTGGCGGCTGTCGTCCTGGCCTTGCCGGCCGGCGTCGAGGCGCAGCCGAGCGGGGAGCTCACCATCGCGCTTTCCAACCTCGGTCGAGAGCACCTCGACCTCGGCATAGGGACCAGCACCGACCTCATCGTCAACGGCCATCCGTTCGACGGCCTGATCGGCACCGCACCGGGCGGCGAGCTCTCGGCCGAGCGGGGGCTGGCCGAATCGTGGCAGATGAACAACGACGCCACGGTGCTGACGGTCAAGCTCCGCCGCGGCGTCAAGTGGCACGACGGCAAGCCCCTCACCGCCGACGACGTGGTCTTCAGCTTCGGCGAGCGCTACGTGGCCAAGGACGCCATCTGCGTGTTCTGCGGGGCGCTCAAGAAGGAGCTCAAGAAGGTCGAGGCGGTTGATGACTACACCGTCCGCTTCCACCTCAACAATCCCGATCCCACGTTCGCCGGTATCCTGAGCTCGCGCGACGGAAATTTCCGCGTGCTGGCCCGCCACAATTTCAAGAAAACCGCGGACGGCTACGAGTTCGCCGGCAGCCCGATCGGCAGCGGGCCGTGGAAGTTCGTCTCCTTCCAGCGCGGGGTCGAGCTCCGCTTCGCCGCCAACACCGAGTACTGGGACAAGTCGCGGATCCCCGAGTTCGCGACCATGCGCCTCCTGCCGCGGCCGCAGGCGAGCGCGCGTCTCGCCATGGTCCGCTCCGGCGAGGCCGACATGGCCTTCATCGACCCCCGTCAGGCCACCGAGGCCAAGAAGGCCGGGCTCCGCCTGCTCTTCGCCAAGGGCTCCACGGTCTCCTACCTGACCTTCATGGGCTGCTGGCAGGAAAACATCTGGTGCCACAACACCCTGTTCCGCAAGGCACTGGTCCACGCCATCGACATGAAGACGATCGTCGAGCGCATCTTTCCCGAGGGCACGGGCGTGCCGGTCGCCAATTCGTTCTGGACCGAGGTGGCGCTCGGCTTCGACCGCGACCTTCCGCTCTATGACTACGATCCCGAGATGGCCCGCCAGATCCTGAAGGAGATCGGCTACGACGGCACGCCGGCCAAGCTCTGGTCCGTGCCGACCACCTCCTCCCCAGAGGCGCCGGAGATCATGGAGCTCGTCGACGGCTACCTGCGCGCCGCCGGCTTCAAGACCGAGATCACGCCGCTGGAGTTCGGGGCGTTCCGGCCGCGCTACGCCTCGAGCCCGCAGAGGTTCGAGACCAGCTATTCTATCCACCTCTACGTCGATACCGGGGGCGCGCGGCCGATGGTGATGCAGAACCTCCGCGTCTCCTATATCAGCCAGAAGGCGGGCGGCCTCATCCAGTCCTACTGGAACCTGCCCAAGATGGACGCGGAGTTCGCCCGCCTGCGGAACATCGCCGACCTCAAGAAGCTCGACACCGAACTGCGGAAGATCAACCGCGAGACCTGGGGCGAGTACCCGGTCTACACCATCGTCGCGCGGAACGTGGTGGCCGCCGTCGGCCCCCGTGTCGGCACCTGGACGCCGTCGGGTTACGGCTGGGCCTGGCACATCGAGACGGTGACCCAGAAGCGCTGAGGGCGGGGGGCTTCGGGCGGGAAAGGCCGCCTGCCGGGGTCCGTTCGGTCGGCCTCCGCGTTGGCGATAAGGAGGGGTCGTCTCGGCCGCGGCCCGTCGGCGGCGGTCGCGAGGGGAGAACGGCGTGACGCGTGATCTCGTCGGCTACGGCGGGAACTACCCGGTGATCCGCTGGCCGGAGGGGGCGCGGATCGCGCTCTCTCTTGTCGTCCACTTCGAGGAGGGCGCGGAGCAGACGCCGGCCGATGGCGACCGCGAGGCCGAGCGCTTCGTCGAAGGGCTCGTGGTCGAGGGCCGGCGTCGCGACCTCAACATCGAGTCCATGTTCGAGTACGGCTCGCGCCGCGGCATCTGGCGGCTCCTCGACCTCCTCGACAAGTACGGCGCCAAGGCCACCTTCCTCTGCTGCGGGCTGGCAATGGAGCGCAACCCCGTGGCCGCCCGCGAGATCGTCGCCCGCGGCCACGAGGCTTGCGGACACGGTTACCGCTGGGTTCCCTATTACGATGTCACCCGGGATCGCCAGCGCGACGACATCCGCCGCACGGTCGCCGCGGTCGAGGCCACCACGGGTCGGCGCCCGGTCGGCTGGAGCAGCCGGGTGCCCAACGCCGACACCCGCGGGCTCCTGATCGAGGAGGGCGGCTTCCTGTACGACTCGGACTCCTACGGCGACGACCTGCCTCATCACGTCGACGTCGGCGGCCGGCGCTGGCTCACGATCCCGCACACCCTCGACGTGACCGACGAGCGGTTCTGGGCGATCTGGCAGAGCTCGGGCTACACGAATCCGGGGAACTTTCTTCGGTCGATGACGGCCTGCTTCGACAGCCTCTATATGGAGGGGGAGACGCGCCCGAGGATGATGTCGGTCGCGCTGCGGCCGCGCATCTCGGGGCGGCCGTCCCGGGCCCGCCAGCTCGACCTGTTCCTGCGCTACGTTTCGGGCTTCCCCGGGGTGTGGGTTGCGCGCCGGTGCGACATCGCCGAGTGGTGGCGAACGCACTACGCCGGGCCCGTGTGACGGCGGGCAGGGAGGGACACATGACGGCCACGCCGGGCGCCCGCGAATTCATCGGCTACGGCAGGGACTGCCCGCCCATCCGCTGGCCCGGCGGGGCGAGGGTCGCCGTCTCGCTCGTCGTCAACTTCGAGGAAGGATCGGAGAGGACCCCTCTCAACGGAGACGCGACCGCCGAGCCCTCGGGCGAAGGCTACACGGTCCCGTCCGGGTATCGCGACCTCCGCGCCGAATCGATCTTCGACTACGGGAGCCGGGTCGGGTTCTGGCGCCTGCTCGAGATATTCGAGCGCCAGCGGGTGAAGGCCACCTACTTCATCTGCGCCAACGCCCTCGAGCTGAACCCGGAGGCCGGCCGCGAGATCACCGCCTGCGGGCACGAGCCGGCCTGCCATGGCTACAGGTGGTTGCCGACCTATTCGCTCGGCGAAGAGGAAGAGCGCCGGCACATGGCGATGGCGGTGGCCGCGATCGAGCGCCTGACGGGCGAGCGCCCGCGCGGCTGGTACAGTCGCGGCGCGAGCGAGTTCACGCACGCCCTCCTCGCCGAGGAGGGCGGCTTCATCTACGGCTGCGACTCCTACGCCGACGACATTCCCTATTTCATCTCCCTCAAGGGCCGCAAATGGCTGGTCGTTCCCTACAGCCTCGAAACCAACGACATGAAGTTCTACCGGCCGCCGGGGCTGGCCGATCCGGACGACTTCTTCGGGCTGCTGAAGGCCGCCTTCGACTGTCTCTACGAGGAAGGGGCGACGCACCCCAAGATGATATCGGTCGGCCTGCACATGCGGGTCAGCGGACGGCCCGGACGCGCCGCCGCGGTCGAGCGGTTCATCCGCTACGCCAAGGGCTTTCCCGGCGTCTGGTTCGCCCGGCGGCTCGACATCGCGCGCTGGTTCTACGACTCATACGGCGATCTGCCGGTATTCGCCTCATGACCGGAGCGGGGCGCCGACGATGATCCGGGTGGTCTTCTTCCGCCTTATGCAGTCCCTGGTGACGCTGCTGATCACCAGCGTCATCATCTTCGCTCTCGCGCGCACCTCCGGCAGTCCGGCCGACCTCGTGCTCGCCCCCGAGGCGACGCCGGCGGAGCGCCAAGCCTACATCGAACGCATGGGCTTCGACCGGCCGCTCGCTTATCAGTACCTGATTTTCCTCAAGAACGCCCTCCAGGGCGACTTCGGCAAGTCGCTGCGCACCGGGCAGCCGGCGACGCGACTGGTGTTCGAGCGGCTGGGAGGCACGCTCAGGCTGGCGACCGTCGCCCTCCTGATCGCGCTGGCGATCAGCCTACCGCTGGGAGTGGTGGCGGCGACGCAGAGGGGCCGCACATGGGATCGGGTCGGGCTTGGGTTCGCGCTCCTCGGCCAGTCGGTGCCGTCGTTCTGGAAGGCGATCGTGTTCGTGATCATCTTCGGCGTCTGGCTGCGCTGGCTGCCCACCTCGGGCGTGGGCACGTGGCGGCACTACATCCTGCCGGCGGTGACGCTCGGCTGGGGGGTCAGCGCCGGCATCGTCCGGCTGCTGCGCTCGGGCATGCTCGAGGTCATGGGCAGCGAGTACATCAAGCTTGCGCGCGCCAAGGGGCTCAGGGAGTCGGTGGTGGTATGGAAGCACGGGCTGCGCAACGCGCTGATCCCGGTCATCACCTTCATCGGCTTCATGTACGGGATCATCATCGCCTCGGGCGTGGTCATCGAGGTGGTGTTCGGCTGGCCGGGCCTCGGGCTGCTCGCCTACGAGTCCACGCTCTGGCGCGACTTCCCGGTGCTGCAGCTCACCGTGCTCCTGTTCACGGTCATCGTCATCGTCATCAACTTCCTGGTCGACGTGAGCTACGGCCTGGTCGACCCCCGGGTGCGCGGGGGCTGAGGCGATGGCCGTCGGCGCGGACCCCGGCGCGGCCCGGCGGGCGGTCTTCCCGGCGGCGGCCCGGATGTGGGCCAGGCTGCGGCGGCTGCCGCTGCTGCCGCTCGCGGTCATCCTGCTGACCATCCTGGTGGCGGTCATCGCCGACCAGCTCGTGCCCTACGACCCGGAGAGGATCAATCCCCGCTATGCGGAGCGCCCGCCGGTCCCGTTCGCGGGGGGCATGTGGGAGTTCCCGCTCGGCACCGACCGGTTGGGGCGCGACATCCTCAGCCGCATCATCATGGGGACGCGCATCTCGCTCGGGGTCGCCGCCTGCGCGCTCCTCCTCGGCAGCCTGGTCGGCACCGCGCTCGGCATCGTCGCCGGATACCGGGGCGGCTGGATCGACGTGATCGTGATGCGCACCGCCGATGCCTTCCTCGCCTTTCCCGGCATCCTGATCGCGCTCGTGCTGGCGGTGACCATCGGGCCGAGCTTCTGGGTGGTCGTGGCCGTGCTCGCGCTCATCCTGTGGGCCCGCTTCGCCCGTCTGGTGCGCAGCGAGGTCATCTCCTGCAAGAATCGCGATTTCGTCGCCCTCGCGCGCGTGGCCGGCGCGGGAGGGACGTACATCGTCTTCCACCACATCCTGCCGAACGTGATCAACAGCCTGGTCGTGCTGTGCACGCTCCAGGTCGGCTGGGCGATCATCGTCGAGGCCTCGCTCACCTTCCTCGGTGCCGGCATTCCGCCGCCGACCCCGACCTGGGGCGGCATGGTTGCGGAGGGCCTGAATTATGTCGAGACCGCGTGGTGGATTTCCCTTCTCCCCGGCCTGGCGATCATGATCGTCGTGTTTGCCTACAACCTGTTCGGCGACTGGGTGCGCGACGTGCTCGATCCCCACCTCCGGAACATCTGAGGCGACCGTGGGCGAGGCGCCAACCGGCCCGGTCCTGGAGGTGAAGGACCTCCGGACCCACCTTTTCACCAGCCGCGGCGTCGGCCGGGCGGTCGACGGCGTGAGCTTTGCCCTGCGGCGCGGCGAGACCCTCGGCCTGGTCGGCGAATCGGGCTCGGGAAAGAGCCTGACCTGCCTGTCGCTCCTCCGCCTCAATCCCCAGCCCGCCTCGCGCATCGTCGGCGGCGCGGTCCTGTACGAGGGGACGGACCTGCTGGCCAAGACCGACGAGGAGATGCGCCGCTACCGCGGCAAGCGCATCGCCCTGGTGCTGCAGGACCCGATGACGGCCCTCAACCCGGTGTTTACGGTCGGCAATCAGATCTTCGAGGCCATCCGCCTGCACCAGGGGGCGCGCGGGAGCCGGCTCAGGAAGATCGCGGCGGAGATGATGCGCCTGCTGCGCATCCCCGATCCCGAACAGCGTCTCGGGGACTATCCGCACCAGTTCAGCGGCGGGATGCGCCAGCGCGCCGTGGGTGCGATCGCGCTCTCGGGCAAGCCGAGCGTGCTCATCGCCGACGAGCCGACGACCGCGCTGGACGTGACGATCCAGGCCGCCTACCTCGAGGTGCTGAAGGAGATCCAGCGGAGAGAGCGGCTGGCGATCCTGTTCGTCACCCACGACTTCGCGGTGGTGGCGCGGATGTGCGACCGGGTGGCGGTAATGTACGCCGGAAAGATCGTCGAGACCGCGGACACGTGGCGGCTCTTCGACGATCCCAGGCACCCCTACACCGTCGCCCTGCTCCGGTCGGTGCCCGACGTGGAGGCGCGGATCGAGCGCCTCTACGCGATCGAGGGGCAGCCGCCCTCGGTGTTCGAGCCGGCGAAAGGCTGCGCCTTTGCGGCCCGCTGCCCGCACGCCGAGGCGCGCTGTCACGACGAGCCCCCGCCGGACGTGCCCCTGGAGGGCGGCCGGGCGGTCCGCTGCTGGCTGTTCGTGCGATGACGACCGCGCGCGCACCGCTGATCGAGGCGAGGAACCTCAGGAAGTACTTCCGGGCGGGGGTCGGCCTTCCGTTCCTGGCGCCCCGAGCGCCCGTTCGTGCGGTCGACGACGTCTCGTTCGTCATCGGCGCGGGCGAGACGTTCGGCATCGTCGGCGAGTCGGGTTGCGGCAAGAGCACGACGGCGAAGCTCCTGCTCTTGCTCGAGCGGCCGACGGCGGGCACGATCCACTTCCAGGACTTCGACATCGCGGTTGCGACGAAGGACGAGCTCCGCCGCTACCGTGCCTCGGTCCAGGCGGTGTTCCAGGACCCCTGGAGCTCGCTCAATCCGCGGATGCGCGTGCGCCGGATCATCGCCGAGCCGATCCTCCTCAACGAGCCGCACCGGAAGAAGGAGATCCCCGGGGTGGTGGCCGACCTCCTCCGCCAGGTGGGCCTGGAAGAGACGATGGCGGGCAACTTCCCGCACGAATTCTCGGGCGGCCAGCGCCAGCGGGTGGCGATCGCGCGGGCGCTTGCGCTGAGGCCGCAGTTGATCGTGCTCGACGAGCCGGTGTCCGCGCTCGACGTGTCGATCCGGGCGCAGATCATGAACCTTCTCAAGGAGATTCAGGATCGGTTCGGGATGAGCTTCCTGCTGATCGCCCACAACCTGGCCACCGTGCGCTACCTCGCCCACCGGGTGGCGGTGATGTACCTCGGGCAGATCGTCGAGCAGGCGGAGGCGGAGGAGCTGTTCACCCGTCCGCTCCACCCCTACACGCAGGCGCTGATCGCCGCCGCGCGGCTGCTCCGTCCCGGGGAGGAGCCGCCGCCGGTACTGTCGGGCGACATTCCCTCGCCGAGCGCGCCGCCGCCGGGCTGCCGCTTCTCCACCCGCTGCCCGAAGGCATTCGGGCGCTGCTTCTCGGAGGCGCCTGCGCCGAGGGAGCTCGCGCCCGGCCACCGGGCGGCCTGTCATCTCTACTGAGGGGAAGCGGGCGAGTGACGGCTCATGCCCGCGCCCAGAGCATCCCCATCAGCACCCGGCAAGCCTGGGCGAAGTCCTCGATCGCCATCGCCTCGTCCGGGTTGTGGCTGTCGTTCTCGTTGCGCACGAACAGCATCGCCGCCGGGATGCCGGCCTCGAGGAACGCCTGGGTGTCGTGCCCGCCTCCGCTCGGCATCTCCCGGAACGGGATGCCGGCGGCGCGGGCGGCGGCGACGAGGCCGGCGCGAAGGCCGGGATCGGCCAGGGCCGGCCTGACCCCGGTGTTGGGGCCGAGGTCGAACGTCACCCGCCGGCGCGACTCGATCTCGGGGATGATCCCGGCGATGAACCGGTCCATCTCCGCGAGCGCCTCCGGCGAGGTGCTGCGGACGTCGAGGCCGAAGGCCACCTCGCCGGCGATCCGCATCATGGTCGCGCGCCCGGGATCGGTGCTGACCACGCAGAAGGTGGCGACCATCTGCGTGCCGCCCTCCTCGATCTCGATCCAGCGGCGGTCCACCCGGTGCGCGAACTCGACGAAGGCGGCCACCGCGTCGCGGCGGTAGCGCCTGGGCACCCCGCCGGAATGCCCGTAACGGCCGGTGATTCGGGCGTGGCGCCAGCGGGTGCTGCCCTGGATTCCGGTCACCACCGCGACCGGCAGGTTCTCCTCGACCAGCACCGGCCCCTGCTCGATGTGCACCTCGATGAAGGCGGCGGTGTTCCCGGGGGTGAGATACCGTTCGCGCCGGCGCACGCGCTCGGGCTCGAAGCCGAGGGCGCGCATGTGCTCGGCCAGGCTCAGGCCGGTGTCCGAACGCTTGACGCGGTCGAGGACCTCCGGGGGCAGGGTGCCGAGCGCGGCGCGGCTGCCGAGGAAGGAGTACGGGAACCAGGGCGTCTCCTCGGCCCGGATCGCCATCACGGTCACGTCCTCGCGGAGCGTTGCCTCGGCCTTCTTCAGGCCGGCGACCACGGCGAGCCCGGCGAGCACCCCGGCGGCGCCGTCGAAGTTGCCGCCCTGGGGCACCGAATCGATGTGCGAGCCGAGGATCAGCCGCTTCGCCGAGCGCTCGCGGCCGGGGAGCGTGACATAGAGGTTGCCGGCGAAGTCGGTCGCGACTTCGAGGCCGAGGTCGCGACCCGAGGCCGCGACCAGGTCGTGGCCGAACTGCTCGCCCTCGCCGTAGCTCGCGCGGGTGATGCCGATGCCGTCGGAGGTTTGGGCGCGGAGCCGGTCGAAGAGGCGGGCGGCGAGGGGAACGTCCGGTTCCGGGACGGCTCCGGCCGCCATGGCCCGCGATCCTCGCCGGTCCCGTCAGGCGTAGCCGACGCGGGCGGCGCCGATGGCCAGGGTCACCGCGGCCTGTGTGGGCTCGATCACCGGGATGCCGATCGCCTCCTGCACGGCGGCGCGAAAGCCCGCCATCCCGGCGCAGCCGGTGATCACGCTCGCCGCCCCGAACTCGTCGCGCAGCCGCTTGCCCGCCGCGATCATGCGGCTCAGCGTCTCCTTCTTGTCCTTCGCCAGATCGAGAATCCCGATCCCGACCGCGACCTCGCCGGCGTACCGTGCCTCAAGGCCGAGCTCGCGTATGTAGCGCGCGTGGCGCTTGGCCGAGGTCGGCTGGGTGGCGATGATGCCGAAGCTTTCGCCCACCGCCAGCGCCGCGAGGAAGCTCGATTCCGCCATGCCCAGCACCGGCCGGCGGGTCGCGTCCCGCGCCGCCTGCAATCCGGGATCGCCGAAGCAGGCGACGACGAAGGCGCCCGCCTCGTTGTCCCGCGACCGGATCAGCCGGCACAACGGCTCCACCACCACCGCCTTGTGCAGATGGGTCTCGATCCCCGGCGGGCCCTCCTTGAGCGTCACGCACTCGATCGCCGGCCCGCCCTTCATCCGCAGGGGCTCCAGCGCCTCGCTCAGCGCGTCGGTGATGTACTGCGAGGAGTTCGGGTTGATGGTCAGGATCTTCTCGCCCATGGTTCTCTCCAGCCTCGTCTCAAGTCACACCCGTGCCCGCTCACGCCTCGGGCGGCGGAACCGCGCCCGCCCGCTCGGCGATCAGCCGGTAATGCTCGATCCGGCGGTGGGCCGCGAAGTTGAACATCGTCGACTTCCCCAAGTTGCACTCGTCCAGGTCGCACTCGGCGACGATCACCTCGTCGCCGAGCGTGTGCGCCTGGGCCACGATCTCGCCCGACGGGGCGACGATCGCGCTTCCGCCCATCAGCCTCTGGCCCTCCTCCAGTCCCGCCTTCGCCACCCCGCACACCCAGGTGGCATTCTGGTAGGCGCCCGCCTGCAGGCAGAGGTGATTCTGCATCATCCGCACGTGCGCCGGCTCGTCCGCATAGGCGCTGTCCTCGCCGGTGTTGTAGCCGAGCATCACCAGCTCGACCCCCTGGAGGCCCATCACCCGGAAGGTCTCGGGCCAGCGCCGGTCGTTGCAGAGGCACATCCCCATCACGCCGCCCATGGTCCGCCAGACCGGGAAGCCGAGGTTTCCGACCTCGAAGTAGCGCTTCTCGAAATTGTGACGCCGCCGCTTGGCATCATACTCCTTGGCTCCCGGCAGGTGCACCTTCCGGTACCTGCCGACGATCCGGCCCGAGCGGTCGACCAGGATCGAGGCGTTGTAGCGCCGCACCGCCCCATTTCCACGCGCCAACTCGCCGTAGCCGAGGTAGAACCCGATCCCGAGTCCGGCCGCGGCCTCGAACAGCCGCTTCGTCGCCGGGCCCGGCATCTCGGTCTCGAAGAAGGAGTCGATCTCCGACTCGTCCTCGAGCCAGAAGCGCGGGAAGAACGTGGTCAGCGCCAGCTCGGGGAAGACCACCAGCGTGCAGCCCCGCTCGTCGGCGCGGCGGAGAAGCGCGATCAGGCGCTCGACCACCGCCGCGCGGGCCTCGGCGCGGGCGATGGGCCCGAGCTGCGCCGCCCCCAGTACGATCACACGGCTCATCCGATTCTCCTCTTCCGTGGCTCGCGCTCACCCGCCGACGATCCGGCCCGCGACCGGGTCGAAGGGGATGGGAAACCGCCCGCGCGGCCTGATGGCATCGTAAGGCCCGCGCGGCAGCCAGCGACCCCGCCCTTCGCGCCCGAGCGCGCGGCCGTTCTCGTAGATCACCTCGCCGCGCGAGACCGTCACCACCGGCCAGCCGGTGACCGTCATGCCCTCGTAGGGCGTGTAGTCCACCCGGTGGTGGAGCCCGGCGTTGCCGATCCGCACCTCGCGCTTGGGGTCCCAGACCACGAGGTCGGCGTCCGAGCCCACCGCGAGCGTGCCCTTCTTGGGATAGAGCCCGAACAGCTTTGCGGGGTTCGCGGCGACCAGCGAAACGAAGGTGTTGAGGTCGATTCGCCCCTTCGCCACTCCCTCCGAGAAGAGGAGGGGAAGGCGGGTCTCGAGGCCGGGCACGCCGTGGGGAGTGGTGGCGAAGCCTCGTTTGCGCGCGCCGGCGAGCTTGCCCCCGGGATCGCCGTAGGCGTGGGGGGCGTGGTCGGAGGAGACGACGTTGAGCACGCCCCGGCGCAAGTGCCCCCACAGCGCCTCGTGGTCGGCGCGGGTGCGCGCCGGCGGCCCGAACACGTAACGCACCGCCTCCTCGACCGGGCGGTCGAGGTCGGCGGCCGTGAACACCAGGTACTGCGGGCAGGTCTCGCCGAAGACCTTCAGCCCCCGCCGTTGCGCCCGCTCGATCTCGGCCGCCGCCTCGGCCCCGCTGACGTGGAATATCTGCAGCGGCACGTCGAGGAGCTCGGCGTAGGAGATCACCCGCTGGATGGCCTCGCGCTCGATCGTGATCGGCTTGGCGCAGGCGTTGTACTTCACCTCCGAGTGCCCGGACTCGAGGAGCCGGCGCGTGAGCCACTCCGTCGCCGCGAAGCTTTCCGCGTGCACGGCGACGAACGCCCCCTCCGCCCGGGCCAGCGCCAGAACCTTCAGGATCGAGGTGTCGTCGAGGTGGCTCCGCTCGGTGGTCATGAAGAACTTGAGCGAGCGGTGGCCGTCGCGGATGAGTTGCGGAAGCTCCTCCGCGAGGACCGTGTCGGTCGCGTCGGTCACGGTCAGATGGAAGCCGTAGTCGATCACCGACGCCTTCGCCCGGCGGTGGTAATCGACCACCGACTCCCTCACCGTCTCGCCCTTCACCTGGCGGGCGAAGCACAGGATCGAGGTCGTGCCGCCGCAGGCCGCCGAGGTGGTGGCGCTGAGGAAGGTATCGGTGCCGGGTCCGCTGGCGTTGCCGCGCTGCTCGACGTGGACGTGGCTGTCCACCCCGCCCGGGAACACCAAGAGCCCGCCGGCGTCGATCTCCCTCGCGCCCCCGGCGAGGCGCTCCCCGAACGCGGCGACCCGCTCGGCCCTCACGCCCACGTCGCAGCGCACGACGTCGGCCGCGGTCACCACCGTGCCGCCGCGAACCACAAGGTCGAATTCCGGCACCGGCCCTCCCTTCCTCGGCTGGTCGTCACTCGCTCGGGCACGCCCCAGCCTCGCCGACCTCACCCGATGGGCGGCCATTATCGGACCGGGAACCGGACTCGGCAACCGCCCCGCGCGGGCGATCGATGGCCGAGGCGGAGTCGGCCTTTCGGGGCATAAAGGCGGCTTCCCGGATAGGGATGCCAGATGCGGGCCGGGGGCCGGGAGCCCTTGGGCGGGGCGGTCAGCCTTGGCCGTTCAGGTGGCAGGCGGAGAACCGCCCGGGAGCGATCTCCCTGAGAACGGGTTGTTCGCTCCGGCAGCGGGGGCCGGCAAATGGGCAGCGGGGGTGGAAGTGGCAGCCCGCGGGCGGGTCGAGCGGCGAGGGGATCTCGCCCTTGACCGGGGCGAAGCGCGAGTGGCGCGACTCCAGCCGCGGAACCTCGGCGAGGAGCGCCCGGGTGTAGGGGTGGTTGGGCGCCGTGAACAGCTCCGTCGTTGGCGCGCTCTCGACGATCCGCCCCAGGTACATGATGTAGATGCGGTCCGAGATGTGCTCGACCACGCCGAGGTCGTGGCTGATGAAGAGATAGGTGAGGGCGAATTCCGCCCTCAGCTTCATGAAGAGATTGAGGATCTGGGCCCGGATCGAGACGTCGAGGGCGGCGACCGCCTCGTCGCAGACCAGGAACTCGGGCTCGACCGCAAGCGCCCGCGCGATCCCGATGCGCTGGCGCTGGCCGCCCGAGAACTGGTGCGGATAGCGCCGCTTGTAGGCGGGGTCGAGCCCGCAGCGCAGGAGGAGGTCGTCGAGGTAGGCGTCGATCCTGCCGCGGCCGACGAGGCCATGCACCATCGGCGCCTCGCCGACGATGTCCTTCACCCGCATGCGCGGATTGAGCGAGGCGAAGGGATCCTGGAAGATCATCTGGGTCTTGAGCGAGACGCGTCGCGCCGCAGCGGGCGGCAGCGCCTTGATGTCGCGCCCGCGGTAGAGCACCGTCCCGGCCGTCGGCTCGAGGACTCCGGCGACCATGCGCCCGAGGGTGGACTTGCCGCACCCCGACTCGCCGACGAGCCCGACAACCTCGCCCTCGTCGACCGCTAGGTCGACCGCATCGACCGCCTGCACAACCTCGTCGCGCACGCCCGCGCCGGTGAGCCGCGCGATCCGCCCGGCGAGGTCGAGCGGCTTCACGAACCGCTTCGAGAGCCCCTTGAGCTCGACCAGAGGCGCTGTCCTCACGGCGGCGCCCCCTCGAGATGGGGGAAGAAGCAGCGCACCCGGCGCCCGGCGACCGGCTCGGAGTCCCCGGGCGCGCTGGCGCAGGGCGGCCCCGCCCGCGGGCAGCGGGCGCGGAAGGCGCACCCCGGCCCGAGGCCGACGAGCGAGGGCATCATCCCCGGGATCTGGTGGAGCGGCGCGCCGCGGCGATTGCGGCTCGGAAGCGAACCGATGAGGCCGCGCGTGTAGGGGTGCAGCGGGCGGTCGAGCACGTCGTCGATCGCGCCCTCCTCGACGATCCGCCCGGCATACATCACGCACACCCGATCGGCGAGCCCCGCCACCACCGCGAGGTCGTGGGTGATCCAGATCAGCGAGGTGCCGGTCTGCTCGCAGAGCTTCTGCACCTCGTAGAGGATCTGGCCCTGGATGGTGACGTCGAGGGCGGTGGTGGGCTCGTCGGCGATGAT
>JACQOE010000033.1 GCA_016202695.1 Pseudomonadota bacterium | reverse complement strand
TGCCGGCGCCCGGGCGATCGCCCATCTGGCGGGGCAAGCTTGTCCGCCGAAGGCGCGCGGCTATACTGCGCCGCCGGCCGGGGAGCGGCGCGGGCCCGGCACGGGCGATGGCGGAGGCAGATGGCGGACATCCGGTACGACGTGGTGGGCATCGGCAACGCGATCGTCGACGTGATCGCGCACACCGACGACGCCTTCCTCGCCCGCCACGGCCTGGCCAAGGGGGCGATGACCCTGATCGACGCCGCCGCGGCCGCCGCCCTTTACGATGTCATGGGCCCGGCGATCGAGTGCTCGGGCGGCTCGGCCGCCAACACCGTCGTCGGCGTGGCCGCGCTCGGGGGCCGCTCCAGCTTCATCGGCAAGGTCAGCACCGATCAGCTTGGCAGCGTCTTCCGTCACGACATTTGCGCCGCCGGCGTGGCCTTCGACACGCCCCCGGCCGTGAACACGGCGCCGACCGCGCGCTCGCTGATCCTGGTCACGGCGGACGCCCAGCGCAGCATGCAGACCTATCTCGGCGCCTGCGTCGAGCTCGGCCCCGAGGACATCCAGCCGGCGTTGATCGAGAGCGCGAAGGTGACCTATCTCGAGGGCTACCTGTGGGACCCGCCGCGGGCCAAGGAGGCGTTCCTCAAGGCGGCCGAGGTCGCTCGCCGCGCCGGGCGCAAGGTGGCGCTCACCCTGTCCGACCCGTTCTGCGTCGATCGTCATCGCGCCGAGTTCCACGACCTCATCGAGCGGCACGTCGACATCCTGTTCGCCAACCAGGCGGAGATCGAGTCGCTGTTCGAGGTCGAGCGCTTCGACGACGCCCTCCAGGAGGTCCGCCATCGTTGCGAGATCGCCGCCCTCACCCGCAGCGAGAAGGGCTCGGTGATCGTCGCCGGCGACGACGTGCACGTGATCGACGCCGAGCCGGCGAGGGCGCTGGTCGACACCACCGGCGCCGGCGACCTCTACGCCGCCGGCTTCCTCTACGGCCTCACCAACGGCCACGGGCTCGTGGCCGCGGCGCGCATCGGCAGCATCGCCGCCGCCGAGGTGATCTCGCACTACGGCGCCCGCCCCGAGGCCGACCTCGCCCGGCTGGTGGCGGAGAGGATGGGCTGACGGCACACACCATGGCCAGGCATCAGGAGAGGCCCGCGGCACAGGGGCCGCGGCTGCGCAACGTCGCCATCATCGCCCACGTCGATCACGGCAAGACGACGCTGGTCGACGCCCTGTTCCGCGCCGCCGGCACCTTCCGCGCCAACCAGCAGGTGGCCGAGCGCGCCCTCGACCGCGGCGAGATCGAGCGCGAGCGCGGCATCACCATCCTCTCGAAATGCACCTCGCTCGCCTGGAAGGGGGTGCGGATCAACATCGTCGACACCCCGGGTCACGCCGACTTCGGCGGCGAGGTCGAGCGGATCATGAGCATGGTCGACGGTGCCATCGTCGTGGTCGACGCCGGCGACGGGCCGATGCCGCAGACCAAGTTCGTGGTCGCGAAGGCGCTTGAGGCGGGCCTCAAGCCGATCGTGGTGCTGAACAAGGTGGACCGCCCGGAATCGCGCCCGAACGAGGCGCTCGACGCGGTCTTCGACCTTCTCTCCGCGCTGGGGGCGAGCGACGCCCAGCTCGATTTTCCCGCCCTCTACGCCTCGGCCAAGGAGGGCTGGGCGGTCTTCGATCCGGCCGAGCCCCGCGTCGGCATGGCCCCCCTCCTCGATACCGTGCTCGCCCATATCCCGCCGCCGGCGGCCGAGCCCGACGCCCCGTTCGCCATGCTGGCGACGCTGCTCGAGGGCGATCCCTATCTCGGGCGTGTGCTCACCGGGCGCATCCACGCCGGGCGCATCCGGGTGGGGACGACGATCAAGGCGATCTCCCTCGACGGGGCCGAGGTCGAGCGCCTGCGGGTGACCAAGCTCCTCACCTTCCGCGGCCTCGATCGCGTGCCGGTGGAGGAAGCCGAGGCGGGCGACATCGTCGCCCTCGCCGGCACCGCCCGGGCGACGGTGGCGAACACGCTCGCCGATCCCGAGGTCGCGGTGCCGATCGCTACCCGGCCGGTGGACCCGCCGACTCTCGCCATGACCTTCGGGATCAACGACTCGCCGCTCGCCGGGCGCGATGGCGACAAGGTCACCTCGCGCATGATCCGCGAGCGCCTGTTCCGCGAGGCCGAGGGCAACGTCGCCATCCGGGTGAGCGAGACCGGCGACACCGACCGGTTCGAGGTGGCGGGGCGGGGCGAGCTCCAGCTCGGAGTGCTGATCGAGACCCTGCGCCGCGACGGCTTCGAGCTCTCGATCAGCCGCCCGCGGGTGCTGTTCCGCGCCGATCCCGTGACCGGCGCCCGGCTCGAGCCGCTGGAGGAGATCCTGGTCGACGTCGACGACGCCTTCGCCGGCGCCGTGGTCGAGGGCCTGAGCGCGCGCCGCGCCGAGCTCACCGACATGCGCCCCTCGGGCGGGGGCAAGACGCGGCTCACCTTCGTCGGGCCTTCGCGCGGGCTGGTCGGCTATCATGGCGAGTTCCTGACCGCGACCCGCGGCACCGGGGTGATGTACCGCATCTTCCACGGCTACGGGCCGCACCGCGGCGCCATCGCCGGGCGGCGCAACGGGGTGCTGATCTCCAACGCCGACGGGGCCGCGGTAGCCTATGCGCTCTGGAACCTCGAGGAGCGCGGCGCCCTCTTCATCGAACCGGGGACGCGCGTCTATCCCGGCATGATCATCGGCGAGCACAGCCGCGGCACCGACCTCGCGGTCAATCCGCTGAAGGGCAAGCACCTCACCAACATCCGTGCCGCCGGCAAGGACGACGCCGTGCGCCTCAGCCCGCCGCGGCGCTTCAGCCTCGAGCAGGCGCTCGCCTATATCGAGGACGACGAGCTGGTCGAGGTCACGCCCCGGCACGTGCGGCTGCGCAAGCGCCTCCTCGATCCGCACGCGCGCAAGCGGGCCGAGCGGCTCAGCGAGGCCGGCTGAGGTGGCCCTCGCCGCGGCCCGGCCGGGCGGCCCGCCGGCGGGCGCGGGCCTTGGCCTCTATCTCGACCGCCGGCTCCTCGCCATCGCCGTGCTCGGATTCGCCGCCGGCATTCCCTACCTCCTCTCCTCGGCGACGCTCTCGGCGCGGCTCGAGCGGGCGGGGGTGGAGCTGGCCACCATCGGCTTCTTCGGCTGGGTCTCGCTCGCCTACTCGCTCAAGCTCTTGTGGGCGCCGGCGGTCGATCGGCTGCCGATCCCCGGGCTGACGCGGCGGCTCGGCCGCCGGCGGGCGTGGATGCTGGTCGCGCAGGGGCTCGTCGTCGTCGCGCTCGCCCTCCTCGGCTTCGCCGACCCCGCCCGCTCGCTCGGCCTCACCGCCCTCCTCGCGCTCCTCCTCGCCTTCGCCTCCGCCACCCAGGACATCGTCGTCGATGCCTATCGGATCGAGGCGGTCGAGACCGGGCTCCTGGGGGCGAGCGCGGCCAACTACGTGGTCGGGTACCGGCTCGCGCTCCTCGTCTCGGGCGGCGGCGCGCTCCTCATCGCCGACGCGCTCGACTGGGGCGCCACCTACTTGGTGATGGGCGCGGCGATGGCGGTCGGGATCGCGACCACGCTCGCCGTCGCCGAGCCGAAGCCGGCGGTCCCCGTCGGGTCCGGCGCCTCCGGTCCCGCCGCCTTCTTCCGCGAGGCGGTCGTCGCCCCGCTGGCCGATTTCGCCCGCCGCCCGGGGTGGCTCGGCATCCTCGTCTTCGTCGCCCTCTTCAAGCTCGCCGACCAGATGCTGGGGCCGATCGCCAATCCCTTCTACCTCCGGCTCGGCTTCTCGCTCAGCGAGATCGGCCTGGTGAGCAAGGTCTACGGGCTGGCGATGACGCTCCTCGGCGCGCTCCTCGGCGGGCTGATGGTCGCCCGCCTCGGCTTCTTCGCCAGCCTCTTCATCACCGGCGTCCTGCAGGGCGCCTCCAACCTGATGTTCGCCGCCCTCGCTCTCGCCGGGCCGTCGCTGCCGATGCTGATCGCCGCGATCACGGTCGAGAACCTCTCCGGCGGGCTGGTGACGGCGGCCTTCCTCGGCTATCTCTCGGCGCTCTGCAGCGTCGCCTTCACCGCCACCCAGTACGCGCTCCTCTCCTCGCTCATGAACCTGGTCCCGGGGGTGCTCAAGGGCGCCTCGGGCTGGCTGGCGGCGGAGATCGGCTGGGCGCCGTTCTTCGTCGCCACCGCGCTCCTCGCGCTTCCCGGCCTGGGGCTTCTGGTGTGGCTGAGGCGGGGGACGGGGGCGCTCGCGCAAGAGGGCCCCGGGGACGGTTGACCGGGTCGCCGGGGCAGGGGAGACTTGGCCCGGCGACGGCCCGCTCGGGGCGGGCGCGGGGTAAGAAGAGGCGGCGATGCTGATCGGCGTTCCGAAGGAGATCAAGACCCACGAGTACCGCGTCGGCCTGGTGCCGGCGAGCGTGCGCGAGCTGGTCCATCACGGCCACTCGGTGCTGGTCCAGAGCGGCGCCGGCGAGGGGATCGGCGTCGGCGACGAGGCCTATCGCGGGCTCGGCGCCGAGGTTGTCGCCAGCGCCGCCGAGGTCTTCTCGCGCGCCGACCTGATCGTCAAGGTCAAGGAGCCCCAGCTCGGCGAGTGCGCGTTGCTGCGCGAGGGGCAGGTCCTCTTCACCTATCTGCACCTCGCCGCCGAGCCCGAGATCACCCGGCGGCTGCTCGCCTCCGGGGTGACGGCCATCGCCTACGAGACGGTCACCGACCGCCGCGGCGGCCTGCCGCTCCTGGCGCCGATGAGCGAGGTCGCGGGGCGCATGGCGGTGCAGGTCGGCGCCCACTGCCTGGAGAAGGAGCCGGGCGGCGCCGGCATCCTGCTCGGCGGGGTTCCGGGAGTCGCCGCGGCGAGCGTCGTCATCCTCGGCGGCGGGGTCGTCGGCACCAACGCCGCGCGGGTGGCGATGGGCATGGAGGCGAAGGTGGTGGTGATCGACAAGTCGCTGCCCCGCCTCTACGAGCTCGACCTCCAGTTCGGGGCCAAGCTCACCACCATCTACGCCACCGTCGACGCGATTGAGACCTACGTCGCGGAGGCCGACCTGGTGGTGGGGGCGGTG
The DNA here is from genome assembly GCA_016202695.1 of Pseudomonadota bacterium. GTDB lineage: Bacteria > Pseudomonadota > Alphaproteobacteria > JACQOE01 > JACQOE01 > JACQOE01. The sequence goes on along the minus strand of JACQOE010000033.1, from coordinate 1,031 downwards.
CTGGTTCCGGGCGCGGCGGCGCCCCGGCTGGTGAGCCGCAAGCTGGTCAAGCGCATGCGCCGCGGCTCGGTGATGGTCGACGTCTCGATCGACCAGGGCGGCTGCTTCGAGACCAGCCGGCCCACCACCCACGCCAACCCCACCTACGTCGAGGAGGGGGTGGTGCACTATTGCGTAACCAACATGCCGGGGGCGGTCGCCCGCACCTCGGCCTTCGCCCTCAACAACGCCACGCTCCCCTTCGTGCTGGCGCTGGCCGGGAAGGGCTTCCCGCGGGCGCTCCGGGAGGATCCCCATCTCCTGGCCGGGCTCAACGTCCACCGCGGCGACGTGACCCACGCCGCGGTCGCCGCCGCGCTCGGGCTTTCCCATCGCGAGGCGGCGGCGGCGGTCGCCGGCTGAGGGGGCGCCGTCGCGGCGAACGTGAGGGCCGCCATGGACCCGCGCATCGAGGTCGTCGAGGCCGACATCACCGGGCTCGCGGTCGACGCGATCGTCAACGCCGCCAACGAGAGCCTCCTCGGCGGCGGCGGGGTCGACGGCGCCATCCACCGCGCCGCCGGGCCCGAGCTCAAGGAGGAGTGCCGCGGGCTCGGCGGCTGCCCCACCGGCGAGGCCCGCATCACCCGGGGCTACCGGCTGCCGGCGCGCCACGTCATCCATACCGTCGGCCCGGTCTGGCAGGGGGGCGGGGCGGGCGAGGAGCGGCTCCTCGCCCAGTGCTATCGGAACGCGCTCGCGCTGGCCCGCGAACACGGGCTCAAGACGATCGCCTTCCCGGCGATCGGCACCGGCGCCTACGGCTTTCCGCCCGAGCGGGCGGCCGGGATCGCGGTCCGCACCGTCGCCGAGGAGGTCGCGCGCCGGCCGGGGATCGAGACGGTGATCTTCGCCTGCTTCGGCGCCCGCTCGGCCGAGGCGCACCGTCGGGCGCTGGCGGCGCTCGCCAAGCCTTAGAGCCTTTTCCTATCGGATTGAACCGGCTGCGTTGCGCGCGGGCGCCCGCCCCCGCGCAACCCCATGGGGCCGGG
>JACQOE010000005.1 GCA_016202695.1 Pseudomonadota bacterium | reverse complement strand
GCGTAGCGGGGACTACGGTCAAGCCCTTCGACGAACCCACGGCGAAAAATCTCCCGGCCCCATGGGGTTGCGCGGGGGCGGGCGCCCGCGGCGTTGCGCCGCTCGACCGATGGCCCCGCATCGCCCTTAGCGGCGCGCCATGCGGATCGCCTCGCCCGCGCCCAACGCAGCCGGTTCAATCCGATAGGAAAAGGCTCTAACCTGGGGCGGCGAGGGAAACCGATGAGGAAGCCGGGCTGCGGTTTCGAGCGACCGGGGCGGGCGCCGGAGGCGGCGCTGGTCGCGCTCGCCCTCCTCGCCGCCCACGTCCCGCCCGCCGAGGCGCAGAAGGTGCCGGAATCGAGGGCCGAGATCCGGCTCTCCTTCGCCCCCGTCGTCAAGCGCGCCGCCCCGGCGGTGGTCAACATCTACGCCCGCACGGTGGTGCGCGAGCGCGCCGTCTCGCCGCTCTTCGACGACCCCTTCTTCCGCCGCTTCTTCGGCGAGGGCCTCGGCCTCGGCATCCCCCGCGAGCGGGTGCGCAACTCGCTGGGCTCGGGCGTGATCGTGGCGCCGGAGGGGCTGATCGTCACCAACAACCACGTGATCGAGGGGGCCAGCGAGGTCACCGTCGTCCTCGCCGACCGGCGCGAGTTCGAGGCCCGGATCGTCGGCTCCGATCCGCACACCGACCTCGCCGTGCTGCGGATCGACGCCGGCGGCGAGGCCCTTCCCTTCCTCGAGATGCGCGACTCCGAGGAGCTCGAGGTGGGCGACCTGGTGCTCGCCATCGGCAACCCCTTCGGGGTCGGCCAGACGGTGACCAGCGGCATCGTCTCGGCGCTGGCGCGGACCCAGGTGGGGGTGAGCGACTTCCGCTTCTTCATCCAGACCGACGCGGCGATCAATCCCGGCAACTCGGGCGGCGCGCTGGTCGACATGGACGGCCGGCTCGTCGGGGTGAACACCGCCATCTTCTCGAAGACCGGAGGTTCGCTCGGGATCGGCTTCGCCATCCCCGCGAACATGGTCGGGGCGGTGGTGAAGGGGCTCGTCTCGGGGCGCCTGGTCCGCCCCTGGCTGGGGGCCTCGACCCAGGCCGTCACCGCCGAGATGGCGGCCTCCCTCGGGCTCCCGCGCCCCGGCGGCGTGATCGTCAAGGAGGTCTTCCCCGGCGGGCCCGCCGAGCGCGCCCGGCTCAGGACCGGCGACGTCATCGCCGAGATCAACGGCCGGCCGGTCCAGGACCCGGAGGCGCTCGCCTTTCGGATCGCGACGCTGCCCGTGGGCGAGAGCGCCCGGCTTTCGCTCTTGAGTCGCGGCGCCCGCCGCGAGGCCACGCTCCCCCTCGAGGCGCCGCCCGAGATACCGCCGCGCGAGATCGGCCAGCTTTCCGGCGAGCAGCCCTTCTCGGGGGCGACGGTCGCCAACCTTTCGCCCGCGCTCGGCGAGGAGCTGGGCATCGACCCCATGCGACGGGGCGTGATCGTGCTCGAGGTCCGCCGCGGCGGCATCGCCGATCGGCTCGGGGTGGCGCCGGGCGACATCGTGGTCGAGGTCAACGGCCAGACGATCGCCTCGGTCAAGGCGCTCAAGGGCGCCCTCGCCGAGCGCCCCGCGCTCTGGCGCCTGAGCCTCCGCCGGGGCGACCGGGTGATCAACCTTCAGGTGCGGGGATGAAGGGGCAGAAGCCGTCGGCCGGCCTGTTCGAGACGCTCGCGCCGCGGCCGCTCGCCGATCGGCTGCGGCCCGCCGCGATGGCCGAGGTCGTCGGCCAGGACCATCTCCTCGGCCCCGACGGGCCGATCGGCCGGATGCTGGCCAAGGGCCGCCTCGCCTCGATGATCCTCTGGGGCCCGCCGGGCTCGGGCAAGACCACGATCGCGCGCCTCCTCGCCCGGGACACCGACCTCGAGTTCGTGCAGCTCTCGGCCGTCTTCTCGGGGGTGGCGGATCTGCGCAAGGCCTTCGACGAGGCGAAGAGGCGCCGCCAGGCGGGCAAGGGGACGCTCCTCTTCATCGACGAGATCCACCGCTTCAACCGCGCCCAGCAGGACAGCTTCCTCGCCTACGTCGAGGACGGCACCGTGATCCTGGTCGGGGCCACCACCGAGAACCCCTCCTTCGAGCTGAACCCGCCGCTCCTCTCGCGCTGCCAGGTGCTGGTCTTAAGGCGGCTCGACGACGGCGCGCTCGACGAGCTGGTCCGTCGCGCCGAGGGCCACGAGGGCCGCACGCTGCCGCTTACGCCTGAGGGCCGGGCCGCGCTCAAGGCCATGGCCGACGGCGACGGGCGCTATCTCCTCAACCTCGTCGAGGAGCTGTTCCTGCTGCCGGCCGAGCCGCCGCTCGGGCCGGCCGATCTCGCGGCGGCGGTGCAGAGGCGCGCCCCCCTCTACGACAAGGCCCAGGAGGGCCACTACAACCTGATCAGCGCGCTGCACAAGTCGCTCCGCGGCTCCGACCCCGACGCCGCGCTCTACTGGCTCGCGCGCATGCTTGCCGGCGGCGAGGACCCCCTCTACATCGCCCGCCGGCTGGTGCGCTTCGCCGCCGAGGACGTGGGGCTCGCCGATCCCAACGCGCTGGTGCAGGCGCTCGCCGCCTGGGACACCTACGAGCGGCTGGGCTCGCCCGAGGGCGAGATCGCGCTCGCCCAGTGCGTCCTCTATCTCGGCACGGCGCCGAAGTCGAACGCGGTCTACCGGGCGCTGGGCGCGGCGACGCGGACGGCCCGGGAGACCGGCTCGCTGATGCCGCCCCTGCACATCCTCAACGCCCCCACCCGCCTCATGCGCGAGATCGGCTACGGCCGCGGCTACGTCTACGACCACGACACCGAGGAGGGCTTCTCGGGCCAGGACTACTTCCCCGAGGGCATGGCCCGGCGGCGCTTCTACGAGCCGGGCGAGCGGGGCTTCGAGCGCGAGGTGGCGAAGCGGCTCGAGTACTGGGAGCGGCTTCGCTCCGAGGCCAGGCGCCGCCGCGAGGGCGGGGAGGGATGAACGCGCCCCCGGGCGAGGGCGGCGCGCGCCTCGTCGCGGTCGCCGCGGGCGAGGCCGGGCTTCGGCTCGACCGCTGGCTCCGCCGCCGCTTCCCCGGCCTCACCCAGGGGCGGATCGAGAAGCTCCTGCGCACCGGCCAGATCCGGCTGGAAGGGGGCCGCGCGCGGGCGGGCGCGCGCCTCGAGGCGGGCCAGAGCGTCCGCCTCCCGCCCCGGCTCCCGGAGGAGGAGGGGGCCCGGCCGCCTCCCGCCCCGGCCGCGAAGCCGGCGAGCCGGGCCGAGGCCGAGGCGCTCCGCCGGCTCGTCCTCTACCGCGACGACGACCTGATTGCCATCGACAAGCCGGCCGGCCTCGCCGTCCAGGGGGGCCCGCGCACCGGGCGGCACCTGGATGCGATGCTGGATGCGCTTCGCTTCGGCTCGGCCGAGCGCCCGCGGCTGGTCCATCGGCTCGACCGCGACACCAGCGGGGTGCTCGTGCTGGCCCGCTCGGGGGCGGCGGCCGCGCGCCTCGCCGCCCTCTTCCGCCGGCGCGAGACGGTGAAGACCTATCTCGCCGTGGTCGTGGGGGTGCCGCGCCCGCGCCAGGGGCGGATCGAGATCCCGCTCGCCAAGGCGGCCGCCCCGGGCGGGACGCGCGAGACGGTGCGGGCGGCGGACGGGGAGGAGGGCGAGGAGGGGCGCCGGGCCGTCACCCTCTACCGGGTCCTGGATGCCGCCGGGCGCCGCGCGGCGCTGGTCGAGCTGAAGCCGCTCACCGGGCGCACCCACCAGCTTCGCGCCCACATGGCGGCGATCGGCACCCCGATCCTGGGGGACGGCAAGTACGGCGGGCGGGGGGCGTTCCTGCCCGGCCTTGCCGGGCGGCTCCACCTCCATGCGCTCGCCATCGAGCTTCCGCGCCAGGGGGGACGGCCCCTTCGCCTGGAGGCGCCGGTCCCCCGGCACCTGCGCGAGAGCCGGCGGTTCCTGGGGCTCGCCGGTCCGCCTATATAAGGAGCCTCATGCGCGCCACCGCCCCCTTGCGCCTCGCCGTGTTCGACTGCGACGGAACCCTGGTCGACAGCCAGCACGCGATCGCCGCCGCCGTCTCGGCCGCATGGGCGGCGTCGGCGGCGACGCGCGGCCTTCCGCCCCCCGGTCCCGGCGAGGTTCGCCGGGTGGTGGGCCTGCCGCTCGAGGAGGCGATCGCGCGGCTGTTCCCGGCCGGATCGGCCGCCGACGTCGCCGCGCTCACCGGGCTCTACAAGCTGGCCTTCGCCGAGCGGCGCCACGCCCCCGATTACGACGAGCCGCTGTTCGCCGGCGCCCTCGACGCCCTGGCGGAGATCGAGCGCGCCGGGGTTCTCCTCGGCATCGCCACCGGCAAGTCGCGCCGCGGCCTGCTCGCCACCCTCGAGCGCCACGGGCTGGAGCGGCGCTTCGCGGTCCTCAAGACAGCCGACGACGGCCCCGGCAAGCCCAACCCCCACCTGCTGCTCGCGGCCATGGCCGAGACCGGGGTCGAGGCCGCGGCCACGGCCATGATCGGCGACACCACCTTCGACATCGTCATGGCCCGGGGCGCGGGCTGCGCGGCGATCGGGGTCGCCTGGGGCTATCACCCCCCGGCCGAGCTGCGCGCGGCCGGCGCGCACGCGGTGGTCGATCGCTACCCCGACCTGCCCATGGTCGTGGCCAACGTCGTCTCGCCCGTGCACAATGGGCACGGGGCGGGTTGAGCGCGGGGCGGGTTGGGGCGGAGATCGGCGGAAAGGAGACAGGCCATGGCGGCACGGCGGCGCAAGGGCTCGCGGATCGCGAAGGCGCTCAAGATCGTCGCCGTCGCGCTCGTCGCCGTCGTCGTCGCCGCCATCGCGATCCTCTATTCGCTCGACGTCTCCGAGTACAAGCGGTTCGTCGAGGAGCGGGTTGCCGACGCCACCGGCCGCAGGCTCGAGATCGCCGGCGAGGTCCGGCTCAGGCTCGGGCTCGCGCCGGCGCTCGCCGTCGAGGGAGTGACCCTCGCCAATGCGCCCTGGGGCTCGGAGCCGGCGATGCTGCGGCTCGACCGGCTCGAGGGCGAGGTCTCGCTCCTGTCCCTCCTAACCGGCGAGGTGCGGATCGCGCGCCTGGTGCTCTCCGGCGCCGACGTCCTCCTTGAGACCGACGCCGGGGGGCGCGGCAACTGGGAGCTGGGCCGGCCCCCGGCGCCGGCGGCGGGCGCCGCGAAGGCTGACGCGCGCGCCCCGTTCGTGCCCGGGTTCGGCGAGGTCCTGATCGAGGACGTCCGGCTCCGCTTCCGCGACGGGGCGACCGGAAGGACGCAGACCTTCGGGCTGGAGCGGCTCACGGCCAGGGTCGACGACCTCGCGCGCCCGCTTCGCATCACCGCCCGCGGCGATGCGGCGGGGCGGAGCGTCGAGGCCGAGGCCGAGCTCGGGCCGCTCGCGCGCCTCCTCGGCGAGGGAACCGGGCCCTACCCGGTCCGGCTCGCGCTCGCGGCGGGCGGCATGAGCGCGCGGATCGAGGGCGCGCTTGCCGAGCCGCTGAAGGCCAAGGGCCTCGACCTCGCCGTCGAGGCCGAGGGCACGGAATTCGCCGACCTCGCCGCCCTCGCGGGCGCGCGCATCGGCCCGGCCGGACCGTTCCGGCTGGCCGCCCGGGTCAAGGACGCGGCCGGCGGCTACGAGGTCTCGGGGCTCGCCGCCAAGGTCGGCGAGAGCGAGATCAAGGGCCGCGCCTCGCTCGCGCTCGGGGGCCGGCGTCCGCGGCTCAATGCCCGGATCGAGGCCGAGCGGCTGGTGCTCGACCCCTTCCTGGGCGCGTCCGGCGAGGTGGGCGCGGGGGCCGGGGCGCGGGCACCCGCCAAGGCCGGGCGGGTGTTCCCCGGCGATCCGCTGCCGCTCAGGGCGCTCGGCGCGGCCGATGGCGCGCTCTCGCTCGCCGCCCGCACCATCCGCCTCGGCGCCCTCGCGGCCGAGGACGTGGCGGCCGAGGCGAAGCTCGAGGCCGGCGTGCTCCGCCTCGATCCCCTGAAGCTCCGCCTCGCGGGCGGGGTCGTGGGCGGCCGCGCGCTCGTCGATTCGCGGGCCGATCCGCCGCGGATCGAGACCCGCATCGAGGCCGAGCGGCTCGATCTCGCCCGGCTCCTCGCCGCGACCCCGGCCGGCGACCTCGTCGCCGCCCGCCTCGACGCCAAGGCCGACCTCAAGGGCCGCGGCGCCTCGCTCCGCGCCATCGCCGCCAGCCTCGAGGGCGCGACCACCGCGGTGATGGGCGAGGGAAAGCTCGCCAGCCGCTATGCCGAGTACGTCGCCGCCGACCTCCTCGGCGCCCTCCTGCCCGGGGGTGCGAAGGGCGAGGCGACGATCACCTGCGCGGTCTCGCGCTTCGAGGTGGCGAACGGCATCGCCACCTCCAAGGCCCTGCTGTTCGACACCGGCCGCATCACCATCGGCGGCGGGGGCACGGTGAACCTCGGCGACGAATCCCTCGACCTCACCCTTGTCCCCCGGCCGAAGAACCCGAGCCTGGTCAGCCTTGCCACCCCGGTCCGGGTGCGCGGCACGCTGGCGAGCCCGGTCTTCGTCCCCGATACGGCGGCGCTGGCGACGGGGGTGGCGAAGCTCGTCCTCGGCGGGGCGGTCAATCCCCTCGGCGTCCTGCTCCCCTTCGTCAGCCCGGGCACCGGCGACAAGAACCCCTGCGTGGCCGCCCTTGAGGCCGCCGGCCGCCGGCCCGCCACCCCGCCCGCCGCGCCGGCCCGGCCGGCCTCGCCCGTGCCGCCGGCGGCGACGCCGGAGGCGGAGCAAAAGCCGGGCGGCCTTGGAGGCTTCCTCCAGGGTCTCGGCGGAGCCCTCGACCGGGCGCTCGGTGAGGAGAAGCCGCAGCGATGACGCGGCCTCGGCGCGGCCGCCGCCGCGTCTACAAACAGGCCACCGCCGAGCCGGCGGAGGGCGGGTTCGCGGTGGCCCTCGACGGGCGACGGGTGGCGACACCGCTGAACGCGCCGCTGGTTCTTCCCACCCGCGCCCTCGCCGAGGCGGTGGCCGAGGAGTGGCGGCGCCAGGGCGAGACGCTCGATCCCGGGGACATGCCCTTGACCCGCCTCGCCGCGACCGCGATCGACCGCGTCGCGCCGGCGCCGGACGAGACCATAGCCGCGCTCATGCGCTTCGCCGAGACCGACCTTCTTTGCTACCGGGCGCGCGAGCCGGCTAGTCTCTCCGCCCGCCAGCGCGCCCTCTGGCAGCCGCTCCTCGACTGGGCGGACGAGACCCTGGGCGCGCGGCTGGCGGTGACCGACGGCGTCCTTCCGGTGCGCCAGCCGGCGGCGGCGCTGGCCGCGCTTCGCGCCGCCCTCGCGCGGTACCCGGCGATGGTCTTGGCCGCGCTCGGGCACGCGGTTCGCGCCTCCGGCTCGCTCGTGATCGGGCTCGCGCTGGCCGAGGGGCGCCTCGATGCCCGGGCCGCGGCGTCGCTCGCCGAGCTCGAGGAGGAGTTCCAGAACGAGCGCTGGGGCGAGGACGGCGAGGCGCTGGCGCGGCGCCGGCGCGTCGGCGAGGAGGTCGGCGAGGCCGCCCGCTTCCTGGCCTTAGCCCGCGTGCCGGCAGGGGGGCGGGGGTGAGGGGCGGGAAGGCCGGGGAAACCGCCGTCCGGGTGCGGATCGAGGGCCGTGTCCAGGAGGTCTGGTATCGCGCCTGGACGGTCGAGGAGGCCACCCGGCGGGGTCTCTCGGGCTGGGTCCGCAACCGCCGCGACGGCTCGGTCGAGGCGCTGTTCTCGGGCCCGGCGGAGGGGGTGGCGGAGATGGTCGAAGCCTGCCGCACCGGGCCGCCGGCGGCGCGCGTCGCCCGGCTCAGCCAGGAGCCGGCCGAGGGTCCGGGGGAGCCCGGGTTCCGCCAGCTCCCGACGGCCTGATCCCCCTCACCCTACCCTCTTCCGCCAGCGGGAGAGGGAGGCCCGCCGCCCGGCGCGGGCGGGTGAGGGCGGGCTGCGAACCAGCCGCGTCGATGGCGCGCCGGTGCGAGCCGCGGGGGCGGGGCGCCCGTCAGTCTCCGTCGAGCGGCCAGGTCGCCACCCGGTTGCGGCCGCGGGCCTTGGCCGCGTAGAGGGCCTTGTCGGCCCGGTCGACCAGCTCCTCGACCGTCGCCTCGGCCTCCATCGCGGCGACCCCGAACGAGGCCGTGGTCCAGAGGAGGGTGCCGTCGGCGAGCTCGGTCGGGGTCTGGGCGAGCTCGTTGCGCAGCCGGTTGAGGATGGTGACCGCGCGCTCGCGGTCGGCGTGGGGGAGCGAGAACAGGAACTCCTCGCCGCCGTAGCGGAAGATGCCGTCGAAGGGGCGCAAGTGGGCGAGGAACACCTGCGCCGCGCCGGCGAGCACCTGGTCGCCGGCGCGGTGGCCGTAAGCGTCGTTCAGGAGCTTGAAGCGGTCGAGGTCGGCGATGGCGACGCTGAAGGGGGTGCGGTTGCGCAGGCTTCGCTCGCGCTCGCGGAAGATCTCGGTCATCATCGCCTTGCGGTTCTGCAGCCCGGTGAGCGGATCGAGGTTGGAATGGGCGATCGAGAACGCCCTCTCGAAGCGCCGCCCCTGGGCGTTGAAGGCGGCCACCCGGTCGATGAACGCGTCGTAGGTCTGGCGCGGGATGGCCGCCTGCCCGACCGAGAGGCGGGCGAGCCCCCGCGCCGCGACATGCATCTCCTCGTGGGTCTTGCCGAAGGCGCGGAAGGCGGGCTGATCGACGAGCCAGCTTCCCTGATTGCGCAGGTACCACTGGCCGAACCGGCAACGCAGATGGGAGTCCTCGGCGAGATGCTCCGGCCCCGGCGGCTGCCGGCAGACGAGGGCGCCCTGAAGCGCCGCGAGCCAGTCGCCGTGGTCGCGGAGGCAGGCGTCGAGTTCCGTCACCAGCCGCTGGGTCGTCTCCTCCTCCGACTCGGGAGTCCCCTTCTCCGCCATTCCCGCCGTCCCACCGCCTCGATTCCGCCCCCTTACGCCGCCCCCCTCCGGGGGCCGCGCCGGCGCGGCCTAGCCGGCCCCGCCGAACGCCTCGGCGAACGCCTCGCGAAGGGCCGCGTCCACCTCGGCCATCGTCGCGCCGACGCCCAGGGCCCGCAGCGAGGTCACCGCGAAGCCGCCGAGGCCGCAGGGGACGATGCCGGCATAGTGGCCGAGGTCCGGATCCACGTTCAGCGACAGGCCGTGGTAGGTGATCCAGTGGCGCACCCGCACCCCGATCGCGCCGACCTTCGCCTCCCTGCCCGCCGGCCCGCCGTGGCGCGCAAGCTCCACCCAGATGCCGACCCGCCCCGGCCGGCGCTCGCCCCGCACCCCGAAGCGGGCCAGCGCCCGGATCATCCATTCCTCGAGGCCGGCGACGAAGCGGCGCACGTCCGCCCCCCGGCGGCCGAGGTCGAGCATCACATAGGCCACCCGCTGGCCGGGGCCGTGATAGGTGTATTTCCCCCCGCGGCCGCTGGGATGGACCGGGAAGCGGCCCGGCAGGAGGAGGTCCTCGGGCCGGGCGCTGGTCCCGGCGGTATAGAGGGGCGGGTGCTCGAGGAGCCAGACCAGCTCGCGGGCGAGGCCCGAGCGGATCGCCGCCACCCGCGCCTCCATGGCCCCGACCGCCTCCTCGTAGGCCACCGGACGGGCCTCGATCCGCCACTCGGGGACGGGCGGAGCCGCAGCCGGACGGGCGAAGGCAAGGGCCATCACTCGGGTCTCTCCCGGTCTTGATTGCCGGCCGACAATTTGCTATCTCCCCAATATCTTAGCGGAGCGGCCGGAGCAAAGGCCAATCCGTTCTGCGGTCGTGGCGGAATTGGTATACGCGCAACGTTGAGGTCGTTGTGGGCGAAAGCCCGTGGAGGTTCAAGTCCTCTCGACCGCACCATTCGTTGAGTGCCTTGGCGAGGAAAGGAATTCGCCCTTCGGTCGTGGCCTGAGTTCGTGACCGGCGGCGAGGGATCGCTCGACCCCTCGCGGCGCATGACCCCGGATGGCCGTCCCGTTTGCTCGCGTGGCGGCTTTCGTTTTTTCGGGCCCGGACGCGGGGATGGCGGCGGCGCGCGGCGGCCCCCGGGGCGGCGGCGCCCGCGGCGAGCGAGGGAGTGGCGCGGTGTCGGAGCTGAAGCCGGAGACCGAGACCGAGGGCGAGGCGGTCAAGGCCGAGGACCTTTACGGCCTCAAGCCCGAGCTGGTCGACCAGGTGATCGCGGCCCTCGACGCCGACGACGAGGCGCGCGTGCGCGAGCTCGCGGCGCCGCTCCGCGCCGCCGATCTCGCCGACCTTCTCGAGCGGCTTCGCCCCGACCAGCGCCTGAAGCTGGTTCGCGTGCTGCGCGAGGACTTCCACCTCGATACGCTGATCGAGCTCGACCCGGCGGTGCGCGAGGAACTGATCGCCGAGTGGGGGGTCGAGGACCTCGCCGCCGCGATCGCCGAGCTCGACAGCGACGACGCGATCACCCTCGCCGAGCATCTCGACGAGGAGGAGCGCGACGAGCTCCTGAGGGCGGTGCCGCCGGACCTCAGGCTCGTGCTCGAGGAGGGCCTGACCTTCCCCGAGGACAGCGCCGGGCGGCTCATGCAGCGCGAGCTGGTGGCGGTTCCCGACTACTGGACGGTCGGCGACACCATCGACTACCTGCGCGAGACCGCCGACCTTCCCGACGACTTCTACGACATCTTCGTCGTCGATCCGCGCCACCGGCCGGTGGGGGTGATCGCGCTCAACCGGCTCCTGCGCACCAAGCGCCCGGTGGTGGTGCGCCAGATCACCGAGCCGCACATGACCGTGGTCCCGGTCAAGATGGACCGCGAGGAGGTGGCCTTCCTGTTCCGCCAGCACGACCTGACCTCGGCGCCGGTGGTCGACGCGGCCGGGCGGCTGGTGGGCGTCATCACCATCGACGACGTCGTCGACGTGATCGACGAGGAGGCCGAGGAGGACATCATGCGCCTCGGCGGCGTGCAGGAGTCGGACATCTACGAGCCGGCGCTGGAAACCACGCGCGGGCGGGCCACCTGGCTGCTCGTCAACCTCGCCACCGCGATCGTCGCCGCCAACGTCGTCGGCCTGTTCCAGGGCACGATCGCGAGGGTGGTCGCGCTCGCCGTGCTGATGCCGATCGTGGCCGGGATGGGCGGCAACGCCGGAACCCAGACGCTGACGGTGGCGGTGCGGGCGCTGGCGACCAAGGAGCTGACGGCGACCAACGCCCTTCGCATCGTCTGGAAGGAGGTGCTGGTGGGGGGGATGAACGGCATCCTGTTCGCCCTCCTCATCGGGCTCATCGCCTGGTTCTGGTTCGAGAGCGTGTGGATCGGCGCGGTCATCGCCGCGGCGATGCTGATCAACCTCACCGTCGCCGGGCTCGCCGGCACGCTGATCCCGCTCACCTTCGCCCGCTTCGGCATCGACCCCGCGGTCGCCTCGGGCGTGTTCCTGACCACGGTGACCGACGTGGTGGGGTTCCTCTCCTTCCTCGGCCTCGCCACCCTGGTGCTGCTCTGAGCGCGGACCGAGGGGAACCCCAGCGGCCCGGTCGCCAGGGAGGGATGGCAATGCCCACCACTCTGATCACCGGGGCGAATCGCGGCATCGGCCTCGAGTTCGCCCGCCAGTACGCGGCCGAGGGCTGGCGCGTGCTCGCTTGCTGCCGGGCCCCGGAGCGGGCCGAGGCGTTGGGGGCGCTCGGCGGCGACATCCGGATCGAGCGCCTCGACGTGACCGACTTCGCCGGTCTCGGCGCGCTCGCGGCGCGGCTCTCCGCGGAGCGGATCGACCTCCTGGTCAACAACGCCGGCGTCTACGGCCCGCGCGACGTGGCCCTCGGCCAGGTCGATCCCGCGGCGTGGCTGGACGTGCTCAGGACCAACGCGGTCGCGCCGCTCAAGGTGGCGGAGGCGTTCCGCGAGCAGGTGGCGGCGAGCGAGGGGCGGACGATCGTCGCCATCACCAGCCACATGGGCTCGATCGGCGACAACGGCTCGGGCGGGGCCTACATCTACCGCTCGAGCAAGGCGGCGCTGAATGCGGCGATGCGGAGCCTGGCGATCGACCTCGGGGCGCGCGGGATCACGGTGGCGGTGTTGCATCCGGGCTGGGTCAAGACCGACATGGGCGGGCCCGGCGCCGCGATCGCGCCCGAGACGAGCGTCGCCGGCATGCGCCGGGTGATCGCGCGGCTGAGCCTCGCCGACAGCGGCCGCTTCTTCAACTACGACGGGACCGCGATCCCCTGGTAGCGGGCCCCGCCCCCGCCCCGAGCGCCGAACCATGCCCGAGCCGATCGCCTTCTACTTCGACTTCGCCTCGCCCTACGGCTATTTCGCCGCCACCCGCATCGACGGCATCGCCCGCGCCCACGGTCGCGAGGTCGCCTGGCGGCCGATCGCGCTCGGCGCCACCTTCAAGCTCACCGGCATGAAGCCGACCGTCGAGCAGCCGCTCCGCGCGGCTTACTTCCGCCGCGACATCCAGCGCTTCGCCCGCCTCCTCGGCGTTCCCTTCCGCATGCCGCAGGCGATGCCGATGAACGGGCTCGCCGCCGGGCGCGCCTTCTGGTGGCTCAACGACGAGCGGCCGGAGGCGGCCAAGCGGCTCGCCTTCGCCGTGCTCGAGGAGCACTGGGGGCGGGGGCGCGACCTCTCGGACGCGGCCGCGGTGGCGCGCCTCGCCGGCGGGCTCGGGATCGATCCCGCGGCGCTCCTCGCGGCGGTGCAGGATCCGGCCGTCAAGGCCCGCTTCCGCGACGAGACCGAGAGGTCGATGGCGCTCGGCGTCTTCGGCTCGCCCTACGTCATCGTCGACGGCGAGCCGTTCTGGGGCGCCGACCGGCTCGACCAGGTCGAGCGCTGGCTCGCGACCGGGGGCTGGTAGGGGGGCCGGCGCGGGGCGATCCGGGGCCGGCTGGGGACATCGGGGGAGGGGGCCATCGCCAGACTCGCATCGCAACTGCCGAACGCGGTGGCGGGACTCGTGCTTCTCGTCTCGCTCGCGCTCCTCCTGTGGCCGGCGCCGGCGGGAACTCCGGTCGTGGCCATGCGCGGGGCGGCGGTGGTGCTCCTCACCATCGGCCTCTTCGCCACCGGGGTGGTGGCCGAGCACGTGGCCGCGCTCGGCTTCTTCCTCCTCGCCGTGCTGCTCGGCGTGGCCAAGCCGGCGACCGTCTTCGCCGGCTTCGCCTCGGGCTCTCTCTGGCTGGTCGTCGGCGGCATGGCGCTGGGCATCGCGGTCAAGGAGACGGGCCTCGGCGAGCGGGTGGCGCGGGCGCTCTTCGCCCGCTTCAGCGGCTCCTACCCGCGGCTGGTGGCGGCGGTGATCGGGGTGACGTTCCTGCTCAGCGTCTTCATCCCCTCGGGCATGGCGCGGCTCGTGCTCCTGTTCCCGGTGGTGATGAGCCTCGCCGATCAGGTGGGGCTCGCCCGGGGGCGGCGCGGGCGCACCGGGCTCGCGCTCGCGCTCGGGATGACGATCTTCAACCCGCCGGTGGCGATCCTGCCCTCGGTCGTGCCCAACCTGATCCTGGCCGGCGCCGCCGAGACCATCTACGGGCTCGGCTTCACCTACGGCTGGTGGCTGGTGCTGCACCTGCCGGTGACGGGGCTGCTCAAGGCGGTGTCGATCTTCGTCGGCGTCTGCGCCCTCTTCCCCGACCGCTGCGCGGGCCTGGCGCCGGCGCTGGCGCGGGCGCCGATGAGCGGCGCCGAGCGTCGCCTCGCCCTCCTCTTGATGGCGACCGTGGGCCTGTGGATGACCGATGCGCTGCACGGCGTCTCGCCGGCCTGGGTGGCGCTGGCCGCCGGGCTCTTCTGCCTGCTTCCCCGCCTCGGCTTCGCGCCGGCGCAGAGCTTCAACCAGCACATCCCCCTGGGCCTGGTGGTCTACATCGCCGCCACCCTGGGCATGGGGTCGGTGATCGTGGAGACGGGCCTCGGCGCCGCCGTCGGGCGGTTCCTGCTCGACGCCATGGGGCTCGCCCCCGGGGCGCCGGCCGGCAATTTCGTCGCCATGGTGGCGCTCTCGACCCTCGCCACGATGGTGGTGACCGTGGGCGCGGTGCCGGCGGTGATCGCGCCGCTCGCCGGCGACATGGCCCGGGCCGCGGCGATGGGGCTCGATCCGGTGCTGATGAGCGTCGTGCTCGGCTACTCGACGGTCTTCCTGCCCTACCAGGCGCCGCCCTTGATGGTGGCGATGCAGATGGGTGGAATCCCGGTCGGGACCGCCACCCGGCTCACCCTCGCGCTGGGGGCGGCGAGCGCGCTGATGCTTCCGTTGACCTACCTGTGGTGGCAGTTGATCGGTTTCTGGCGGTGACCCGGCGGCGCGCCGGAAAATCACCGCCGGCAAATATACGCGAAGTCTAAGGTACGATTTGTCGCCGGGAGGACTGTCCGATTTCTATTGCCCGGCCCATGGGTGCGGCATAGAGTGTACAACATCGGGGAGATGGTACGACACGCGACCGGATTAGGTCGAGCCAGAGCAACAGGTTAACGGAGGAAAGAGGTCGCGGCGGGCGACGCCGCCGGGCGGCCCGGGCGGGATGGGGGCGAGGGAGAATCCGGCCTTGGGTTGGGCAATGAACCACCGCGCGCGGAGATGGGGGCGCGGCCAGGACGATCCGCAACGCGCGGACCCGTTGAGGAAATGGCTAACTACAATATAAAAGACGTCAAGCTTCTTCTGGTCGAGGACAGCTTCAACTTCCGATATCTGATCGTCTCCGTCCTTCGCGCGATGGGGGCGGGCCACATCGAGGAGGCATCGGACGGCGAGGAAGCCCTGAGGAAGCTGCGCGACTACGACGCCGACATCGTTATCACCGACTGGAAGATGGCGCCGATCGACGGAATGGAGCTCGTCCGCCGCATCCGGACCGACAAGGACAGCCCCAACCCCTTCGTCCCGATCATCATCGTCTCCGGCTACAGCGAGGCGTTCCGGGTGCTGGGGGCGCGCGATTCCGGGGCGAACGAGTTCCTGACCAAGCCGATTACCGCCAAGACCCTGTGGTCGCGGATTCTCTCGATCATCGAGCGGCCGCGGCCTTTCATCCGTGCCAAGAACTACTTCGGGCCCGACCGCAGGCGCCGGCAGATGCAGTTCACCGGCCCGGAACGCCGTCAGGAGGAGAAGAAGAAGAAAGAGAAGAGCTGGACCGAGACGCAAAAATGACCGGTGCGCCCGGAGGCGCCGGCGGTCGTCGATGGGGAAAGGAAACGAGGGGATGAAACGGATCGACTCTAGGGCCTTGACCTCGAACAAGAGAAATTGTCTTGCGACGGGGCTGCGGTTAAGATGTGTCGGCCGAGGGGCGCCCCCGCGGGGCGCCCGTGCGCGGAGTGGAACGTAGATGGGCTCCCAGGACAAGGCCGAGGTCATCACGCCGCCGACCCAGTTGCGGGACAAGGTGACCACGGGCGGGCCGGGCGCGATCGACGAGACCGTCCTTCAGCGCGCCGAGGCGGTCCTGGTCAACATGACCGAGGACTACCTCGGCTGGGCCGGCGAGGATCTCGACCGCTTGCAGGGGGAGGTCGACAAGGCCGCGAAGGCGGCCAAGGAGGCCAAGGACAAGGCCGACGTCAAGACCCATATCGAGGAGGCGTTCCGCATCGTCCACGACATGAAGGGTCAGGGCGGCAGCTTCAATTACCAGCTCGTCACGCGGATCGCCAACCAGCTCTGCCACTTCCTCGAGAATCTCGAGACGCTCGGGCCGCGCGAACAGGAGGTGGTGCAGCTCCACCTCGACGGCATGCGCCTGGTGGTGACCCGGAAGATGACCGGCGACGGCGGCGCGGCGGGGAAGGGCCTCGTCGACGGGCTGGACGCCTGCATCCGCAAGTTCCGTCAGCGCTAGGGCCTTGTCCCGGCCAGATGGGCTCGGCCGCGTTGCGCCGGGGCGAGGCGATCCGCGGCGGGCGGAGGACGGTCGGCCTCGCCGAGCCTGCACAACCCTCTCCCCCGCCGGGGGGGAGAGGGCAGGGTGAGGGGGGCATCGTTGCTGCCAACCTGATCGGATTTCACTCTGGACCCCCGCTTGCGCGGGGGCGACGGGAAGGGG
>JACQOE010000037.1 GCA_016202695.1 Pseudomonadota bacterium | reverse complement strand
TCGGTCATCGTCACCCCGGGCAAGCGGCGAAGCCGCGCGACCCGGGGTCCATCTCTCCAGTGGCGCGATAGACCCCGGCTCTCGCTTTGCTCGGCCGGGGTGACGAGTGAAAGTATAGACGTCAGGTTCCATCCGTTAGAATCTCACCTCTAGTGGATCGAACCAAACAGATGAGTCCCACCGTCTCGGTCATCGTCACCCCGGGCAAGCGGCAAAGCCGCGCGACCCGGGGTCCATCTCTCCGGTGGCGCGATAGACCCCGGCTCTCGCTTCGCTCGGCCGGGGTGACGAGTGAAAGTATAGACGTCAGGTTCCATCCGTTAGAATCTCACCTCTAGTAAAGGGGGGTTTCGGCGCGCGGTCAAAGCGGAAATGGCGCATCCGCCGCCGCGCTCAGTACATGAACTGCTCCTTGAGCACGCGCTCGGAGAGCTTCTGCTCGGGATCGAACAGCAGGACCGGGGCGACCGTCCGGTCCTCGGCGATGTCCACCTCGACCACGTCGCGCACCTCGGTGAAGTCGGCGACCGCGCTCACCGGGCGCTTGCCCGCGTCGAGGATGTCGAAGGTGACCTTGGCGGTGTGCGGCAGCAGCGCGCCCCGCCAGCGCCGCGGCCGGAAGGCGCTGATCGGGGTCAGCGGCAGCACGCCGGCGCCGAGGGGCACGATCGGGCCGTGGGCGGAATAGTTGTAGGCGGTGCTGCCGGCGGCGGTGGAGACGAGCACGCCGTCGCAGATCATCTCCTCGAGCCGCACGACCCCGTCCACCCGGATGCGGATCTTGGCCGCCTGGCGCGTCTCGCGCAGGAGCGCCACCTCGTTGAAGGCGAGGGCCTCGCTCCGCCTGCCGTGCACGTCGAGCGCCACCATGCGCAGCGGATGAAGCCGCTCGGGGATCGCCGCCTCCAGGCGCTCGCGCAGGCGCTCGCTCCCGAAGTCGTTCATCAGGAAGCCGACGCTGCCGCGGTTCATGCCGTAGATCGGCACCCCGAGGCTGAGGTGGCGATGGAGCGTCTCGAGCATGAAGCCGTCGCCGCCCAGCGCCACGATCACGTCCGCCTCGCCGGGCCGGGCGCCGTCGTAGAGCCGCCTCAGGTCCTCGACGCTCCGCTGCGCCTGCTCGTGCTGCGAGGCGACGAAGGCGATCCGCTCGAAGCGCATGCGCCGCTCCCTGCCCGACCCTCGACCATGAGCGCCGCGATGCGCCCCGGGCACAGATTACCGTGGCCGGGCCGCGGGCGCAAAACCGCGCCGGCGGCTCAGCCGCCGGTCACGCTCATGTGGCGGGAGAGGGCGGGCCGGTGGTGGCGCCGGTCGATGACGAAGTCGTGGCCCCTGGGCTTGCGCGCGATCGCCTCGCGGATCGCCGCGATCAGGAGGTCGTCGGCCTCGCTCGCGCGCACCGGGGCGCGCAAGTCCGCGGCGTCCTCCTGGCCGAGGCACATGTAGAGCGTGCCGGTGCAGGTGAGCCGCACCCGGTTGCAGGATTCGCAGAAGTTGTGGGTGAGGGGGGTGATGAAGCCGAGGCGCCGGCCGGTCTCCTTCACCACCACGTAGCGCGCCGGGCCGCCGGTGCGATAGTCGGTCTCGGCGAGGGTCCAGCGTTCGCCGAGCCGCGCCCGCACCAGGGAGAGCGGCAGGTACTGGTCGAGCCGGCTCTCGCCGCCGATGTCGCCCATCGGCATCACCTCGATCAGGCAGAGGTCGAACCCCTCCTCGCCGCAGAAGGCGATCATGCGGTCGAACTCGTCCTCGTTGACGCCCCTGAGGGCGACGGCGTTGAGCTTGATCGCCATGCCGGCGGCCTTGGCGGCGCGGATTCCCGCCATCACCTGCTCGAACTTGCCCCAGCGGGTGATGGCGGCGAACTTCGCCGGA
This sequence comes from Pseudomonadota bacterium, assembly GCA_016202695.1. Lineage (GTDB taxonomy): Bacteria > Pseudomonadota > Alphaproteobacteria > JACQOE01 > JACQOE01 > JACQOE01. Next base: position 6,733 of record JACQOE010000037.1, on the reverse strand, counting down.
TCGAGGGTGTCGAGCGAGACGTTGACCCGCCGCACCCCGGCGGCGAAGAGGTCGGCGGCGAAGCGGGCGAGCTGGCTGCCGTTGGTGGTGAGCGTGAGCTCGTCGAGGGCGCCGCTCGCGAGGTGCCGGCCGAGGCCCCGGAACAGCGCGATCACGTTCCGGCGCACCAGGGGCTCGCCGCCGGTGAGGCGGAGCTTCCGCACCCCCAGCCGGACGAAGGCGCCGCACACCCGCTCCAGCTCCTCCAGCGTGAGGAGGTCGCGCTTGGGCAGGAAGGTCATGTCCTCGGACATGCAGTAGACGCAGCGGAAGTCGCAGCGGTCGGTGACAGAGACCCGCAGGTACGTGATCCGCCGGGCGAAGGGATCGGCGAGCGGGGCGAGCGGGGCGCCCTCCAGGCTGCTGGCCGGGGTGCTGGCGGGGGGGCTGGGGGTCATGCCGGCGTTGGCTCGCTCCGAGGCGCGTCCGATCGCTCTTAGGTAAGCGCTCCGGCGGCCGATTTCGCCCCCACTCTTCCTGGGGGCATGGGGCGCCGCCGGGGCCCCGATTCCTAGCCCAAACCGCGCCCGCGCGAAAGCCCGGCCGCGGCGGCAGTGTCAGTTTGAACCCATTTTGAACCGCCTCACCCTTCGTCGGGCTTGATGCGTGAGGCGGATTTTCAAGGCCCTCATGCCGAGCCCGTCGAGGCATGAGCGTGTCTGTACACTTCGTGATACACGATCTTGCCGTAGTGATCCATGAGGTTGATGAACGAGCCATTCGGTGCCTCGGTGACGAGCCGACGCATCTTGCCATTCGTGGGAGGTCTATATGGGCCTTCTGATGGATACTCCCAGTCGAAGGAAGCGAGACGGACCTGCCAGTTCGGATAGCGGCTGCGATGTCGCAGGATTTCGTCAAGGACCTCCAAGAAGCTCGTGCCGAACTCGTTGCGCTTCCCATCACCACTGGCAAGTACCAAGATGATCGACGAATCCCTGTGCAGCGAGGCGAGTCTCCATATGTGCCCGATGATGGCGTGATCGACTCCCCGCTCCTTCCACTGCGTATCTCTAAAAAGGCGCTGCGTGTCGTATCCCGCCTTCGAATACTCAGACCAAAGCCCCTCCATGCCCGGAGGCACGCCGCCCGACACGATCTTCGTGCTGACTCCGAGGCGACGACCACCAAGAATCGTGTCGAGACCCCTCACGCTGATCCGGGCTTGAGCATCTGGGACCGCCGGATGCTTGATTCGGCTCGCCAACCGCGCACCACCCCAAAGGTTACTGTGATCAATGAAGATGTGCGTCAGCGGGATGACTTCAGCCAAGAACGTCTCCGATCATGCCTTGCACTTGCCAAGCAGCCAAAACGCTGCACTTCAGCCGCGGCGGCTCAGGATGGCGCCAGCCGCGGTCGGCTGCAAGCGGTGGTAGGCCGGCTGCCTGATGCGAATATCGGGTTCTCATTTTGTTTTCAGCACCTCGAACCTGCAACCATCCCTACTGAAGTTCCTTGATCCGATGCTCACGACACCGGCAGCCTTGGGCTTCAGGAGATCAATGGCCCGCAAACCTTCATCGACGATGCTCCGTTCAAGCGCGGCCAGATCACCAACAAAAGCCTTCCTGTTTTCCTCGCTGAGACTCCGATACGTGCCATCGACCAATGCCTCTTGACCACGGAGCGAACTGTCCATCAGCCGAAAGAAACGGACGACTTGGCCGGAGATTGGCTGCTCCAAGAAGCCGAGATTCGGGATGGCCTCCCGATACAAGACAAAGGACAGCCCTTCCCTGACGGGACCTATCACGTTCACTTCTTGGCCTTTTTCCAACATCTCCGACCACGCTTTCCGAATCTCGGCGCGACGGCACGCGCTCTCAATCGACACCGAGATATCGCCGATCAGGGCCGAGGCCAGCGCCTCGGCAGTCCACATTCGTTCGACAAATTTGATCCCGACGGCCGATCCAAAACCAATAGCGCCGCCAACCACGACACCGAGGAACTGCATCATCCAAGCGGGCATATCAGCCCTCCAACAAACGGAATCCGATCAGCCAAAATTCAGGAGGGAACTCGGATCATAGAGCGGAAGCGGGGAGATGAAGGGGATCAAATTCGGCCGCAAGGCTGGATTTCGGGCGGGATCAATATATCGCCGGGGTCGATATATCGCCAGGGTCGATTCACCTTCGGCCGCAGAGGCACGACAACCGCTTGGGTCTCGAGCTTGGAATTGAAAGAACCGGCCCCCGCGCCCATAGTCCGGGACATGGACGAGTTCCTGATCCGCCCCGATCCCGACGACCCTCGTCTCACCCGCCGGGTGACCGGCGTCGACCACGAGGGGCGGCGGGTCGAGACCGCGGTCACGGTCGAGCGGCCGCTCACGCTCTTCCTCAACCGCCAGGAGATCGTGACCATGATGACGGTCGGCGACTACCCCGAGTACCTGGCGGTGGGGTATCTGCGCAACCAGGACATGCTCCGCGCCGACGACGCGGTCACGGGGATCGACCACGACGAGGAGATCGAGACCGTGGTCGTGCGCACCGAGCGCGCCACCGACTACGAGGCCAAGCTGAGGAAGAAGACGCTCACCTCGGGCTGCGCGCAGGGAACGGTGTTCGGCGACGTGATGGAGAGTTTCGAGCGCGCCCGCCTCCCCGACGACGCGGTGGTGCGCACGAGCTGGCTCTACGCCCTGATGAAGAAGATCAACACCGCCCCCAGCCTCTACCTCGCCGCCGGGGCGATCCACGGCGGCGTCCTCTGCCAGGGCGACCGGCCGCTCGTCTACATGGAGGACGTCGGCCGCCACAACGCCATCGACAAGATCGCCGGCTACATGTTCCTCGAGCGCGTGCCCGGCGCCGACAAGATCCTCTACACCACCGGGCGGCTGACCAGCGAGATGGTGATCAAGACCGTGCAGATGGGAATCCCGGTGCTGGTCTCGCGCTCGGGCTTCACCGCCTGGGGGGTGGAGCTGGCGCGGAGCGCCAACCTCACCCTCATCGGCCGCGCCAAGGGCCGGCGCTTCCTCGCGCTTGCCGGCGAGGGGCGGGTGGTCTTCGACGCCGATCTCTCGGCGGTGGGCGAGGAGCCGAGGTATCTCGCGCGGAAATCGAGCCGCGAGGACGATGCCGCCTGAGGGCCCGCGGGCGCACCTCGCCGGGGTGATCCTCGCCGGCGGGCTCGCCCGGCGCATGGGCGGCGGCGACAAGGCGCTCCGCCCGCTCGCCGGGCGCCCGCTGATCGCCCACGTCATCGCGCGGCTCGGCCCGCAGGTGGGGGCGCTGGCGCTCAACGCCAACGGCGACCCCGCCCGCTTCGCCGCCTTCGGCCTGCCCGTGCTCGCCGACCCGGTCGAGGGCTTCGCCGGCCCCCTCGCCGGCATCCTCGCCGGGATCGAGTGGGCGGCGGCGCGGGCGCCCTCGGCGCGCTGGGTGGTGAGCGCGCCCTGCGACTCGCCCTTCCTGCCCGACGACCTCGTCGCCCGGCTCGAGGCCGCGGTCCGGGCCGAGGGGGCCGGGCTCGCCGCCGCCGCCTCGGCCGGGCGCACCCATCCGGTGGTCGGGCTGTGGCCGGTCGCGCTCGGCCCGCGGCTGCGCCGCGCGCTGATCGAGGAGGGGGTGCGCAAGATCGACGCCTTCACCGCGCCCTTCCGCCTCGCGATCGCCGGGTTCGCGGCCGCGCCGGTCGATCCCTTCTTCAACGCCAACCGCGAGGAGGACCTGGCCGAGGCCGGGCGGCTCGCCGCCCTTCTCAGGCGATCAGGCTGAGGATCCCGACCGCGAGGAGGAGCCCGAGCGCGACCCGCCGGAACAGGGCCTCGCCGGCGCGGGCGAAGAGCCGCGCGCCGACGCCGACGCCGCCCATGAGCGCGGGCAGCAGCACCAGCGCCAGCGCCAGCACCCGCACCGTCACCAGCCCGTTGAGCGCCATCGCCGCGATCGCGAACACGTTCATCACCGCGATCATCATGATCAGATTGGCGCGGTGGCGGATCGCCGCCTCGGGCCCGGAGAGGAGGTAGAGGAGCACCGGCGGGCCGCCGAAGCTGGTGGCGCCCTTCATCAGCCCGCTCATCGCCCCCACCAGCGCGCTCGCCCACAGCGGCCGCGGCCCGCGATAGCGCCAGCCGGCCAGCAGCACGGCGACGAAGCCGACCAGCACCGCCCCGATCAGGCGGCGCGTCAGCGCCGGATCGAGGGCGACGAGGAGGAAGGCGCCGAAGGGGGTGAGGACCGCCGCCCCGCCCGAGATCGCGGCGACCAGCGGCCAGTCGGCCCGGCGCCAGGCCGCGGGCACGAGCTGGACCGAGGTCGGCAGCTCCATCAGCACGATCGCCGGCACCGCCGCCGCCGGGCCGTAGAGATAGGCCAGCACCGGCGCCATCAGGAGCGGCGCCCCGAAGCCGGTGAAGCCGCGGATCAGCCCGGCGAGCGCCGCGATCGCCAGCGCGGCGGCGAGCTTGGCGGCGATCAGCGCGGCCAGCGGCTCGGGCACGGTCCCGCTCACCCGGCCCGCTCAGCCGGCGATGGCGACCAGCGCCACGGCGAACAGGAAGACGAGCGCGATCCGCCGGTAGAGCGTCTCGCTCGCCGAGCGGAAGAGCCGGCTTCCCCCCCACACCCCGAGGGCCAGCGTCGGCGCCAGCATCGCCGCCAGCCACAGCACGCGCTCGCCGATCAGCCCGTTGAGGATCAGCATCGGATAGGTGGCGGCGGTCACCAGCCCGAAGAAGACGATCAGCGTCGCCCGGCTGAGCCGCGGCGGGTCGCGCCCGGAGAGGAGGTAGAGGATGACCGGCGGCCCGGCGACGCTGGTCACCCCGATCATCAGCCCGCTGGTCGCGCCGACCAGCGCGCTCGCGGCCGGGGTCCGGCGCCCGGAGAAGCGCCACCCGGCCAGCATCGCCAGCGAGAACGCGGCCACCGTCGCGCCGATCGCGACCTGCACCACCCTCGGGTCGAGCGCGACCAGGAGGTAGCCGCCGAAGGGGGCGGCGAGGCAGGCGGGACCGCCGAGGAGCGCGAGGTCGCGCCAGCGCGCCTCGCCGAGCGCGCCGGGCACGAGCTGGGCGGCGATCACCATCTCGACCAGCAGCACCGTCGGCACCGCGACCGCGGGGCCGTAGAGCACGCTCAGGGTCGGCGCCATGACCAGGGCGTTGCCGAAGCCCGAGAAGCCGCGCATCGCCCCCGCCGCGAGGGTGACGAGGAGCGCGACCGCAAGCCTGGACGTGATCATCTCCGCCGGCATCGCCGCTCAGGCCGCGACCGCGACCAGCCCCACCCCGATCAGGAACAGGAGCGCGATCCGCCGGAAATGGCGCTCGCCGCCGCGGGCGAAGAGGTGGCTCCCGGCCCACACCGAGCCCATGAACACGGGCAGGATCAGGAGCATGAGCCACAGCGCCCGGGCGGTGATCAGGCGGTTGTACCAGAAGGGGAGGAGGACGACCGCGTTCACCACCGCGAAGTAGACGATCAGGGTGGCGCGGCTCCGCCGCGCCGCGTCGGGGCCGGCGAGCAGGTAGAGGATCACCGGCGGCCCGGCCATCCCGGCCACCCCCTTGAGGACGCCGGCGGCGAAGCTCACCGCCAGCGTCAGCGGCAGGGGCCGGGGGCCGTGGTAGCGCCAGCCGGCGAGCATCACCAGCGAGAAGAGGAGCACGGCCGCGCCGATGACCCGCTTCACCAGCACCGGATCGAGGGCGACGAGGAGGTGCGCCCCGAGCGGGAGCGCGAGCGAGGCCGGCCCGGCGAGCGCCGCCACCTCGCGCCACTGCACCTCGCGCGCCGCCCCCGGCAGGAGCTGCGCCGAGACCGGGATCTCCAGCAGGCAGACGAGGGTCACGCCGAGCGCCGGCCCGAATAAGAGGCTGAACACCGGCGCGAGCGCGATCGCCGAGCCGAAGCCGGCGTAGCCGCGCATGATGCCCGCCAGCCCGGCGACCAGGATCGCGATCGCAAGCTCGGGGGTCGGGAGATCGTGGGGGATCATCGGCGGGGCGGCAGGGGAGGCGGCTCTACACGGGTGATGTGGCCCGCGCATCTGATTCCCAGTGTCGTCATTGCCGGGCTCGACCCGGCAATCCATGGTGCCGCGGCACGATGGATGCCCGGCTCAAGGCCACGGCTGTCCGGTTCCGATTTCTGGACACCGGAAACGGGTCGATACCGGCGGTTCCGCGCATCGCAGGTCGTCATGGCCGGGCCGGCCGAAGGCCGAGTCCCGGCCATCCATGCCTTCTCTCCGACCGAGGAGACGTGGATGACCGGGACAAGCCCGGTCATGACGGTTCCAAGCTGCGGAAGCGGCGCCGATCACAACCGATTTTGCCGAACCGGACAATCGTGGCTCAAGGCCGGGCATGACGCTGAGTGGGAAGCAAATGTCGGAGTCGGAACACTAGGCGAGCCCCGCCCCCGCCGCAAGCCGGGGCGCCCGCCGGTAGTGTCTCATTTTGCCCTCATGCCTCGACAGGATCGGCATGAGGGCCTTGGAAATCCGCCTCGCGCCCCAAGCCCGTCGAAGGGCGAGGCGCTTCAAACTGAGTCACTACCCACCCGCCGGGACGCAATGCAGGCGATTCAACCTGGTCGAATACCGCTCTAGTGGTGAGATTCTAACGGATGGAACCTGACGTCTATACTTTCACTCGTCACCCCGGCCGAGCAAAGCGAGAGCCGGGGTCTATCGCGCCACCGGAGAGATGGACCCCGGGTCGCGCGGC
>JACQOE010000034.1 GCA_016202695.1 Pseudomonadota bacterium | reverse complement strand
TACGGGGACAATTTGCCTGTGCAGGCAGAGCATTTGAGCCGTTCATTAGCCCGGAGCGCAACGAATGGCCGATTCAGATAACTGTAGTCAGAAAGAAAAATTCGATGCTCTAATGAAACAAGCGGAATATGCCTTCGCATCGTTCAACGGCCGCCGCCAGTATGAATGGAAGGTGAACTTTGCCCTGTGGACGGTAATCGTGGCGGCGATTGGTTACTTGAAAGGAACCCCAATCCCATGGTGGTTAGGTGTACTTGGGGCCGTGGTCCACGGGTATTTTCTTTGGGGTATTTCGGGCGCTAACAAGAACGACAAGTTGATGGCTGACCATTTTCGGGATCAAGCGGCGCGCATTCTTTGCGACCCAGAATATCGCGTCCTCAAGCCACCACCTAGAATCAGCAGCGTATACGATCACTTATGCGCTTTTAAAAACTGGGCACATTTATCTCAATTGATTGTGACCATTCTGCTGCTTATGGCAGCTTGGTGGGGCTTGAAACCTCCGTAAAATCTCGCGCCTCAGTAGCGCACCTCCACCAAATAGAGCCCGCAGGCCGGGGCGGTGGGCCCCGCAGCCGATCGATCGCGGGCGGCAAGCGCGCGGGCCACGTCGTCCACTCGCCAGCGGCCCTCACCGACCAGCTTGAGGGTGCCGGCGATGTTGCGCACCTGATGATGGAGGAACGAGCGCGCGCGGGCCGTGATCCGCACCTCCTCGCCCGCGCGCGCGACGGTGAGCTCATCGAGGGTCTTCACCGGCGATGCGGCCTGGCAGATCGCGGCGCGGAAGCTGGTGAAATCGTGCCGGCCGACCAGCGCCATTGCCGCCTCGGCCATCGCCGCCGCATCGAGTGGCTGGGGGACGAACCACACTCGCCCACGCAGAAGCGCGGGCGGCGAGCGCCGGTTAAGGATGCGGTAGAGGTAGACCCGCTCGCGGGCCGAGAAGCGGGCGTGAAACTCGGGCGGCGCGACCTCGGCCACCAGCACCACCACGAGCCGGGGCTTGAGGTGGAAGTTGAGCGCCGCGCGCACCGTGTCGGGCGGAAAGTCGCGCACGAGGTCGAGGTGCACCACCTGCCCGAGCGCGTGCACCCCGGCATCGGTTCGCCCGGCGGCGAAGGCGGTGGTGCGCTCGCCCGAGAAGGCGAACGCCGCCTCCTCGATCGCCTCCTGGATCGACGGCCCGTTGGCCTGGCGCTGCCAGCCGGCGAAACCGGTACCGTCGTACTCCACGAGGAGCCGGTAGCGCGGCACTTAAGATGCCTCAGCCGAGCATGGTGCCCGGCGCCAGCGGACGGCCGCGCAGGAACTCGCCCGCCGACAGCGCCTGCCGGCCCGCGCGCTGGACCTTGAGCAGCCGGAGCGCGCCCTCGCCGCAGGCGACCGTCAGACGCTCGTCGAGCACGGTGCCGGGTTGCGCACCCGCCGGCCGGCCGGCTAGCTCGGCGGCCAGCACCTTGATCGCTTCACCCTGGTGGCTGAACCAGACCCCCGGCCAGGGGTTGAGCGCCCTGACCATGCGCTCGAGCGTCGCCGCGGGCTTCGCCCACTCGATCCGGCCCTCGTCGCGGTCGAGTTTGGGGGCGTAGGTCACCCCCTCGGAGGGCTGCGGGCGGGGATCGAGGCGGCCTGCCGCGAGGCCGTCCAGCGCCTCGAGCACGAGATCGGCGCCGAGGCGGGCGAGCTCGTCGTGCAGGCCCTCGGCGGTGGTCTTGAGCGTGATCGGCACCATGCGCGCGAGCACGACCGGGCCGGTGTCCAGCCCCTCGTCCATCAGCATGATGCTGACGCCGGTGCGTCGGTCGCCGGCGAGGATGGCGCGCTGGATCGGCGCCGCGCCCCGCCAGCGGGGGAGGAGCGAGGCGTGGACGTTCAGGCATCCGAGCCGCGGCGCGGCGAGCATCCGCTTGGGCAGCATCAGGCCGTAGGCCACCACCACCACCGCATCGAGCCCGAGCGCGGAAAATTCCGCCTGCACCGCCTCATCGCCGCGCAGGCTCGCGGGCACAAGCACCGTGAGCCCGTGCGCCTCGGCGAACACCTGCACCGGCGAAGGCTGGGGCTGATACCCGCGCCCCGCCGGCCGGGGCGGCTGGGTATAGACCGCGCCGATCAGGTGGCCGGCGGCAAGGAGCGCCTTGAGCGTCGGCACCGCGAACTCGGGCGTGCCCATGAAGGCGAGTCTGAGGCGGGTCATCGGCTCCCCCTGGGGCAAGGCCCGCGCTCAGCCCGCGGCCTTGAGCCGCTGGGCCTTCCCCAGCTTGCGCAGGATGATGTTGCGCTTGAGCGGAGTGATGCGGTCGATGAAGAGGATGCCGTCGAGGTGGTCGATCTCGTGCTGCACGCACGCCGCCTTCAGCCCCTCGGCCTCGAGCTCGCGGCGCGCGCCCTGGCGGTCGACGTAGGCCACCCGCACCCGCGCCGGGCGGGTGACCTCGGCGTAGTGCTCGGGAAGCGAGAGGCAGCCCTCCTCCCGCGTCGCCATCTCGTCCGAGGCCCACGCGACCTCGGGATTCGCCATCGCGATCGGCTGCGGCGCCTCGTCCTCGCCGTGCACGTCGATCACCAGGACACGCTTCAGCACCCCGATCTGCGGCGCGGCGAGCCCGATCCCGGGGGCCGCGTGCATGGTCTCGATGAGGTCGTCCATGAGGCGGCGCACCTCGGCGTCCACCTCGGCGATCGGCTCGCAGACGGTCTTGAGGCGCTTGTCGGGGGCGACCAGGATCTCGCGCACGGCCATGGGAGCCTTAGATAGGCGAAGGCCGCACGGGTGGCAAGGCGCCCGGGTTTGCCAGCGCCGCCGCGCCCGTGTAAGCCTGGGGGCGCGGCAGGGTGGCGGGAAGGGAACCGTCGATGCTCGATGCGGTCTGGCTGGTGGCGGGAGGCGCGCTCTTGGGGGCGCTCCTCGCGGCGCTCGCGGTGATGCTGGCGCTTCGGCTCCGGGGCCCGGAGCGCGGCGGCAGCGGCGAGGAGGTCACCCGCGAGGTGCGCGAGGTGCAGGCGGCGCTTGCGGGGCGCCTGAGCCAGATGGCCGAAAGCCACGCCGCGGCGCAGGCCGCCCTCTCCGAGCGCCTGCAGGCGCAGGAGCGGGGACTAGCCAAGGCCCTCGAGGAGCGGCTCGGCGAGGTGAGCAAGCGGGTGGGCGACTCCCTCACCCAGTCGGCGGAGAAGGCGCAGGCGAGCCTCGCCGATCTGGCCAAGCGCCTGGCCCTGATCGACGCCGCGCAGAAGACCATCACCGAGCTCTCCCAGCAGGTGGTGAGCCTGCAGGACATTCTCGCCAACAAGCAGGCCCGCGGCGCCTTCGGCCAGATCCAGATGGAGGACCTGGTGCGGACCGCGCTCCCCCCCTCGGCCTACGCCTTCCAGGCCCAGCTCGCCCACCACGACGGCCGCTCCGTGATCGCCGACTGCCTCCTCAACCTTCCGAACCCGCCGGGGCCGATCGTGGTCGACTCCAAGTTCCCGCTGGAGAGCTACCGGGCGCTCCGCGAGGCCGCCGACGAAACCTCGCGCAAGGTGGCGCTCAAGGCCTTCGGTGTCGACGTGCTCAGCCACGTGCGCGCCATCGCCGAGCGCTACATTATCCCCGGGGTGACCGCCGAATCGGCGCTGATGTTCCTCCCCTCCGAGGCGGTCTATGCGGAGCTTCACGCCAATCTGGGGGAGGTGGTGGAGCGCTCGTACCGGCAGCGGGTGTGGATCGTCTCGCCGACCACGCTGATGGCCACGCTCAACACGGTCCGCGCCGTGCTCAAGGACGTGCGGATGCGCGAGCAGGCGGGGGTGATCCAGCGCGAGGTGCGCATCCTGCTCGGCGACGTGGTTCGCCTCGACGACCGGGTGGAGAAGCTCCAGCGCCACTTCGACCAGACGCAGGAGGACGTGCGCCAGATCCGCATCTCGACCGAGAAGGTGACCAAGCGGGCCGAGCGGATCGGCGAGATCGAGGTCGCCGACGGGGCCGAGGCGGAGGCGGACGCCCTCGCCCCCGGCCCCGAGGCGAAACGGATCGGGGCGGAGTGATCGCCGCCGGCGGGGCAAGCCCCGCGCTAGAGCGGCCGGCGCGCCTTCAGCGCTGCATCGAGGGTGCCGTCATCGAGATAGTTGAGCTCGCCCCCCACCGGCACCCCGTGGCCGAGCCCGGATACGATGATCGCGAGGCCCTTGAGCCGGTCGGCGATGTAGTGGGCGGTGGTCTGCCCCTCGACGGTCGCCGAGAGGGCCAGGATCACCTCCCGGGTCGTCCCCGCGCCGACGCGCCGCACCAAGCCGCCGATCCTGAGGTCCTCGGGCCCGACGCCATCCAGCGCCGAGAGAGTGCCGCCGAGCACGTGATAGCGCCCGCGGAAGAGGCCGCTCCGCTCCAGCGCCCAGAGGTCGGCCACGTCCTCGACCACGCATAGGAGGCCGCCATCCCGCTTCGCATCGGAGCAGACGGCGCAAGGGTCGGCGGTGTCCAGGTTGCCGCACTCAGAGCAGGAGCGGACGTTCGCCGCCGCCGCCGCGAGCGCCTCGATCAGCGGCTGGAGCAACACGTCGCGGCGCTTGAGCAGCGCCAGCGCGGCCCGGCGTGCCGACCGCGGCCCCAGGCCGGGAAGCCGCGCCAGCGCCTGGATCAGCCGCTCGATGTCGGAGCCGCCCATCACGGCCAGCGGACTGCTCCTTAGAACGGCAGAGTGAGGCCGGGCGGCAGATCGAGCCCGCCGGTGAGCTTCTTCATCTCCTCGGCGACGTGGGCCTCGATCTTGGCCTTGGCGTCGTTGTGGGCGGCGACGATCAGGTCCTCGAGCACCTCGGCCTCCTTGGGATCGACGAGCGCGGGGTCGATCTTGACCCGCCGCATCTCGCCCTTGCCGTTGAGCGTGACCGAAACCATGCCGCCGCCGGCACTGCCCGTGACCTCGGCCGCGGCCAGGCGCTCCTGCATCTCGGCCATGGCCTGCTGCATCTTCTGGGCCTGCTTCATCATCTGACCGAGATTCTTCATCCCTCGTCTCCACCTCCGTTGAGGGCATCCTCGCCCCGCGCCCCGCCGGCGAAGGGCTCCTCGGCGTCGGCGGCCGGCCCGGCCGGCGGGACGATCCGGCGCACCGCCTCGATGGTCGCACCCGGAAACGCCTCCAGCATGCGCCTGACCAGGGGATGCTGCGAGGCGTCGCGCCGGAGCGCCGCCTCGGCCGCGTTCGCCCGCTCGGCGAGCGTGGGCTCGCCCGTCTCGCGCGAGATGGTCACCACCCAGCGCTGCCCCGTCCAGCGCGCCAGTGCCTCGCTGAGCCGGGACGCGAGGTCGCGCGGGGCGTGCTCGCCGGGGCGGAACTCGACCCGCCCGGGCTGGAACGAGACCGGATGCACGTTGTTCACGAGGTGCGCGTGCAGCAGCGCCTCGCGCTTCTCTCGCACCAGCTCCACCATCTCTGCGAAGGACTTGGGCTCCGCCCGGGGGGCGGCGGCCGGCTCGGGCGCGGGCTCGGGGCTTCGCGCCTCGGCGAGCATGGCCGTTGGCCCCGAGGGCGGGGCGGCCGCGGGAGTGCGCTCACGCCCCGCGGCCTCGGCCGCCGGGGGGCGCCCCGGGGGCGCCGAGGGCGCCGACCGTTCCCTGGCGGGCCGGGCCCCGGCCTGGCCGGCGCCACCGCGGGCCATCTCCGCCACCAGCTCGGCCGGGGTGGGAAGCTCGGCCGCGTAAGCCAGCCGCACCAGCAGCATCTCCGCCGCCTGCAGCGGCGAGGGCGCCGACTGGACCTCGGCCAGCCCCTTCATCAGCATCTGCCAGCCGCGCGCCAGCGTGGCCACCGACAGGCCCTCGGCCATCGCCCGCCCGCGCACCCGCTCGGCCTCGGGCACGCCGGGGGCGTCGGCGGCCTCGGGGACTACCTTGAGGCGGGTGAGCCAGTGGGTGAGCTCCATCAGGTCCTGGACGACGACGCCCGGATCGGCCCCGGCGGCGTACTGGGCAGCGAGAAGGTCGAGGGCGCGGGCCAGATCGCCGGCCATCACCGCATCGAGGAGATCGAACACCTGCTCGCGGTCGGCGAGGCCGAGCATCTCCTTCACCGCCGCTTCGGCGACGGTGCCGCCGCCGTGGGCGATCGCCTGGTCGAGGAGCGAGAGCCCGTCGCGGACCGAGCCGTCGGCGGCGCGCGCGATCAGGGCCAGCGCCCTGGCCTCGGCCTCGGCACCCTCGCGGCCGGCGATCGCCGCCAAGTGCTGGGCCAACGGCGCCACCTCCACCCGGCGGAGGTCGAAGCGCTGGCAGCGCGACAGCACCGTCACCGGAACCTTGCGGATCTCGGTGGTGGCGAAGACGAATTTCACGTGCTCAGGCGGCTCCTCGAGGGTCTTCAGAAGGGCGTTGAAGGCCGGCTTGGAGAGCATGTGGACTTCGTCGACGATGTAGACCTTGTAGCGCGCCGAGACCGGACGGTAGCGCACCCCCTCGATGATCTCGCGGATGTCGTCGACCCCGGTGCGGCTGGCCGCGTCCATCTCGATGACGTCGACATGGCGGTCCTCGGCGATCGCCCGACAGTGCTCGCACACCCCGCAAGGATCGACGGTGGGGCCGCCCTTCCCCTCGGGGCCGACGCAGTTGAGGATGCGGGCGATGATGCGCGCGGTCGTGGTCTTGCCCACGCCACGGACCCCGGTGAGGATGAAGGCGTGGGCGATGCGGCCGCTGGCGATGGCGTTGGTCAGCGTGCGCACCATCGCCTCCTGGCCGATCATCTCGGCGAAGGTGCGCGGACGGTACTTGCGGGCGAGCACCCGATAGGAAGCGGGCTCCGCCCCGGGAGCGCCCGCATCAAGTGCGATCTGGCCTTGGCTCTCGGTCATGCTCGCCCGAAAGGGGTGGGGGCCTCGGAAAGAGAGGCGCAGTGGGGAGCTGAACCGGCGACCCGGCCCGGTCCCGTTACGGCTGCTTCCTTCCGGACCTGACCGGATTGGCGGGCGGTCCGTCCGCCGCCAGCCCCCCACCAACCCACAATATCAGGCGGCCGGCGCTGGGAAGCAACCCCGTCGGTGCGCGGTCCCGAGTCCATCGCCGCCATTGCCGCGAAGGTGCGGCCTATGCCAGTCTTCGAGGCCATGGCAAACGGCTGCATGGGCGCGCCCCAGCACCCCTATCCGCCGGGGATGCGCCCCAACTTCTATGCCGCCGGGCGGCTGGACCGGGCGGCCCGCCTCAGAACCGACGCCGAGTGGGTCAGGGGCCGCCTCTCCGATCCCGCCACCCGGCTGGTGCCGGTCTGGCGCGACCATAACCTGATCGCCGGCGGGACCGCGCTTTCGGCCGCGCTGGTCGCGCCGGAGGCGGCGGGGAAGGCCCTCGACGGGGCGATCACGGTGCTCCTTGGCGAGTTCGACGGCATCGCCTATTTCGGCGTCGACCTTTCGGCCCACGACGATCCCCGCGCCGCGGTGCGCCTGCCCGAGGGGGCCGAGTTCGTGAGCCTCCGTCAGGTGGGGGCGGCACTCGACGGAGCGGAAGCGGCGATGCTCGCCTACGCCAAGGGGCTCCTCTACTGGCACGCCCGGCATCGCTTCTGCGCCGGCTGCGGGGCCGAGACCGAGGTCATCAACGCCGGCCATGCGCGGCGTTGTCCCCGCTGCAAGACCCAGCACTTCCCGCGCACCGATCCGGCGGTGATCGTGCTGGTGACCCACGGGGACCGGGCCCTGATGGGCCGCAGCCACCGCTTCCCGCCCGGGATGTACTCGACGCTGGCCGGTTTCGTCGAGGTCGGCGAGAGCCTGGAGGACGCGGTCGCCCGCGAGGTGTTCGAGGAGTCGGGCGTGCGGGTGAAGGAGGTGCGCTATCACTCCTCTCAGCCCTGGCCGTTCCCGGCCTCGCTAATGCTGGGTTTCACCGCCGGCGCGGCGACCACCGAGATCGACTTCGATCCCGAGGAGCTGGTCGACTGCCAGTGGTTCACCCGCCCCGAGGCCGCCGAGCTCGAGGAGGCGCGCAAGAAGGTGATGCCGCGCTCCGACTCGATCGCCCGGCGACTCATACACCAATGGCTCACCCGCGAGGGCGCCTACGAGGGCGCGCCCTGAGGCGGGAGCGAACGAGGCGTCCGTGACCGCATCCCCGATCGGCTTCGTCGGCCTCGGCGTGATGGGGGCGCCGATGGCGGCGCGGCTCATCGAGGCCGGCCACGCACTCGTGCTCTGCGACCCGCGGGAGGTGGCGCTTGCCCCGCTCCTCGCCCGCGGCGCCGAAGCGGCGGCGAGCCCCCGCGCGCTTGCCGATCGGGCCGAGACGGTGCTGGTCGCCCTTCCCGACCCGAAGGTGGCGCGGGCGGTGGCGCTGGGGACGGACGGCCTGATCCACGGCCGGCGGATTCGCACCTATGTCGATTTCTCGACCACCGGCCTCACCGTGGCCGAGGAGGTGGGCGCGGCCCTCGTGGCCAAGGGCATCGACGTGCTCGACTGTCCGATGAGCGGCGGCGAGCGGGGCGCGAGAGCGGGCACGCTCACCTTCATGGTTTCCGGCCCCGGGGCGCTGGTCGAGAAGCTGGCGCCGGTCCTTTCGATCCTTGGCAAGAAGCGGTTCTATCTCGGCGAGCGGATCGGCCTCGGCCAAGCGATGAAGCTGGTCAACAACCTCGTCTGGGCGGCGAACAATCTGGCTGCGGCCGAGGCCCTGGTGATGGGAGCGAAGGCCGGACTGGACGCGGAAACCATGCTCGCGGTGATCAACGCCAGCAGCGGCCGGAACTCGGCGACCGAGGACAAGTTCCCGACCTTCGTGCTGCCGCGCACCTTCAACGACGGCTCACGCACGCGGGTGCTGCACAAGGACGTGACGCTCGCGCTGGAGGCGGCCGAAGCGCTTGGCGTGCCGATGTGGGTGGGCGGCACCGTCCGCCAGTTCCTCGCCTACGCGATGAGCCAGGGCGCGGCCGACGAGAGCCCGACCGCGCTGGTCCGCTTCATCGAGCGCTGGGCGGGGGCGGAGGTGAAGACGCGCGGAAAGCGGTCCTGAACGGGCCCGCTCAGTCGCTCTCGTCCGGGGGCCCCGACAGGCGGAAGGGATGGCCCGGATAGACGCCGAGGATCTTCACCTCGTGGGAGAAGAAGCGGAGCTCCTCGAGGGCGAGCTTGACGGGCCGGCTCTCGGGATGGCCCTCTATGTCGGCGTAGAACTGGGCGGCGACGAAATTGCCCCCCACCAGGTAGCTCTCGAGCTTGGTCATGTTCACGCCGTTGGTGGCGAAGCCGCCGAGCGCCTTGTAGAGCGCCGCCGGCACGTTCCTCACCCGGAAGACGAAGCTGCTGATGACCAGCCCCGAGTCGGGGGCGGGCCAGCGGGCCTCGCGCGCCATGATCAGGAAGCGGGTGGTGTTGTGCTCGGCGTCCTCGATGTTCGCCCGCAGACTCTCGAGCCCGTAGATCTCGCCGGCCAGCGACGAGGCG
Organism: Pseudomonadota bacterium; assembly: GCA_016202695.1. Lineage (GTDB taxonomy): Bacteria > Pseudomonadota > Alphaproteobacteria > JACQOE01 > JACQOE01 > JACQOE01. The sequence goes on along the minus strand of JACQOE010000034.1, from coordinate 28,585 downwards.
ATTGCAGCGATGCGCGGATCGCCCCGCTCCGCCACCATCGCCGCGGCGCCGGCGGTGTCGGCGTGGACCACCGCCTTCAACCCCAGCTCGCGGATGAAGTCGCGGCACTGGGAGAGGGCGTGCACGTGGCTGTGCGCCTCGCGCAACCCCGTGAGGGTGGCGCCTTTCGGGGCGAGGAGGTGGTGGTTCACCCGCTGGAAGTGCTCGCCGACGATGGCGAGCCCAGAGTTGGGCAGCAGCCGGTGGATGTCGGCCACCCGCCCGGCGACCGAGTTGTCGACCGGGATCATGGCCAGCGCCGCACGGCCCTCATGGACGCTGGCGAACGTGTCCTCGAAGGAGTCGCAGGGAAGCGTCGCCCGGTCCGGGAAGACGTGCCGGCAGGCGAGATCGGAGTAGGCCCCCGCCACGCCCTGGAAGGCGATCCTCGGCGAGCGGTCGGCGGTGGGGGCAGACTGAGGCATCGCTTCGCAAGGAGATAGGACGGGAGCAGGGAACGACGCGAAATCGGCCGGAGTATCGGCAGCGAACGGAGCGGAGTCAACGCGTGGCGCGCCGGCGCACGCGCCGACCGCGGCCGGGGCGCACCATCCCCGGTCCCGCCCGGCCGCGCCTTTGGGGAGTGTTGAAAAGCCGGAGGCCCTGTGGCAAAAGTGCCGCGCAGCCGATGCCCTTGGCCCTTCCAACCCGAGCGAACCGGAACCTGACGGCATGGACACCCGCGAGCTGAACAAGGTCGTCGCCTCGGTGCTGGCGACGCTCCTCGTCCTCCAGGTCGCGCGCATCGTCGGCGACGCGCTGGTCGAGCCGCACCCGCTCGAGGCGCCCGTCTACGCCCTGGGCGTGGCCCCGGCGGCGAAGCCGGGGGCCAAGGAGGCGGCGACGGAGGCCGCCCCGAAGCCGCTCGCGGCGCTACTGGCGACGGCGAGCGAGGAGGACGGGAAGCAGGCGGCCAAGAAGTGCGTCGCCTGCCACAGCTTCGACAAGGGCGGGCCGAGCAAGGTGGGGCCCAACCTCTTTGGCGTGGTCGGAGCCAACAAGGCGCACATCTCCGGGTTCAACTACTCCTCCGCCCTCTCCGGCAAGGGCGGGACGTGGACCTACGACGAGCTCAGCGCCTTCCTCGCCGGCCCCAGGGAGTTCGCCCCCGGTACGCGGATGAGCTTCGCCGGGCTCAAGAAGGCCGAGGAGCGGGCCGCGATCATCAAGTACCTGCGCAGCCTGAGCGACCAGCCCTTGCCCCTTCCCGGCAGCTAGGGCCTTCGGGGCGGGGAACGCCATGAGCGAGGCCTGCCCGGACGAGTTCGTCGCCTTCGCCGAGGCACTCACCGAACTGGCCGCCGGCATCGTCCGGCCGCTCTTTCGCACGGCACTCGCGGTTTCCACCAAGGCCGACCTCACCCCCGTGACCGACGCCGACCGCGAGGCCGAGGCGGCCATGCGCGCGCGCCTCGCCGAGGTCTTCCCCGGGCACGGTGTGATCGGCGAGGAGCTGGGCTCCCTCCGCGCCGAGGCCGAGTACGTCTGGCTGTTCGATCCGATCGACGGCACCAAGTCGTTCGTCACCGGCAAGCCCCTGTTCGGCACCCTGGTCGCGCTCGCGCGCCGGGGGCGGCCGATCCTCGGCGTGATCGACCAGCCTATCCTCAACGACCGCTGGGTCGGTGCCGCCGGCCGGGCAACCGTGCACAATCGCGCACCCGTGCGCACGCGGCCTTGCGCCAAGCTCGCCGAGGCGGCGCTCGCCGCCACCACCCCGGACATGTTCCTGGGCGCCGATGCCGCGCGATTCGCCCGGCTCAAGGCCGCCTGCCGGTTCGCGACCTTCGGGGCGGACTGCTACGCCTACGGACTCCTCGCCTCGGGTTTCCTCGACCTCGTCGCCGAGGCGACCATGAAGCCGCACGACTACGCCGCCCTCGCCCCGGTGGTGGCGGGCGCGGGCGGCGCCATCTCCGACTGGGAGGGCCGGCCCCTCACGCTCGCCTCCGACGGCCGGGTGCTGGCCGCCGGCGACCCGCGCCTGCACGCCCAGGCGCTCCGGCTGCTCGCGGAAGGTTGAGCGGCGGCCGATTGGCAAACCTCGCCGCCCCCGTCTATCTTGAGGGGCGATGGACGTTCCGATCGAGAAACCGGCGAGACGGCGGCCGGCGACGTTCGCCTGTGCGCTCGTGCTTGCCGCACTCGGGATCGGTGCGGGGCGCGCGGCCGAGCCGGCGCCCGCGCCAACGACCGTCGCCCACGGCATCGCCATGCACGGCGCCCCCAAATACGGGCCCAGCTTCACCCACTTCGCCTACGCCAATCCCGACGCACCCAAGGGCGGAACGGTCACCCTCTCGGCGATCGGCACCTTCGACACCTTCAATCCCTTCACCCTCAAGGGGGTGCCCGCCGAGGGCATCGACGACACCTTCGAGACGTTGATGGTGAGCTCGGCCGACGAGGCGTTCAGCGAGTACGGCCTGATCGCCGAGACCATCGAGTATCCGCCCGACCGCTCGTGGGTCGCCTTCACGCTGCGGCGCGAGGCGCGCTGGCACGACGGGCGCCCCGTTACGCCCGAGGATGTGATCTTCTCGTTCGAGACCCTGAAACGCGACGGCCGCCCCTTCTACCGCGCCTACTACCGCGACGTGGCCAAGGCCGAAAAGGTGGGCGAGCGAACCGTGCGCTTCACCTTCACCGGCGGCGACAACCGCGAGCTTCCCCTGATCGTTGGCCAGTTGCCGATCCTGCCCAGGCACTACTGGCAGGGGCGCGACTTCACCAAGACCACCCTCGAGCCGCCGCTCGGCAGCGGCCCTTACCGGGTGGAGAGCTTCGAGCCCGGCCGCTCGGTCACCTTCAGCCGGGTCAAGGACTACTGGGGCGAGAAACTCCCCGTCCGCCGCGGCCTCAACAACTTCGACCTGATCCGCTACGAGTATTACCGCGACGCCACCGTCGCCCTCGAGGCCTTCAAGGCCGGCGCCTTCGACTTCCGCCAGGAGAACAGCGCCAAGAACTGGGCCACCGCCTACGACTTCCCGGCCGCCCGGCGGGGCCAAGTGTGGCTGGAGAAGATCCCGCACGAGATTCCGACCGGGATGCAGGCCTTCGTCTTCAACACCCGCCGCGGTCTCTTCAGGGACCGGCGGGTGCGCCGGGCGCTGGCTTATGCCTTCGACTTCGAGTGGAGCAACGAGAACCTCTTCTACGGCCAGTACACCCGCACCGAGAGCTACTTCTCCAACTCCGAGCTCGCTTCGCGCGGGCTTCCGCAGGGCGAGGAGCTCGAGATCCTCGAGCGCTACCGGGGCCGCATCCCCGACGAGGTGTTCACGGCCGAATACCACGCCCCCTCCACCGCCCCGCCCGATTCGCTGCGCGGCAACCTGCTCAAGGGGCTCAAGCTCCTCGACGAGGCGGGCTGGGTGGTCCGCGACCTCAAGCTGGTCAACCGCGAGACGGGCCAGCCCTTCCGCTTTGAGATCCTGCTGGTTTCACCCCAGTTCGAGCGCATCGCGCTCCCCTTCGCCGCCAGCCTCCGGCGCCTCGGCATCGAGGCGAGCGTGCGCACGGTGGATACCGCCCAGTATGTGAAGCGCATCGAGCGGTTCGACTTCGACGTTGTGGTCAACGTCTTCGGCCAGTCGCTCTCGCCGGGCAACGAGCAGCGCGACTACTGGGGTTCGGAGAAGGCCGACGAGCCGGGCAGCCGCAACCTCATCGGCGTCAAGGACCGGGTGATCGACGACCTCGTCGATCTCGTCATCCGTGCCCCCGACCGCGAGAGCCTGATCGCCCGCACCCGCGCCCTCGACCGGGTCCTGCTGTGGAACCATTACGTCATCCCCCAGTGGCACCTGCAGTCGTTCCGCGTCGCCTACTGGGACAGGTTCGTGCGGCCCAAGGTCGTGCCCAAATACGCGCTGGGCTTCGAGACCTGGTGGATCGACCCCGCCAAGGCCGAGGCGCTGGAGCGGGGCCGGCGGGAACTCGCCGAGTCCGGCAAACGCACCGAGGTCGAGGCGGAGGAAAAGGTCTCGGCCGGACGCGCGCGCCTCTCCCTCCTGCTCGCCATCGCCGGCGGGGTGATCTTGGTCGCGACCGTAGTGCGCTCTATGCTCAGAAACCGCAGACGCTGACCCGGGATGGCGCCGATGACCGCCTACATCATCCGTCGGCTGTTCCTCATCGTTCCCACCCTCTTCGGCATCGTGCTGATCAACTTCGTGATCGTGCAGTTCGCCCCGGGAGGGCCGGTCGAGCGCATGATCGCCGAGATCCAGGGGACGGGGGTGGCGGCCACCGCGCGGATCGCCGGGACCGGAGAAGGCGACGTGATCGCCCGCCGGGCCGAGCGACGCGCCACCGAGGACACCTCGATCACCAGCCGCTACCGCGGCGCGCGGGGGCTGGACCCCGAGATCATCAGGGAGATCGAGCGCATGTTCGGCTTCGACAAGCCGGTGCACGAGCGCTTCCTCTTGATGCTCAAGAGCTACGCGATGCTCGACTTCGGCAAGAGCTTCTTCCGCGACAAGAGCGTGATCGCGCTGGTGGTCGAGAAGATGCCGGTCTCGATCTCGCTCGGCCTGTGGACGACGCTGATCATCTACCTAGTCTCGATCCCGCTCGGCATCGCCAAGGCGGTGCGCGACGGGAGCCGCTTCGACGTCGCCACCAGCGCCGCCATCATCGTCGGCTACGCTATCCCGGGATTCCTGTTCGCTATCCTGCTGGTGGTGCTGCTCGCAGGCGGCAGCTACTTCTCCTGGTTTCCGCTTCGCGGCCTGGTCTCGCCCAACTGGCGCGAGCTGTCGGTTCCCGCGCTCGTCCTCGACTACTTCTGGCACATGGCGCTTCCCGTCGCGTCGATGGTCATCGGCGGCTTCGCCGTGCTCTCGATGCTGACCAAGAACTCGTTCCTCGACGAGATCAACAAGCAGTACGTGATGACCGCCCGCGCCAAGGGACTGCCCGAGAAGCACGTCCTCTACGGCCACGTCTTTCGCAACGCGATGCTGATCATCATCGCCGGGTTCCCGGGGGCGCTGATCAGCATCCTCTTCACCGGCGCGCTCCTAATCGAGATCATCTTCTCGCTCGACGGCCTCGGGCTCCTGGGCTTCGAGGCGGCAATCAACCGCGACTATCCGGTGTTGTTCGGGACCCTTTTCATCTTCACCCTGGCCGGGCTCATCCTCAACCTCGTCAACGACGTCATGTACACGATCATCGATCCCCGGATCGACTTCGAGAGCCGGGAGGTCTAGGCCCGTGGCCGCCGACCGCTTCCTCGGGATGCGCATCACCCCGCTCACCCGCCGCCGGATCGAGAACTTCCGCGCCAACCGCCGCGGCTATGGGGCGATGTGGCTGTTCCTCGCGCTACTCCTGCTCAGCCTCTTCGCCGAATTCGTTGCCAACGACAAGCCGCTCCTCGTGCGCTACGACGGCGCCTTCTACATGCCCGTGTTCCGGGCCTATCCCGAGACCGCCTTCGGCGGCGAGTTCCCGACCGAGGCCGACTATCGCGATCCCTATCTGGTCAGGCGGATCAACGACCGCGGGTGGATAATCTGGCCCCCGATCCCTTACAGCTACGCCACGGTCATCTACGACCTCAAGGAGCCGGCGCCCTCGCCGCCGACCGCCAGGAACTGGCTGGGGACCGACGACCAGGCGCGCGACGTGCTCGCGCGCACGATCTACGGCTTCCGCATCTCGGTGGTCTTCGGCTTCGCGCTGACCATCCTGAGCTCGATATTCGGCGTCGCCGCCGGGGCCGTGCAGGGCTACTACGGCGGCGTGATCGACCTCGCCTTCCAGCGCTTCATCGAGGTCTGGTCGGGGATGCCGCAGCTCTTCATCCTCATCATCCTGGCGAGCGTGATCGAGCCGAGCTTCTGGACGCTGCTCGTCTTCATGCTGCTGTTCAGCTGGATGGGGCTGGTCGGAGTGGTGCGGGCGGAGTTCCTGCGCGTGCGCAACTTCGACTACGTGCGCGCAGCCCGCGCGCTGGGGGTGGGCGACGCCAAGGTGATGTTCCGCCACATCCTGCCCAACGCCATGGTCGCCACCCTCACCTTCCTGCCCTTCATCCTGTCGGGCTCGGTGACCGTGCTTTCGGCGCTCGACTTCCTCGGTTTCGGCCTGCCCCCCGGCTCGCCCTCCCTGGGCGAACTGGTTCAGCAGGGCAAGAACAACCTGCAGGCGCCGTGGCTCGGGCTCACGGCCTTCTTCGTGCTCTCGATCATGCTCACCCTCCTCGTCTTCGTCGGCGAGGCGGTGCGCGACGCCTTCGACCCCCGGAAGGCCGTGCGATGAACGATGCCCGGCCGCTCCTCTCGGTGGACAACCTCTCGGTCTCGTTCGGCCGCGGGCCGGAGGAGGTGAAGGCGGTGGTCGGCGCCTCGTTCGACATCTCGCCCGGCGAGGTGCTGGCCCTGGTCGGCGAATCCGGCTCCGGCAAGACGGTGAGCGCGCTCTCGATCCTGCAACTCCTGCCCTACCCCCGCGCCTGGCATCCGAGCGGCAGCATCCGCTTCAAGGGCCGCGAGCTAATGGGCGCGGCCGAGCCGGTCTTGCGGGCGGTGCGCGGCAACGACATCGGCATCATCTTCCAGGAGCCGATGACCTCGCTCAACCCACTGCACACGATCGAGCGGCAGGTCACGGAGGCGATGCTCCTCCACCAGGGCATCGGGCGCGAGGAGGCACGCTTGCGCGCCCTCGAGCTCCTGCGGAAGGTCGGCCTGGCCGAGGCCGAGAAGCGGCTCGACGCCTATCCCCACCAGCTCTCGGGCGGCCAGCGCCAGCGGGTCATGATCGCGACCGCGCTGGCCAACAACCCCGCCCTCCTGATCGCCGACGAGCCCACCACCGCGCTCGACGTGACCATCCAGGCGCAAATCCTGAAACTCCTCAAGGAGCTGCAGGGCGAAATGGGCATGGCGATGCTGCTCATCACCCACGACCTCGCCATCGTCCGGCGCATGGCGGATGCGGTCTCGGTGATGAAGGCGGGGCGGATCGTCGAGGCGGGGCGGGTCGGCGACGTGTTCGAGCGGCCGCGCCACAGTTACACCCAGGCGCTCCTCGCCGCCCAGCCCTCGGGCAAGCCGGCGAAGGTTTCGCCCGAGGCGCCGGTCGTGATGGAGACCAGCGACCTCAAGGTCTACTTTCCCATCCGCCGCGGAGTGCTGCGCCGCACGGTCGATTACGTGCGGGCCGTCGACGGCGTTTCGGCCGCCATCCGCGAGGGCCAGACCGTGGGACTGGTGGGGGAGTCGGGCTCGGGCAAGACGACCATGGGCCTGGCACTGCTCAGGCTCGAGTCCTCGACCGGCGCGATCCGCTTCCGGGGCGCCGACATCCAGGGCATGAGCTGGCGGACGCTTCGGCCGCTCCGGCGCGAGATGCAGGTCGTGTTTCAGGATCCCTACGGCGCGCTCAGCCCCCGCCTCTCGATCGGCCAGATCATCGAGGAGGGGCTGCTCGTGCACGGGCTCGGCGGCTCGTACGCGGAGCGGCGCACGCTCATCGGCGAGGCGCTCGGCGAGGTCGGCATGGACCCCGACATCCAGGACCGCTATCCGCACGAGTTCTCGGGCGGTCAACGTCAGCGGATCGCGATCGCCCGCGCGCTGGTGCTCAAGCCCCGCTTCATCGTCCTCGACGAGCCGACGAGCGCGCTCGACATGTCGGTCCAGGCGCAGATCGTCGAACTGCTGCGCGATCTGCAGCGGCGTCACCGCCTCGCCTACCTTTTCATCAGCCACGATCTTAAGGTGGTGCGCGCACTGGCCGACTTCGTCATCGTGCTGCGCGAGGGGCGGGTAGTCGAATCGGGCCCGGCGGAGACGATCTTCGAGGCCCCGCGCCAAGCCTATACCCGCGCCCTGATCGGCGCCGCCTTCGAGTTCACGGCCGACGAAACCGGAGTGGTGAGGACCTGAGCAATGAGTCTGGTGATCATTTCCCCGTGGAAGAACGTCACGCAATACCGGAAGCTCATCCTGGATCGGATGCCCGACCTCGACGTCCGCGTCTCGCCCGATGTCGGCCCGGCCGACAAGGTCGAGTTCGCGCTGGTGTGGAACCAGCCGCCGGGCTCGCTCAAGCGCTTCCCCAGGCTCAAGTTCATCTGCTCGATGGGGGCGGGCGTCGATCACATGCTCAAGGATCCGGAGCTGCCCGAGGGGGTGCCGATGGTCCGGCTGGTCGACCGGCTGCTGGCGAGCCAGATGGTCGAGTACGTGATGCTCGCCGTGCTCCGCTACCACCGGCAGTACCATGAGTACCGGGAGCAGCAGCGCCGGGGGGTGTGGAAGGTGTTGCCGCCGCCCAACACCGAGGCGACCCGGGTCGGCGTCATGGGGGTCGGCAACCTCGGCGGCCTCGCCTGCCGCCGGCTCTCCGCCCTCGGCTTCGACGTCGCCGGCTGGAGCCGCCGGCCGAAGACCATCGAGGGGATCAAGAGCTACTACGGCGATGCCGGGCTGCGCGTCTTCCTCGAGCGGACTCAGATTCTCTCCTGCCTCCTGCCGCTGACGCCCAGGACGGCCGGGATCATCAACAAGGGCACCCTCTCCTCGCTTCCCAAGGGCGCCTACGTCATCAATTCGGCGCGCGGCGGCCATGTCATCGAGGAGGACCTGCTCGCCGCCCTCGACTCGGGACACATCGCCGCGGCGACGCTCGACGTCTTCCAGGCCGAGCCGCTGCCGGCCGAGCACCCCTTCTGGAGCCACCCCAAGGTGGTGCTCACCCCGCACGCCTCGAGCATCACCATCCCCGACTCGGTGGTGCCGCAGATCGTCGAGAACATCGAGCGCGCCCGCGCCGGCCGCCCGCTCCTCAACCTGGTCGATCCAGTCGAGGGCTACTAGAGGCGTCGGCAAGGGCCGCGCCGGAGAACGCCGAAAGCGCGAAGAGAGAGGGCGGACCAAATCCCCGCGGGGCGGCGGCGGCGCCTCGGCCCGCGTCGGGGTTCCGCCGCCCGCTAGTCGCCCGAGGCGCGACGAAGCTGCGGCTCGGGACGCGTGCCGTTCGCCGCCGCAATGACCAGTTGGCCGAAGGAGTCGACATAGCCGCGGCCCGCCTCCGTGCACTCGACCAGCACGCTTCGGCGGTCCTCCTCGTCAGTCCGGCGCCGCACGAAGCTGAGCTTGCTGAGCCGGTCAAGCGCGCGGGTGATCGCCGGCTTCGAGACGTTGAGCGTGCGCGCGAGTCCGCGCACGGTGTGGGGCGGCGGCGTGCCTGCAACGCTGAGCAGCACCGCCATCTGCCGCGCGGAGAGGTCCGGCGAGTCGCGCCGCACGCTCTCGATGAGGGCGACGCGCCAGAGCTCCAACGCGGCCGCGGGGCTGAGGTCCATGGGTGTCGAATTATGTGGCGATGTTCTTGACCCGGAATCCCTTAGCCGAATAGTGCGGCGCGCACAATAGCAATCAGCGAGGTGAATTTTTCATTCGTCGGCGTCTTCCGCGCCGAAACTTGGCAGGCACGATGCGTTCGGCAATGAGTGCATAGAGCGCGCGCATACCCATCGCCTCGCCGCCCTCGGGGTGTGCCGGCCGCGAGGTCGGATTCCACGCCATGATGTCGAGGTGGAGCCACGGCGTGGATGCGGACACGAACTCGGCGAGGAACAGCGCCGCCGAGATCGCGCCCCCGTGCGGCTTGGACGAGGTGCTGCTGAGGTCGGCGACCTTGCTTTCCAGTTGGCCGCGGTAGGGCCGCCAGAGCGGCAGCCGCCACAGGGGATCGCTCGCCCTCTGCGCGACCGCAAGGAGCGACTCGGCGAGCTCGTCGTCGTTGCCGAAGAGCGCCGGAAGCTCGGCCCCGAGCGCCACCCGCGCGGCGCCGGTGAGGGTGGCGCAATCGACCAGCAGGTCGGGCCTCTCGGAGTCGCCCTCACAGAGGAGGTCGGCGAGGACGAGGCGCCCCTCGGCGTCGGTGTTGCCGACCTCGACGGTGAGCCCCTTGCGGGTGCGGATCACGTCGAGCGGGCGCATGGCGTCGCCGGAGACGCTGTTCTCGACCGCCCCGACCAGCACCCGCAGCCGCAGCGGAAGATCCGCCTCCATCACCATCTTGGCCAGTCCCAGCACCTGCGCCGCCCCGCCCATGTCCTTTTTCATCAGCTGCATGCCGGCGGCGGGCTTGAGGTCGAGTCCGCCGGTGTCGAAGCACACCCCTTTGCCGACCAGGGTCACCTTCGGCGCCCGCTCGCCCGCGCGCGAGCCGCGCCAGGCGAAATCGACGACGCGCGGCTCGCGCGGGCTTCCCCGGCCGACCGCATGCACGGCCGGGTAGTTGGCCTTGAGGAGCTTGTCGCCGGCGATCACCCGGAACGCGGCGCCATGCGCGCCAGCCACCTCGCGAGCCGCCTGGGCGAGCTCCCGGGGGCCGAGGTCGGAGGCCGGCGTGTTGATGAGGTCGCGCACCAGCCAGGTGGCGGCAACCGCCCGCTCGGCCGGCGCCCGCGCCTCGGCACTCGGCCAGAGCAGGACTGGCCCCGTCCCCTCGCCCGCACGATAGCGGGTGAAGCGGTAGGCGCCGAGCCCCCAGCCCACGGCGGCCGCCTCGGTGTCGGCCGGCCCGTCGAGCCGATAGATGCCGGCCGGAAGCGCCGCCGCCAGGGCGCCGAAGGTGGCGTGCGCGTCGCCCTCCTCGGTCGCGACGAGGACGCGCTCTAGCCTCCCCCCCGGCCCCGGAATCAGCGCGCTCGCTCCCTCCTTGACCGTGAACCCGCTCGCCGCCAGCCACGCCCTCACCCGCGCCGGCTGGGCCGCGAGCCAGGAACCGTAGCCCGCCTTCGTCATTGGGGTGATGGGGACCGCGCCCTCTGGATCGTCGGTGAAGCAGGAAAGCAAGGCGTCCTCCGTCCTCGTCGCGCCCTGTGCAAGGCCGTTCACGAGCATGGCCGGCACTCCGCCCTTTGCAAAGCCCGATCTTGACCGCGCTCAAGACCTGCCCACAGAGTGCGCGCCTCGGCGAGGCTCCCCCGGGAGGGATGTCATGACGCGCTTCATCCTGACCTGCGCCGGCCGGTCGCCCGCGGGCCGGTGAGCGCGGGGACCGACGCTTGAGGCTCCGGGCCCGCTTGCCGGCCGAGGGGCGACGCCCGCTCGTGCTCTCCGACAACGTCAAGGCGATCCTGTGGATGCTGGGCGCGGCCGGCGCGGCCGCGGGGATGGCGGCGATCATCAAGCACGTCGCCTCGGAGCTTCCCATCGCGGTCGTGGTCTTCTTCCGCATGGGCTTCGGGACCGTGCCGCTCCTCCCCCTCCTCCTCGTTGGCGACTGGCGCCATCTGGTGGTGACGACGCGGCTCGGGCTTCACCTCTGGCGCGCCTTCATCGGCGCCCTCGCGCTGGCGATGCTCGCCTACGCGCTCCGCCACCTGGTGCTCGCCGACACGCTCGCCCTCACCTTCTCGCGGCCGCTGTGGATGATCGTGATCGCCCTGCTGCTCCTCGGCGAACGGGTGGGCTGGCGGCGCGGGCTGGCCACGGTCACCGGCTTCCTCGGCGTCCTCGTCATGGTGCGCCCGGAGGGAGAGGTCGGGTTCGCCATCCTGCTCGCGCTCGGGGCGGCGATCATTTCCTGCTTCGTGTTGATCGCGCTCAAGCAGATGGCGACCACCGAGCCGGCCTGGCGCGCGGTCTTCTACTACACGACCCTGGGGACGCTGATGGCGCTCCCGTTCGCGATCGCGACCTGGGTCACGCCCACCCCCGCCCAGTTCTTCTGGCTGTTCCTGAGCGGGCTCGCCGCGGCCGCCAACCTCTACTTCATGAGCCGCGCCTGCGCCCTGGGCGAGGCCTCGGTGATCGCGCCCATCGACTACGTCCAGCTCCCCATCGCGGCGCTGATCGGCTTTCTCGTCTTCTCCGAGCTTCCCGGCCTGTGGTCGATCCTCGGCACCGCGATCATCGTCTTCTCGACCCTCTATATCGCCCACCGCGAGGCCGTGCTCGCCCGAGCCCGGCGCGCCGGGGACCGCCCCGAGGAGGCGCCGCCGGGGGCAGGCTGACGACGCCGACCGGCGACCCGTGGACATCGCCCCCCTCGTCCGCGATCATCGCCTCCGGCGCCGGGGCAGGGGCGCAGGCAGCCCCCGGGAGACTCGGATCGCCCTCCCCGCCCGATCCCAGGGGGCGGGCCGCCCGCGCCAGGAGACCATCGCCGGCACCATGGCCCACGACCAGAACCCGAAGCCGGACCTCGCCCCGACATCCGTCCCCGCCGGTGCCGCGCTTTCCGACAATCTCCGGGCCATGCTGTGGATGTTCGTCTCGGCCTGCGGTTTCGCCGCCATGGGCGCGCTGATGAAGTTCGCGGCCACCACGCTGCCCCAGGGGGTGGTGTTGTTCCATCGCCTGTTCTTCACCATGGTGCCGCTCCTGCCCTGGATCGTCACCCATCCGCGCACGCTGGCGACCCGCCGGATCGGGCTGCACGCGCTCCGGGGCGCGCTCAGCTTCGTCGCCATCGGCGCCTATCTCTACTCTCTCGTCCACCTCAAGCTCGCCGACGCGGTTTCGATCAGCTTCACCCGGCCACTGTTCGTCATCCTCACCGCTGCGATCATCCTCGGCGAGACGATGCGCGGCCGGCGCGGGATCGCCACCGCCGTCGGCTTCGCCGGCGTACTGGTCATGGTGCGCCCGACCGGGACGGTGGAAATCGCGATGCTGGTCGGCATTTTCGCCGCCTTCGTCGGCAGCCTCACCCTGATCACGGTGAAGCAGTTGGCAGCGACCGAGGCGCCCTCGACCATCGTCTTCTACAGCTCGACGGTGTCCAGCCTGCTCGCGCTCGGCTGGGCGCTGATCGAGTGGCGCACGCCGACGCCCATCGAACTCCTCTGGGTGGGCTTGAGCGCGCTCGGGGCGACGGTCGGCCAGTACGCCGCGGCGCGGGCCTCGAAGCACGGCGACGCGACGATCATCGCGCCGATGGACTTCACCCGCCTTCCGGTGGCGGCGGCGATCGGCTTCCTGCTGTTCGCCGAGCTCCCCACCGCCTACACCGTCGCCGGGGCGGCGGTGATCCTGTCGGCCGTGATCTACATCGGCCGCGAGGAGGCGCTCGCCCGGGGCGGGCGCGCGGCGACATGACGGCGCGGGCGCCCCGGTCGGCTCCGGCGCCGGGGTGCACTTCCGCCGATGGCTGCGGCGGGACACGCGTGTTAACTTGTCGGCTGATTACTTGATCGGGCAATGGACTCCGTCGGCATGACCCGCTTCCCTCGGCCCGCCGCACATGTGCAAGGGCCCGCTTTGCAGGCCCTGGACCGGCGCCGGCGCCTGAGGCCGGGCGAGCGCGAGCGGGCGATCGTCGAGGAAGCGGCCCGCCTCTTCGCCGAGGCCGGGTTCGGGGCGACGACGCGCGAGCTGGCCCGGCGCCTCGGCGTCACCCAGGCGCTCATCTACCGCTACTTCCCGACCAAGCGGGCCCTGATCGAGCGAGTCTTCGAGGGCGCCTTCGGGGCCATGCGCGAGCGCCGGCGCGAGCCCCTGAGCGCGGACCGGAGCGTCCCGCTGGAGGATCGCCTAATCCGCTTCTACCGGGGCTATCTCAAGCGCGACGGGGGCGTGTCGATGCGGCTCTTCGTCCGCGCCGGGCTCGAGGGGGCACCGCTAGCACGGCGCTGGAGCACACCCCTGACCGAGAAGGTCCTGAAGCCCGTGATCGGCGAGCTTCGCGCCGCGGCCGGGCTCACCGGCTTCGAACTTCGGCCGCTGATGCGGGGCGAGCGCGAACTGACGATGATGCTGCACGGCGCGGTGATGTTCCTGCGCATCCGCAAGCACGTCTACGGCATGCCGATGCCCGACGACCTCGGCGACATCCTCGCCCTGCAGGTGCGAACCTACGTTCCCGGCGCGCTTGCCGAGATCGCCCGCCTGCACGCGACGCCGGGCGAGGACACGCTGACGGTGCGCCAGCTCGACGCCCGCGGGCGAGCCTGAGCCTCGATTCCTACTTCTTCAGCTCGCCGAGGTTCACGGCGAAGGTGAAGGTGAAGTCGCGCTCGGCGCGGGCCTTGTGGCAGGAGAAGCAGCCATCGAACCTAGCGTCCGCCTTGCGCGCGCCGTCGGGGGTGAACCAGGCGTACTCCCATTCGCCGTTGCGCTTCTCGGGCGGGTACTCGGCGCCCCAGCCCGCCTCCTTGCGCATGACGAAGACGTTGGCGACCTCGTCGGTGGCGACGATGCGCCCCTCGGCGTCGGTCACGGCCTTGCCCGAGGCGTCGGTTTTCGCCTTGCGGTCCTCCATGACGAGGACCATGCCGTGCGGAGCCGGCTCGCCGGCTTTCGCCTTTTCGAACGCCTCCGGGTTCATGTACATGAAACGGACGATCTTGCGGTCGGGCCGGTCGATCACGTTGTAGAGCCTGAACTTGGTCTGGTAGCCCGCCGGGTACCCTACCTTCTCGGCCCCGGCGAGGGCGGCACCGGCGAACGCGAGGGCAGCGAGGCCGGCGGCAAGGCTCGTTCCGAGTCTCATCCCCTGATCCTTTCCCGTTGTACTCGGCGCGCCGGCGCTAGCGGCTCACCGCCACCGCGATCCGCATGTCCGGATGGAACACGCACTCGACCTCGAAGCGGCCCGCCTTGGCGAGGACGAGGGTCGCCTCCTTGCCCGGGTCCTGCTTGCCGAGGTCGACTCCGAAGCCAACGGTGGGAACGAACACGTTGTGGGCGGTGCCGTCGTCGTTCACGAAGCGGATCGTGTCGCCGAGCTTGGCACCGATCGCGGCCGGCGCGTAGGCCATGCCCGCCATTCTGACCACATGCTCGCCGGCCAGCGCCGGCACCGCCCACAGAAGCGTCGGGCCTGCCAGGAACGCCAGGAATGCCCGTTTCATGCCAACCTCCCGTTCTTTCCCTGTTCGACCCGGAACGAGCCAGTCTGGCCGTCTCTTTAGAAAGTTGTCAATTGACAACTTTGTGAACGCCGGCGCGCGCCTCGCGCGACCTAGTGTTCGCCACGATCCGTTTCCGCCCCTTTTTCGACGTCGTCACCGAGGTCGGCCGCCGCCAGGCCGACGAGTTCAAGGACATCTTCCGCCGCGCCGCCGTGCTCGCCGAGGCGCTGGCGCTGATCCGCCGCTTTCGGCCGGCTCGCCCTTCCCACCCTGGTGGTGCAGGAGGGCGGCTACGCCCTCTGGAACCTCCGCCAGGGGGCGCGGAACGTCTTCCTCGGCCTCGCCAGCACCTGGTACTGAGGGTGGCCCCGCCCCGGGGCTCGCTACTCCTTCCGCCGCCGGACGAGCCGGCCCTCGCGCAGGCTGATATAGAGGCCGCTGCCGACGATGATTGCCGCGCCGAGCCGGGTGAGGCCGTCGGGGACCGTGCCGAAGACCACGTGATCGATCAGGGTCGCCCACAGGAGCGGCCCGTAGAGGAAGGGTGCGATCACCGGTGCGGGCAGGTGCTGATAGGCCATGATCAGGCAGAAATGCCCGAGTCCGGCGAGCGCCCCGAGGGCGAGGAAGAGAGCCATCGCGGTGGCGTCTGCCGGTGCCTTCCAGGCGAAGGGAAGGACAAGGCTCACCACCAGCGTCCCGACCACGGCGGTGTAGGCGGCGGTGACAATCGGGCTGTCGCGCCCCGCGATCTTGCGGGTGAGGAGCTGGTAGAAGGCGTAGCAGGCGGCCCCGAGGAGGACGAGGAAGGCGGCCGGGTGAGTCCCCTCCAGTCCGGGGCGAAGCACGATCAGCGCGCCGGCGAAGCCGGCGACGACCGCGCTCCAGCGCCGCGGGCCAACCGCCTCGCCCAGCACCGGCATCGCCAGCGCGGTCACCATCAGCGGGGCGGTGAAGTTGATCGTCGTGAAGGTGGTGAGCGGCACGAACTTGAGGGCGAAAAAGGCGAAGCCGGTCGAGCCGAGGAGGAGGAAGGACCGCGCCACCTGGATCGCGGGATGGGCGGTGCGGAAGAGCGCCGTCCCGTAGCGGGGCGCGAACAACGCCACCATGTAGACGAGCTGGCCGGCATAGCGCGCCCATACCACCTGGGCGGTCGGGTAATCGGCCGCCAGATACTTGGCGGTCCCGTTCAGCATCGGCAGGAACGAGCTCGCCAGGAGCACGTAAGCGATTCCCCGGAACAGGCTTCGCGCCTCCGGGCCGGCCATGGTCTGCGCCCGGCTCATTCGGCGGGCGCGGGTGCGGCCTCGGGGGCGGGGCGCCGGCGCGCGACCAGGCTGTAGGCGGTGGGCACCACGAAGAGGGTGAGCGGCGTCCCCACCAGGAGGCCGCCGACGATCACCCAGCCGATCGCCTGGCGGCTTTCGGCCCCGGCCCCGCTGGCGAGCGCGAGCGGCAGCGCCCCCAGCACCATCGCCCCGGTGGTCATCAGGATCGGGCGGAGCCTGAGCACCGCCGACTCCATCACCGCCTCGATCTTCGCCCGCCCCTGCTCCTGGAGCTGGTTGGCGAACTCGACGATCAGGATGCCATGCTTGGTGATCAGCCCGACCAGGGTGACGAGCCCGATCTGGCTGTAGACGTTGAGCGTGCCGCCGGCGAGCTTGAGCGCGAGCAGCGCCCCGGTGACCGAGAGCGGCACCGTCAGCATGATGATGAAGGGATCGACGAAGCTCTCGAACTGGGCGGCGAGCACGAGATAGATGAAGGCGAGCGCGAGGAGGAAGGTGAGGTAGATGCTCGCGCTCGAGGCGCGGAACTCGCGCGACGGCCCGGCATAGTCGGTCTGCGCCTCCGGCGGCAGCACCCGCGCGCCGATCTCGTCGAGCTTCGCCAGGACCTCGCTCAGCGCATAGCCGGGGGCGAGGTTGCCGGTGATGGTCGCCGAGCGGAGCTGGTTGAAATGGTTGAGCTCCTTGGGCGCCACCGTCTCCGTCACCCGGACCAGGTTGCCGAGCTGGATCATGGTCCCATCGCGCCCGCGGACATAGATCGCGGTGAGGTCATCGGGATTGGTGCGGTCGACGTCGGCGACCTGCACGATCACGTCGTACTGTTGCCCCTCGCGCTTGAAGCGCGTCACCTGACGCCCGCCGAGCATGGTTTCGAGCGCGCGCCCGATAGTGGCCACGTCCGCCCCCACGTCCGCCACCTTGTCGCGATCGACCGCGACCTCGAGCTGGGGCTTGTTGAGCTTGAGGTCGGTATCCAGGTTGGCGAGCCCGGGGTACTCGCGCGCCTCGGCGAGGAATCTCTCCACCATCTCCTGGAGGCGCTCGTAGGAGGCGCTGGTCTGGATCACGTACTGGATCGGCTTGGCGATCGGGCTCTGCCCCAGCGACGGCGGATTGACCGGAAAGGCGAGGATGCCGGGGATCGCGAACAGTTTCGGCGCGATCTCCTGCGCGATCTCCTGCTGCTTGCGAGAGCGCTTGTCCCAATGGGACAGCCCTTGAAAGGCGATGATCTGCGAGACCGTGGGAAAGCCGGTGATGACGAAGTAGAGCTCGATCTCCGGCACCTCGCGATACACCGCCTCCATCCGGCGGGAGTAGCGGTCGGTGTAGCCGATGGTCGAGCCCTCGGGCGCGATGCCGATGCCGACCAGCGTGCCGCGGTCCTCGGTCGGCGCCAGCTCCGACTTGAGCCCCATGAACAGGAAGTAGGCGGTGCCGGCGACGCCGAGCCCGGCAAGCAGGACCAGCGGGCGGACCCGGAGCGAGCCCCTGAGCGCGAGCCGGTACCCGGCGGTCAGGCCCCGGATGGCGATCTCGATCAGGTTGTAGACGAATCCATGCCGCGCCTTGTGGCGGAGCATCTTCGAGCACATCATCGGGGTCAGCGTCAGCGCCACCGAGCCGGAGACGATCACCGCGCCGGCGAGGGTGAGCGCGAACTCGGTGAAGAGGCGGCCCGTCCGCCCGCCCATGAAGCCGATGGGGGCGAAGACCGCGGCCAGCGTCAGCGTCATCGCCAGCACGGCGAAGGCGATCTCGCGGCTTCCCCGGAAGGCCGCCTCGCGCGGCCTCATGCCCCGCTCGACGTGGCGGAAGATGTTCTCGAGCATGACGATGGCGTCGTCGACGACGAGGCCGATCGCCAGCACCAGGGCGAGGAGCGTGAGCGTGTTGACGCTGAACCCGAAGGCGTACATCAGCGCGAACGCGCCGACCAGCGACACCGGCACGGTCACCATCGGGATAAGGGTGGTGCGCAGACTGCGCAGGAAGACGAAGATCACCGCCACGACCAGAAGCACCGCCTCGCCGATGGCGCGGAAGACCTGCTTGATCGACTCGTCGATGAACACCGAGCGGTCGTAGGCGACCTCGACCCGCATCCCCTCGGGCAGGCCCCGCTCGATCGCCGGCAGCACCTCGCGGACCGCCCGCGAGATGTCGAGCGGGTTCGCCGTCGCCTGCTTGACCACGCCGAGCGCGACCGCGGGCTCGCCGCGGAAGCGGACCACCCGGCGCTCGTCCTGGGCACCGATCTCGGCCCGGCCGACGTCGCCGAGACGGACGAGATAGCCGGCGGCGCGCTTCAGGATCAGGCCCTCGAACTCCGCCGGGACCCTGAGGCCGGTCTCGGCCAGGACGGTAAACTCGCGCGCCTCGCTCTCGATCCGTCCCGAGGGGATCTCGACGTTCTGGCGGCGGAGCGCGTCCTCCACGTCCTGGGGGGTGAGCCCGAAGGCGGCGAGCCGGCCGCGGTCGAGCCAGATGCGCATCGCGTAGCGCCGCTCGCCGAAGATGCGAACGTTGGCGACCCCGGTCAGGTTCTGCAACCGGTCCTTGACGTAGCGGTCGGCATAGTCGGTGACGTCGAGCGGCGAGTGCCGGTTGCTGGAGAAGGCGAGGTAGATGGTCGGCTGGGCGTCGGCCTCGACCTTCGAGACGACCGGCTCCTCGATGTCGTCGGGAAGCTGGCGGCGGACTCGCGAGACGCGGTCGCGCACGTCGTTGGCGGCGCCGTCGGCGTCGCGCTCGAGGCGGAAGGTGATGGTGATCTGGCTGAACTCAGGGCGGCTGATCGAGGTGATGATGTCGATCCCCTCGATCCCGGCGAGCGAGTCCTCGAGCGGCTGCGTGACCTGGCTCTCGATGATCTCGGCGGTGGCGCCGGGATAGCGAGTCTCGACGTTCACCACCGGCTCGTCGATGTTGGGATACTCGCGGACCGTGAGCCGCTGATAGGAGATGACGCCGACGAGGACGATCAGCAGGCTCGCCACCGTGGCGAGCACCGGCCGGCGGATGGCAAGGTCGGAGATCACCACCGCCGTCAGCCCCCGGCCGAAGGGGGAAGGGGGCGCACCGGCACGCCGTCGCGGAGCTTGATCTGGCCGGCCGTGACCACGGTCTCGCCGGCCTTGAGGCCCTCGCGCACCTCCACCCGGCCCGCCCGCCGCTGGCCGATCTTGACCATGGCCTGCACCGCCTTGCCGTCGACCACCTTGAACACGAACTGCTCGCCCGCGAGCGGCACGAGCGCGGTCTCGGGCACCACCAGCGCCCCCTCGCGCTCCTCGAGCACGAGGCCGACACGGGCGAACATGCCCGGCCGCAAGGGCCCGTTCGGGTTGGCGATGCGGGCACGCAGGAGCACGCTCCGCCCCTGCGGGTCGAACTCGGGCGAGATCGCGTAGACGCGACCCTCGAAGGCCCGGCCGGGGAGCGCGTCCACCGCGACCCGGATGTCCTGGCCGACGCGGAGCCCCGCGGCCAGAGTCTCGGGGATGCGGAAGTCGACCTTGATCGGGTCGATGTCGACGAGGTCGACGACGTCGTCACCCGGACGAACGAAGGCGCCGACGCTCACCTTGCGCAGGCCGAGGATGCCGTCGAAGGGAGCGCGGATGACGGTCTTGGCGAGGAGCGCGCGGTTGAGGGCGAGGTCGGCCTCGTCGCTGCGCATCTTGGCGAAGGTCTCGTCGCGGGCGCGGGCCGTGCCCGAGCCCTTTGTGTAGAGGTCGGCGGCCCGCTCGTAGTTCGCCCGGCTGAGGGTGAGCGCGGCCTCGGCCTGAACCAGCCGGGCCTGGTGGATCGCGTCCTCGATCCGGACCAGCACCGTGCCTTCGGTCACCGCCTGGCCCTCGCGGAAGGAGAGATCGGCGACGCGGCCCTCGACCTCGGGGCGGATGATGACGCTCTCGTTGGCGAGGAGCGTGCCGACCGCCGAGACCTCGCGCCGGACGGTCTCGGCCCTGACCACCGCCGCCTCGACCTCCACCGGCGCGCCCTGCTGGCCGAGCACACGGGGCGACGAGGCGAACCCGCCCACGGCAAGGGCGGCGGCAAGGGCGTAGCGGGCTGGCAGGCGAACGCGCATCGAGTGTCCGTCTCTACGGAACCGCGTCGGCGGGGGACGGCCGGATCGGGACCGGGTTCCAAGGGCCGGGAGCCGTGGCCGAACCCTCACATACCGCGGACGGCGGCGCCAATCAAATACGCCCGCGCCGCCCCTCCGGGCGAGAGAGTCCCGCCCGCGGGCGCGGCGCGCGCTGTAAACTTGGGATCGGCGGGTCGGGGCGGCAAGGCCCCGGGCCGGCGAGGAGATCCATGGCACTCCCCTTCACCGCCGACGAGTTCTTCTCGGTCTTCGCCGCCTACAACACGGCGACCTGGCCCGCGCCCGTCGCCGCCTACGCGCTCGGAGTGCTGGCCGTCGGCCTCGCGCTGCACCCGTTTCCGCCCGGCGGGCGGGCGGTCTCGGCGATCCTCGGCCTCTTCTGGCTGTGGATGGGGCTCGTCTACCACGTCGGCTTTTTCGCCCGGATCAACCCCGCCGCCTATGCCTTCGGCGGCGCCTTCGTCGCCGAGGGCGTGCTGTTCCTCGTCGTCGGAACCGTCCGCGGGCGGCTAGCGTTTCGCTCGCGGGGCGACGGCTACCGGTTCGTCGGCCTCGCCCTGATCGCCTATGCCGGCGTGCTCTATCCGCTGCTCGGCGCGCTCGCCGGGCACGCCTATCCGCGCGCGCCGCTCTTCGGCGTCGCCCCCTGCCCGACCACCATCTTCACCTTCGGGACGCTCCTCCTCGCCGAGGGCGGCGTGCCGCGCGCGCTCCTCCTCGTGCCGACGCTCTGGTCGCTGATCGGTGGCTCGGCCGCGATCCTCCTCGCGGTGCCCGAGGACCTCGGCCTCTGGGTCGTCGGCCTCCTCGGGACCTACATGATCCTCCGCCGCGGACCGGGGCCGGACGCGACCGCCTGACGGCCGCCCTCCTGCGCCTCAGCCGGCCGCGGGCGGCGAGGTCCGGCCCGTCTGCTCGGTGATGATGCGGTAGTGCTCGATCCGCCGGTAGCGGTCGAAGTTGAACATGCCGCCCTTGCCGATCTCGCATTCGTCGAGGTCGCAGTCGGCGACGATCACCTCGTCCTCGAGGGTGTGGGCGAGGGCGACGATCTCTCCCTGGGGCGAAATGATGCAGCTCCCGCCCATCAGGTCGTGCCCCTCCTCCCGGCCGCACTTGGCGATTCCCACCACCCAGGTCGAGTTCTGGTACGCCCCCGCCTGCATCGAGAGGTGGTTGTGGAACATGCCGATGTGACTCGGCAGAAGGGTCTCGCGGTTGCCGATCCGGCGGGCGCTGACCGCGCTGGTGTTGTAGCCGCACATCACCACCTCGACGTCGCGCAGCCCCATGGCGCGAAAGGTCTCGGGCCAGCGCCGGTCGTTGCAGATGCACATGCCGAGGTTGGCCCCCATCGCCCGCCAGACCGGAAAGCCGAGGTCGCCGAGCTCGAAGTAGCGGCGCTCGAAGTTGTTGACCACGTGCCCGCTCTTGGCCGTACCGCCGACCGTGGAGAGGTCCTTGTGCCCGGGGAGATGGACCTTGCGATACTTGCCGACGATGCGGCCCGCCTTGTCGACGATGACGGTGGTGTTGAAGCGCTTCTTCTCTCCGCTCGAGACGTCGAGCTCGGCGTAGCCGAGGTAGAACCCGATCTTGAGGCGCGCCGCCTCATCGAACAGCGGGCGCGTCTCCGGACCCGGCAGCTCGCGCTCGAAGTAGAGGTCGAACTCGTCCTTGCTGTCGATGCACCAGCGGGGGAAGAAGGTGGTGAGCGCGAGCTCGGGATAGCAGACAAGGTCGACGCCCATCTCCGCCGCCCCGCGCATCATCTTGAGCAGCCGCTGCACCACCTCGGCCCGCGATTCGTCCTTGGCCACCGGTCCCATCTGTGCGGCCGCGACCCTGAGCTTGCGCATTTCCCTTCCCTCCCGGATTCACTGGCGCCTGGGCGCCCGATGATGGACCGGCCCGCGCGCCCCTTCAAGCGGCGGCCGCGGCGGCCGTCCGCAGCGTGTCGCCGAAGCGGGCGACCCGGCCTATCGGGCGGCCGATCGGCTGGCCCTCGCGCATCACCGTCCGGCCGCGGACGATCACCATCATCGGCCAGCCGGTGACCGCCATGCCGTCGAACGGCGTCCAGCCGCAGACCGAGGCCATGTCCGCCGCGCGGATGGTGCGCCGGGCCTTGAGGTCGACCAGGGTGAAGTCGGCGTCGTAGCCCTCAGCGATCCGCCCCTTGCCGACCAGGCCGTAGACGCGGGCCGGGCCGGCGGCGACGAGGTCGACGAGCCGCTCCAGAGAGAGCCGCCCGGCGTTGACGTGATCGAGCATCAGGGGAAGCATGGTCTGCACGCCGGGAAGCCCCGCGGTCGAGCGGGGATAGGGCTTGAGCTTGGTCTCGCGCGCGTGCGGCGCGTGGTCCGAAGCGACGGTATCGACGAGCCCGCTTCGCACCGCCGCCCAGAGCGCGTCGTAGTGGCGCCGGTCGCGGACCGGCGGCTGGGTGACGGCGAAGCCGCCGAGCCGCTCGTAGCAGTCGGGCGCGATCAGCGTGAGGTGCACGGCCAGCACCTCGACCGTGGCGAGGTCGCGGTGCTCGGCGAGGAACGCCAGCTCCTCGGCACTGGTGACATGGACGATGTGCGCGCGCCGGCCGGTCTTCCGGGCGAGCGCGATCAGGCGTCGGGTGCAGCGCATCGCCACCTCGACGTCGTGCACCTCCATGTGCAGGGCATAGGGCGCCGCCTCGCCGGCCATGGGCCTGCGCTCGCGCAGCCGGTACTCGTCCTCGGAGTGGTAGGCGACGCGGCGAAAGCCGCTCCGCATCACCCGCTCGAGGGTGGGGTCGTCCTCGACCATGATCTCGGGGACGAGCGAGCTCCCGGCCATCACCTTGATCCCGCACACCCCGGGCTGGAGCTCGAGCTCGGCCAGCGAGTCGACGTTGCCCTTGGTGGCGGCGACGAAGAAGCCCATGTCGCACCAGATGCGGCCGTCGACGTAGCCGCGCTTCCAGTCGACCATCTTGACCGAGTCGACCGCGGGTATGTTGTTGGCCATGTCGAAGACGGTGGCGAGGCCGCCCAGAACCGCCCCGCGCGAGCCCGCCTCGATGGTTTCGAGGTGCTCCATGCCCGGCTCGCGGAAGTGGACGTGGCTGTCGATCGCACCCGGCAGCACATGAAGGCCGCGGGCCTCGACCACCTCGGCCGCACGCGCGCCGGAAAGCACGCCGATGGCGGCGATCCGCCCCGCCCGGACGCCGATGTCGGCCGGCACTGTGCCCCCCGGGGTGACGCAGGTCCCCCCACGGACGAGAAGATCGAAGGTCGCGTTCATGTCGTCCTCCCTTGGTTTCTTGCTCCCCGGCCGATCTCGGTTGCGGCGGATCAGGCTCGGGCCTTCGGCGACGCGCTCGGCGTCTCCGCTCTTCCATCTTTGCCGGGCGCGGCACTCGTCGGGCAAATGCTATCACGGCGCGCCGACGCCCCACCATCGGACAAAGCCGCCGGAAGACGGCCCTCCGCGTCGGCCCCGCTCACCGGCCGCACCCTCACGAAATCGTGCGCGTCCGGCCCCTTGCCGGCGGAGGGGCGGCGGTGGGAGAGTCGGGCCAAGCTCTCAGCGCAGGGGAGGTTGGCCGTGGCAACGATCGGTCGTCTTTTCGGCGCCCGCCTGGTCGTCGCGGGGCTGGCCGGATTCCTCGCCGCCGCCGCCGACGAGGCCCCGCCCGAGGATCTCCTTCAGGACTTCCCCAAGACCGACTTCTCGCGCCGCGCGGTTCCGCTGGCCGAGTTCGCCACCCAGGGTCCGCGCCGCGATACCATCCCGGCCGTGGACGCGCCCGCCTTCGCCCCCGCCGGTGAGGCGGGCGAGATCGGCCCCTACGAACCGATTGTGAGCGTCACCCTCGGCGGCGAGACGCGCGGCTATCCGCTCCGCGTCCTGCTCTGGCACGAGCTGGTCAACGACACGCTCGGGGACGTACCGATCCTGGTAAGCTACTGCCCGCTCTGCAACTCGGCGATCGTCTATGACCGCCGGGTGGGCGGGCGCGTGCTCGACTTCGCCAATTCCGGGCGCGTACGTCACTACAACATGGTGATGTACGACCGCGCGACCGAGAGCCTGTGGCAGCAGTTCATCGGCGAGGCGATCGTCGGCGAGCTGTCCGGAACCAGGCTCAAGGTCGTCCCGGCGCGGATCGAGTCGTTCGAGCGCTTCCAGGAGCGCGCGCCCGAGGGCAAGCTCCTCGTGCCCGCCGAGCCCGACGCCCGGCCCTACGGGGCCAGCCCCTTTGCCGGGATCGATGAGATCGGGTCACGGATTTCCTTCCCCTACCCGCTCCCCGAGGGGATGAATCCGATGGCGCGGGTGGTGGTGGTCGGGGGCGAGGCCTGGGAGCTCGAGCTGGTGCAGCGCAAGGAGCGGCTCGCGGCCGGCGACCTCATCTTCACCTGGGACCCGGGCCAGAACTCGATCCACGACAATCCCGTGATCAGCCTCGGGCGCGACGTCGGCAACGTCGAGGTGATGCGCCAGCGGGGCGAGACGATGGAGGACGTGCGCTACGAGGTGACCTTCGCCTTCGCCTTCCGCGCCTTCCACCCCGACGGCCCGATCCACCGCGAGTGAGCCCCCGGCCGGCACGCCCCGGCGCGCGGGGCTGTGCCCTCGCCGGCGCCGGGTGCCGAAGAGCGCGCCAGAACGTGCTTGGCAAAGCGCCCGCGGGCCGATAAAGCTGTTCGCGAAAACGAGAACAGAGTCGCCCGGCGCGGCAGCGGTCCCTTGGCGCCGCCGCCTCGCCCGCGGGGCGATCGCCGACAGAAGGAGGGGTTCCATGCTGAAGAGATTGGTCCTTGCCGTCGCCGCGGCGGCGCTCGCCGCCTCGCCCGCCCTCGCCCAGGAGCTTTCCGGGACGCTCAAGAAGATCAAGGATTCGGGCACCATCGTCATCGGCCACCGCGAGGCCTCGGTCCCCTTCTCCTACCTCGACCAGAACCAGAAGCCGACCGGCTACTCCCTGGATCTGTGCGCGAAGATCATCGAGGGGGTGAAGAAGGAACTGAAGCTGGACAAGCTCGAGGTCAAGTACATCCCGGTCAACCCGCAGACCCGCATCCCGCTGGTCGCCAACAACACCGTCGACCTGGAGTGCGGCTCGACGACCTACAACCTCACCCGCTCCAAGCAGGTGGACTACAGCCACATCACCTACATCACCGGCACCAAGCTCCTGGTCAAGAAGAAGTCCGCCATCCGCGAGGTCGAGGACCTCAACGGCAAGGCCATCGCGCTGGCACAAGGCACCACCAACGAGCGGGCGGTGAAGGCGGCGATCGAGGAGAAGAAGCTCAACGTCAAGGTCCTCAACGTCAAAGACCACAACGAGGGCTTCCTCGCCCTCGAGACCGACCGGGTCGACGCCTACTCGACCGACGACATCCTTCTCTACGGCCTGATCAGCAAGGCCAAGACCCCCGGCGACTACATCGTCACCGGCCGGTTCCTCTCCTACGACCCTTACGGGTTCATGATGCGGCGCGACGATTCGGCCTTCCGGCTGGTCGTGAACACGGTGCTCTCCGACGTCTTCCGCTCGGGCGAGATCGCCAAGATCTACGACAAGTGGTTCGTGCCGATGAACGTGCCGATGAGCGAGACCCTCGCCACCGCCTTCCAGGTTCAGGCGCTGCCGTACTGACGGCGACCAGGGGAGGGCGCCCGCGCCCTCCCCCCCGCCGCGGGCCGGGGCCGCCACCGGGCCGCGCCCACGCCTGAACCGACGCCGGGGCGCGCATGAAGTACAACTGGAACTGGGGGGTCCTGGTCGAGGACCCCTATCTCTTCTGGCTCCTCTCGGGGCTCGAGTACACGCTCCTCCTCTCGCTCTCGGCCTGGGTGATCGCGTTCTCGCTCGGCTCGGCGATCGGGGTCTCGCGCACGCTGCCGCTCGCCTGGCCGCGCAAGCTCGCCACCGCCTATGTCGAGCTGTTCCGGAACGTCCCCCTCCTGGTGCAGATGTTCCTCTGGTTCTTCGTCGTCCCCGAGCTTCTGCCCGCGGACCTCGGGCGATGGGTCAAGCGCGACATGCCCTTCCCCGAGTTCTGGACCGCCGTCGTCTGCCTCGGCTTCTACACCGCCTCGCGGGTGGGCGAGCAGGTGCGCGCCGGCATCCAGTCGATCCCGCGCGGGCAGTACATCGCCGCGCTCGCCACCGGGCTCGGCTGGATGCAGGCCTACCGTCTGGTCCTGCTCCCGCTCGCCTTCCGCCTCATCGTGCCGCCGATGACCTCGGAGTTCCTGAACATCTTCAAGAACTCCTCGCTTGCGCTGACCATCGGGGTGCTCGAGCTCACCGCCCAGAGCCGGCAGATCGAGAACTACACCTTCCAGGGCTTCGAGGCGTTCACCGCTGCCACCGTCCTCTACCTCGTCATCACCATGATCGTGATGCTGTCGATGCGTTGGATGGAGAGCCGGACGCGGGTGGTGGGAATGATCGGGACGAGGCGCTGAGATGTTCGGCGGCTTCGACTACGACGTCATCCTCCGCTCGCTCCCCATCCTCTGGCAGGGGATGCAGCTCAGCCTGCTGCTCACCGGGCTCGCGATGTCGGGCGGAATCGTGTGGGGAACGCTCTTGGCCCTGATGCGGCTCTCGGCCTTCGCCCCCTTGAGCGTGGCCGCCGGGGCCTATGTCAACTGCTTCCGCTCGGTGCCGCTGATCCTGGTGATCTTCTGGTTCTACTTCCTGGTGCCGCTGGCGCTGGGGCGCCCGGTCGGCCCGTTCTATTCGGCGCTGATCGCCTTCGCCCTGTTCGAGGCCGCCTACTACTGCGAGATCATCCGCGCCGGCATCCAGTCGATCCCGCGCGGGCAGGTGCTGGCGGCCGAGGCGAGCGGGCTCACCTACTGGCAGGCGATGCGCCTGGTGGTGCTGCCGCAGGCCTTCCGCAACATGGTGCCGATCCTGCTCACCCAGGGGATCATCCTGTTCCAGGACACCTCGCTCGTCTACGTGGTGGCGCTGAAGGACTTCATGACCGCGGCGAGCGTGGTGGCGAACCGCGACGGGCGGCTGGTGGAGATGTACCTCTTCGCCGCGCTGGTCTACTTCCTGATCTGCTTCGCCGGCTCCTATGGGGTGCGGCGCCTGCAGACGAGGGTGGCCGCATGATCGAGCTCGACAAGGTCAACAAGTGGTACGGCGCGCTGCACGTGCTCAAGGACTGCTCGCTCGCCGTGAGCCGCGGCGAGGTGGTGGTGATCTGCGGGCCCTCGGGCTCGGGCAAGAGCACGCTGATCAAGTGCGTCAACGGCCTCGAGCCGTTCCAGGGCGGGCGCATCGTGGTCGACGGGGTGTCGGTCGGCGACAAGGCGACCAACCTGCCCAGGCTGCGCTCGCGCATCGGCATGGTCTTCCAGCACTTCGAGCTCTATCCCCACATGAGCGCGCTGGAGAACATCTGCCTGGCCCAGGTTCACGTCCTCAAGCGCAGCAGGGCGGAGGCCGAGGCGCGGGCGATGGAGCTGCTCACGCGCGTCGGGCTCACCGACAAGGCCCGGGCCTATCCGGGGAACCTCTCCGGCGGCCAGCAGCAGCGGGTGGCGATCGCCCGGGCGCTGGCCATGGACCCGATCGCGATGCTGTTCGACGAGCCCACCTCGGCCCTCGACCCGGAGATGATCAACGAGGTGCTCGACGTGATGGTCGGGCTCGCCCGCGAGGGCATGACCATGATGGTGGTGACCCACGAGATGGGCTTCGCCCGCAAGGTGGCCGACCGGGTGGTGTTCATCGACGAGGGCCAGATTCTCGAGGACGCCCAGACCGAGGCGTTCTTCGCCGCGCCGAAGAGCGAGCGCACGGTGCTCTTCCTGTCCAAGATCCTCGAGCACTGAGAGCCGAACCGCGCGCCCCTGGGCCGCCGCCGGAGGCCGGCTTGACAGCCTCACTTGACAGCCTCGCCCGGGCGTCCCCATCTCGTAGGCCGGCGAACGAGCGGAGCCAGCCCATGTCGGATCGCGTCAACGTCGTCATCGAATACTGCGGCGCCTGAAACTACGAGCCCCGCGCCCTCCGTGTGAGGGACCTGCTCGTGAAAAAGTTCGGCGCCGCGGTCACGCTGAAGCGGGGCTCGGGCGGCGTGTTCGAGATCTCCGCCGACGGCAAGGTTCTTTTCTCGAAGAAGAAGGCCGGCCGCTTCCCCGAGGACGACGAGCTCCTGAAGCTGCTCTGAGCCCCCGGCCGCACCAGCCGGCCTTGTTCGCCGTGAAACCGAGGCCGGGGGCGCGGCGGTTTGCCTCGCTTCCGCACACTCCGCACGGGGTTTCGGGCGAATCGCGGGAGCG
>JACQOE010000031.1 GCA_016202695.1 Pseudomonadota bacterium | reverse complement strand
GCTTGAAAACGTTACCCTCGGTCACGGCGTATCGCTCCTTCGGTGGAGAAGTGGAGGCTCGAACACCCCCACGATACGCCGCCTTACCCCTTCACTCCGTCACCAACTTCCGCACATAGCTCCAACACCCGTGGCCGCGTGGACTGACGGCTCAGAGCCTGTGGAGGAATTGAGGCACTACCCCCTTTCTCGTCACCCCCGCGCAAGCGGGGGTCCAGTAACTGTTTGAAAACTCTGGATTCCCGTTTGCGCGGGAATGATGATCGAGAGCGACATTTGGGCCATGGGCGATTCCTTCACACGCCCTCAGCGCTTGCCCCACTTCTTCTTCTCGACCGTCTCCTCCTCGATCGCGTAGTAGCGGTCGAGGCCGAGCGCGTCCTCGATCGCCTGGCGGACCTCGACGAAGTCCGCCTGCGAGAGGCCGGTGTAGGCGCCCGTCTTCTTGATCTCGGCGAGCGCGCCGCGCATCGCCGCGAAGGCCGGGCCGACGCAGATCTGGGCGTCGATGCAGGCGACGTAGCCCATGTTCTCGAGTTCCTTGAGGGTGTAGATCGGGCGGCCGTCGCGGTTGCCGCGGCTGAGCACGTAGATCAGCGGCAGCTTCGCCCGTTTGGGCGCGGCGACCGCCTCCTTGTGGTTGCGCGGGAAGACGAGCCCCAGGTCGGCGCCAACCTCGGCTGCGGCGTTGACCCGTTTCAGCGCCTCGCCGAGACCCATGAAGCGGGCGGTGTCCGAGCGGGCAATGACGATGAAGTCCTCGTCGACCTCGTCGCGTCCGCGGCAGGCGAGGCGGATCTTGTCCACGAACTCCTTGAGCGGGATCGCGTGTGCCACGTACTTGTGGTAGTGGGCGCGCTTGGGAAAGAGCTGGTCCTCGATGTGGATTCCGGCGATGCCGGCACGGGCGAACTCGACCACCGTGCGCATGGTGTGCAAGGGCTCGCCATAGCCGGCGCCCGCGTCGCACACGGTGGGCAGGCTGACCGAGGCGGCGATCTCGCGGGCGATCTCCACCTGCTCGGTCATGGTCATCAGCGGCTCGGTGATCGCCCGCGAGGCCCCGCCCGCGTAGCCGCCGGTATAGACGGCCTTGAAGCCCAGGCCCTCGGTGATCCGCGCCCCCAGGGGGTCGAACACCGAGGGCATGTAGAGGAACGTCCCCCGCTTGAGGAGGGCGCGGAGGCGTGCGGTCGGGCGCTGGGTCGGCATGGATCGCTCCATTGGTGGCTGAGGGGGGTGGATCAGGTCGGCGCCGCCCCGGCGAGCGCGTCGAGGGTGGCCCATGCCTGCGGCCGGGTGTCCTCCTCGATCTCGCGGACGAGGGCGAGGAGGCGGGCGGTGAGCGGCGCGGCCACGCCCCGCTCGCGGCCGATGCGGAGCACCGGCCCGAGGAGCCCGTCGGCTTCGGTCTTGCGCCTCAGCACCTTGAGGTCGCGCCAGAAGCCCGAATGGGTCTTGGGCGAGTCGCGGTTCCTGGCGATGGTCTCGTCGAGCGCCCGCGCCGCCGCGCCGCCGCCCGCGCCGGGAAGGAAGGGCCCGGGATCGAAATCGTTGAAGGCTTGCGGTCGGGCGCCGTCGGCGGCGGCGATCGCCAGCACCTCGCGGGCGAGAGCGATCAGCGCCGGCCGGTGGGGCGGCGAGGCGAGGACCTCGACCAGCGGCGCATCGACGAGGGCGGTGGCGAAGAGGAGGGCGGAGAAGGCGGTCTTGCTCCAGACATAGCCGAGCACGTTGTCGCTCGCCCGAGCCTCGGGATCGAAGGCGCGGAGCGCGGCGCCGAGCGAGGCCGCGCGCGGGCTCGCCCGGCCGTCCATCTCGCCCACCACCAGCGAGGGGTGGGGCCCGTAGCGCCGGGCGTCGAGGAAACGCACCACCCCGGGGGCCTCGCGCGCGGCGCCGAAGGCGACGAAACCGCCGAGCGTGCGCGCCCGGCCGACCGCGTTGGCGATGGCCAGCTCGCAGAGCCCGTTCTGGATCGAGGCGACATAGCCCCCGGGCGCGAGCCGGGGGGCGATGGTCCGGACCGCGGCCCCGGTGTCCTGCGCCTTGACGCAAAGGAGGACGCGGGCGAGCGGCCCCGGAACCTCGTCGGGGAGACGCGCGGACGCGCGGACCGCGAACTCGGCGACGGGGCCGGCGATGCGAAGGCCGTGGCGGAGGATGGCGGCGACGTGGGCCGCGTCCTGGTCGACGAACAGCACGTCGTGGCCGCCGCGGGCGAGGTGCGCGCCGAGCGTGCCCCCGATCGCGCCCGCGCCCCAGATCACGAGACGCCCGCCCTCCGCCATCGACTGACTTGCCTGCCTCCGGGAGATATCGGTCTGTTCCAGCCGGCGAGAGGGGTGCGTCGCAACCGCGGGCGAGGGATGCCGGGCCGGCCGCCTCAGCCCCGGCAGACCGGCGGCACGCCGAGCCGCGCGCGGGCGGTTCCCAGCACCTTCTCGCAGGCAAGCGCCACCGCCAGCAGGCGCTCCTCGGCGCCGGCCCGGGCGACGAGCTGCAGCCCCACCGGCATGCCCTTGGCGTCGAGCGCCGCCGGGATCGTGATCGCGCAGAGCCCGAGGAGGTTGATCGGCTGGGTGTTCCGGGTCATCGCCCCGTTCGCCTGCACATAGGTGGCGGTGTCCTCGACCTCGGCCAGGGTCGGCACCGTCACCGGCACGGTCGGGGCGACGAGCGCGTCGACCTCGGCGAGGCGCGCGTTGGCCGCCGCCGCCAGCTCCGCCACCTTGCGCATCTCGGTGAAGTAGTCGATCGCGCTCACCTTGCGGGCGATCTCGAAGCGGGTGGCGACGTTGGGATCGAGGGTCTTGATCCGATCGGGCAGGTGCTCTTCGACGAAGGACACGCCCTCGACGCCGAAGAACGATGCCTTGAGGAACCGCGCCCGCGCCTCGGCCGCCTCGGGGAAGGAGATCTTCTTGGTTCGCATCCCCTTGGCGGCGAGCTCGTCGAGCGCCTTCTTCAGGCCCTCGCCGATCCCGGGCGCGAGGTCGTCCCAGAAGTGCTGCTCGGGCATGCCGAGCCGGATGCCGGCGGGATCGGTCGCATCGAGGCGGGCAAACAGCGCGCGGGCGTCGGGCGCGCTGGGGTCGATCACCGCGAAGGCGACGATGGCGTCGCGAACCGAGCGGGTGAGGGGCCCGGGCGTGTCGAAGGACGAGGAGAGGGGAACGATCCCCGCCGTCGACCAGCGGCCGTGGGTGAGCTTGAACCCCACCTGGCCGGTGACGTTGGCGGGAATGCGGATCGAGCCGCCGGTGTCGGTGCCCATGGCGATCAGGGCCGAGCCCTCGGCGAGGCTCACTCCGGCCCCGGCCGAGGAGCCGCCGCAGGCGCGGGGTGCGGCGGCGTCCCAGGGGTTGCGGGGGCTCGGCCAGTTGCCGGTGCGGCCCACCGCGCCGAACGCGAACTCCACCGTGTGGGTCTTGCCGGTGACCACCGCCAGCGAGCGTCGCATGGCTCGCACCACCGGGCCCTCCTCGCGCCAGCGGGCCGGCAGCTCCTTGGGCGTGCCGGCGCAGGTAGGCATGCCGGCCACCCCGTAGATGTCCTTGATCGAGACCGGGATGCCGGCGAGCGGCCCGGCCTCGATCCCGGCCTTGAGCGCGGCGTCGGCGGCGCGGGCCTGGGCGCGCGCGCCCTCGGCGTCCCAGTGCTTGTAGGCGCCGAGCGCCTTGTCAAGGCGCTGGTGGCGCGCGATCGCCTCGTCGACCAGCGCCTGGGCGCTGGTGCGGCCGGCGCGAAGCTGGGCGGCGATGTCGAGGATCGGCTGGTCGAGGATGTGGTCGGTCACGGAGGCTCCCCCCTTTTTCGGTGGTGATGAACCCGGGCGGGTTGCGGGCTAGATTAGCGGCTCCGGCGGCCCCGCGGCAAACACAACCCGGGCGGCCCCGGGGCCCGCGGGTCGTGGCGCGCACCGAACGAGGACGGAGGAGGGACGAATGGGGCGGCTGGATGGCAAGGTGGCGATCGTGACCGGGGCCTCGAAACCGGGCGGGATCGGCGAGGCGATCGCCAAGCGTTTCGCCGCGGAAGGGGCATCGCTGTACCTCACCGCCGAGGCGACCGAGGAGCAGCTTCGCGCCCTCGGCCGGGAGTGCCGGCGGCTCTCCCCCTCGGCGGCGCCGGCCGAGTGGGGCGTCTTCGATTTCGCCGAGCCGGGCGAGGCCGAGGCCATGGTCGAGGCGGCGATCTCCGCCTTCGGGCGCATAGACGTGCTGGTCAACAACGCCGTCTTCCGCGCCCTCAGGAAGTTCGGCGAGTTCACCCGGGCCGAGTTCGACCGCGCCATCGCCGTCAACCTCGCCGCGCCGTTCTTCGCCAGCCAGGCGGTGCTGCCGGCGATGCGCCGCCAGGGCGGCGGGCGCATCATCCACATCGCCAGCCAGCGGGCGTTCGCCGCGGCCGAGCGCTACGCCGTCTACTGCCTGACCAAGGCGGCGCTGGTCAGCCTGACCAAGTCGATGGCCTACGAGCTTGCCGCCGAGGGGATCGTGGTCAACGCCATCAGCCCGGGGCCGGTCCTCACCCAGACCCAGATCGAGCGCAACGCCCGCGAGCCCGAGACGGCGAAGGCGCGGCTCGCCTACGTCCGCTCCGGCCGGTTCGGGAAGCCCGAGGAGATTGCCGACGTGGCCTGCTTCCTGGCCTCGACCGAGGCGACCTATCTGGTCGGCGCCGACATCGTGGTCGATGGCGGCTACACCACCCACTGACGGATCAGGGGCGCCGGCGGCGCCGGCGCCTGCCGACCCAGCCCTTGCGCCAGAAGTGGAGGAGGAGCCCCCCGCCCACCGCCGCCATCAGCCCGAGGGCGAAGGGATAGCCCCAGTACCAGCCGAGCTCGGGCATGTTCCAGGGCGATGCCTCGCGGTCGAAATTCATGCCGTAGATGCTGGCGATCACGCTCAGCGGGATGAACACGGTGGCGATCACGGTCAGCACCTTCATCACCTCGTTGAGCCGGGCGCTCAGGCTCGAAAGGTAGATTTCGACCAGGCCGGAGGCGATCTCGCGGTAGGTCTCGACGACGTCGATTAGCTGCACCGTATGGTCGTAGCAGTCGCGCAGGAACACGCGGGTCTCGCGCGTCACATGCGGCGAATCGTCGCGGATCAGCGTGCTGATCGCGTCGCGCTGCGGCCAGATCGCTCGGCGGAGCAGGAGGAGATCGCGCTTGGCGTCGTGGATGTCGGCCATCACCTGAATCTCGGGTTCGGCGAGCACGGCGTCCTCCAGCTCTTCAACCCGCTCGCCGTAGCGCTCGAGGATGGGGAAGAAGCTGTCGACGATGGCGTCGAGGAGCGCGTAGGCGAGGTAGTCGGGTCCGGCGCTGCGCGAGCGCCCGCGACCGGCGCGAAGCCGCTGGCGGACGGGGTCGAAGCAGTCTCCGACCCGCTCCTGGAAGGTGAGCACGAAGCCCCGCCCGAGGAAGAGCGAGACCTGCTCGGTCTCGAGCGCCGATCCCATCCGCGGCATGCGCGCGACCAGGTAGAGGTGGTCGGCGTACTCCTCGACCTTGGGCCGCTGATGGACGTTGACGACGTCCTCCAGCGCCAGGGGATGGAGGCCGAAGGTCTCGCCCACCCGCCGGATCGCCTCGACGTCGCCGAGGCCGTCGACGTTGACCCAGAGGACGGGCCAGCGACCGATCAGCGAGGAAAGCTCCGCCGGCTCCGGGTTGGCGCGCTCGACGATCTCGTCGGGCCCGTAGCCGATGACGGTGATGACCGGACGGGCCGCGGTCGGATCGGCGATCAGCGTCCCGGGCGGGGCGCCCGGGCCCGCCCGGCGCCGGCGCACCACCCGCCCGCGCAGGCGCTTGACCAGTCTCGCGGGGCTTGCCTGCATCCGCCGCGGCGCCCCGGCGGCGCGCCCGCCCTCAGCGCTCCGGCGCGGGGGCCGCCGCGAGCTTGCGGGTGCGGAGCAGCACCAGGGCCAGGAACAGGGCCGAGAGGGCGAAGCCGATGAGGTCGGTCACCAGCCCCGGCTCGATCATGGTCACGGCGGCGCCGAAGGCGATCGTTCGCTCGTGCCAGAGAAGCGGCACGCGGAACCAGCCGATGCCGACGATCGACAGCGCGACAATGCCGAGCGAGGCGGTCACCACCGTGCCGATGATCTCGGGCAGCGGGCCGAAGCCCAGGAGCGAGGGCCCGTACACGAACATGTAGGGGATGATGTAGACCGAGAGCCCCAGCTTGATCGCGATCCACGAGGTCCGCCAGGGATCGGTGCCGGCGATCGCCGCCGCGGCGAAGGACGAGATCGCCACCGGCGGGGTGATCCCCGACATCGCCGCGCAGAAGATGATGAACATGTGCGCCGCGATCAGGTCGATCCCCATGTTGGCGAGGCCGGGCGCGAGCAGCGCCGCCATGATGATGTAGGCGGCCGAGGTCGGCATCCCCATGCCCAGCACGATCGCCACCACCATGGTCAGGAAGAGCGCCAGGATCGGGATTCCGGCCGAGACTGCGAGGATGATGCTGCTGATCCTGAGGCCCAGCCCGCCCATGACGATGATGCCGGCGATGATGCCGCCGATCGCGCAGGCGACGGTGATCGGCGCAATCATCCGCGGGGCGTCGACGAGCGCCTCGTAGACCACGCGGCCGAACTTCCGCCGGTTCTCGGGGTCGATGGCGAAGACCAACCCCGCGAGGGTGGCGATCGACCAGAAGGCCGCCGCGGTCGGGGTGTAGCCCTTGAACAGGAA
The DNA here is from genome assembly GCA_016202695.1 of Pseudomonadota bacterium. GTDB lineage: Bacteria > Pseudomonadota > Alphaproteobacteria > JACQOE01 > JACQOE01 > JACQOE01. The sequence goes on along the minus strand of JACQOE010000031.1, from coordinate 419 downwards.
GTAGAGCATCACCACCACCGGCAGAATCAGGTAGCCACGCTTCCTGAGCACGGCGCCGGCCTTGGGCAGGGTCTCGTCGGGGTGCGGCCTCAGGCCCAGCCGCCGCGCCTCAAGGTCGACCATGGCGAAGACGGCGAAGAAGTAGAGGAACGCCGGGATGGCGGCGAAGGTGATGATCTCGGCGTAGGAGACGCCGACGAACTCGATCATCAGGAAGGCCGCCGCGCCCATGATCGGCGGCGTCAGCTGCCCGCCGGTCGAGGCCACCGCCTCCACTCCCGCCGCGAACTCGGGCCGATAGCCCACCTTCTTCATCGCCGGGATGGTGAACGAGCCAGTAGTCACCACGTTGGCCGCGGCGCTGCCCGAGAGCATGCCGAAGAAGGCGCTCGCCACCACCGCCGTCTTGGCCGGCCCGC
>JACQOE010000030.1 GCA_016202695.1 Pseudomonadota bacterium | reverse complement strand
CCGGGGGGCGGGGGGCGGGGCCCGGGAATCGACGATCGGCAGGCGGGCGGGCCGGGATCGAAGGGGAGAGGCCGACCTCCCCATGCCCGACGCCGAGCGCCCGCGCCGTTTGCGCCAAATTTATACACCGTTTAAAAGAACTTCACCATATTGGTACATGATCTTGGCCCGGCTGTCAAGGGAATTCGGGCCGCCGTCGCCGGCCACAGGCGCCCCCCCGTCACGGGCCGGGCGAGCGAGGCGCAGCGAAAGCCGACGTTGTGGTGCCCCGCCTGGGGCCCCCGCGAGACCCCCTTACCCCGCCAGGCGGCGCGGAGATCGGCGGCGGCGCTGTCGTGCGCCCCGCCGCGGGTGACCCGCTCGCCCGGCGCGTCTTCGTCCTCGCGCCCGTCGTCGGCCCGGTAGGGGTAGGGACGATAGAGGCTCGCGGTCCACTCGTGCACGTTGCCGGCGAGGTCGAGCACCCCTTCGGGCGTCGCCCCGGCGGCGAGGCTCCCGGCCGGGAGGGTGGCGCCCCAGCCGGAGGCGAAGCGGGCCCGGGAGGCGTCGGGCGGAGCCTCGCCCCAGGGATAGGTGCGCCCCTCCGCCCCCCGCGCCGCGCGCTCCCACTCGGCCTCGCTCGGAAGCCGCGCGCCGTGGGCGCGGCAGTAGTCGCGCGCCCCCGACCAGCTCGCCTCCACCACCGGGTGCTCGGCGAAGCCGGGATGGGGCTCGAAGCGGCCGTCCCTCTCGCGGATGCGGGCGTCCGGATCGTCGAGGTCGAAGCGCCGTCGCCCGGCGGCGTCGGTCAGGCCGGCGGCACTGAGGAAGGCCGCGAACTCGGCGTTGCTGACCGGCCGGCGGTCGATCTCGAAGGGGGCGAGCACGATGCGGTGCGCGGGGCGCTCGTCGGCCGGTCCCGTGTCGGTTCCCATGACGAAGACGCCGCCCGGGACAGGCACCCGCTCCGCCCCCGGGACCGCCCCGCCGCCGGCCGCCACCAGCGCCGCGAGGAGGGCCGCCGCCATGACGGACCTGCGAGCGCCCCTCATGGCCAAGAAGCCATGCGCCCCAGGCCGTCGGCGGACAGATGGCCCGCCACTGCCCCCGGCCCGGCCTCGGCCAGCGCCAGCCGAACGATCCCGGCGCAGGCCCGCGCGTCGTCGAGCGCCCGGTGGTGCCTGGGGAGCGGCACCCCAAGGCGTTTGCAGACCCGCGGCAGCTTGGTCGGGAAGAGGCCCCAGACCCGCCGTGCGAGGGCAACGGTGCAGAGGAACCGGAGGGACGGCGGCGCGAGCCCGTAATGCGCGCAAGTGCCCGCCAGCACGGCCCGATCGAAGCGCGCGTTGTGGGCGGCGACGAAATCGGCGCCGGCGAGGAACCGCCGTATCTCCGGCCAGCGCTGGGCGAAGTCCGGCTCGTCCTTCACCTGATCCCAGGTGATGCCGTGGAGCGCGCTGAAGAACGGCACGAACTCGGGCGAAGGCGGGCGGATGCGAAAGGAAAGCTCGGCGACGATCCCGCCCGCCTCGACCCGCACCAGCGCGACCTCGCAGGCGCTGCTCGCCCGATAATTCGCGGTCTCGAAATCGAGGGCAACGAACCCCGGCATCGCCTCTCCCGCTATCGGGCCGCTCAGCCCGCGCGCCCCGCCGGGCCCCCGACCACCCCTTGCGAGGGCGGGCGCTGGATCAGCTTCCAGATGTCGGGAAGCTCGCCGACCGGCACCTCGATCAGCGCCGGCCCGCGGGCGGCGAAGCCCTCGCGCAGCGCGCGCCTGAGCTCGGCCGGAGTCCTCGCGCGCAGGCCCAGCATGCCGAAGCTCTCGGCCAGCCTGACGAAATCCGGGTTGGCGAGCTCGACGGCGATGTTCCGCCCGCCGTAGCTCTCCTTCTGGATGCGCTTGACGTTGCCGAAGGCGTCGTCGCGGAAGACGATGGTGACCACCTCGATCCCGTGCTTAACCGCGGTCGAAAGCTCCTGCACGGTGAACATGAAGCCGCCGTCGCCGATGATGACCGCCACCTTGCGCTCGGGATTGGCGACCTTGGCGCCGAGCCCGGCCGGGAAGGCGTAGCCCAGCGTCGCCTGGAAGCCCGGCGTGATCAGGGTCCGGGGCTCGTAGATCGGCACCCCGTGCTGGATGAAGGTGCCGAGCTGGGTCACGTCGGTGGCGAGGAAGCCGTCGTCGGGCACCTCGTCGCGGATGACGGTGGCGAAGCCGTGCTGGGGCTGGAGCCGGGCGAGCCGCCCCTGCACCTCCCCCTTCACCGCCGCCATCTCCGCCTTGCGCGAGGGGCGGGCACGGTTCTGCCCCTCCAGCCGCTCGGCCAGCAGCCTGAGCCCGGTCCTGGCGCGGGCGACGAGGCAGACGTCGGCCGGGCGCGGCTTCGCCGCCTGCTCGGGGTCGATGTCGATCCGCACCACCTTCACCTCCTTCTCGCGGCCCCAGGCCAGCGCCGGCGAGAGGAAGCGGGTGCCGACGACGAGGGCGACATCGGTTGCGCCCCAGAGGAGCTGCCCCTCGATGATGCCCTGGGCGAGGTGGTGGCGGTCGCTCAAGGCGCCGCGCCCGGTGCGGCTCATGATCACCGGCGCCTCGAGGAGCTCGGCCACGCGCCTGAGCTCGGCCTCGGCGCCGAAGACGCCGCTGCCGACGAAGATCGCCGGCTTCTCCGCCCCGCCCAGGAGCCGCGCCGCGGACGCCAGAGCCCCCTCGCTTAAGCCCGGCTCGGGGTAGTCGGGCTCGGCCGCAAGGAGCTCGACCTCGGCGGCGCGGCCCATCAGGTCGGGCGCCATCTCGAACGCCACCGGCTGGTGGCGGCCGCCCAGCATCTGGCGGAAGCCCTCGCGGAGCACGCCCGGCACCTCGGCGGGGGCCCCGGCGCGCCCCACCCACTTAACGATGCCGCCGAGCGCCTGGGGCTGGTCGCGGATCTCGTGGGCGATGCCGAGGCCGAGCCCGATCTGGTAGGAGGGGATCTGGCCGGTGAGGCAGAGGACGGGCACGTTCGAGCCCGCCGCGGTGGCGAGCGCCGCGCCCATGTTGAGCACCCCCGGCCCGGGCACCGCCAGGCAGGTGCCGACCCGGCCCGAGGACTGGGCGTAGCCGAGCGCCATGTAGGCGGCGCCCTGCTCGTGGCGGGTGTGGATGGTGCGAATCCGGCCCTTGGCCTCGTAAAGGGCGTCGAAGAGGTTGTCGAGCTGCACCCCCGGCAGGCCGAAGACGGTGTCGATCCCGTGGCCCATCAGGGTGCGGACGATCACCTGCCCGCCCGTCATCTTTGCCATGACCGCAAACCTCCAAGGAGAGGGCCGCCGGGCCTTGCCGCCCGCCGGCCCGGACCGATGAGACCCCCCTGCGCTACACGGTTTTGCGCGCCGGCGGAAGGGGTGTCTTCGGGCCGCGCCCCGCCCGGCCGCGGCAAAGGCGCGACAGCCCGCTTCTCGCCGCCAAGCCCGGTGGAGCGGGACGAGCGGAACGGGGCGTCGGTTCGCGGCCGGTCCCTGGCGCGTGCCGCGCACGGGCGGCGATCACCGCCGGGCGGTTCTCGGTCCACTTCGTGGCCTGCCAGCCGAAGCCAGAGGCATAGGCTGGCGGAGGGAGAGGGACCGGGTTCGCACCTTCTCCAGCTTGCCGGAGCGCGGTCGGCGAAAGTTGCGGCAAACTCCTCGGTCAATCGATGCCACTTTCAGTGGCAAACTTCCGTACGCCGTGTCGCCGAATGGCCGAAATTTTGTGTTTGCGACACAAGGGGCCGTCTGCCAATTTCAGGAGGAAGCCGAAATGTCGCCACAGGCGAGACGTTAACCATGAAGACCAATGTTCGGGACTGGGCGTGGACGGTTTCCGCGGCGCTCATTATTTCAATTTCAACGGTCGGGTGGTCGGGGGCGCGGGGCGACGAGCAGGTGGAGTTCGATTCACCGCTCTACCCCGGCGAAGGCAATCGGGTGGTTCCGGCTTTCCTGAGGGGAGAGACTTCGTCCGACGTCAAGATTTCGGGCCGCCTCAGTTATCCCGATGCCGTGGCAGGCCCGGTCCCGGCGGTGATCGTTGCCCACACCAGCGCGGGTCCGGGATCGGATGTCGCGACGGTCGCCTCAGCGATGCGCAAGGCCGGCTTCGCGTCCCTGACGTACCACAGCTTTGCTCCCAGGAATTTCGGCAGTTCAGGCAACGCAAGCCAATCGGGCGGCGGCCCGCGCCTGGAAATCCACCAGGCCGCCGACGCCTACATGGCCCTCAAGGCGCTCGCGGCCACTCCCCGCATCGACGCCAGGCGCGTCGCGGTCGTCGGCCTGTCGGCGGGAGGCAATAGCGCCCTGCTCGCGGCGAGCGAACGCGTCCGCAAGAGATACGTTGGCGAGAACGGTCCGCGCTTTGCGGCCCTGGTCGCGATTTATCCCGGCGGTTATTTCGTGCCGACCGGCAAGGATGTCTCGACCCGGACACCCATCCTGATCCTTCCCGCCGAGAAGGACGACCTCATGTCGTGGTCGCGGACGAAGGCGTGGGTCGACTACGTCCTGCGGGAGAATCCGCCGGTTTCCCTGACCTACAAACTGGTCCCGGGCGCCACTCATTCGTTCCTTAACGACAGGGCGCAATCCAACCCCAACGTTCCCGGAAGTGGCACCTGTCCTTTCACCCTCGCAAACTTCGGAGAAAGCAGTCGTGTCTTTCTTCAAGTCGACGGAACGATCACTCAGAGTTTCCCGCAAGGGTGCCAAAGCCGCGGCGCGACCATGGCCTATTCCTCTCAGGCGGCTTCGTTCGCGCTGGACGAAACCGTTGCCTTCTTGAAAAAGAGCTTCGCGGCGGCCGAATGAAGCCGTTCTCCGGCCCTCCTTCGCTCCTTGCGGAACTTCGGAGGGCAGCCGCGCTCTAATCTCGCTTCGGTTGACTTATTGGCGTAAGCCAGCCGAAGCTCGAAGAGCCAAGCCTGGCGGAGGGGGTGGGATTCGAACCCACGATACGCTTTTGGCGTATACACGCACTCCAGGCGTGCGCCTTAGACCGCTCGGCCACCCCTCCGGCCCGGGAAAGCGGGCCCCCCGACCATACTCATCCGCCGTGCGCGCGCAAGCCGGAGCGGACCCGGAGACTCCGTCCGCCGCCCGCCGGCGACAAGGCCTGCGACAGCCACCCCCCGTTCTGATAGGCTCGTCCCCGGGGCGAGGGACCGGAGTCGGGAGCGCGCAGGGCGCGGGCAGGTCATGGTCGGAAGGCTCCTCGGCTGGCTCCTCATCGTCGCCGCGCTGGCCACCGCGGCCATCGAATCGGCCGTGCTGGTGCTCACCGAGACCGCCGGCACGGTCTCGGCCTACGCCACCTGGGACCATGTCCATCCCCTGAGCCTCCGCCTGGTGCGGGCCGCGCTCAAGCAGAACGTCCATCCCGCCCTCTGGGACCCGGTCCTCGTCACCCTCCTCAGGGTTCCGGCCTGGCTCCTCCTCGGCGCCCCCGGAATCGCCCTCGTCTGGCTCTTCCGCCGGCGCACGCCCCCCAGCCGCGAGGACGAGCTCGCGGCGATGATGCGCTCGCGCCCCGACCCCGAGCCGCCCGAGGTCTACCTCAACCTCGACGAGCTCCGCGCCCTGGCCGCGAAGGAGGACGCCCCGATCGAGCCGCCGGGCGAGCCGCCGCCGCACAAGGTGGTGCCCTTCGCCGGGCCGGAACTCCCCGAGGAGCGCGAGGGACGCGAGGAGCGGGCCACGCGCGAGCGCGACTGAGCGCGGACGCCAGAACCAGGCAGGCCCGCAAACGCGAGGTCGCCGGCTCTCAGCCCTCGCCCAGCTTCAGCGCCTCGATGAACGCCGACTTCGGGATCTCGACGTTGCCGAACTGGCGCATGCGCTTCTTCCCTGCCTTCTGCTTCTCGAGGAGCTTGCGCTTGCGGGTGACGTCGCCGCCGTAGCACTTGGCGGTCACGTCCTTCCTCAGCGCGCTCACCGTCTCGCGGGCGATGACCCGCCCGCCGATCGCCGCCTGGATCGCCACCTTGAACAGTTGGCGGGGGATCAGGTCCTTGAGCTTCTCGCAGATCTGGCGGCCGCGCGCCTCGGCCTGGCCGCGGTGGGCGATGAAGGCGAGCGCGTCGACCGGCTCGCCGTTGACCAGGATCGAAACCTTCTCGAGGTCGCTCTCGCGGTAGCCGTCGAGGTGGTAGTCGAAGCTGGCGTAGCCCCGCGAGACCGACTTCAGCCGGTCGTAGAAGTCGATCACCACTTCGTTCAGGGGCAGCCGGTAGACGACCATCGCCCGGCTGCCGGCATAGGTGAGGTCGGCCTGCTCGCCGCGGCGCTCGGTGCAGAGCTGCAGGACCGCGCCGAGATAGGCATCGGGGACGAAGATGGTGGCCTTGATCCACGGCTCCTCGATGCGCTGGACGCGCACCGGATCGGGCATGTCTGCGGGGTTGTGCAACTCGCTCACCTGGCCGTTGGTCAGGTGCACGCGGTAGAGGACCGAGGGCGCGGTGGTGATGAGGTCGAGATTGAACTCGCGCTCCAGCCGCTCGCGCACGATCTCCATGTGCAGGAGGCCGAGGAAGCCGCAGCGGAAGCCGAAGCCGAGCGCGGCCGAGTTCTCCGGCTCGTGGTAAAAGCTGGCGTCGTTCAGCCGCAGCTTGGCGAGGCTGTCGCGCAGGTGCTCGAAGTCGTTGGGATCGACCGGGAACAGACCACAGAAGACCACCGGCACCGAGGGCTTGAAGCCGGGCAGCGGGCGCTCCGCGGGGCGGCGGTCCTCGGTGAGGGTGTCGCCCACCTGGCAGTCGGCCACCGACTTGATCGAGGCGGTGATGAAGCCGATCTCGCCCGGGCCGAGCTCGGCCACCGGCTCGGTGCGGGGGGTGAAGATGCCGACCTGGTCCACCTGGTGCACGGCGCCGGTCGCCATCATGCGCACGCGCATCCCCTTGCGGATCGCCCCGTCGCGCACCCGGAGCAGGATGATCACGCCGAGATAGGCGTCGTACCAGGAGTCGACGAGGAGGGCCTTGAGCGGCGCCGCGCCGTCGCCCCGCGGCGGCGGCAGGCGGGCGACCAGGGCCTCCAGCACCTCGTCGATGCCGGCCCCGGTCTTGGCCGAGATCGGCACCGCGTACGAGGCGTCGAGCCCGATCACCTCCTCGATCTGGGCCTTGACCTTGTCGGGCTCGGCCGCCGGGAGGTCGATCTTGTTGATCACCGGCACGATCTCGTGGTCGTTGTCGATCGCCTGATAGGCGTTGGCCAGCGTCTGCGCCTCGACCCCTTGCGTGGCGTCGACCACCAGCAGCGAGCCCTCGCAGGCGGCGAGCGAGCGGTTGACCTCGTAGGCGAAGTCGACGTGCCCGGGCGTGTCCATCAGGTTGAGCTGGTAGGTCCGCCCGTCGCGGGCGGTGTAGGAAAGGCGCACGGTCTGCGCCTTGATGGTGATGCCGCGCTCGCGCTCGAGCTCCATCGAGTCGAGCACCTGGGCGCGCATCTCGCGCTCGGGGAGCGCCCCGCAGCGCTCGATCAGCCGGTCGGCGAGGGTCGATTTGCCGTGGTCGATGTGGGCGATGATCGCGAAGTTGCGGATCAGGGAAAGTTCGGTCATGCGCGCCTGGGCGGTCCCGTCGGGCTGGAACATAGGGCCTGCGGGAGGCGCGCGCAACCGGCCCCCCGGCGGGCTCAGGCGCTCGCTCCGGGCCGGCGCTTGCGCAGGTAAATGAACCAGTAGACCGCGCCGACCAGGACCACGCCGCCGACCATGTTGCCGAGCGTCACCGGCAGCAGATTGGCGATCGCGCTGGCGGCGTCGAGGGCCGGGAAGTCGTCCGGCCCCTTGCCGATCAGCGACCAGAACGAGGCCGGCGCGAGGGTCTTGATGAGGAGGCCGAGGCCGAGGAAGTACATGTTGGCGATCGAGTGCTCGAAGCCGGCGGCGACGAAGGCGGCGATGGGGGGCACGATCACCAGCACCTTCCCCGACACCCGCCGCGCGCTGTAGGACTGCCAGACCGCGAGGCAGACCAGCACGTTGCACAGCACGCCGAGAAAGAACGCCTGGACGAAGGAAAGGCCCGCCTTGGCCTCGGCGATGGCGAGCGCGGCTGCCCCGACCGCGCCGCCGCCGAAGCCGTGCTGGCCGGAGAGGAACACCAACCCCGCGGTCCCGACCGCGCCGGCAAGGTTGCCGACGAACACCAGGGCCCAGGCGCGGAGCACCTCCGCCGTGCCCACAAGCCTTCCGGCCCAGGCCATCACCATCAGGTTGTTGCCGGTGAAGAGCCCGGCCCCGCCGACGATCACCAGGATCAGGCCGAGCGCGAAGACGAGCCCGGCGAGCAGCCGCCCCACCCCGTAAGGAATCGCCCCCGCCGCCCCCGCCGTTACGGTGGTCGAGAAGAGCGCGCCGAAGGAAATAAAGGCCCCCGCCAGCACGGCCAGCGCCAGCAGGCTGAGGGTGTCCATCCGCGTCTTCGCCACCCCCACCCGCTCGCACTGGAGCGCCATCTGCTGGGGGAGCAGCAGGTCCACTGCCTCGCTAAGCGGCGGCGGGTCGGATCGGTCGCGCCCCATCGGGTTCGCCTCTCGCGGGCGGGGTCTCAGCCGCGCAAGGTGCCGCCGGTGGCGGTCTCGACCCCGGCGACGATGCGCCCCGCCGCCTCCTCGATCTCGGCCTCGGTGAGGGTGCGGTCCGTCGCCTGGAGCTTGACCGAGAGGGCGAGCGACTTCTTGCCGGCCGGGATCCCGGTCCCCTCGTAGAGGTCGAAGACGCCGACCTCGACGATCAGCATCGCCTCGGCCGCGCGCGCCGCGCGCACCACCGCCTCGGCCGGAACCTCGCGCGCCACCACGAAGGCGAAGTCGCGCTCGACCGCCTGGTAGGGCGAGGGCCGGAAGGGCGCCGGCGCCGCCCGCCCCGCCCGCGGAAACGGAATCCGCTCGACGAACACCTCGAAGCCGGCGGCCGGCCCGGCGAGGTCGAGGTGGCGAAGCACGCGCGGATGGAGCTCGCCGAAATGGGCAAGCGCGGCCTTGGGCCCAAGCCTCAGCACCCCCGATTTTCCGGGGTGGTACCAGGGGGGTGCCTCGGCGGCCACCTGCACCGCCGCCATCGGCGCCCCGGCCGCGGCGAGGAGGGCGAGCGCGTCGGCCTTGGCGTCCATCGCGTCCACCGGACGGGGGGACTGCGCCCAGTGGCGGGCGTGCGTGCGCCCGGCGCGCACGCCCGCGGCCACCCGGGCCTGGTCCTCGGGCCGGTCGCCGGCGAACTGGGGGCCGATCTCGAAGAGGGCGACATCGGCAACGCCGCGATCGGCGTTGCGGCGCACCGCGGCAAGGAGGTGCGGCAGCAGCGAGGGGCGCATCACGTCGAGGTCGCTGGCGATCGGGTTGGCGAGCCGGAGCGTGTCGGGAACGCCGCCGAAGAGTCCGGCGAGGTCGGCGCCGACGAACGAGAAGCTGACCGTCTCGACCAGGCCGCGCCCGGCGAGCACCCGGCGCGCGCTCCGCACCCGGCGCTGCATCGGGCCGAGCGCGGCCTTGGGCAGGCCGCCCTCGCGCGCCACCGCCACCGTCGCGATGCGGTCGAAGCCCCAGATGCGCAGCACCTCCTCGACCAGGTCGGGCTCGCCCGCGACGTCGCCCCGCCACGAGGGCACGGCGACGGAGAGCGTGCCGGAGGCGCGCCCGGCGACCTCGAAGCCGAGGGCGGCGAGGATGCCGACCACCTCGGCCTCGGGGACTTGCGCCCCGCCGAGGGTGGCGATGCGCCCCGGCCGGAAGGCGATGGTCCGCCGCCAGTCGGGCTCGGCCCCGGCGGCGACGATGTCGCTCGCCTCGCCGCCGCAGAGATCGAGGATCATGCGCGTCGCCGCCTCGGCCGCGGCCATCGCCGAGGTCGGATCGACGCCGCGCTCGAAGCGGTAGCGGGCGTCGCTCTGGATGCCGAGCCGGCGCCCGGTGGCGGCGATCCGCACCGGATCGAAGAGCGCGGCCTCGAGGAACACGCTCGTGGTCGCCCCGGTGCAGCCCGTCGCCTCGCCGCCGATCACGCCGCCGAAGCCCTGCGGCCCGGCCGCGTCGGCGATGACGATCATGTCCTCGTCGGCCTCGTAAGTGCGCTCGTTGAGGGCCAGGAGCCGCTCGCCCCGGCGCCCGAAGCGGACCACCAACTCGCGCCCGGCGAGGCGCTCGACGTCGTAGACGTGCAGCGGCCGGGCGAGATCGTAGGCGAAGTAGTTGGTGACGTCGACCAGCGCCGAGATCGGGCGGAGCCCGATCGCCTCCAGCCGCGCCTTGAGCCAGCCGGGGCTGGGTCCGTTCCTGAGCCCCCGGATCGTCCGCCCGACGATGAAGGGGCAGGCGCCGGCGGCCGCGGCGGGGAAATCGAGGCGCCAGCGGACCGGGCTTTGAAAGCGCGCCGGCACCGGCGCCGCCGCCAGCGGCTTGAGCCGGCCCATGCCGGCGGCGGCGAGGTCGCGGGCGATCCCGCGCACGCCCAGGCAGTCGGCCCGGTTCGGCGTCACCGCCACCTCTATCACCGGGTCGGCGAGGCCGAAGACCTCGGCGAAGGGGGCGCCGACCGGCGCCCCGGGGTCGAGCTCGACGATGCCGGCGTGGTCCTCGCCCAGGCCCAGCTCGCGGAGCGACAACAGCATGCCGTGGCTCTCCACCCCCCGGATCCTGGCCGCCTTGAGGACGAGGCCGGTGCCGGGGATGGTGCTGCCGACGGGGGCATAGACGCCCTTCAGGCCGGTCCGCGCATTGGGCGCCCCGCACACCACCTCGACCACCCCTCGCCCCGTCTCCACCCGGCAGAGGCTGAGCCGGTCGGCGTTGGGGTGGCGGCGCGCCTCGATCACCTGCCCGACCACGAACCCGGCGAAGGTCGCGGCCGGATCGTTCACCGCCTCGACCTCGAGGCCGATCATCGAGAGCTTCTCGGCGATGGCCTGGACCGGGGCCGCGGTCTCCAGGTGGTCCTTGAGCCAGGAGAGGGTGAGCTTCATCTCCGCTCCTGGAGCCCCCCCACCATGCAGGGCAGGTCGAGGGCGGCGAAGCCGTAGCGCCTGAGCCAGCGGAGATCGGACTCGAAGAAGGTGCGGAGGTCCGGGATGCCGTACTTGAGCATGGTGATCCGCTCGATCCCCATGCCGAAGGCAAAGCCCTGGTACGCCTCCGGGTCGACGCCGCAGTTGCGGAGCACGCTCGGGTGCACCATCCCGCAGCCGAGAATCTCCATCCAGTCCTCGCCGTGCCCGATCAGGAGCTCGCCGCCCTCGCGCCGGCAGCCGATGTCGACCTCGGCCGAGGGCTCGGTGAAGGGGAAGTAGCTGGGCCGGAAGCGGACCGGCAGGTCGTCGACGTCGAAGAAGGCGCGCAGGAAATCGACCAGGCAGCCCTTGAGGTGGCCCATGTGGGTGGTCTCGTCGACCATCAGCCCCTCGACCTGGTGGAACATCGGCGAGTGGGTGGCATCCGAGTCGCAGCGGTAGGTGCGCCCGGGGGCGATGATGCGGAACGGCGGCTTCGCCCCGGTCATGGTGCGGATCTGGACGGTCGAGGTCTGGGTGCGAAGCAGCATGCGCGAGCCGTCGGCGCGGGCGCGGAGGTAGAAGGTGTCGTGCTCCTGCCGGGCCGGGTGCTCGGGCGGGATGTTGAGGGCGGTGAAGTTGTGGAAGTCGTCCTCGATGTCCGGGCCCTCGGCGACGGCGAAACCCATCTCGCCGAAGATGGCGACCAGCTCGTCGACGGTCTGGCTGATGGGATGGACTCGCCCCTCGGCCTCGGGCCGGACCGGCAGCGTGATGTCGATCCGCTCGGCGGCGAGGCGAGCCTCGAGATCGGCCTCGGCGAGCCCCGTCCGCCGGGCCTCGATCGCCGCCGCCACCTCCTCCTTGAGGGCGTTGAACGCCTGGCCGGCGGCGCGACGCGCCTCGGGGGCCATGGCCCCCAGCGCCTTCATGCGCTCGGTGATCGCGCCCTTGCGCCCGAGCGCCGCCACCCTGAGCGCCTCCAGCCGGTCGAGGTCGGCCGCGGCCGCGATCTCCGCCAGAAGCTCCGTACGCAACGTCTCGAGGTCCTGCATCATCTCCGTTCGGTCGGGTTCGCGCCGTCCCTCAAACGGCAAGAAGGGCCGGTCTGCACCAGGCCCTTCCCCACCAACGCCCCCGCGGCCCGCCCCGGCCCTTGGGCCGGCGCGGATATCGGTCCCGGGATCAGCTTTTCTGGGCGAGCGCGGCCTGGGCCTGCTGAACCACGGCCGCGAAGGCGTCGGGCTCGCGCACCGCGAGGTCGGCCAGGACCTTGCGATCGAGCGCGATTCCGGCCTTCCTCAACCCGTTCATGAATTGCGAGTAGGTGAGCCCGAATCCGCGCGAGGCGGCGTTGATGCGCTGGATCCAGAGGCCGCGGAAGTCGCGCTTGCGCACCCGCCGGTCGCGATAGGCGTAGCGCAGCGCCTTCTCGACCTTCTCGAGCGCGACCCGATAGACGTTCTTGTTGCGCCCCCGGTAGCCCTTGGCGAGCTTGATTACCTTCTTGTGGCGGGCGCGGGCGACGACGCCCCTCTTGACGCGGGCCATGTCTCACCCTCCCTCAGGCGTAAGGCATGAACCGGCGCACCATCTTGACGTCCACCGCCGCCAAGAGGGTGGTGCCCCGGGCCTTGCGCTTCATCTTCTGCGGCCGGCGGCGAAGGAAGTGGCGCTTGTAGGCCGGATTCATGCGCAGCTTGCCGGTGGCGGTGAGGCGAAACCGGCGCTTGGTCGAGCTTTTGGTCTTGAGCTTGGGCATTTCGATCGTCCTCTTCTCTCGCTGTCGCCCGTTCGTCGCCGGCGGTCGGGCATGCCCTTCGGGTCGAAGCCCGGCCCGGGCCGCCGCGCGGTTCGAGAGCGCGGTTTATATCCGCTGAAAGGGGTGATTGCAAGCCAGCCCGCCGGGCTTCCCCGCCCGGGCGCCGCTCAGCGTGGCGCCATCACCATGACCATCTGCCGGCCTTCCATCCTCGGAAACTGCTCGACCTTGGCGAGGTCGTCGACGTCGTCGCGGACCCGGTCCAGCACCTTCGCGCCGAGTTCCTGATGGACCATCTCGCGGCCGCGGAAGCGAAGCGTGACCTTGACCTTGTCACCCTCCTCGAGGAAGCGGCGCATGTTGCGCATCTTCACCTCGTAGTCGTGGACGTCGATGTTGGGCCTGAGCTTGATTTCCTTGATATCGATTGTCTTTTGCCGCTTACGGGCCTCGTGCTTCTTCTTCTGGACCTCGTACTTGTACTTGCCGAAATCGAGGATCTTGCAGACCGGGGGATCGGCGGTCGGGGCGATCTCGACCAGGTCGAGCCCGTAACCCTCCGCCGACTTCAGGGCTTCTTCGAGCTTGACGACGCCGACCATCTCGCCGTTGGGCCCGACCAGGCGGACCTTCGCCGCCCCGATCTCGTCGTTCACGCGCGGACCCTCGCGGGTCGGTGGCGCCGTCATCGGTGGCCTAGCGATGTGCAGATCTCCTTGTTGCAGTTGAAAGGGGCGCGTCGGGCTTAGCCCCGGACGCACAAAATCCCACTTCCGGCCCACCACCCCGGCTCTAGGCCGAGGCGAACGGGCCGGCGGCTTCGCTCCTCAGTCTAGCCACGGCTTCCTTGAGCGCAAGGATTTCCTGAGCCGCGCCGCCGAGGCGCCGGAGCGCGGCGGTGTGCGCCTCGGCCTCGCGCTGGCCGACCACCAGGAGGACCGGAACCTTGGCGTGGCTGTGCTCGCGCACCTTGTAGGTGATCTTCTCGTTGCGGCTGTCAAGCTCTACCCGGATGCCGGCGTCCTTGAGGGCGGCGGCCACCTCGGCGGCGTAAGAATCGGCCTCCGAGGTGATGGTCGCGACCACCGCCTGCACCGGCGAAAGCCACATCGGCAGGCGCCCCGAGTAGTGCTCGATCAGGATGCCGATGAAACGCTCGAAGGAGCCGAGGATGGCCCGGTGCAGCATCACCGGGCGGCGCTTCTGGCCATCCTCGGCGACGTAGCTCGCGTCGAGGCGCTCGGGCAGCACGAAGTCCACCTGGAAGGTGCCGCACTGCCAGTCCCGGCCGATGGCGTCGCGGAGCACGAACTCCAGCTTGGGCCCGTAGAAGGCGCCCTCGCCGGGGTTGAGGACGAGAGCGTGGCCGAGCGCCTCGACCGCGCCCTTGAGCGCGCGCTCGGCCTTGTCCCAGGTCTCGTCCGAGCCGGCGCGCACGGGGGGACGGTCGGCGAAGCGCACGGTCACGTCCGTGAAACCGAAATCGCGGTAGATGCCGAGCAGCAGCTCGAAGAACGCCTTGGTCTCGGCCCCGATCTGCTCCTCGGTGCAGAAGATGTGGGCGTCGTCCTGGGTGAACCCGCGCACCCGCATCAGGCCGTGCAGCGCGCCCGAGGGCTCGTTGCGATGGCAGGAGCCGAACTCGGCGAGCCGCAGCGGGAGGTCCCGGTAGCTCTTGATCCCCTGCTTGAAGATCTGCACGTGGCCCGGGCAGTTCATCGGCTTCAGCGCAAGGACGCGGTCCTCGGCCTCGGCGGTGAACATGTGCTGGCGGAACTTCTCCCAGTGGCCCGACGCCTCCCACAGGGCGCGGTCGATGAGCTGCGGGGTCTTGACCTCGACGTAGCCGGCGGCCTCCAGCCGCCCGCGCATGTAGGCCTCGCAGACCCGGTAGAGGGTCCAGCCCTTGGGATGCCAGAACACCGAGCCGGCGGCGATCTCCTGCATGTGGAAGAGGCCGAGCTCGCGCCCCAGGCGGCGGTGGTCGCGCTTCTCGGCCTCCTCCAGCATGTGGAGATAGGCGCCGAGCTCCTTTTCGTCACGCCAAGCGGTGCCGTAGATGCGCTGGAGCATCGGCCGGCGGTGGTCGCCCCGCCAGTAGGCGCCGGCGACCTTGAGGAGCTTGAAGGCGGTGCCGACATGCCCGACGGTGGGCATGTGCGGCCCCCGGCAGAGATCGGTCCAGGCGCCCTGGCGGTAGATGCTGATCTCCTCGTCCGCGGGCAGATCCTCGATCAGCTCGACCTTGAAGCTCTCCCCCCGCTCGCGGAAGAAGGCGATCGCCGCCTCGCGCGGCCAGACCTCGCGGGTAAAGGGGGCGCCACGGGCGACGATCTCGCGCATGCGCGCCTCGATGCGGGCGAAGTCGTCGGGGGTAAAGGGCTCGTTGCGGGCGAAGTCGTAGTAGAACCCGTTCTCGATCGCCGGGCCGATGGTCACCTGGGTGCCGGGAAAGAGATCCTGCACCGCCTCGGCCATGACGTGGGCGCAGTCGTGGCGGATGAGCTCGAGCGCCTCGGGGTCGCGCCGGGTGATCACCGCCACCGGCGCATCGCCGGCGATGGGCGCGGACAAGTCCTTGAGCCGGCCGGCGACCTTGACCGCGAGCGCCGCCTTGGCGAGGCCGGGGCCGATGTCGGCCGCCAGCTCCACCCCGCTGAGCGGGTGGGGATAGCGCCGGACGCTGCCGTCGGGAAGGGTGAGGGCGACCTGGTGACTGTCCTGGCTCATCCGTTCTCCATGCGCTGGCCGGCGGCGGGCCCTGGCCGGAGCCCACTCTTCAGACGGAGGGCGCGCCCTGTCAAGGACGAGCCGGATCGCCGAGCCCCGCCAGCGCCGAGGCGACCTCGGCCGGGGCGAGGCCGGCAAGTTCGGCGCGGCGGAGAGTCGCGACCCGCGGCCCCCGCGGGGCGCAGAGCGCGGGGTCGGAGGCGGCCGAGAACAGGACCACGGTCGGGCAGCCGACCGCCGCGGCGAGGTGCATCGGCCCGGTGTCGTTGCCGACCGCGGCCCGGGCGCGCCGGGCCAGCGCCGCCACCTCGATCAGCCGGGTCTCGCCGGCGAGGCTCCGGACCGAGGGCGCGGCGCGGGCGATCTCGACGTGGAGCACGCGCTCGTCGGCGGTGCCGATCAGCAGGCTCTCCGTCCCCGCCGCGGCCAGGGTGCGGGCGAGCGCGGCAAAGCTGGCCGCCGGCCAGCGCTTGGCGGGGCGGTGCGCCGAGCCACCGGGGGCGAGGAGCGCGAACGGGGCCTCGCCGCAGAAGCGCGAGACGTCGGTGTCGAGCCAGGAGAGGTCGGGCACCCCAACCTCACGGATGCCGGCGGCGGCGAGTTGCCCCTTCTGGCGCTCGACGGTGTGCAAGGCATCGCGCCGGGGATCGGGGTCGGGATGCGAGCAGCCCCGGGCGATGCCCGACCATTCGGGCCGCGGCCCCGGGCGCAGGAGCTGGAAGTATATCGACGAGCGGTTCGAGGTCTGGAGGTCGTAGACCCGGGCGAAGCCCGCCGCGCGCATGCGCCGGCGAAGATTGAGCCAGCCGCCGAGGTGGGCGAGCCGCGGGCGCCCGTCTACCCACACCTCGTCGAACCAGGGCGAGGCGCGGGCGAGCTCGGCGAAGAGGGCGGTGGTGAGGAGCGTGACGTGCTCGCCCGGGTGGTGCCGGCGGATGGCGGCGAAGGGCCCGAAGGCCTGGACGAAGTCGCCCAGCGCGCCGAGCTTGATGACCAGGATTCGTCTCATCGCCGCCGCGGCCGGAGGCGCGCCGGTCAGGGCGCGCCGAGCGGGCGCTCGCCGAAGAGGAGCTCGTCGTAGACGGCCAGCGTCTTCTCGCACATCTGCGGCTTGGTGAAGCGGGCGCGGACGTTGGCGATGGCGCGCGCCGCGATCTCCGCCCGCGCGCCGGCGTCGAGGGCGAGCGCGCGCTCGAGCGCCACCGCCAGCGCCGCGGCGTCGCCCGGGGGCGCGAGCCAGCCGGTCCCCGGGACCACGATCTCGCGCGCCGCGCCGTGGTCGGTCGCCACCACCACCCGGCCCATCGCCTGGGCCTCGGCGATTACCCGGCCGAAGCCCTCGGGATCGAGCGAGGCCGAGACCACCACGTCGCTCATCATGTAGGCGGCGGCCATGTCGTCGCAGTGATCGACTACGTGCACCCGCCCGCCGAGGCCGTGCTTGAGGATCAGGGCCTCGAGCTCCTTGCGATAGCCGGTCCGGCCCTGATCGGCGCCGACCAGCAGGCAGACCACGTCGGGCCGGCCGAGCCGGGCCACCGCCTCGATCGCCACCGCCTGCCCCTTCCAGCGCGTCAGCCTCCCCGGCAGGGTGATGATGTTCACCCCGTCCGGCAGCCGCCAGGCGTCGGCCAGGCGCACCAGCCGCTCGGGCCCCACCCGCTCGGGATCGAAGCGCGACACGTCGACGCCGCGGTGGATGACGCGGATGCGCTCGCGCGGGATCCCGTAGATGCGCATGGCGTGGGCGGCGATGAACTCGGAGATCGCGATCACCCGCTCGCCCCGGCCCATGATCGAGTTGTACCAGCGCTTGAGCGCGGTCCCGGCGCCGTAGGTGGCGTGGAAGGTGGTCACGAACCGGCAGCCGGTGCGCCGGGCGGCGAGGAACGCGCTCCAGGCCGGGGCGCGCGAGCGGGCGTGGACGACGTGCACTCCGCGCTCGCGGACGATCCGCGCGAGGCGCCCGGCGTTGGCGCGGATCGCGAGCGGACCCTTGCGGTCGAGCGGCAGGGCGACGTGCTCGGCCCCGGCCCGGTCGAGCTCGTGCACCATCGGCCCGCCGGCCGAGGCAACCAGCGCCGTGCCCCCGGCCCGCCCGATCGCCTCGGCGATGTCCACGGTTCCCCGCTCGACGCCCCCGGTCTCGAGCCGCGGCAGCACCTGGAGGATGACCGGGCCGCCGCTCGGGGGAGCGCCGGCGCGTTCCTCGCGGCCCGCTTCGATGTTAGGGTGGCGCGCCTGGTTCATGGAGACTCGTTGACAAGAGGCGGAGAACTGGACGAGGGCCGGCGGTGGCGGAAATTCTAGCACGCCCCGACGGGGCGACAATCGCCTACGACCGGCTCGCCGGGCGCGCGCCCGGGGTGGTGTTCCTGACCGGCTTCCGCTCCGACCGCACCGGCACCAAGGCGATGGCGCTCGAGGCGTTCTGCCGCGCCCGCGGGCAGGCGTTCTTGCGCTTCGACTACCGCGGCCACGGCGAGTCCTCCGGCGCCTTCACAGACGGCAGCATCGGCGCCTGGGCCGAGGACGCGCTCCTCGCCCTCGATTCGCTGACCCAAGGGCCGCAGGTGCTGGTGGGATCGAGCATGGGGGGCTGGATCATGCTGCTGGTCGCGCTCGCGCGCAAGGAGCGGATCGCCGGCCTCGTCGGCATCGCCCCCGCCCCCGACTTCACCGAGGACCTGCTCTGGCGGACCTTCGCCGGGGACGAGCGCCGGAAGCTCGGCGAGGAGGGCGTCGTCTACGTCCCCTCCGACTACGAGGACGGGCCCTACCCGATCACGCTCAAGCTGATCGAGGAGGGGCGGAACCACCTGCTCCTTCGCGCGCCGATCGCGATCGACTGCCCGGTCCGCATCCTCCAGGGGATGAAGGACGAGGCCGTGCCGTGGCCGCGCGCGCTCACGCTGGCCGAGCGGCTGACCGCGGCGGACGTGGAGGTGACGCTGGTGAAGGCCGGCGAACACCGCCTATCGACCGATGCCGACCTGACGCGCCTCTGCGCCACGCTCGCTCGTCTCCTCGACCGGCTTGAGGGCGGCGCATAGGGGGCGTGTCCTCAAACGAAGTGGGTTGGGTCTAACGCTCCGCCATCGCGCCGGGGGCATGAGATGCCCCCAAACCCGCCCCACGCGCGTCAGAGGCGGTCGAACTCCTCGGGGCTGATCCCGGCTTGGCGGAGAATGCTCCGCAAGGTGCCGAGCGCGACCTCACGATGTTTCGGCACGATCGCCGTGCGCGTGCCCGCAGCCGAACGCTTGGCGAACTTGACGTGGCTGCCGGTCGCTCCGGCCTCGGCCCAACCGGCCGCAATCAATCGTCGTCGGACTTCGCGGAACGGCAGGCGCCTAAGCGGCACGCACCGTCACCTCGACGGGCCGCACCTTCGGTGCCCGGGTGGGGACCGGAGGGGTGAAGTGGAGCGCAAGCGCGTCGGCCAGGTTCTTCAACGCCGCCGATTCGCTCCTGCCCTGGCTGGCGACGTCGACCTCGAGGCATTGGGCGACGAACCATTTGCCCTCGCGCCAGACGCTGGCGGTAAATTTTCTTTTCTTGCGCATGCGCAATCTTGCCCTGATTTCCGCGCCCACGGCAACGAAATCGTGTGCGTTCCTACCCAAGGTCCCGGCTCGATACAATGCGCCAGAATCGGGGGGCGCGATGCCTAATTGGGCCTCACCCTCATTGGACCTTGCCCTCGAGTCCGGCGCACGTCGCGAAGCCGCGCGCAGGTGAGCTGTGCTGTCAGCCAATCCCATCGATCTTGGAACTCAGAAAGCCCTGCGACCACGTGCTTGGGTGCCTGCGCCAGTGCCAGCCCGCCTTCGAGGGCGGCTTGTTCCAAGACGCTTTCGATTTCGTCCGACTGGGCTAATACGGGGACACGATGCTTGATCGGGAAATGCGTGTTGTGTCGCCTTATTCTGTCTAGCGATCGAGGCGGAAGATGCGGACGGCGTTGGTCTCGGCGAGCCTCTTCGCCGTCTCCGGCGTCAGCGTGCCGAGAAGCTCGCGGAAGCGCCCGATCCGCAGTTGGTAGGACCTGTCGTTCATGACCGGCGCGTGGGCGATATCCGTGCCGATCACGAAGCGGTCGGAAAAGTCCTCGTAGACCGCCTGCATCTCGGGCAGGAACGTGCCGTCCACCTCCATCAGCGCGGTGTAAGCCTCCATGCGCGGCCAACCGGTGCCGTAGCCGTAGCCCCGAGGGGCGAGGTTGATCATCCCGGCCAGATCGCACCTCAGGTTGGGGTGCCGGATCAGCATGTCGCGGATGACCGGCGCCTGGCTCCGCCCGCAGTTATGGGCCCAGACGTAGACGACCTTCGCGTTCTCGGCCATCAGCCGGCCGAAGTCGGCGACCAGATTGGGCGCGCCCTCCATGTGGACGACGACCGGCAGGTCGTATTTCTGGGCGAGGCGGCTGATCTCCTTCATGAACGCCGAATAAATCGGGTGGTCGATCTCGGCGTGGGGGCCGCTCGAATAGGCGAAGTGGCGGACGATCACCTCGCCGATGCCGCGGAACCGGCCGCTCGCCAGCTTGTTGTCGGTGCTTTGCAGAAGCGCTTTCACCGCCCCGTCCGGCTGGGTCCATTTGCCGGCCCCGGTAAGCAGGGGCTGCTGCATGCCGACCAGCGGAATGAACCGTCCGGGATGCCTGGCCGCAAGATCGAGCGCCATCCCGTCGTCGCCGGGCAGGTCGCGCTTGCCCTCCGGGCCCGGGTAGTAACGGGCCATCAGGATCATGGCGCGCACGCCGTTGGCGGCCGTCACCCGAGCCATGGTGTCGGCGTCGAAGGAGCCGCCGATGTGGCCATGGGCGTCGATGATCGACCCGCCATAGGGCTCCGCCGCCGCGCCGGCGACCGGTCCCGCCGACAGAAGGGCGGCCAGCGCCAGCGCCCCGACCGACACCCGCCGGCCGGAGCCATCGCGATGACGCTTTTTCATGATGACGACCATCTCCCCCGGCCCTCCTCTCGGTTGCCGGGCGCCGAAGCCCGCCAGCAGCCGCATTTCCCGGCGATCGGAACGCCATCGGGGAAACGGGACCGGCGCCGATATTTAATCCGGGGTTACCGTCGATGTCCTCTTATCTTTTCTGTCGGCGGGGTGCCCCCTCAGCCCCGCTCCGCCTTCAGGATCGCCGCCAGGCCCTCGCGGTAGGTGGGGTAGAGGAGCGTAACCCCCAGCTCGCGCTTGATGCGGGCGTTGCTCACCCGCCGGCTCTCGGCCCAGAACGAGCGCGCCATCGGGCCCATCTCCGCCGCCGCCTCGTCGAACGGCACGACCGGCGGCGGCTCGATGCCCAGCAGCCGGCAGGCGAACGCCACCACCTCGGCCTGGGGCGCGGGCTCGTCGTCGCAGACGTTGTAAATCGCGCCCGGGCGCGGCCGCGTGATCGAGGCCGTCAGCACCCCGGCGATGTCGTCGACGTGGACGCGCGAGAAGAGCTGCCCGGGCTTGTCGATCCGCCGCGCCCGGCCCGCGCGCACCTGGTCGAGCGCGCTCCGCCCGGGGCCGTAGATGCCGGCCAGGCGAAAGACGTGCACCGGCACGCCCCGCTTACGCCAGAGATGGAGCCAGGCTTCCTCCGCCTCGGCCCGCCGGCGCGAGCGGGCGGAGGCGGGCGCGGGCGCGCTCGTCTCGTCCACGACCGCGCCGCCGGTATCGCCGTAGACCCCGGTGGTCGAGAGGTGTCCGGCCCAGGCGAGCGAACGGAGCCCCGCGATCTCCGCGGCATGACGGGCGAGCACCGGATCGCCCGCCTCGTCGGGCGGCACCGAGACGAGGAGGTGCGTGGTGCCGGCAAGCGCACCTTCCGGGTCGGCCAGCGGCCGGGCGCGGTCGAAGACGAAGGATTCGAACCCGGCCGCGCTCATCCGGGCGAGCTTCTCCTCCGAGCGCGAGGTTCCCGCCACCCGCCAGCCGCGGGCGCGCAAACCGCGCGCCAGCGCCTCGGCCGAGTAGCCGAAGCCGAAGCAGAACAGCCGCTCGCCGGCGCCCGCGCGCATCGTCCCCTCACCCTCCCGCCGGGGCCTTGCCAGGAGCCTCCCCATAGCCGAATCTGGCGCCCGTGCCAAAGCCGAACCGCACGCGCCGCCCGGCCTGGGTCACGCCCCTCGCGCTGGCCCTCGCGCTGGTCCTCCCCTGGGCCGCGGCGGGGGCGTCGCCCGAGAAGCCGGCGCCCGAGCGCTACCGCGAGTGCGTCGCTCTCGCCCGCTCCGACCCCGAGAAGGGCTTCGAGGCGGCGATCGCCTGGCGCGACGCCTTCGGCGGCGATCCCGCCCGGCACTGCGTGGCGGTGGCACTGATCGGGCTCGGCAAGTTCGCCGAGGCGGCGCGCCGGCTGGAGGCGCTGGCCGAGGAGATGAGGACGCCCCCCGAGCCCCGCGCCGAGGCGCTCGGCCAGGCGGCGCAGGCGTGGATGCTGGCCGGCGACCACGAGCGCGCCAACGCCGTGCTCGGCGCCGCCCTCGAGCTGGTGCCGGCGGGGCCGCTGGCGGCCGGGCTGCTCACCGACCGGGGCGTGGTGCTGGCCAGCGCCCGCAACTACTGGGAGGCGATCGACGACTTCAGCCGGGCGATCGACATCGCCCCCGGGGAGGCGGACGTCTACGTCTTCCGCGCCGCCGCCTACCGCTACGTCGACAGCCCCGAGCTGGCGATGGACGACCTCGAGCGCGCGCTCGCCCTCGCCCCCGACCACCCGCAGGCACTCCTCGAGCGCGGCATCCTCCGCCGCATGGGGAACGACATCAAGGGGGCGCGGGCCGACTGGCTGAAGGTGATCACCCAGGCGCCCGACAGCCAGACGGCCGAGATCGCCCGCGCCAACATCGAGCGCCTCGAGCTCAGGATCGGCCCCGCCCCGCCGCCGCGGCGCTGACCGGGGGCCGGGCGGCGCGGCGTCAGGCCGCGCGCTTGCGGGCGAGCCACACCTGGGTGTGCGCGGGCCGCGAGGGGTCGGGGGGGGTGCCGGTGAAGTCGGCGTATTCGCCCTCGACCGCGAAGCCGGCGGCGGCGAGGAGCGCCCGCACCTCGGGCGGCGCGATGGCGAGGAACGAGACCTCCTCCTCCTCGCTCCTGAGCGCAGCCCCGTCCGGCCCGTCCTCGACGAACCGCCAGCGCTCGACCAGCCTTCGCCCGCCCGCCTCCAGCCGCTGGCCGACGACGAGGACGCGCACGAAGCGCCCCGTCACCGGGTTCCGCACCCCGGGAAGCTCGACCGCCTCGCCCGGCGCCTGAAGGCGCTCGGGGCGGGGATCGCAAAGGTCGAAGGCGAGCCCGCCGCCCGGGCCGAGATGGCCGGCGACCGAGCCAAGCGAGGCGCCGACGGAGTCGAGACTCGCGAGCAACTGGAAGGCGCGGAAGGGGGCGATGGCGAGCCGGAAGCCGCGCTCGCGAAGCGCGAATCCGGCCATGTCGGCGGCGACGAACCGCGCCCGCGCCGCGACCTCGGGGGCGAGCCGCGCCCGCTTCGCCTCGGCGCGGGCGCGCATGGCGGGCGAGGTGTCGATCCCCACCACCGGGAATCCGGCCTCGGCCAGCGCGAGCGCGATCCGGCCGGTGCCCGCGCCCAACTCCAGCACCGGCCCGCCGAAGCGGCGGGCGGCGGCGAGGTAGAAGGGGAGGTCGTCGCCGAACAGCACGGCGTCGGCCACCATCCGCGCGTCGTAGGTCTCGATGTTGAGGCCGGGTCGGGAATAGAACAGCGGCGCGCTCGCCATCGCCGACACCCCGATCCGGCGGCTAGAAGTCGAGGTCGGCGTAGTGCCTCGCCGGCGAGGCGCCCGGGATGTGATCGGAGAGGAGCGGGCGCAGGCTGGGGCGCGACTTGGCGCGGACGTACCACGCCTTCGCCTCCTCGTTCGCCTCCCAGGGAACGTCGCCGAGGTAGTCGACCGCCGAGAAATGGGCGGCGGCGGCGATGTCGGCGAGCGAGAACTCGTCGCCGGCGAGCCAGCGGCGGCGCTCGGCCAGCCAGGCGACGTAGTCGAGGTGGTAGCGGACGTTGGCCTTGCCGGCGCGGATCGCGCGGCTGTCGGGCTCGCCGAGGCCGAGGAAGCGCTTCATCATCTTCTCGCCGACCAGGTTCCGGGTGACCTCGTGGTCGAACTTGCCGTCGAACCAGGCGACTAGGCGCCGGACCTCGGCCCGCTGGGCGGGGCCTCCGGGCAACAGCCGGATCTCGGGATAGGTCTCGTCGAGGTACTCGCAGATGGCGCCGCTGTCGGCGAGGATGAGGCCGTTCTCGTCGATCAGCACCGGCACCTCGCCGGCCGGGTTCATGGCCAGGAACTCCTCGCGCCGGAGCCAGACCTCCTCGACCTTCATGCGGAACTCGAGCTTCTTCTCCCCGAGCGCGATCCGAACCTTGCGCGAGGGCGGCGAGAGCCAGAGATGATAGAGGAGCCGCATGGCCGGGGGAGTGTACACGAACTCGGATGGGCGCGGGATAGCACCCCCGGGGCCGGGCGCCCGGGACGCCGGTCCCGCGAGGGGCGGGGAACGGCCCCTTACGCCCGCTTCGCCGCCAGCTCCTCGGCCCGGGTCGGCACCGCCAGCCGGCCGACCATCTCCTTCGGCACCACCTGCCAGAACTTCGCCAGCTCCGCCTCCCAGTTGCCGAGCAGCTCGGCGGCGAAGCGCGAGAGGGTCTGGCGGGCGTGCTCCTGCACCAGCTCCTTGAGGACCTCGGCCCAGTGGTCGACCTCGATCCGCTGGTAGTCGACATCGAGGGGATTGATGCGCTCGGGAAGGGCGCCGGCCGGATCGTAAACGAAAGCGATGCCGCCGGTCATGCCGGCGCCGAAATTGTCGCCCACCCGGCCGAGGATCACCACCGTGCCGCCGGTCATGTACTCGCAGCCGTTGGCGCCGCAGCCCTCGACCACGGCGAACGCGCCCGAGTTGCGCACCGCGAAGCGCTCGCCCGCCTGGCCGGCGGCGAACAGGCTGCCGGCGATGGCGCCGTAGAGGACGGTGTTGCCGACGATGGTGTTCTCGTTGGTGGCGAGCGGGCTGGAGGGCATCGGGCGGACCACGATCGTGCCCCCCGAGAGCCCCTTGCCGACATAGTCGTTGGCGTCGCCCAGGACCTCGAGCTTGAGCCCCTGCACCGCCCACGCGCCCAGCGACTGCCCGGCCGAGCCGCGCAGCCGGACGGTGATGTGCCCGGGCTGCAGGCCGGCCATGCCGAAGCGGCGCGTGATCTTCGACGAGAGCTTGGTTCCGATCGCCCGGTGGGTGTTGCGGATGTTGTAGGCGAGCTGCATCTTCTCGCCGTCGCGGAACACCGGCTCGGCGTCCTCGATCATCCGCGCATCGAGCGTCTCGGGGACCTCGTTGCGGCCCTTGATGGTGCAGTGGGTGGCGTACTCGCCGGGGTCGGCGCGGACCAGGATCGGGTTGAGATCGAGATCGTCGAGGTGGGCGCTGCCGCGGCTCACCTGGGCAAGAAGGTCGGTGCGCCCGATCGCCTCCTCGAGGCTGCGCATGCCGATCTCGGCCAAAATCTCGCGCACCTCCTCGGCGATGAACGAGAACAGGTTCACCACCTTCTCGGGCGTGCCCTCGAACTTGGCCCTGAGCCGCTCGTCCTGGGTGCAGACCCCGACCGGGCAGGTGTTGGAGTGGCACTGGCGCACCATGACGCAGCCCATGGCTACCAGCGAGGCGGTGCCGATGCCGAACTCCTCGGCCCCGAGCATGGCCGCGATCACCACGTCGCGGCCGGTCTTGATGCCGCCGTCGGTGCGCAGGATCACGCGGTGGCGGAGCCGGTTGAGGATCAGCACCTGGTGGACCTCGGAGATGCCCATCTCCCAGGGAAGCCCGGCGTACTTGATGCTCGACTGCGGGCTCGCCCCGGTGCCGCCCACGTGCCCCGACACCAGGATCACGTCGGCCTGCGCCTTGGCGACGCCGGCGGCGATGGTGCCGATCCCCGAGCGCGCGACCAGCTTCACGCACACCCGGGCCTCGGGGTTGATCTGCTTGAGGTCGTAGATGAGCTGGGCGAGGTCCTCGATCGAGTAGATGTCATGGTGCGGCGGCGGCGAGATCAGGCTGACCCCGGCGGTGGAGTGGCGGAGCCGGGCGATCGCCTCGGAGACCTTGAAGCCGGGAAGCTGGCCGCCCTCGCCCGGCTTCGCCCCCTGGGCGATCTTGATCTCGATCTCGCGGCAGTTGTTGAGGTACTCGGCGGTGACGCCGAAGCGGCCGGAGGCAATCTGCTTGATCGCCGAGTTGGCGTTGTCGCCGTTGGCCCGCGGCCGGGCGCGCCCCGGGTCCTCGCCGCCCTCGCCGGAGTCCGACTTGGCGCCGATGCGGTTCATGGCGATCGACAGCGTCTCGTGCGCCTCGGGGCTGAGCGCCCCGTAGGAGATGCCGGGGGTGACCAGGCGCTTGCGGATCTCGGTGATCGACTCGACCTCCTCCAGCGGCACCGGGCTGGCCGCCTTCTTGAAGTCGAGGAGGTCGCGGAGATTGATCGGCGGCTGGTTGCGGATCATCTCGGCGAAGGCGCGGTAGGTCTGGTAGGAGTCGGTCGCCACCGCCCGCTGCAGGGTGTGGATCGTCTGCCCCTCGAAGGCGTGCGTCTCGCCCCCGCGGCGGTAGCGGTAGAAGCCGCCGACGGGGAGCGTCAGCACGTCCTCGAGGAAGGCCCGGCGGTGGATCGCCTCGACCTTGTGGGCGATGCCCGAGAGCCCGATCCCGGAGATGCGCGAGATCATGCCGGGGAAGAACTCGGCGACCAGCGCCCGCGACAGGCCCACGGCCTCGAAGTTGTAGCCGCCGCGGTAGGAGGAGAGCACCGAGATGCCCATCTTCGACATCACCTTGAGGAGGCCCTTGTCGAGCGCCTCCTTGTAGCGGCGCACGCAGTCCTCGAGGCTGAGCTCGCCGAACAGGCCGCGCCGGTGCCGGTCGGCGATGGATTCCTGCGCCAGATAGGCGTTCACCGTGGTCGCGCCGACGCCGATCAGCACCGCGAAGTGGTGCACGTCCATGCACTCCGCCGAGCGCACGTTGAGCGAGGTGAAGGTGCGGAGCTGCTGGCGGACGAGGTGGCTGTGCACGCCGCCGGTGGCCAGGATCATGGGCAGCGGCGCGCGCTCGGGACCGAGGTTCTTGTCGCTCAGGATCACGTGCACGCAGCCCCCGCGGACGGCGTCCTCGGCCTCGACGCGGATGCGGTCGAGCGCCTCGCGCATGCCCTTCTCGCCCGATCCGGCGGGGAAGGTGCAGTCGATCTCGGCCGCCGAGGCGGCCATGAACTCGCGCATCGCCTGGAATTCGCGGTTCGACAGCACCGGGCTCTCGAGCAGCAGGATGTCGCACTGGTCGGAGGCCTCGTCGACGACGTTGCCGAGGTTGCCGAGGCGGGTCTTGAGCGTCATCACCCGCTTCTCGCGCAGGGAGTCGATCGGCGGGTTGGTCACCTGGCTGAAGGTCTGGCGGAAGAAGTGGTGCAGCCCCCGGTACTGGTCGGAGAGCACGGCGAGCGGGGTGTCGTCGCCCATCGAGCCCACCGCCTCCTGCGCCGCCGCGACCATGGGGTGGAGGATGAGCTCGAGCTCCTCGAGGGTGTAGCCGACGCAGAGCTGGCGCCGGCGCAGCTCCGCGCCGGAATAGTCGACCGGCTCGGGCGCGCCCCGGCGGATCAGGCTGTCGATCTCGGTCGTGCGCGCCACCCAGCGCCCGAAGGGCTGGCCGGCGGCGAGCCGGTCCTTGATCTCGCGGTCCTTGTAGAGGCGCGCCTCGGCCATGTCGAAGGCGAGCATCTGGCCGGGGCCGACCCGGCCCTTCTCGACGATCGCCGCCTCCTCGAGCGGCACCATGCCGGCCTCCGAGCCGACCACCAGGAGTCCGTCGCGGGTGACGGTGTAGCGCATCGGGCGGAGCCCGTTGCGGTCCATGCCGGCGATCACCCAGCGCCCGTCGGTGGCGCAGATCGCGGCCGGCCCGTCCCAGGGCTCCATCACCGTGTTGCAGTAGCCGACGAGGTGGCGGTGCGCCTCGGGCATCACCGCCCTGCTGCCGATCGATTCGGGGATCAGCAGGCACTTCACCATCGGCGCGCTGCGCCCGCCGCGGACCAGGAGCTCGAACACCCCGTCGAGCGCAGCCGAGTCCGATCCGCCGGGCTGGATGACCGGCTTGATCACGTGCATGTGGTCGTTGAGCAGCGGCGAGGCGAGGCGGGTCTCGTGGCTCTTCATCCAGTTGATGTTGCCGGCGAGGGTGTTGATCTCGCCGTTGTGGGCGAGCATGCGGAAGGGCTGCGCCAGCTTCCAGGTGGGGAAGGTGTTGGTCGAGTAGCGCTGGTGATAGATGGCGAAGCGCGAGATGAAGCGCTCGTCGACGAGGTCGGGATAGAAGGCGGTGAGCTGCTCGGCGAGGAACATCCCCTTGTAGATGACCGAGCGCGAGGAGAGCGAGCAGATGTAGAACTCGTTGGGGCTGATGTGGGCCTCGAGCGCCAGCTTCTCGATCGACCGGCGGATGAAGTAGAGGTCGAGATCGAAGCGCTCGTCGTCGAGCCCGCGGCCGTTCTCGATCATGATCTGCTCGATCTCGGGGCGGGTGGCGTTGGCCTTCTCGCCGACGACGGCGACGTTGATCGGCACCTGGCGCCAGCCGTAGATGCGGTGGCCGAGGCGCAGGATCTCGCTCTCGACGATGCCGCGGCACCGCTCCTGCGCCTCGAGGTTGGTCTTGGGGAGGAACACCATGCCGACGGCGAGGCGGCCGGGGCCGGGGGCGTGGCCGGTGCGGGCGACCTGCTCCTTGAAGAAGTCCTGCGGGATCTCGAGGTGGATGCCGGCGCCGTCTCCGGTCTTGCCGTCGGCATCCACCGCGCCGCGATGCCAGACCGCCTTGAGCGCGTCGATGCCGGCCTGGGCGACGCGGCGGCTCGGCACGCCGTCGAGGGCCACGATCAGCCCCACGCCGCAGGAGTCGTGCTCCTGGGCGGGGTCGTAGACGCCCGCCGCCTCGAGCCGCTCGGCGTTCGCCTGCCACTCGGCGACGAAGCGGGCGGCGACGCCCGGTTCGCTCATCGCCCCTCCTCCCTCAGGCCGCCCGGGCCTCGGCGCCCGCGCCCTTGGCCTCGATGTAGCGGTGGATGCTGTCGGCGGCGTCGCGCCCGTCGCGGATCGCCCACACCACCAGCGAGGCCCCGCGGACGATGTCGCCGGCGGCGAACACGCCGTCGACGCTGGTCATCAGGGTCCGCCAGCTCACCTTGGTCGTGCCCCACTTGGTGAGCTCGAGCGCCGGCTCGCCGAAGAGAGCCGGCAGGTCCTCGGGATCGAAGCCCAGCGCCTTGATCACGAGGTCGGCCTTGAGTCGGAAGCTCGAGCCCTCGATCGGGTGCGGCGTGCGCCGGCCGGCGGAGTCGGGGACGCCGAGGCGCATCCGGAGCGCCCGCACCGCCCGCACCGCGCCGTTGCCGAGGAGCGCCTCGGGCGTCGCCAGCCAGAGGAACTCCACCCCCTCCTCCTCGGCGTGGCTCACCTCGCGCTGCGAGCCCGGCATGTTGGCGCGGTCACGCCGATAGAGGCACTTGACCGACCTCGCCCCCTGGCGCACGGCGGTGCGCACGCAGTCCATGGCGGTATCGCCGCCGCCGACCACCACCACATGCTTGCCGTCGGCGTTGAGCCGGCCGTCGTCGAAGGCGGCCACCGCGTCGCCCAGCCCCTTGCGGTTCGAGGCGGTGAGGTAGTCGAGCGCCTGCACCACGTTGCCGAGCCCGGCCCCGGGCAGGGCGATGTCGCGGGGGCGGTAGACGCCGGTGGCGATCAGCACCGCGGCGTGGCGGGCGCGGAGCTCGGCCAGCGTCGCCTCGCGGCCGACCTCGAAGCCGAGGTGGAAGACGACGCCGCCCTCGGCGAGCAGGCGATGGCGGCGCGCCACCACCTCCTTCTCGAGCTTGAAGTTGGGGATGCCGTAGACCATCAGGCCCCCCACCCGGTCGTAGCGGTCGTAGACCTCGATCCGGTAGCCGCGGCGGCGGAGACGCTCGGCCGCGGCCAGGCCCGCCGGCCCGGCGCCGACGATGCCGACCGACTGCGGGCGCTCGACCGGCGGCCGGATCGGCCGCACCCAGCCGCTGGCGAAGGCCGCCTCGGTGATGTACTTCTCGACCGCGCCGATGGTGACCGCCTCGTAGCCCTTCTCGATCACGCAGTTGCCCTCGCAGAGGCGGTCCTGCGGGCAGATGCGGCCGCAAATCTCGGGGAAGCTGTTGGTGGCCGAAACCACCTCGTAGGCCTCCTCCATCCGCCCCTGGGCGGTGAGCATCAGCCAGTCGGGGATGTTGTTGCCGAGCGGGCAGTGGATTTGGCAATAGGGGATGCCGCACTGCGAGCAGCGCGCCGCCTGGACCTCGGCCTCGGCCGGATCGAACTCGCGGTAGATCTCGCGGAAGTCGCGCCGGCGCTCCGCCACCCGCCGCTTCTCGGGCCGGCGTTGCTCGACGGTGACGAACCTGAGCATGCGTTGCGCCATGCCACCCCCACGTCCCGGCCTTGGCGGCTCGGGCCCCCCTCCTCTGCGGCGCAGTCGGCCGGACGGCCGCGGGCGGGCGGAAATTTCGGCCACGTTGGCAGAGCCGGGGGCGAAAATCAAGGGAAATAGTCAGATAGATTGACCTATTTTTCGGGAACGCTGCCGGAGGATGCCGGACCCTACCGGATCTTGCGGTAGTATCGAGATGGAAAAGTCTCGAATTGGAACTATTCCTCCGGTCCGGGCGGCGGACAAAATCCTGCGCCCCGGGCCGGAAGCGATGGTATATGTGGACCCCACCGCCATCGGTTGCGCGCCGGGATGCCCTTCGTCCACCTTGTCGTCCTCGCCGTCGTTCAGGGGATCACCGAGTTCCTGCCGATCAGTTCGTCGGGACATCTGGTCCTGGTGCCGGTGGTCATGGGCTGGCCGGACCAGGGGCTCATGGTCGACATCGCCGTGCATGTCGGCACGCTCGGCGCGGTGATCGCCTATTTCTGGCGCGACGTTGGGCAGATGCTTCTCGGCCTTCTCGACGTCGCCCGCGGCCGCAGCGGCTCGGCCGCGCGGCTCTTCCTGCAGGTGGTGCTGGCCACCCTGCCGGTGGTCGTGGCCGGGCTGGCGGTCGAGTTTTACCTTGGCGACGCGTTCCGCAGCGTCGTGGTGATCGGCTGGACGACGCTCGGCTTCGGCATCGTCCTCTACGTCGCCGACCGCGTCGGCATGACGGTGCGGCGCATCGAGCACATGACCTTTGGCGCCGCCGTCCTCATCGGCCTCGCCCAGGTGCTGGCGCTCGTCCCCGGCACCAGCCGCTCGGGGATCACCATGACCGCGGCCCGATTCCTCGGCTTCGAGCGGGTCGATTCGGCTCGCTTCTCGCTGCTCCTGTCGATGCCGACCATCCTCGCCGCCGGAACCCTGGCCGGCATCGACCTCTTCCGCTCCGGCGACCTCGGGCTGCGGGCCGACGCCGCCCTCGCCGCGCTCCTCGCCTTCATCTCGGCGCTGATCGCCATCGCCCTGATGATGGCCTGGCTCAAGCGCGCCAGCTTCGGGCCCTTCGTCGTCTATCGGCTGGTGCTGGGGGCGGCGCTGCTCGCCTACGCCTACGGGCTGGTCTGAGCCCTCAGGCGACCTCCTTGCGCCGCCAGCTCCCGGGACGGAAGCGGGCGAGGTAGGTGGGAAGAACGGTCTCCATCGGCGTCGGCGCGATGCCGAGGTCGGCGAGCCCGAGCGCGCCCTCGCCGACCACGTTGTCGCGCTTGAGCATCTCCACCTGGTCGCGGGTCAGCGGCGGCTTCGGCAGCAGCCCCAGCACCGCCGCCTGCAACTTGGCGAGCGGGATCGGCACCGGCACCAGCAGGCGCCGGCGACGAATCTCCGCCAGCACGATCTCCATCAGATCGCGGAAGCTGTAGACGCGCGGGCCGCCCAGCTCGAAGGTCTTGCCCGCCGCCTTGGGATCGGCGAGCGCCCGCGCGATCGCCTCGGCCACGTCGCCGACATAGACCGGCTGGAAGCGCGGGCCGCCGCCGCCCAGCGGCTCGAACACCGGCCGGCCGTCGCGCACCGTGAGCCGCGGGCTCGCCCCCACCACCGGCAGCGCCGGAAGGCAGCGGGCCATCGCCGCGAAGCGGTTGAGGAAATCGTCTTCGGGCCCGAAGACCACGCTCGGGCGCAGCACCACCGCCTGCGGGAAGGCGGAGCGCACCGCCTCCTCGCCCGCCGCCTTGGAGCTGGCGTAGCGCGCCCGCGACTGGCGCGAGGCGCCGATCGCCGAGACGTGCACGAGGTGCCTGGCGCCGGCCGCCGCCGCCGATTTCGCCACCCGCTCGGCCCCGCGCAGGTGGACCTCGGCGAAGGTCGCGCGGCCGCGCTCGTAGAGGATGCCGACCAGGTTCACCACCGCCTCGGCGTCGGCCACCGCGGCCTCGACATGGGCCTCGTGAGCGAGGTCGGCGCGGACGATGACGATCTGGCCCACCCCGCCCATCGGCTGCAGGAACTTCGCCGCCTCGGGGTCGCGCACCGCCACCCGCACGATCCAATCCTGCCGCGCCAGCCGCCGGACCAGATGCCGGCCGATGAACCCCGACCCGCCGAAAACCGTCACCAGCCGCCGCTGCATCGCCCCGCCCTTTCGTCGCCGGCAACCCTTGAGGCACGCCCCTGGCGCACCACTTATTCCCTCGCGCGGTTGCGGTCAACCG
Organism: Pseudomonadota bacterium; assembly: GCA_016202695.1. GTDB lineage: Bacteria > Pseudomonadota > Alphaproteobacteria > JACQOE01 > JACQOE01 > JACQOE01. The sequence continues at coordinate 8,504 of JACQOE010000030.1, read as the reverse complement.
CCCGCCGGGGTCGGCCGTTGACATCCCCGGTGGGCGGAAGTATGCGAGACGGTTCGATCCCCGGGGGGCGCATTCGGACCCCGGGTCCGAGACCGAGCCCAGGTGGCGGAATTGGCAGACGCGCAGGTTTCAGGTACCTGTGGGGGCAACCCCGTGGAAGTTCGAGTCTTCTCCTGGGCACCACGCCGTCGCCCGCGCCCCGGCGCATGAAGGTCGAGCTGCATCGCGGCGATCTCGCCGCCGGACTCGCGTTCGGGGCCTCGGTCGCGGTGGACACCGAGACCATGGGCCTCGATCCCCGCCGCGACGCCCTCTGCCTGGTCCAGATCTCGGCCGGCGACGGGCGGGCGCACCTGGTCAAGTTCCCGCGCGGCGCCGGCGGGGCCCCGGTCTACGACTGCCCACGGCTGAAGGCGCTGCTCGCCGATCCGAAGCTGACCAAGATCTTCCATTTCGCGCGCTTCGACATCGCCGTCATCCGCCATTACCTCGGCGTTGACTGCCGCCCGCTCTACTGCACCAAGATCGCCTCGCGGCTGGCGCGCACCTACACCGACCAGCACGGCCTCAAGGACCTCGCCCGCGACCTGCTCGGGGTCGAGATCGCCAAGACCCAGCAGTCCTCCGATTGGGGCGCCGAGGAGCTGTCGCCCGACCAGCTCCGCTACGCCGCCCAGGACGTGCTGCATCTGCACGCGCTTCGCGAGCGGCTCGATCGCATGCTGGCGCGCAGCGGCCGGACGGAGCTGGCCGCCGCCTGCTTCGAGTTCCTGCCGCAGCGCGCCGCCCTCGACCTCGCCGGCTGGGCGGGCGAGGACATCTTCGCCCATTAGCCGCGCGGCTCGGCGCCGCGAGCGGGCTGCGCGCCACAATCTCCTGAGGTACAATGGCTTTGGCCGGGGCGGCCCGCCGTCCGCCGGCCGCGGGCGTGACCCGCGGCTTGGCGGCGACAACCGCCGGCCGGCCGGCAACAAACGATCGAGGTCATGACGCGTCCCTCGCCCCCCCGCGCCGCGCCGGCCGCCGCGCCGGCCCCCGACATCGCCGTCGCCCGGCGCGTGCTGGCGCTCGAGGCGACGGGCATCGAGGCCGTGTCGCGCGCCCTCGACGCCTCCTTCGTCCGCGCCCTCGACGCGATCGCCGGGATCAAGGGCCGGGTGATCGTCACCGGCATGGGCAAGAGCGGCCACGTCGCCCGCAAGGTGGCGGCGACTCTGGCCTCGACCGGCACTCCCGCCTTCTTCGTCCATCCGGCCGAGGCCAGCCACGGCGACCTCGGCATGATCACCCGCGCCGACCTGGTGATGATGCTGTCGAGTTCGGGGGAAACCCCGGAGCTCTCGGACCTGGTCGCCTATTGCCGCCGGCACGGCATCCCGATCATCGCCCTCACCCGGCGGAAGGCGAGCACGCTGGCCCAGAACGCGGCCGTCACCCTGGTCATGCCCGAGAGCGAGGAGGCCTGCACGCTCGGCCTCGCCCCCACCACCTCGACCACCGCCATGCTGGCGCTGGGCGACGCCATCGCCGTCGCGCTCCTCGAGCGCAACGGCTTCTCCGCCGCCGAGTTCAACCTCTTCCACCCCGGCGGCCAGCTCGGCCGGCGGCTGCTCAAGGTGGGCGACCTCATGCACGGCGGCGAGGAGATGCCGCTGGTCTCGCCCGAGGCCGCGATGTCGGAAGCGATCCTGGTGATGACCGCCAAGCGCTTCGGCTGCGTCGGCGTGGCGGACGGCGAGGGCCGGCTGGTGGGCATCGTCACCGACGGCGACCTTCGCCGCCACATGGCGCCGACGCTGCTGGCCCGCCGCGCCGGCGAGGTGATGACCCGCGGCCCCAAGACCGCCTCGCCGGGCATGCTCGCCGCCGAGGCGGTCGCGATCATGAACGCGCGCGCGATCACCAACCTGTTCGTGGTCGAGGGCGAGCGCCCGATCGGCATCCTCCACATCCACGACTGCCTGCGCGCGGGGGTCGTCTAGGCCATGCCCAGGCCATGACCGAGCCTCCCGAGGCCGACGGCCGCCAACCGCGCCGCAGGCGCGGTCACACGCGCGCGTCGCGGCCCCGGCGCGCGCCCCGGCCGGCGGGGGCGTCGCTCCGGCCGAGGCCGCTCAGCGGCGTCTTTTCCGGCGGCTACAGCCGATTCGTCACCGGCATGAAGATTCTGCTCCCCAGCCTCGCCTTCCTGCTCGTCGCGCTGGTCGTGCTGTGGCCGCAGATCCAGGAAACCCAGGGCCGCTTCCGCCTCGGCTTCGCGGAAATGAGCCCGGACGAGGTCGGCGGTCTGAGCATGCTGAAGGTGCGCTACACCGGCGTCGACAGCGAGGACCGCCCCTTCACCGTCACCGCCGACTCGGCCGCCCAGGCGGACGGCGACGCCAACCGCATCGCCCTCAACCGCCCCGAGGCGGACATCACGCTGAACGACGACTCCTGGCTCGCGCTCGGCGCCGAGCGCGGCCTTTATGCGCAGGACATCCGCATCCTCGACCTCGAGGGGGCGGTCAACCTGTTCCACGACCAGGGCTACGAGATCACCACCGAGCGGGCGCGCGTCGACCTCGCCGCCGGAACCGCCGTCGGCGACCGGCCGGTGCGCGGGCACGGGCCCTTCGGCGAGTTCGAGGCGGCGGGCTTTTACATCCTCGACCAGGGCGCGACGGTGTTCCTCGGCGGGCGCGCGCGGCTCAAGCTCTACCTCAAGGGCGAGGAGGGACGGTGAGGCGCGCCCGGCGCCGTCGGATCGCGGGCTGGCTCGCCCTCGCCGGCGCGGCCCTGGCCGCGACCACGGTCCTGCCCGGGCCGGCCGGCGGCCAGACCCTCGGGCTCTCCACCCTCGCCGAGGGGGCGCCGCTCGAGGTGGTCGCGGACGAGGGCATCGAATGGCAGCAGGGAAACAAGCTCTTCATCGCCCGCGGCAACGCCCGCGCCACCCGCGGCGAGGTCACGGTCCACGCCGACGAGCTGATCGCCGCCTACCGCGAGGGCGAGGGAAAGAAGGGGGCGCGGGCGAGCGACGTCTACCGGCTCGAGGCGGTAGGCAAGGTCCGGATCGTCTCGCCCAAGGAGCGGGCCTACGGCGATCACGCGGTCTACGACGTCGACCAGGAGGTGTTCGTCCTCACCGGCCGGAGCCTGCGCCTGGTGACCGAGCAGGACGAGGTGCGGGCGCGCGACAGCCTCGAATACTGGGCGGCGAAGAGCCTCGCCGTCGCCCGCGGCCAGGCGCTGACCATCCGCGAGGGCCGGCGGCTCGAGGCCGATGTGCTGACCGCCCGCTTCGCCTCCGGCCAGGCGGGCGCGGGCAGGATCGAGCGGGTCGAGGCGTTCGGCGATGTCCTCATCCGCACCCCCACCGAGGTCGTCCGCGCCGAACGCGGCGCCTACGATGTCGAAAGCGGTATCGCCACGCTGGCCGGGTCAGTTAAGATCACCCGGGGCCGGAACCAGCTCAACGGCAGCTTCGCCGAGGTCAACCTGAAGACCGGGGTGAGCCGGCTCCTCGCCCGTCCCGGAACGGGGGGGCGAGCAGACCGGGTGTTCGGCCTGATCCAGCCCGACTCCCGCGGGCAGACAGAGAAGGAAACCGCGCGATAGCCGAGATCCGCCCCCTTGCCAAGCCGCCGGACGACGGCGCCCGCCCGGGCGGGCCGGGCCCGAAGCCGCAACTGGTGGCGGCGAGCGCCGGCCTGCGCGCGCGCAACCTCGGCAAGCGGTTCAACCGGCGCCCGGTGCTGCGCGACGTGAGCCTGCAGCTGCAGCGCGGCGAGGTGGTGGGGCTGCTCGGTCCCAACGGCGCCGGCAAGACCACCTGCTTCTACGTGCTCACCGGCCTCCTGTCCGCCGACTACGGCACCATCGAGCTCGACGACCACGACATCACCGAGTTGCCGATGTATCGCCGGGCCCGTCTCGGGCTCGGCTATCTCCCGCAGGAGGCCTCGATCTTCCGCGGGCTGACGGTCGAGAACAACGTCCGCGCCATCCTCGAGATCGTCGAGCCGCTGCGCGACCGGCGCGAGGCCGTCCTCGACTCGCTCCTCGCCGAGTTCTCGATCAGCCATCTCCGTCGCACCCCGGCGATCGCGCTCTCGGGGGGCGAGCGCCGGCGGGTGGAGATCGCCCGCGCGCTCGCCTCGCAGCCCCACTTCATCCTCCTCGATGAGCCGCTCGCCGGCATCGACCCGATCGCCGTGAGCGACATCCGCGACCTCGTCTACCACCTCAAGGATCGGGGCATCGGCGTCCTCATCACCGACCACAACGTGCGCGAGACGCTCGACATCATCGATCGCGCCTACATCCTGCACGACGGCGTGGTGCTGATGGAGGGACGCCCGTCCGAGATCGTCGCCCACGAGGACGTCCGGCGCGTCTATCTGGGGGAGCGGTTCAGCCTCTAGTCGGCGCCGCCAGACGCAGCCTCCAGTCCCCGCCGCCATGGCCCTCAGTCCCAAGCTCGAGTTCCGGCAGACCCAGTCCCTGGTGATGACGCCGCAGCTGCAGCAGGCGATCAAGCTGCTGCAGCTCACCAACCTGGAACTGGCCGAGTTCGTCGCCCAGGAGCTGGAGAGGAATCCCCTGCTCGAACGCGAGGAGGCCGAGCCGGCGGGCGAGGACGAGAGCCGCACCGCCGACACGGAGGGCGACGCCGGGGACGCGGCCGAGGCGGAGGGCGCGCCCGGCCCTGGCGAGGAGGGGGATGCATCCGACGGCGCCGGCCTCGCCGACGACCCCGCCCCCGACCCGGACGCCACCCCCTTCGACGCCGACTACGACAACGACTACACCAACGACAGCGGCGCCGACGACGCCGCGCCGACGCCGCCGGAGCCGTTCTCGGTCGAGTCCTTCGCCGGCACCGGCGGACGGGGAGCGACCGACTTCTCCGACCCCGACCTCAACCTCGAGAACACGCTGGGCGCCCGCCCGACGCTCCGCGATCATCTGCTCGAGCAGCTTCAGCTCGACATCGCCGAGCCCGGCGATCGGCTGATCGGGCAGTATCTGGTCGACTCCATCGACGAGGCCGGCTACCTGACCGCCGAGCCGGAGGCAGTGGCCAGGCTCTTCGGCTGCGAGCGCGCCCGCGTCGAGGCGGTGCTCGCCCGCCTGCAACGCTTTGACCCGCCGGGCATCTTCGCCCGCAGCCTGGCCGAGTGCCTGGCCCTGCAACTGAAGGAGCGGAACCGGCTCGATCCGGCCATGCAGGCCCTGCTCGACAACCTGCCGCTGGTCGCTAGGCGCGACGTCGCCGCGCTCACCCGCCTCTGCGCGGTCGACGCCGCGGACGTGCTCGACATGATCGCCGAGATCCGGTCGCTCGATCCCAAGCCCGCCCACGGCTTCGAAGGGCCGCTCGCGGCGCCGGTGATCCCCGACGTGTTGATGCGCGCCCAGCCCGACGGCTCATGGCTGATCGAGCTCAACCCCGAGACCCTGCCGCGGGTGCTGGTCAACACCCGCTACTACGCGCAGATCTCGAAGCGCGTGCGGAGCAAGGGCGACAAGCAGTACCTGACCGAGCAGTTCCATTCCGCCAACTGGCTGGTCAAGGCCCTCCACCAGCGCGCGACCACCATCCTCAAGGTCGCCGGCGAGATCGTGCGCCAGCAGGACGCTTTCTTCGGCAAGGGGGTGAGCCACCTCAAGCCCCTGGTGCTGCGCGACATCGCCGGGGTGATCGAGATGCACGAGAGCACGGTCAGCCGGGTGACCTCGAACAAGTACATCGCCACCCCGCGCGGCATCTTCGAGCTCAAGTACTTCTTCACCACCGCCATCGGCAGCTCCGACGGCGGCACCGCGCACTCGGCCGAGGCCGTGCGCCACCGGATCAAGGCCCTCACCGAGGCCGAATCCGCCGACGGCGTGCTCTCCGACGACCGTATCGTCGAGATCCTGCGCGCCGAGGGGATCGACATCGCCCGGCGGACCGTGGCCAAGTACCGCGAGTCGTTGCGCATCCCCTCCTCGGTGCAACGCCGGCGCGAAAAGGGGCTGAAACCCTGATCCGCCGCCGCCCTGGCGCGGCGGCCGGAAGGCCCGGCGGAGGGTCGCTTGACTCCCCGGGGGGCGGGCCCTATTTTGCGCCCCTTCGCGATCAATGCGGACCACGAAACGGGCTTTCAAACCCTACCGACCCGGACCACATAACGCGCGCATGCAGGTAACCGTTAAGGGCAAGCAACTCGACGTCGGCGAGGCGCTGCGCGAGCACGTGCGCGGCACGCTCGAAGCCGCGGTCGGCAAGTACTTCGACCATGCCATCGATGCCCAGGTGGTGATCTCGCGCGAGGCGCACCGCTTCCGTGCCGACGTCTCGGTGCATGCCGGGCGCGGCATCCTGGTCAAGAGCCGGGCCGACTCGGACGGGCCTTACCTGGCCTTCGACGCCGCCGCCGAGCGCATCGCCAAGCAGCTCAGGCGCTACAAGCGCCGGCTGCAGAACCGCTTCCGCAGCGGCCAACCGGACGAGGTGCTGCCGGCGCTCCAGTACGTGATCGCCAGCGGCGAAGACGAGGGGCTCGAGGAGGAGCCCGAGAGCGCCTCGCCGGTGGTGGTGGCGGAGATGAAGACCGAGATCCCGACGCTCACCGTCGGCGAGGCGGTGATGCACCTCGACCTCGGCGCCCAGCCGGTGATGATGTTTCGCAACCGCGCCCACGGCGAGCTCAACGTCGTCTACCGCCGCGCCGATGGCAATATCGGCTGGATCGATCCCAAGGGCCTGCCGACCTCGGGAAAAACGTCCTGAAAACAGGCACCCGGCGGGAGGACCGTCCATCATGCCCATCACCGATCTGCTGTCGCCGGAAGGCATCGTCGCCAACCTCCGCGCCACGAGCAAGAAACAGGCGCTGCAGGACTTGGCGCGCCGGGCGGCCGAACTCACCGGCCAGAGCGAACGGGCGATCTTCGAGGTCCTGCTCGAGCGCGAGCGCCTGGGCACCACCGGCATCGGCAACGGCATCGCCATCCCCCACGGCAAGCTTCCCGGGCTGACGCGCATCTACGGCATCTTCGCCCGCGCCGAGCGCCCGATCGCCTTCGAGGCGATCGACGACCGGCCGGTCGATCTGATCTTCCTCTTGCTCGCCCCCGAGACCGCGGGGGCGGACCACCTGAAGGCGCTGGCCCAGGTGTCGCGGTTGCTTCGCGACCGGGCGATGTGCGAGCGGCTGCGCAAGACCGCCGACGCGGCCGCGCTCTACCGCCTGCTGACCCGGGACGAGGGGGCGCGGGCGGCCTGAACCGACCCGTCCCGTGCCCCCGCGCCGACGCGGCCGGGGACCGGGCTCTCCTCTGTCTTATTTGGTCGGGAAGGGCCGGGCGCGCCTCCGCGCGTCTTCCACGTCGGTGGAAACAGGCGGCAAGCCCGGGCAGCGTTTGCGCGGGTCGGCGTCAGACCCCGGAGCGGCTCCGCGCCGTCGGGGCCCGCTCAGTGCACGCTCACCGGCTCCATGTCGTTCTGGCGGATCGCGGCGAAGGCCACCTCGCGGTCTTCCATGATCGCCATCTGCTGGCCGTTTGCCGAATGCACGGCGTAGAACCTCCGGCCCTCGTGGGCGATCGCCTTGACATAGGCGACGTGCTCCAGGCCGAGCGCCGACAGGTCCTCGGCTGAGACGCTGCGCAGCCGCGCCGTGAGCCCGTTGCCGGTGGCGGATTTGGCGTTGTTTCCCATGGCTTACGTCCTCTCTCTGGGCTCCTTGCCCGGTTTCCCGCAAGTTTCGGGCCAAGCCCGGCCGGTCGCGGCCTCGCGCGTGATCTCGAGCGTCGGCCCAGCCCGCCCGCGGCCCCGCGCCCCGGCCTTGGCGCCTTCGATCGGGATGGTGCGAGTCTTGGGCTCGGGGGTCGGGCGCACCAGGTCGATGTGCAGAAGCCCGTTGTCGAGGGCGGCGCCCACCACCTCGATCCCCTCGGCCAGCACGAAGCTCCGCTGGAACTGGCGGGCGGCGATGCCGCGGTAGAGGTAGACCCGCCCGGCGGCGTCGTCCTTGTGCCGGCCGCGGACGACGAGCTGGTTGTCCTCGACCGTCACCGTTAGGTCGTCCATGGCGAATCCGGCCACCGCCAGGCTGATGCGCAGGCCGTGCTCGCCGACCTGCTCGATGTTGTACGGCGGGTAGCCCTCGGACGAGGTCTTCGAGACGCGATCGAGGATCTGCTCGAAGTGGTCGAAGCCGAGGACGAGCGGGCTGTTGAAGAGAGAGAGACGGCTCATGCCATGTCCTCCTCGAGAGAAGCGAGTCTGGCGTTCGGGTCCGCGATCGGGCACCCGGGTCGTAGCCCTGCCGCGGACCGTCCTCCGGCTCCGCGGGCTGCGCCGATTATGTGGTTAGGAAAATGGCCCTTTCAAGCGCCGGCAGGCGCCGCCGAAGCCACCTCGGTCGCCGGCGCGGACAGGCCGGAAAGGGGGCCGGCCCGACCGGCCAACCCCGTACCGACAATTTGGTGGAGCCAGTCGGGATCGAACCGACGACCTCTACAATGCCATT
>JACQOE010000032.1 GCA_016202695.1 Pseudomonadota bacterium | reverse complement strand
GCCCAGGACCGTGTACCAACTCGCGCGAGTACCGGAGGCCGGCCTCCGCCCTTGTCTCCCGCACCCGCGGGGCCAGGGGCCAGACGGACGCCAACCCGTGCCGAACGCCGCCGAAGCAGGCGAGACGCGAAGGAGAGGAGCGAACGAGACCGAAGGACACGAGCAGGGAAAGAGGAGACGGCAAGGAGACGAGGCGAAGGCGACGGCCGGGCGCGGGCGCCCCGGCGCTCAGCCCGGGCGGCGCGCCTCGGCGACGCCGATCATCGAGTCGCGGGTGACGAGGGCCGCCAGCTCCGCCTCGCTCATCTTCTCCGTGCCCTCGGGGCGGCGGGGGATGACGAGATAGCGGCAGTCGGCGGTGGAATCGACCACCCGCACCTCCACCCGAGGGTCAAGCTCGGTGCCGAACTCGCGGAGCACCGCGCGCGGCTCGCGCACCGTGCGCGAGCGGTACTCGCGCGACTTGTACCAGGCGGGCGGGAAGCCGAGGATCGGGCGCGGGTAGCACGAGCAGAGCGTGCACACCACCAGGTGGTGGACCGTCTCGGTGTTCTCGAGCGCGACCAGCCTGGGCCCGGGGTGCGAGAGCCCCAGCTCCTCGACCGTCTTGGCCGCGTCCGCGAGCAGCCGCGCCTTGAAGGCGGGATCGGTCCAGGCGCGGGCGACGATGCGGGCGCCGTCGACGGGCGTCTTCTGCTCCCACTCCTCGATCGTGCGGCTCACCTCGTCGGCCGCGATCACGCCCTTCTCGACCAGGAGCTCGCGGACCGCCATCTCGAGGAGCTCGTGGTCCGCCGGCGCCGGGTCGTCGGGCTGGAAGGGGCCGTGCGGGTGCGGGTGGCCGTGCCCGTGGTCGCCGTGCCCGTGTTCCTGGCTCATCGCCGAAGCCTCCCTCGTTGGGCCGTCATCCTATCACGGGCGGCCCTCACCAGGTATGCAGCTCGCGGGGGAAGTCGAGCAGGATGTCGTTGCCGCCCTCGGTCGCGACCACCATGTCGCCGACCATGGCACCCGCCACCCCGGGGACGAACACGTTCGGGTGCAGCTCGATCAGCATCCCCGGCCTGACCTCGATCGGGGCCGGTCTCTTCGGCCGGTCCTTGAGCTCCCAGGGGTGGGGGAAGCAGACGCTGACGATCGAGTCCTCGTAGGAGAAGCCGAGCCCGTGGCCGGCGCGCGAGCGGATCACCTCGCCCTCCTTGTAATGCCTGTGCAGCGCCCGATCCATCGCCCGGTTCACCTCGTGGAGGTCGTTGCCGGGCTTGAACTTGGCCAGCGCCGCCTCCTGCATGGCGTAGGCGATGTCGAAGACCTTGCGGTGCCTGTCGGTCGGCTTGCCGACCGTGCCGGTCCGGATCGCGTGCCCCCAGTGGCCCTCGTAGAGCATGTAGATGCCGGCGATCACCTGGTCGCCCTCCGCGGGCACGCGCAGGCACTCCTCCTTGTAGAAGCGGGGATAGTCGGCGGCGGGGGCGACCGTGAGCCAGGTGATGCAGTACTCGCAGCCCTCGGCCCGGGCGGTCCGCTCCATCTCGGCCTGGATCTGGTAGCCGCGCCTGCCCGATCGCACCTCGCGCGGCAGCACCTGGAACATCGCGTCGCAGATTTCGGCGGCGCGGCGGTGGAAGGCGAGCTGGTAGGCGTCCTTGATCACGCGCCGGGCGTCCATCCACGGCTGGAAGTCGATCCACTCGGCGCCGGGGAGCCCGGCCTCGATCGCCTTCCACACCGGCGCCGGCATGTCGCCGAGGCCGAGGAGGCCGATGCGCCGCCGGCCGCCGCCCGTCTTGCCCAGGATCGAGACCACCGCCTGGCCGAAGTTCGGCGCCTTCACGTGGTGGACGTCCTTGAACCAGAGGAGGTCGCGCCACTGGTGCATGAGCAGCATCGGCAGCACGCCGGTGATCAGCGTCGGCTCGCGGCCGGGCCTCAGAATCAGGATCGAGGGGGTGTTGTGACCGTCCCAGTTGCACAGGTAGCGCATGTTGCCGTGGCTGCGGCTGCCCGAGCCGAGCGCGCTGCCGGTGGCGAAGACGACCAGGGCCTCGAGCCCTTCCTTGACCAGGTCCGCCTCGACCGCCTTCACCCGCGCCTTCAGCACCGCGGTGTCGATCCTCAACATGTTCGTTCCCCCCTTTCGCGACTGCCAACGCGGCCGGCGTCCGGCGAACCGACGAGGCTCGCCCGGCCCGCCGGCCCCCGATCGATCCAGGCTTCCGGCGACCCCTATTTCAGCGCGGCCACGACCTTGGCCTAGACGTCCTTGCCGACCATCTTCTCCAGCTCGTCGTAGAGCGGCGCCGCGGCCTTGCGGAAGGCGGCCGAATCGATGTCGTTGAACTTCAGTTCCGGGTTCGCCTTCATCATCTCCGCCCGCAGGCTCTGGTCCTTTCCCTCCAACCACTTGTAGGAGAACTCGACGGCCGCGTCCGACGCCTCCTGGATCGCCTTGCGGATCTCCGGCGCCCAGCCGTCCCAGTGGACCTTGCTGAACATGACGATGGTCGGGGTGAACACGTGGTTCGTCATCGAGATGTACTTCTGCACCTCGTGGAACTTGAAGCCCCAGATCGAGGCGAGCGGGTTCTCCTGCCCGTCGACCACGCCCTGGCGCAACGACGTGTAGAGCTCCGCCGCCGACATCGGCGTCGGGTTGGCGCCGAACAGCTTGAAGGTGGTCATGCGGAACGGGGTGCCCGGGACGCGCAACTTGATCCCCTTGAGGTCGTCGGGCCGGACGATGGGGCGGACGTTGTTGCTGATCTGCCGGAACCCGAGCTCGCCGAGGCCGGTCAGGATGATGCCCTTCTCCTCGAGACCCTTGTAGAGATCGGGGAAGACCGCGCGGATCACCTTCTTCACGTCGTCGCGGTTGGAGAAGAAGAACGGGGCCTCGAACAGGTTGAAGGCCGGCACCAGGTTCGGCACCCACGAGCCGGTCATGTTGGCGACGTGCGTGCCCGTCCGCATGCCCGTGATCATGGTGGCGTCGTTACCGAGCCGGCCGCCGGGAAAGAGCTGCCACTCGACCCGGCCGGGGACCCGCTTCTCGACCTCCTTGGCCATGAGCTCGGACATGTGGACGAAGATGTGATCCCCCGACTAGATGATCGCCATCTTGACGGTCGCCTCCGCAGCCTTAAGGCCGGCGGGGGCCAGCGACAGCAACAGGGCGAGAAGACACCCGAAAGGAACGCGCACTCCCTTCATGACGCAGCCTCCTTACAGCGACATCTTTTCGGCTACCGGAATACGCCAGCGTATCCCGGAGCCGTTCTCCCAGCGCCGCCGGGCCCCGCGTGTCCGACGCCCACAAACGCACCTGCGTCCACGCGCCGAGCGGAATTCCTGGTTGTTCTTGAATGCAGCCCCGTGGCTCGGTTCCGGCGGCGAGTCGGGTTGAACGCTAACACCGAAGCCGGGTCGATTCAACGCAGGCACGGGTCGATCGCGCGGAGTCCGAAGCCGCGCGAACCGATGCCCGCTCTCGCTCATGTCCGGGCCGGCGCGGCCTCCCCCGGCTCGATCCAGTGCTCGTAGATGTCGAGCGCGAGCGTGTCGCCTTCGGCTCCGTCATAGTCGGGCCAGAGGTCGCGCTGGCGGAATCGCACCTGATAGAGGGGTCGCTTGGGCAGTCCGTCCTTGCCGTAGGCGAGGGTCTCGGGGTTGCGGAAGGCGCCGTGCAGGGCGACGATCCGCCCGATCCTGCCGCGCACGTAGACGGGCGTGCGGAGGTGCCCCGGCCGGTCGTCGGCCTTGATCCGCACCGCGTCGCCGGGGCGGAACCGGCCGCTCACGACCCGCCCCCCTTGGGGCGCGCCTCGAAGCGGCGCCGTACCGCGGCGAGCTTCGCCTCGATCTCCTCCGCGGTGAGCGTGCCCTTCTCGACGAGAAGGGCCTTCGCGGCGAGAATCCAACGCTCGTAGTAGTTGCCGCGGTCATAGATCTCCTTGGGCAGAGACTCGATCGCCCGACGCATCTCGTCGGTGGTGATCAGCCGCCGCTTGTCGTCGCGCAGGAGCTGAACGAGCGCGTCGATCCGCTTCTCGAGGAAGCTGGGCGTGTGCTCGTCCCTTGGGATCGGTCCGGCCGCAAGGCCGCCGAGATCGTGGATGCCGCGCATCGGCTCTCGCCTCCCCTTGTCGCTTGGGCCGGCGCGGGCGGTCGCCGCGCCGAGGGTGCGCCGGACCGCCCGCGCCTGCCGCCGTCCAGGAAACCACACTCGGCCGGGCCCGGCAATCGCCGTTCCATGCTCCTCGCGCTTGATCGGGGCGAGGCCGTGCCTTAAACCGGGCATCGCCTGCCCCGCGCCCGGTCAAGGGCCGGGCCAACCGCCTACCCGTTCAGGAGGAAACGCGATGGAGAGCGCCATCCTCGGGCTCCGCTGCCCCGACTGCGGCGAGGGAGCCCTGAACACCGACATGACCGTGCACCCCGTGTGCCCGCGCCACGGCCGCTTCCAGGAGGCCCGCTACGACCTGGCCAAGATCGCCGGCGGCGTCGACCGCGATTCGCTCCGCCCGCGCCGACGTGGCATCTGGCGCTATCGCGCGCTCCTCCCGGTGCGCGACGACGATCACGTGGTGACGATGGGCGAGGGGGACACGCCGCTGGTCCACGCCCGGCGCCTCGGGGCGGAGATCGGCCTCGATCATCTCTACGTCAAGGACGAGTCTCAAAACCCCACCGGCTCGTTCAAGGACCGGGGGGCGAGCGTGACCCTGAGCAAGTGCAAGGAGGTGGGGGTGAAGGGCCTGATCCTCGCCTCCTCGGGCAACGCCGCCAGCTCCTTCAGCGCCTACTCGGCCCGCGCCGGCCTCCCCTTCGTCGGCTTCATCCGGCGCGAGACCTCGGCCGTGCACCGGCTCCAGACCCTGATCTACGGGGCCGAGATCTACGTCGTCGAGGGCACCATGGTCGAGGGCACCCAACTCGCCCAGGCCGTGGCCGACAAGCACGGGCTCTTCCACTGCACGCAGCCCTACAACCTCTATCGGGTCGAGGGCAAGAAGACGCTCGCCTTCGAGATCAGCGAATCGCTCGGCTGGCGGGTGCCGGACCGCATCCTGGTCCCGACCGCGGGCGGCACCAACGCGCTCGCCCTCTACAAGGGCTACGAGGAACTCAACGCGCTGGGCTGGGTGAAGGGCATGCCGGCGATCGACGTGGTGCAGGCCGAGGGCTGCCACCCGATCGTCCTCGCCTGGAAGAGCGGCGAGCCGGTCAAGCGCTGGGCGAAGGTGGAGACCAAGTCGGTCGGCCTCGGCCATCCCTTCCCCAAGGCCGGCGACCAGGTGGTCGAGATCATGAAGAAGACCGGCGGCATCGGCTGGGTGGTGAGCGACGCCCACACCTTCGCCGCGGCGCGGCTCTTGGCGCGGACCGAGGGGCTTTTCGTGCAGCCGGCCTCGGCCGCCCCCGTCGCCTGCTTCCTGGCTATGGGAGAGGCGCGGGCGCGCAAGGGCCACGGCGGGCAACTGATCGTCGGCATCGCCTCGGGCTCGGGCAAGAACCAGGTCGATGCGCCGCTGGCGGAACTGGGCGAGCCGCCCCTGATCGAGGCCCGCCTCGACGCCTTCGAGGCGGCGCGCACCCGGCGCTGACCGCGAGCCGCGGAGAGTTGCCGATGGCCGGGATCGACCAGATCACCACCGAGGTGATCGCCCACCGTTTCCGCGCCGCCACCGACGAGATGCTGGCGGCGCTGGTCAAGACCGCCTACTCGCCCAACGTCAAGGAGCGGCGCGACTGCTCGGTCGCCGCCTTCGACGGGCGCGGAAACCTCATTTCCATGTCGGCGGTGGCGCCGATCCACCTGAGCTCGCTGATGGGGATGATCCAGAACCTCGCCCGGCGCTTCCCGCTCGAAACGATGCGCCCGGGCGATGTCTATCTCACCAACGATCCCTATGTCGGCGGGGGCTCGCATCTCCCCGATCTCACCCTCACCAGCCCTGTGTTCGTCGACGGGCGGATGGTCGCCTTCGCCGCCAGCCTCGCGCATCACTCCGACATCGGCGGCAAGGTGGCGGGAAGCGAAAGCGCGGACTGCACCTCCATCTTCCAGGAGGGGCTGCGCATCCCGCCGGTGAAGCTGGCCGATCAGGGCCGGCTGATGACCGACATCCTCGACATCGTGCTCCTCAACTCCCGCACCCCGCGCCACCGCGACGGCGACATCAAGGCCCAGATCGCCGCCAACGCCATCGGCGCCCGGCGCATCCAGGAGACCTTCGCCCGCTTCGGCGCCGGGGTGACCCTGGCCGGGATCGACGCCCTCCTCGACTACGCCGAGGCGCGCACCCGGGCCGAGATCGCGGCCATGCCCGACGGCACTTACGAGAACGAGGACTTCCTCGACCATGACGGGGTGCGCGAGCGACTCGTGAAGCTCAAGGTCGCGGTCACGATCAAGGGCGATTCGATCCACTTCGACTTCACCGGCTCGGACCCCCAGATCCCGGGCGCGCGCAACATGCCGCTGGTGGCGACGCTGGCCGGCGTCTACCACGCGGTCAAGGTGGTGGCCGATCCGGCGCTGCCGCCCAACGCCGGCTATTTCCGGGCGATCGGGGTGACGGCGCCGCCGGGCACCGTGGTCAACTGCCGTTCTCCCGCCGCCTGCGGCGACAGGGGGGCGACGGTGAACATCCTCGGCGACCTCCTCCTCGGCGCGCTGGCCAAGGCGGTGCCGGAGCGGGTTATGGCCGGCTGCGGCTCGCGCCAGGGGATGGTCTACAGCGGCGTCGATCCGCGCCGGCGCGAGTATTTCGTCGACTACGAGGTGTATGCCGGCGCGACCGGGGCGCTCCACGACCAGGACGGGCGCGACGCGGTCAGGGTGCACGCCTCGGTCACCGACAACCAGCCGATCGAGGCGATCGAGCAGGAGTTCCCCTTGAGCGTCGGCCGCTACGAGCTGATCGAGGACTCGGGCGGGGCGGGCCGCTTTCGCGGCGGGCTCGGCGTGCGGCTCGACGTCGCCATGCTGGGCGAGGAGCCGCGGCTGGCGGGGCGGGGCCTGCGCCAGGCGCTCCGCGCCCCCGGCCTCTATGGCGGCGCCGAGGGCAGGCTGGCGCAGTTCGTCCTCGACCCCGACACGCCCGCGGCGCGGAAGCTCCCGAGCGTCTTTTCCGATCTCCCGGTCTCCACCCGCACCACCGTCCGGCTCGAAACTCCCTCCGGCGGCGGCTTCGGCGATCCGCTGCTGCGCGATCCCGGGCGGGTGCTGGCCGACGTGGTCTCGGGCAAGGTGAGCCGCGAGGGCGCGGCGCGCGACTACGGCGTCGTCGTCGCCGGCGGCGCCGTCGACCGCGCCGCGAGCGACGCGCTCCGGCGCGAGTTCCGGGCGGCGCGCGGCGGCGCCGGGGCGCCCGCCGAAGGTCGCTGATCAGGAGGGCGGGCCCACCTCGTAGACCGGCCGATTGTCGAGGATGCGCTTGTAGGAGAAGCGCGAGAGGTCGATCGTCCGGTATCCCCCGTCGAGCAGGAGCTCCTTGAGGGCGCGCCCGATGGCCGGCCCGTGTTGCAGCCCGTGGCCGGAGAACCCGCAGGCGACGTAGAAGTTCTCCAACCCTCCCGTCCACGGGCCGATGATGACGTTGCCGTCGAAGCGGTTCTCGTCGTAGTGGCCCGACCATGCGCGCCCGAGCTTGATCGCCTCGAACTTGGGCACCCGGTTGGCGAGCTTGGGCCAGATGTCGCTCTCGAACCACTCGGGCTCGACGCTCCAGTTGAACCCGGCCGGCTCGCGGCGGGTGAGGCCGCCGATGTAGCCCCGGCCTTCGGGCCGGAAGCTCAACCCCGAAAGCTCGCGCGTCACCCCCAGGGGCTCGATCTCGGCCCGGCATTCGAAATAGAAGGTCTGTCGGCGCATGGGCTCGACCGGGACGCGCATGCCGACCATGGCGCAGATCGCGGGCGCCCAGCAGTTGGCGACGTTGACCACCCGCCCGGCCTCGATCCGCGCCCCCGACTCGAGCACCACCCGGCGGACGCGCCGGCCGTTGGCTTCGAGTCCGACGACGCGGTCCTTGAGGTACTTGACCCCCAGCCGGGCGGCCTTGCGGCGGAAGCCCATCAGCGCCGCGTAGGGGTCGATCCAGCCGTCGTCGGGCGAGTAGACGGCGGCGTCGACGTCTCGGACGTTGATCGAGGGGAAGCGCGCCCCGTAGCCCTTGCCGTCGAGGAGGAGGGCGTTCGCGCCGAGGCCGGTCTGGGTGCGCCAGTTGGCCTCGATCACGCGCACCGCCTCCTTGCCCCGGACCAGGAACGAGTAGCCGCCCTTGCGGAAGTTGACGTCGGGGGCGTCGCCATCGACCGCCATCAGGGCGGCGAAGTTGCCGTAGACCTCGCGCCCGTATTGCGACATGCGGATGTTCTCGGGCTCGGAGAAGATCTGGCGAACGGTGCCTGTCGCCCGCGGGGTGGCAGCGAACTCGTAAGTCGGATCGGGCTCGACGACGCAGGTCTCGGCGGCGTGCCCCGCCACCGCCAGGTGATAGGCGGCGCTCGATCCCATGATGCCGCCGCCGACCAGGACCACGTCGTAATGCATGCGCGCCTTTGCGTGTCAGTGGGAGAAGACGAATCGAAAGCGGTCGCTCTTACAATTGCGCTCGGGCCGGCGATGATAGCCGCGGCGGTGGGCGGTTGTCGCCACCGATCGGGGCGGCGGCGCGCCGCGCCGGGAAGCCGCTTGCGCCGGGCGCCGGCAGGTGGATGATGGGGCGGCCATGGGCGCCTTGGCCCAGCACGGGGGGCGAGCGATGGCCGAGCCGGCGAAGCGAGTCTTTTATTTCCGCGAGTGGATCCACCCGATCGGCCCCGAGACGATGGGCCGCGAGCCGGGGGTCGAGCTCCTGCGCTTCGACTACGACACCCCGCCCGAGACCGTCTGGCCGGCCATCGCCCACGCCCACGGCTATCAGATCTCCGCGGTTCGCGACGAGCTGCCGCGGCCCTTCTGGGCCGGGCGCGAGTTCCTCGCCCGCTGCCCCGATCTTCTCGTCGTCTCGGCCAACGCCGCCGGCTACGACACCGTCGACGCCGCCGCCTGCAGCGAGGCGGGGGTGCTGGTCGTCAACCAGGCGGGCGGCAACCGCGAGGCGGTCGGCGAGCACGCGCTGGCCATGATGCTGGCCCTCGCCAAGCGCCTGATCGAGGCCGACCGGGCGCTTCGGCGCGACCGAGCCTGGCATCGCAACCAGTTCCTCGGCCACGACGTCGCCGGGCGAACGCTCGGCGTCGTCGGTCTGGGCAACATCGGCTCCCGGCTCGCCCAGCTCTGCGGCGGACTTTTCGACATGCCCGTCGTCGCCTACGACCCCTATCTCGCGCCGGCCGACTTCGCCGCCCGCGGCGCGCGCCGCGCCGCCACCCTCGACGAGCTTCTTTCCGCCGCCGACATCGTCTCGGTCCACTGCCCGCGCACGTCCGAGACCGAGGGGATGTTCGGGGCGCGCGAGTTCGCCCGCATGCGCCCGGGCGCCCTCTTCCTCAACACCGCCCGCGGCGGCATCCACGACGAGGCGGCGCTGCATGAGGCCCTGGCCTCGGGCCATCTCGGCGGCGCGGGGCTCGACGTCTGGGACCCCGAGCCCCCAGCCCTCGACCATCCGCTCCTCAAGCTCGACAACGTGATCCTCAGTCCCCACACCGCCGGGGCGACCGAGGAGTCGCGGCGCAACACCGCCCTCTGGGCGGTCGAGCAGTGGCGGGCGATCTGGCGCGGCGAGCGCCCGCCGCGGCTCATCAACGCCGATGCCTGGCCGCGATACCGGGAGCGCTTCGCGCGCATCCTCGGGCGGCCGACGGCCGCCTGAGCGCCGCCTTCGTCAGGTCCGCATGGCTCGCGCAAGACCCGTCGCCTTGGCCGCCCGCATCCCGGCGCCGGTGGTGGCGGCGCTCCTCATGGTCGCGGCGATGTTCCTCGCCGCCCTGAGCAACGCGATCACTCGCTACCTGAGCCAGGAGATGCCGCCGCTCGAGCTGGCCTTCTTCCGCAACCTCTTCGGGCTCCTTTTCCTTCTGCCGATCCTGCTCCGGACCGGGCTCGCGCCGCTCCGGACCAGGCGCCACGGGCTCTACTTCGTGCGCGGGCTCGTCACCACGACGCAGATGGCGTTCTGGGTCTACTCGCTCCAGCTGCTGCCGGTGGACAAGGCGATCGCGCTCAACTTCACGGTCCCGCTGTGGGCCACGCTCGGCGCCGCGCTGATCCTCCGCGAGGCAGTCGGCCTGCGCCGCTGGGGCGCGGTCGCCGTGGGCGTTATCGGCAGCCTGGTCATCCTCAGGCCCGGGTTCGCGTCCTACGAGCCCGCCTCGATCCTGCCCATCCTAACCGCCGCCGGCATGGCGGCGGTGCTCCTCATCATCAAGGATCTCGCTCGGACCGAGTCGCCGATCTCGGTCGTGCTCTACATGGGCATCTACACGGCACCGATCTCGCTCCTGCCCGCGCTCCTCGTCTGGCAGGCGCCGACCCTCTGGCAAATCTCGGTCACGGCGGTGATGGGGGTGTTGACGGTGTCGGCCCATTTCATGATGACGCGCTCGCTGGCCCTGGCCGACGCCTCGGCCATGGCGCCCTACGACTTCTTCCGGCTTCCCTTCGGCGCCCTCATCGGCTTCCTGTGGTTCGGCGAGCTGATGGACGGGCCGAGCTGGTTCGGCGCCTTCGTGATCCTCGCCGGCACCGCCTACCTCACGCGGCTCGAGGGGCGGGCGGCCAAGGCGCGCGCCCGCTCTTGACGGGCGCCCGGCGCTCGCCTATCGCACCGCCAAGGAGTGGAGCCGGCGATCGGGCGATGGTCGAGAGCGTCGAGTGCGCGGTAATTGGGGCGGGGGTGGTGGGCCTGGGCATCGCCCGGCGGCTCGCGCTCGCCGGGCGCGAGGTGGTCGTGCTCGAGGCCGCCGAGACCATCGGCACCGAGACCAGCTCGCGCAACTCCGAGGTCATCCACGCCGGCATCTACTACCAGGCGGGGAGCCTGAAGGCGCGCCTCTGCGTCGCCGGCAGGGAGGCCCTTTACCGCTACTGCGCCGAGCGCGGCATCGCCCACAGGCGCATCGGCAAGCTGATCGTAGCGACGAGCGGGGAGGAGAATCCGGCCCTCGAACGGGTGTTGCGCAAGGCCGAGGGGAACGGGGTGGGCGATCTCCGCCGGCTTACCCCGGCCGAGGCGAGGGCGATCGAGCCCGAGCTCCGCTGTACCGGCGCGCTCCTCTCGCCCTCGACCGGGATCATCGACAGCCATCAGCTCATGCTCGCCTACCAGGGCGAGGCCGGGGACCGCGGCGCCGCCTTCGCCTTCCGCAGCCCGGTTCTCGGCGGGCGCGTGGGCGAGGACGGAATCGACCTCGACGTCGGGGGCGCCGAGGGCCTCACGCTTCGCTGCCGCTGCGTGGTGAACTCGGCCGGGCTCCACGCCCAGGCGGTCGCGCGCGCCCTTCACGGGCTCGACCCCCGCCACGTTCCGCCGCGCTGGATGGCCAAGGGAAGCTACTACACGCTCGCCGGGCGGGCGCCGTTCTCGCGCCTCGTCTATCCCGTCCCCGGGCCGGCGAGCCTCGGCGTACACGTGACCATCGACCTCGCCGGCCAGTGCCGCTTCGGCCCCGACGCCGAATGGGTGGAGGAGATCGACTACGACGTCGACCCGGCCCGTGCGACCGGCTTCTACGCCGCGGTCCGCCGCTACTGGCCGGGCCTCAAGGACGGCGCCATCCTTCCCGGCTATGCCGGCATCCGGCCGAAGGTGGCGAAGGCCGGCCAGGAGATCGACTTCGTGATCCAGGGGCCGGAGGCGCACGGATGCCGCGGCCTGGTCAACCTCTTCGGAATCGAGTCGCCGGGGCTGACCGCCTCGCTCGCCCTCGCCGACGAGGTGGCGCTCAGGCTCGGGATCGCCTGAGCCCCCCGCCGCGGCCGGCGGCCCCCGTTAAGGTTTGGTTAGAGGAGGGTGATGCTCTCGGCCTGCGGGCCCTTCTGGCCCATCACCGTGCTCACGCGCACGCGCTGGCGCGGCTGCAAGGTGGTGAGGCCCGAGCGCTCGAGGGTCTCGAGGTTGACGAACACGTCGGGCGAGCCGTCGTCGGTGGCGACGAACCCGAACCCCTTCTCACGGTTGAAGAACTTGACCGTGCCCTCGATCTCGTCCGTGGCCGGCGTCACCACCGGCGCGGAGCGGACCATGCGGCTCAGCTCGATCTCGATCGCCGCCACCGCCCGGCGCACCTGGTGGAGCCGGTCCTTGACCGCCTCGCTGCTGCCCCGGCCGAGGTGTAGGTCCTCGACCGCGGCTAGGCAGGCCCCGGTGGCCTCGGCGAACCGCTGGGCAAGCGGCGACTCGTAGGTCGCGGCCACGGCCGGCGCCGGCTTCGTCGGGCCGGGCGCCTCGACCACCTCGCGCGCCGCGACCGGTGCGGGCGACTCCGGCTCGCGAGCCTCGGGTCCGCGCGGCTCGGGTTCGCCGGTCGCGGGCTCGCGGGCCTCGGGCCCTGGGGCCGCGTCGTTCTGCTCGGCCTTGCCCTTCTTCAGGATGTAGTGGATGGCCGGGCCGGTCACCCCGTAGGCGCGGGCGATCGCGCTCGCGCTTTCGCCGCGCTCGTGCCGGGTGATGATGGCGGCCCACTCGCTCCGCGGAATGCGGCCCGGGCGGGTGGTCGAGGATGGAGAAGCGGAAGACGAATACATGAGGTCCTGCGTCAAGACAGGCCGGTGCTCTGTCATGGTATCCAAGGTTGCGGTTGAGCGATGTTTTGGAAACGCCACACGTTTAACACGCCCTTTTAGATAATGATTTTTTCGCAAAGGACAAGAAAAACTTAACGCCGGCCCCCATCTTTTCGATTTCCCTCGCCGCGGGGTCAAGCCTGGCGCGGGGGCATTTTGGCCCTGCCGGCTAGCCTTCTCGCGGCTTGCCGCGGGCCGGAAAACCCGGGTGCAGGCCCTTTCGTGGGCTCCGGCCCGCGGCCGGCGTACATGTGGCAGCCATGTACCGTCCGGCCTTGGCAGGCGCGCCTCAACCTGTAAGATTAGGCCCCGGAACGCATATATCTTGGGAGCCAAGGAGGACTCGATCCCAGGTATGGTGGGAGAGGGGGCCCGAATCGACGACCGGACTCGGTTGCTCGCGGGCACGGTGGCCCGGTGGACCGGGCATCTTGAGCGCATCGCCGGCGTGGGGCCCAACGGGGTCCACCCGAACCCGTGCCATGATCCCGGCTTTTCGGGCGGCGTTTACGTCGTCACGGACCGGTTCCGCCTCGACCCCCTCTCTCGGGGCGGCTCGCGCATGTCCACAAACCGGCCTCAGTGGCTCCGCGTCCCGCTCGCCGGGCTCGCCCGCCTGCTCGCCGCGGGCGAGGGGGAGAGCCGTGGCAACTGAGCTTTCGGCGGCGGCGGTCGAGGCGCTGGCGAGGGGCGCCCACGGCGATCCCTTCGCCGTGCTCGGCATGCACGGGGGCGAGGGGCAGGGGCCGCTCGTCGTGCGCGCCTTCCTTCCCCGGGCGACGGCCGTCGCCGTCGTCGAGTCGGCGACCGGGGCCCGCCTCGCGAATCTCGTCCGCGTCCATCCCGAGGGGCTGTTCGAGGGTCGGATCGAGGGGCGCCGCGCGCGCTTCGCCTACCGGCTCGCGCTCAAGGCCGACGGGGGCGAGGTCGAGATCGAGGACCCCTACCGCTTTTCCCCGGTGCTGGGCGACCTCGACGTGCATCTTCTGGCCGAGGGCAGCCACCTCGAGGCCTACAAGCGGCTCGGCGCCCATCCGGCGGCGATGGAGGGGATCGCGGGCGTGAGCTTCGCGGTCTGGGCCCCGAACGCGCGGCGGGTCTCGGTCGTCGGCTCCTTCAACGACTGGGACGGGAGGCGCCATCCCATGCGCCTTCGCCGCGAGTGCGGGGTGTGGGAGATTTTTCTCCCCGGCGTCGCCCTTGGGGCGCTCTACAAGTACGAAATCATCGGCCGCTCGGGCGAGCTTCTGCCGTTGAAGGCCGATCCCTACGCCTTCTTTCAGGAGCGCCCGCCGGGCAACGCCTCGATCGTGCATGGCCTCAAGCGCCACGACTGGCGGGACGGCGCCTGGATGGAGGCGCGCGAGCGGGCGCAGGCGCGCGACCGGCCGATCTCGATCTACGAGGTCCATCTCGGGTCCTGGCGGCGCCGGCCGGAGGAGGGGAACCGCTACCTCGGCTATCGCGAGCTCGCCGACCGGCTGGTGCCCTACGTCCGCGACCTGGGCTTCACCCACATCGAGCTCCTGCCCGTCTCCGAGTACCCGTTCGACGGCTCCTGGGGCTATCAGCCGATCAGTCTCTTCGCCCCCACCAGCCGCTTCGGCCCGCCCGAGGACTTCCGCGGCTTCGTCGAGCGCTGCCACGGCGAGGGCATCGGCGTGCTCGCCGACTGGGTTCCCGGGCACTTCCCCTCCGACCCCCACGGGCTCGGGTTCTTCGACGGCACCCACCTTTACGAGCACGCCGATCCCCGCAAGGGCCGGCACATGGACTGGGACACGCTGATCTACAACTTCGGCCGGCGCGAGGTGGGCAACTATCTCGTCTCCAACGCCCTGTTCTGGCTCAACGAGTACCACCTCGACGGGCTGCGCGTGGATGCGGTCGCCTCGATGCTCTATCTTGACTACAGCCGCCGGCCCGGCCAGTGGATCCCCAACCAGTACGGGGGCAACGAAAACCTGGAGGCGCTCGCCTTCCTGCGCCGCCTCAACGAGATGGTCTACGGGCGGGCGCCGGGGGCCATCACCGTCGCCGAGGAGTCGACCGCATGGCCGATGGTCTCGCGCCCCACCCACCTCGGCGGGCTCGGCTTCGGCTTCAAGTGGAACATGGGCTGGATGCACGACACGCTCGCCTTCCTGCGCCACGATCCGGTGCACCGGCGCTACCATTACGACCGGCTCACCTTCGGCCTCCTCTACGCCTTCTCGGAGAACTTCGTGCTGCCCTTGAGTCACGACGAGGTGGTCCACGGCAAGGGCTCGCTCATCGGCAAGATGCCGGGCGACCGCTGGCAGCGCTTCGCGAATCTTCGCGCCTATTACGGCTTCCTGTTCACCTATCCTGGCAAGAAGCTCCTGTTCATGGGCGGCGAGTTCGCGCAGGAGCGCGAGTGGAACCACGACGAGAGCCTCGACTGGCACCTCCTCTCCGATCCCCTGCACGCCGGCGTCCAGCGCCTGGTCGGCGACCTCAACCGGCTCTACCGCGAGCGGCGCGCGCTCCACGAGCTCGATTGCGAATCGGACGGCTTCCGCTGGATCGACTGCGCCGACGTCGAGCAGAGCGTCGTCTCCTACCTCCGCCTCGCGCGCGAGGCCGGCGAGTTCGCGGTCGTCGTCTGCAACTTCACGCCCGTGGTGCGACCGGGCTACCGCGTCGGCGTCCCCGCTCCGGGCCGCTATGCCGAGCGGCTCAATACCGACGCCACCGAGTACGGCGGCAGCGGGGTCGGCAACCTGGGCGGGGTCGAGGCCGAGGCCGTGCCCTGGCACGGCCAGCCCTGTTCGCTGGTGCTCACCCTGCCCCCGCTCGCGACGCTGGTGCTGCTTCCGCCGCCGCGCCAGGGGCGGCCGGCGTGAGGCCCTGAGACGCCATGCCCACCCGCCGCGGCAGGGTCCGGGTCTGGCCGGGCGAGCCCTATCCGCTCGGCGCCACCTGGGACGGGCGCGGGGTCAACTTCGCGCTCTTCTCGGAGAACGCCGAGAAGGTCGAGCTGTGCCTGTTCGACGAGGCGGGCGAGCGCGAGCTGGGCCGGCTTCCGCTTCCCGAGTACACCGACGAGGTCTGGCACGGCTATCTTCCGGACGCCCGACCCGGGCAGCTCTACGGCTACCGGGTTCACGGCCCCTACCAGCCCGAGCGCGGCCACCGCTTCAACCCCCACAAGCTGCTCATCGACCCCTACGCCAAGGCGCTGCGCGGCACGCTGGTCTGGAACGAGGCCCATTTCGGCTACCGGCTCGGCGATGCCGCCGAGGACCTCTCCTTCGACGAGCGCGACAACGCCCGCTTCGTGCCCAAGTGCCAGGTGGTGGATCCCGCCTTCACCTGGGGCGAGGACCGGCCGCCCCGCACCCCCTGGCACGAGACGATCTTCTACGAGCTGCACGTCCGCGGCTTCACCATGCGCCATCCCGAGGTTGCCGACGACCTGCAGGGCACCTTCGCCGGTCTCGCCAGCCACGAGGTCGTGAGATACCTGCGCGACCTCGGCATCACCGCCGTCGAGCTGATGCCCGTCCATGCCTTCCTCGACGACCGCCACCTGGTCGAGAAGGGGCTCTCCAACTACTGGGGCTACAACACGCTCTGCTTCTTCGCCCCCGACCCGCGCTACCTGAGCAGCGGCCGGCTGGGCGAGTTCAAGACCCTGGTCCAGGTCCTGCACGAGGCCGGGATCGAGGTCATCCTGGACGTGGTCTACAACCACACCGCCGAGGGCAGCCACCTCGGCCCCACGCTCTCCTTCCGCGGCATCGACAACGCCTCCTACTACAAGCTCTCGCGCGAGAGCGCGCGCTACTACCAGGACTTCACCGGCTGCGGCAACGCCTTCAACCTGCACCATCCGCGGGTGCTGCAGCTGGTGACGGATTCGTTGCGCTACTGGGTCGAGGAGATGCACGTCGACGGCTTCCGTTTCGACCTTGCCAGCACCCTGGCGCGCCGCAACGGCGCCTTCGACAGCCACGCCGGCTTCGTCGATTCGGTGCGTCAAGACCCGGTGCTGTCGCGGGTGAAGCTGATCGCGGAGCCTTGGGACCTCGGTCAGGACGGTTACCAGCTCGGCAACTTTCCGGCCGGCTGGGCGGAGTGGAACGACCGCTACCGCGACGTGGTGCGCCGCTTCTGGAAGGGCGACGAGGGCATGCTGGGCGAGTTCGGCTCGCGGATCACCGGCTCGAGCGACATCTTCGACCGGCGCGGCCGGCGGCCGTGGGCGAGCGTCAACTTCGTCACCTCCCACGACGGCTTCACGCTTGCCGACCTGGTGAGCTACGGCCGCAAGCACAACGAAGCTAACCGGGAGGGCAACCGCGACGGCACCGACGCGAACCACGGCTGGAACTGCGGCGCCGAGGGGCCGACCGACGATCCCGCGGTGCGGCGGCTCCGCGCCCGCCAGCGGCGCAACCTGCTCGCCACCCTGCTCCTCTCCCAGGGCGTGCCGCTCCTCACCGCCGGCGACGAGATCGGCCGCACCCAGCAGGGCAACAACAACGCCTATTGCCAGGACAACGAGATCAGCTGGGTCCGCTGGCAGGGGATCGGCGACGACGACCGGCGGCTGCTCGAGTTCGTGTCCCGGCTGATCCGGCTCCGGCGCGAGCACATCGTCTTCCACCGCTACCGCTTCTTTCACGGCCGGCGCATCCGGGGCACCAACATCAAGGACATCCACTGGCTCCGGCCCGACGGCCTCGAGATGACGGCCCAGGACTGGGCGGTGCCCTACGCACGCTGCCTCGCCTTCGCGCTGTCGGGCGAGGCGGGCGAGTACCACCTCACCCCCCACGGCGAGCCCGAGCCCGACGACACCTTCCTCGCCATCCTCAACGCCGGCCACGAGCCGCTCGCCTTCGAGCTGCCGGCGCTGGAGCGCAACCGCGAGTGGGAGCGGCTCCTGGACACGGCGTCCGAGGACGGTCTCGGCGGTGGCGCCGTCCATCCGGTGGGCGAGAGCGTCCAGGTGGAGGCGCGTTCGTTCCTCCTCTTCGTGCAGCGGCGCCCGCCCTCCGCAGCCGCGCCTAGGGGCCTGCCCGGCACGGCGCGATGAGGCGCCGCCACCCCATGCCGTTCGGGGCCGAGGTTTGCGCCGACGGCGGGGTGCGGTTCCGGCTGTGGGCGCCGGAGGCGCGGGCGCTCGATCTCCTGATCGAAGGCCCGGGTCCGGCCCGTGCGCTTGCCATGCGGCCCGATCCGGGCGGCTGGTTCACGCTCGCGGTGGCCGAGGCCGGCCCCGGCACCCGCTACCGCTTCCGCCCCGACGGCGGCCTCGCGGTGCCCGATCCGGCCTCGCGCTTCCAGCCCGACGACGTGCACGGCGCCAGCGAGGTGATCGACCCCGCCGCCTTCGACTGGAGCGACGGCGCTTGGCGCGGCCGGCCGTGGGAGGAGGCCGTGTTCTACGAGCTTCACGTCGGCACCTTCACCCCCGAGGGCACCTACGAGGGCACGGCGCGCCGGCTCGACCACCTGGCCGATCTCGGCGTCACCGCCATCGAGCTGATGCCGCTCGCCGACTGGCCCGGCGCCCGCAACTGGGGCTACGACGGCGCCTATCCCTTCGCCCCCGACGCCCGCTACGGCCGGCCCGAGGCGCTGAAGGCCCTGGTCGCGGCGGCGCACGCGCGGGGCCTCATGGTCTTCCTCGACGTGGTCTACAACCACCTCGGCCCCGAGGGGAACTACCTCTCCCTCTACGCCCCCGAGTTCTTCACCGAGAGGCACCACACGCCCTGGGGCGCGGCGATCAACTTCGACGGGCCGGGCGCGCGCACGGTGCGCGACTTCTACGTCGACAACGCCCTCTACTGGACCGAGGAGTACAGTCTCGACGGCCTGCGCTTCGACGCCGTGCACGCGATCTGCGACGACTCCCGGCCCCACATCCTGGAAGAGGTCGCCGAGGCGGTGCGCGCCCGAAGCCCCCGGCCCATCCATCTGGTGCTGGAGAACGACCGCAACGACGCCCATTACCTGGAACGCGAGCCCGACGGTCGCCCGCGCCGGTTCGTCGCCCAGTGGAACGAGGACCTGCATCACGCGCTTCACGTCCTGCTCACGGGCGAGGCGGAAGGCTACTACGCGGACTATTGCGAGGTGCCGGCCCGGCACCTCGCGCGCTCGCTCGCCGAGGGCTTCTCCTATCAGGGCGAGCGCTCGCTCCACCGCGCCGGCGCGCCCCGGGGAAGCCCGAGCGCCCACCTGCCGCCGGCTGCCTTCGTCGCCTTCCTCCAGAACCACGACCAGGTGGGGAACCGCGCCTTCGGCGAGAGGATCACGGCCCTCGCCGAGCCGGAGGCGGTGCGCGCCGCGCTGGCGCTGGTCCTCCTTTCACCCGCGCCCCCGCTCCTCTTCATGGGCGAGGAGTGGGGGGCGCGGCAGCCGTTCCCGTTCTTCTGCGACGTCGAGCCCTCCCTCGCCGAGACGGTGCGGGAGGGGCGCCGGCGCGAGTTCGCGCGCTTCGCGGCCTTCCGCGAGCCGGCGATGCGCACCCGCATCCCCGATCCCCTGGCGCCGGAAACCGCGGCCAGGGCCGTGCTCGACTGGGCCGACCCCGGGCTTTCCCCGCATCGCGACTGGCTCGCGTTCTACAGGCGGCTCATCGCGATCCGCCGGCGCGAGGTCGTGCCCCGGCTCGCCGGGCGCGGGGGCGGGGAGGCGGGATTCAGGCTCACGGGCGCGCGGGGCCTGAGCGTCCATTGGCGCCTCGGCGATGGCGCGCGGCTCTCGCTCGTCGCCAACATGGGGAGCGAGCCGCTCAGCCCGGCGCCGCCCGTTCCTCCGGGCCGAACCCTCTATGCGAGCGCGGACCGGCTCCCCGCGGCGCTGGCCGGCGGCGCCGGCCTTCCGCCCTGGGGCGTCGTCTGGACGCTGGCCGAGACGGGCTGAGGCGCGGCATGACGGGTGGTTGGCAGCGCCCCTGCCCCGGCCTATCTTTATATCCTTGTTTCCCGATCGGCGCGGAGGAGGGCGGGCGATGGACACGACGATGCCACCGGAACAGAAGAAGGTGCTCGCCGAGGTCACCGCGCGGGTGGTCGCCGCCTACGTCTCGCGCCACCCCGTGCCGGCCGGCGGCCTCGCCGGCGTGATCCGCACCGTCGGCGACCGCTTCGCGGCGCTCAGGCGGGCGAAGCCGGCGCTGCTCGGGCTGCGCCCGGCGCTTTCGCCCGCCCGGGCGATCGGTCGCGCGCACGTCACCTGTCTCCTCTGCGGGCGCAAGCTCAGCATGCTGAAGCGCCACCTCCTCACCGCGCACGAGATCACGCCGGCCGAGTACCGCGAGATGTTCGGCCTCACCAGCGCCTACCCCCTGGTCGCGCCCGACTACGCCAAGCACCGCTCCCAGCTCGCCAAGCGCATGGGGCTCGGTCGCAAGCGCGCGGCGGCGGAGGGAGCCAAGGCCAAGGGCTGAGCCGGGGGCGGGGGTAGCCCCCCCGGCGAGGGCTCGCCCGTGCCCCTCGCCGGGTGTCCGCACAGTCCGCACGGGGTAAGCCGGAAAAATCGGTGCGGGCGCGGGGAGTATCGAAACAGGCTCTCAGTGGCGGCGGAAGTCGCGGTCGACGTGCGCGGCCCAGTGCTCGAAGGCGTGGACCAGGTCGTCGAAGTCGCGCTCGACCTCGGCCATCATCGCCTCCCACGAGGAGTGGGGCTCGGCCTCCGCCCCGGCCGCCTCGAGGCGCTGGCGCATCGCCCGCCGGCGCCCGTCGAGGTGGTGGATGCGCTCGGCGTGGCGGGCGTGGAGCTTGCCGTCGGTGCCGATCCGCGCGAACGCCTCGTCCATCCTCGCCTCGAGCGTATCGAGCCGGCGGTGGAAATCCTCGATCGTGCCCCCTCGCGCCATCCGTCCCCGCTCCCTACGTCCCTGGGGTCGATATTCACCATATCGGTTCTATTATCTACTTTGGTACATAAAATCCGTCCGAATGTCAAGCGAAATCGGCGCGAGCCCCAGGGTGGAGCGTGCCCCGCGGCTCGCCGATGCTCCGGGCCGGGCGCCTGGGTTGGGCAAAGAATTTCACAAAAAATAACGCGATTATCCCGTCAGAGCACGTCTCACGAAATGTGTGTACCGCTCATATGCTGGGATATGCTACAGCATATGGGAATCAGACATGCCCCGCATTCCCGACGATTGGATTAATTGCGTCTTCTATCTTTACCCGTCCGGGCCTGCCGCAGAAAGAGGGGAGGCACAAGGCGGAACGGGATTTTTCGTCGGCGTGCCGTATGATCGCTGTCCGGATCACTCTGCTATCTATGCGGTGACAAACCGGCATGTGATTGACGACGGGTCGCCGGTTATCCGCATCAACACGGCCGATGGAAAGTACGATATTTTTGAGCACCTAACTGCGAGACATTGGGTGCCCCATCCGGGGGGTGACGATCTTGCTCTAGCGCAGGTTGCGCTGGACGAACGCGCTCATAAGTACAAGTTCGTATGTCCGGAGGGTTTCTTATCGGACAGCTTGATCGCTAAGTTCGATATAGGTCCAGGAGACGATGTCGTAATCATCGGCCGGTTTGCTTATGCCGAAGGACGTACCCGCAATCTGCCAAGCGTGCGGTTTGGCAATATCGCCCAGATGGCCATTGAACCGCGCCGAACTCGGCGACAATCGGGATATTTTGATCAAGAAACCTTCCTCGTCGAGGCGAAGTCGATACCGGGCTACAGCGGCTCTCCCGTATTCGTCTACATTCCGCCGTTTTCAGTGCGGCCGAAGAAAAAGACGACCCGCGATCCGAGCCAGTACGGGCCTTGGTTGCTTGGAGTCGATTGGTGCCACATCAACACTTACGAGCCGGTCATCGACCAGCACGGGCAGGAATTGCCGTTTAAGGTTAGGGCGAATTCCGGGATGATGGGTGTTATCCCCGCGTGGCGGCTAATCGACTTGATAAACATGGATGAGTTTCGGGAAGCGCGTGCCATGGAAGAAAAAAGGCTTATCGAGAGCGGCAAGCCCTCGGGCCTCGTATCTCTTGACTCGAAATCTCCCACCACGGACGAGAACCCGGGACACCGAGAGGATTTCAACCGTCTGCTAGACGCGGCAGCGCGAAAGCGGCCACAAGGCGATCAAACATAACCTCCGGCTGCTTCCGCATGTTGTAGCGATAGGAGAACTCGGAGACGTACTTCCAAAGGTGCCTGGCCGAAACATGGACGTGGGTTCCCTTGATGCTGTTCTTGAGGCGCGACCAGTAGCCCTCGATGGTGTTGACGTGAACGGTGCCGCCCCAAACGTACTCGCCGGCGCTGTGGTTGACGCGGAAGTGCTGATAGCCCGCCGCCTTGAGCCCGTCGTAGCTCTTAAGTTCGTCGGTGAACACGTTGCTTCGGGCCGTGACGTTGCGCCGCACGGCCGGCTCAAGCGTGCCCCTGCGAACATCCGGAACCGGCGCGGCGCGAACCCGTCCACGCCGCTCGACCATGCCCATGACGGTGGTTTTGCCGGGAGCCCCGCGTCCACGCTTCCCACCCTTGCGGCGTCCGCCGATCATCGTTTCGTCGATCTCGACGTTGCCGGAGAGCGGCCCACGCTCGTCAGCCTGCGCCATGAGCTTGCGAAGCTCATGCGCGATACGCCAGGCGGTCTTGTACGTGCAACCAAGCTGGCGCTCCAGTTCTTTGGCCGCCACCCCATGCCGCGTGCTGGTCATGAGGTACATGGCAAAGAACCAGTTGGTGAGGGGCGTGCGCGATTTCTCGAAAGGCGTGCCGACGCACGGGTAGATGTGATGCCCACAGTTCTGGCACGCATAGGCGCGGCGCTTCGTAAGCCTGTGGAACTTGCTGGCCCGCTTGCATGCCGGGCACTCAAACTCGGTGCCGCCATACTGGACGGCCATGATCTTGTCGAGGCAGACCGCATCCGTCGGATACTCGGCCTTGAACTGCTTGAACGTGTAGCGTGCCATCCCCGTATCCTCCTACGGGTAACATAGGGATAGCCATACATGCTGTCAAGGGATAATCACGAAAAATAATGATGTCCTCCGCCGGGCGACTGGACTTCCATGCCTTCCAGTTGTAGTATCTGAACGGTAGTACAATCACTTATAGAAAATGCGGGAATAATGGGGAAGTCGCGGCTGTTGGGGAGGTAACGGGCTCGGAACGAACATCAGGGGGGATCTTTCGCCGTGCCTCGATCGCCGCATCGCCTCGCCGGGCGGCCGGCGGACTGGCGGCACCCGACCGGGGGCCGCTTGGCCGCGAGCCTGCTTCTGCTCGGGGCCCTGATCCTCGCCGCCGCCGTATTGGTCTATCTCACCGGCGGAACCAAGCTCGTCTACGCCCATGTCCTCTATGTGCCGATCGTCATCGGCGCGTTCCTGTTCGGCCCGCTCGGCGGGGTCACCGCGGGCGCGGCCGCCGCGTTCGCCGTCGGCCCCTTGATGCCGCTCGACGTCGCCGCCGGCGTCCCGCAGCCGACCGTCAACTGGCTCGCCCGCACCGGGTTCTTCCTCCTGGTCGGCGGCCTCGCCGGAGCGTTGTTCGAGGTCTTGGGCCGCCAGATCGAGGCGATCCGCACCCACGGACTGCGCAGCCCCATCACCCGGCTTCCCAACCTCGCCGCCTTGCGGGCGGATTTGAGGGCCATGCTCGGCCGCGCGATCGGCGCCCAGGTGGCGATGGAGGTGGCGGTGCTGCGCGTCGATCGCCTGCGCGAGCTGGTGAGCGCGGTCGGCTTCGACTACGGGCACCGGCTCCTGCGCGGGGTGGCCGCGCACCTGCGCGACCGGGAGCGCGAGATCGGTCGCCTGTATCACATCCAGTCCAACGGCTTCGCGGTGGTCCTCCAGGGCCGCGCCGTCGGGCGGGCGGAGGAGACCGCGGGGCAATTGCTGGCGGCGTTGCAGAAGTCGGTGGTGATCGACGGCCAGCGCCTCGCGGTCGAGGGCCAGGTCGGGATCGCGCGCTTCCCCGAGCACGGGGCGACGGTCGACGAGATTCTGCAGGCGGCGAGCGTCGCCGCCGACGCCGCCCGCGCCGCCGGGCGGTTCTGGAGCGTCTACGACGACGACGAGGCGGCGCGCTTCAAGGACCGCCGGGTGCTGGCGATGCAGATCAGGGACGCGGTCGCGGATCGGCAGATGCTGTTCCACTTCCAGCCCAAGGTGTCGCTCGCGGACCGGCGTTGCGTCGGGGCGGAGGCGCTGATCCGCTGGCGGCATCCGACCCGCGGGCTCCTCTCCCCGGGCCGGTTCATCGAGCTCGCCGAGCGGACCGGGGTCGTCGAGGCGGTCTCGGAGTGGGTGCTGGCCGAGGCCCTCGACCGGGTCGCGGCCTGGAGCGCGGGCGGGAGGCCGGTGCCGGTCGCGGTCAACCTCTCGATTCGCGACATCGAGGACGCCGCCATCGTCAGGAAGCTCGACGGCTTGATCGCCGCCCGCGGGATTCGGCCCGACCTCCTCGAGATCGAGGTCACCGAGAGCGCGATCCTGCTCGACCCCGGGCGGGCGAAGCAGGTGCTCCACGAGATCGGCGCGCTGGGCGTGAGGACGGCGATCGACGACTTCGGCAGCGGGCAGACCTCGCTCAGCTACCTCAACGAGTTGCCGGTGCGGACCCTCAAGCTCGACCGCTCCTTCACCCTCGGCCTGGAGGCCGACTGGCGGAAGTATTGCATCGTCGGCAGCGTCGTGCGCCTCGCCCACGATCTCGGCATCCGGGTGGTGGCCGAGGGGGTCGAGACGGCCCCGGTCTGCGAGCGGCTGGCCGAGGTGGCGTGCGACGAGGTCCAGGGCTACCTGATCGCCAAGCCGATGCCCGAGGCCGAGTTCACGCGCTGGATGGCGGGGGCGGGAGGACAGATCGGTCCCCTACAGGCGCCCTCGGCCGGACTTCACGGTTAGTGAATCGGTGCCAACAAATGAGTCTCATGTCCCGCCCGATCGTCACCCCGGCCGAGCGAAGCGAGAGCCGGGGTCCAGGGTCATTCCGCGGGCCGGCCCCCGCTAAAGCGGGTCTGGACCCCGGGTCGCGCCGCGCCGCGCGCGGCTTGCCCGGGGTGACGTGGGGAGCCATGACGCGACCGGGGGGATCATCCGTTAGAGCCGCACCACAAACGCCTGCCCTCCCGGCCCCCCCCTCTCACCCGCCGTGCCGGGCCGGCGCCACCGTGAGCAGGAGCGCGAGGCCGGCGGCGAAGAAGACCACGATCGTCGCCATCCCCGCCCGCTGGCTG
>JACQOE010000029.1 GCA_016202695.1 Pseudomonadota bacterium | reverse complement strand
GGGTTCCTGCAGATGGCGATCGCCGCCGGCTTCTCGTGGCTGGTGGGGGCGCTCCTGGCCGAGACCGCGCTTCCGCTCGCCCTGGTCATGGCGACGGCGGCGGCGCTGGCGCCGGCCGCCTATCTCCTCGGCGTCCGCGCGCTCGGCGCGGCGGGCCGGTGAGCGCGGCGCCGGCGCCGATCCCGCTCACGCGCATCCTGGTCGGGCTCGACGCCTCGGACCACGCGAATCGGGCCCTGAGCGAGGCGGCGCGCCTAGCCGCCTCGGCGGGCGGCACGGTGACCGGGCTTCACGTCTATGCCGCGGCCCTGCATGACCGCCGCTTCCGGCAGATGGAGGGCGGGCTTCCGGACCGTTACCGGGTGGAGGCCGAGCTCGAACGGCAGCGCGCGGTGCACGACGGCCTGATCGGCCGTGGCCTCGGCATCATCAGCGACAGCTATCACGACGCGGCGGCTCGGCTGTGCGAGGCGGCCGCGGTTCCCTACCGGCGCCTGAGCCTAGAGGGCAAGAACTATCGGCGGATCGTCGAGGCGGTGGGGAGCGGCGAGTTCGATCTTCTGGTGATCGGCGCCCGCGGCCTCGGCGCGGTGCCGGCTCGGCGCTCCCTCGAGCAGAACGACGAATGGGCCGTCCAGCGCCGCTACATGAGCCCGGAAACCATGGCCGCCGTCAGCGATGATCCTAACGTCACGCCGCCGGCGCTCGCCGCGGCCTGACCGGCCGGCTTCAGCCGCCGATCACAAGCGCACCGCCCTCCCTCCTACACCACGCCTAGGGACACGCCCCCTACAAGCGCGTCGATGACGGGACAGTCCGGAACTTGGTCGCCGGAACACGCAGCCACGGTCGTCGCCAGCGTATGCTCCAGCCGCCGGAGGTCGGCGATCTTGGCGCGCACCTCTGCCAGGTGATGCAGCGTCATCTCGCGCACTTCGGCGCAAGTGAAGGCGGCACCATCGACCAATGCCAGAAGACCGCGGATCTCTTCGATCCCGAATCCTAGTTCGCGCGCCCTGAGGATGAACCGAAGCCGGTGCTCGTGACCCGCATCATAGGTCCGGTATCCGGCCGCGGTGCGCGGTGGATCGGGCATCAAGCCGATCTTCTCGTAGTACCTGATCGTTTCGAGGTTGCAGCCTGTGCGCTTGGCGAGCTCGGCACGCCGCCGTCCTTTCACCCTATCGTGATCGGCCACCGTCAGTTTCCCCCTTGAGTCTGTACTGACTACAGACCTTAGGTTGGTTGTCGACCGGGAACCTAGCAAGAGGGGGCTGGCACGACATGAAGGCATCAGGCTCGGAAGCGGCACCCGGTTCAGCGGCCGTGGGTCGCCAGCCGGCAGCGGGGCGCGGTGAGATTGAGCGTCAGAATCCAGCGGCGGTTGGCGGCATCCGGGGCGCGCTCGCGGCGACCTCGCTCTGCGCCGACATCGCCTTCCTCTGCTCCGAGGCTCACCTGGATGCGTGGCGCCGGACGACCCATCCCGGCGCCGAGGGATTCCGGCTCGCTCCGGACGAGGCGATGCGGGCCGGACGGGCGCCGTTCTCGCCGGCGCTGAGACCGGCGGCCGGCGCCGTCGGGAGAGCGGTATGAGTCCGAACAAACTGATCTGCGCCGGCGGCACCGGGTCCGTCATCGTCGCCATCTGCTGCTTCACGCCGGTGCTCGTGGTTCTGCTCGGCGCCGTCGGGCTCTCGGCCTGGCTCGGCTGGATCGACCACGTGCTGTTCCCGGCCCTGGCCCTGTTCCTTGGCATCACAGCCTATGGGCTCTGGCTCCGCCACCGGATGGCGGGGTGCGCGACAGGGGAGCCAACAAACGCAAAGGAGACCGGGCATGGCTGACCTCTACACAGCGCCGAACACGAACCGGGAGGGCCGGTATGATCTCGCCGTCATCGGCGCCGGCTCGGCTGGCTTTTCCGCGGCGATCACGGCCGCCGAACAAGGCGCGCATGTCGCCTTGATCGGGCACGGGACCATCGGTGGCACCTGTGTCAACACCGGCTGTGTCCCGTCGAAGACCCTCATCCGGGCCGCGGAAGCCCTTCATCAGGTCGAGGCCGCGTCGCGGTTCAAGGGGCTTGGTGCAGAAGCGCGGCTCAAGGACTGGCGCGCTGTCTTGCGGCAGAAGGGCGAGCTGGTGGCGGGGCTGCGTCAAGCCAAGTACATCGATCTCCTGCCGGGTTACAACACGATCGCCTATTTCGAAGGCCGGGCACGGCTGACGAACGGAGGCGTGACCGTGGACGGCGCTCCGATCAGGGCGGACAAGGTGATCATAACGACCGGCGCTTCGCCCGCGCTGCCGCCGATCCCGGGGATCGAAGCCGTTCCCTATCTGACCAGCACGACGGCCCTCGAGCTCGAGCAACTGCCACGCTCGCTGCTCGTCCTCGGTGGCGGTTACATCGGCTGCGAGCTCGGCCAGATGTTCGCGCGAATGGGTGTCAATGTGACGATCGCCGACATCGTGCCGATCCTGTCAGCGGGCGAGCCCGAGATCTCACGGGCTCTGGCCGGCTACTTCAGCGACGAAGGGATCGCGATCCGCGAGAGCGTAAAGACCCGCGCGATCCGCCGAATGGAGAATGACATGGCCCTGGAGATCTCCTCCGGCGGCAAGGACGAAACCGTCGAAGCCGAGCGGGTTCTGGTGACCACGGGCCGGAGGCCGGACACGGCGGGTCTCGGACTGGAGGAGGCCGGCGTGGAGCTCCTGCCAAACGGCGGCATCAAGGTGGACGACCGGATGCGCACGACGAGAGATGGCGTCTATGCCGCCGGCGACGTTACGGGTCGGGACATGTTTGTCTACATGGCCGCCTATGGCGCGAAGATCGCGGCGAAGAATGCTCTCGGTGGCGACAGCCTGCGCTATGGCAACACGGCGATGCCGGCGGTGGTATTCACCGACCCGCAGGTGGCGAGCGTCGGGCTGACGGAGATGCAGGCGCGTCAGGCGGACCGCAAGGTGAAGACACGCGTCCTGGCGCTCGACAATGTGCCGCGGGCTCTTGCCGCGCGCGATACGCGCGGTCTCATAAAGTTGGTTGCCGATGCACAGACGGACCGATTGCTCGGTGCCCATATTCTGGCGCCCGAGGGCGCGGACAGCATCCAGACGGCCACCCTTGCGATCAGGCATGGGTTGACTGTTGCCGACCTCGCCGACACGATCTTCCCGTATTTGACGACCGTCGAGGGATTGAAGCTCGCGGCGCTGGCCTTCGAGAAGGACGTGACCAGGCTGTCCTGTTGCGCCGGGTGAAAAACTCTGGAGACAACGGGCTGGTCCCGAAAATTCGTGTGCCCGATGCCTGTTGACTCCGTAGTATGGTACGGAGTGCAGGGTTCGCCAAAAGAGACGCGCCATGGCCACCGGAATGACCATCAGCCGCGCCGCCATGCGGGCCGGCGTCGGCGTCGAGACCATCCGCTTCTACGAGCGGCGCGGGCTGATCGAGCAGCCGCTGCGGCCACGGAGCGGTGGCTACCGGTCTTACGACGATGACGTCGTCGAGCGCATCGGTTTCATCCGGCAGGCGCAGGAGCTCGGCTTCTCTCTCCGCGAGATCGCGGAACTCCTCGCGTTGCGAGCCGATCCAGCGGCCGATTGCGGCGATGTCCGCAAGCAGGCAATGGTCAAGCGCGAGGAGGTCGATCGGAAGATCGTGCAGCTTCAGCACATCCGGGCCGCGCTCAACCAACTGATCGCGTCCTGCCCGGGCGGCGGTGCGTTGCGCGCCTGCACGATCATCGATGCCCTGAACGGGCGTCCAGCTACGACGAGCGATCGGCCTTCCGCCAAGGCGCGGCGCCGGCAACAAGCATCGAAAGGACGCGACATGAAGACCGCCACGTTCAAGATCGACGGCATGCACTGCGACGGCTGCGCACGCACGATTGAGGCTCTCCTCGCCGTGGAGCCGGGCGTGCGCAAGGCGGGCGTCTCCTTCGCGACGCGCGAATCCCGCGTCCTGTTCGATCCGAAGACCGTGACGGAGGATCGCCTGGCAACCGTCATTGGGAGAGCGGGGTTTTCCGTCGTCGGACGGCCATCGTGACCGAGTTCGGGTTCGCGAACCTGGTCGTGCTCCCGGTCGGGCTCGGCCTCGTGGGGTTCGTCGAGCCCTGCTCCATCGGATCGAGCCTCATCTTCATCAAGTACCTGGAGCGCAAGGAGGCGGCACGAAGGGTCGCCGAGACCGTCGTTTTTGCGACGACGCGCGCGTTTTTCATCGGCGTGCTCGGGCTCCTGGCGTCCGTCCTCGGCACCGCCTTCCTCGGGTTGCAGAGAGGCGCGTGGATCCTGCTCGGCGCGGGCTACGCCGTCATCGGCGTCCTCCACCTCGCGGGACGGGCGCGCGTTCTCATGGTGTCCTTGGGACCGGGCGTCGCGTCGCTCTCGGGCCTCCGGGGCTCGGCGGGGCTCGGTGTCCTGTTCGGCCTCAACATCCCGGCCTGCGCGGCGCCGCTGCTGCTGGCGCTCCTCGGGGCGGCCGCGGCCGGTGGCGCCATGGGCGCAGCGCTCATGAACGGCTTCGTCTCGCTCGCCGTGTTCGGCCTCGCGCTGTCGCTGCCGCTCGTCCTGGCCGTGCTGTTCGCGCCGGCGAGGGCAGCGCTCGACCGGCTGGCGGGGCTCGCGGGCCGCGTTCCGTTCTGGACCGGCCTCGTGCTGGTGGCGCTCGGCCTGTGGTCGATCGGATTTGGCCTCTTCGCCACCCTGCCCGAGCCGGCGTGACGTCGGCAAAGCCTCGTTCGCAGGGGGCGCGTCGCCCCTTGACTCCGTACGCTGGTACAGGGTGCACGCTGCCTTCGACGTCGCCCGGATAGACGCCCGAAGGGGAGTCCTTCTCGGCCCACGGCTGTATGGGAGGTCATCATGGCCATCGCAACGGCGGCAGAGCCTGCTGCCCTGCCACTCTGGACAGAGGAGCCCGCGAGCCGCCCCGACCGGGCGCGCATCCGGGCGCGTATCGGCGGGCTCCATTGCTCGCTCTGCACAAGCACCATCGAGAAGGCTCTCGGCCGCAAGCCCGGCGTCGACAAGGTGGCGGTGAGCCTCACCCACGAGCAGGCGCTCGTCGAATACGACCCAGCCGTGGCCGACCCAGATGAACTCCTGCAGACGCTGCGCGACATCGGCTACACGCTGTACGATCCGCGCAAGCTGCGCGCCTTCGAGGAGGAGGAGCGCGACCTCGTGCGCGAGGGTCGATGCTTCCTCGTCGCCGTCACCTTCAGCTTGGTCGCCATCGCGCTCATTGCAAATCCGACGGGCATCGGGTCGACCGCGCTGCCGCTTATCGCCGCGCTTGGCCTCATCGGCTTCGTGTTCCTGGTGCTCCGTGCGCAAGGACTCTGGATCGCCACTTCAAGCGCAACGGGTCTCGGCGTGCTTGCCGGCGCACTGCTGCTGTACCGTGCGACACTTGGCCTAACATTGGTCACGCCATGGCTTGTCGGCGCACTTGCGGTTGTCCTCGTCTTCGGCGTCTCCCGTCACATCCTGAGCATGGCGATCCAGGCGCTGCGCCGTGGGATTCTGAATCAGCACGTGCTCCTGGAAGCAGGC
The DNA here is from genome assembly GCA_016202695.1 of Pseudomonadota bacterium. Classification (GTDB taxonomy): domain Bacteria; phylum Pseudomonadota; class Alphaproteobacteria; order JACQOE01; family JACQOE01; genus JACQOE01. The sequence continues at coordinate 143,477 of JACQOE010000029.1, read as the reverse complement.
GCGTTCGCCGGCCTCACGGGCGGCCTGATCGGGCTCATCCTCAATCCGCCCGGATTCCCGACCGCACCGTTCTTCGCCGTGTCGGTCATGGTCGCCACCTACCATCTCTTCTCCGAATGGCTGTCGCTCATCGTCAAGACGCGCAGTTCGCAGGCGGTGAAGCGGCTGCTCGACCTGCAGCCGGACGTCGCCCGCGTCCAGCGTGACGGCCGGGAGTTAGAGATCCCGATAGCGGACGTCGCGGTCGGCGACCTGGTGCGCATCCGGCCGGGCGAGCGCCTGCCCGTCGACGGCGAGGTGGTGGAAGGCCATTCCTCGGTCGACCAGGCGCTCGTCACCGGCGAGCCGATCCCGGTCGAGCGCACAATCGGCGATCCGGTCATCGGCGGATCGATCAACGGCACGGGCACGCTCGTCGTCCGGGTCACCGCCGTCGGCGAGGAGAGCTTCCTGCAACGGGTCGCGCGCGAGGTCGAGGATGCCCGCGCCCTGAAGCCGGGCCTTCTGCACCTCGTCGACCGCGTGCTCGTCGTCTACACGCCGGCGGTGCTCGCGCTCGCGGCGCTCGCGACGCTCGGCTGGGTGGCGGTCCCCTGGCTCGTCGTCGGCGAGCCCGACCTGCAGCGGGCGGTCTTCGCCGGCTTGAGCGTGCTCGTCATGGGCTATCCCTGCGCCGTCGGCATCTCGGCGCCGCTGTCGATTGTTCGCGGCGCTGGTGAAGCCGCCGAGCGCGGCATCCTCATGCGTACCGGCGAGGCGTTCCAGGGCTACCGCCTGGCGAGCCAGATTGCCTTCGACAAGACCGGGACCCTGACCGAGGGGCGACCGCGCGTTATCGAAATCGAAGCGACAGGCATCGGCGAGGACGCACTGCTCGGTCTCGCCGCGGCGGCCGAGGCTTCCTCCGAGCACCCGCTGGCCGACGCGATCGTCACGGCCGCGTTCGAGCGCGGCGTCACGCCGCCCGAGGTGGAGCGCTTCGAGGCCGTTCCGGGGAAAGGCGTTCGCGCGCGCATCGGCACGGAAACGGTGCTGGCCGGCAGCCCGCGCTTCATGACCGAGAGCGACATTGATTTGGCGCCGCTGGCGAGCCGCATCGATACCCTCGAAAGCGCCGGGCGCACCGTCATCGCCGTCTGCCGCAACGGGCAACCTCTCGGCCTTCTCGCCCTTGGCGACACCGTGAGGCGGGAGGCCGCCCAAGCCGTGGCCGCGCTCAAGGATGCGGGCCTCAGAACCGTGCTGGTGACCGGCGACAACGAGCGCACCGCCCGACGCGTCGCGGCCGAGGTCGGGATCGACGAAGTTCACGCCGGCGTCCTGCCCGGCGAAAAGGCGGCGCTCGTGCGGCGGCTTCAGCAAGATGGCCGGGTCGCGATGGTCGGCGACGGTATCAACGATGCGCCGGCGCTGATGCAGGCGGACGTTGGCATCGCGATGGGCGGTGGCACCGACATCGCCATCGACTCGGCCGACATCATCATCCTCAGAAACCGGCTCGACGCGGTGGTCACCGCCCGCGAGATCAGCCGCCGCAGCTACCGAAAGATGGTGCAGAACGTCTCGCTCGCCTTCCTGTTCAATGGCATCGGCGTGCCACTGGCGGCGACCGGCCTCGTCTATCCGGTCTGGGCGATGGTCGCCATGGCGGTGAGCGTGACGACCATTTTCTTCAACTCGCTGTGGGGCCAGCCGTCGCTGTTCTTCCAGGCGATCTTGAGCGTCGGCAAGCCGGTCGCAGCGGAGAAGGCGTGAGCGCAGTGACCAGAGGACTCCGAAATCCCTTCAGGACCCGGGTTCGCGCCGGTGTCGTGATGCTCCTCCTCGCCATGATGGCCCCTTCGTGGTGATGGGCATGTTCATGGACGCCGTCGCCATGGTTGTCCTGACGGTCCCGGTGCCCTCGGCGCGCGGCAGGCCGGCGAGCAGCTCCACCGCCGGCGCCCCCAGGGGCACCACCTTGGCCCCGGTCTTTGAGTCTGGAAGCCGGAGGCACCGGCCCTCCAGGTCCACATGCTCCCAGCGGAGCGTGAGGACCTCGCTGAACCGGCATCCCGTGAAGATCAAGAGCCGGACGCGGCCACTACCGAACGATGCTCGCCCCTCGCCTCGGCCGCCTTCAGGACCTCGCCCAGCCGGGCGAGCTCGGCATCCGACAGGAAGCGCTCCCGCTTCGCCTCTCGGTACTTGTGCACGCGCCGGCACGGGTTGCTGCCCTCGCGGCGGAGTCCCCACTGCTCCGCTAGGCTGAACATGGTCGAGAGGAGCGCGAGCACGCGGTTGGCGAGCACGGGCCGGTCGCCGAGCGCCGCATGCAGCCGGGCCACGTCGGCGGCCTCGATCTCGTTCAGGCGCCGGGCCCCGAGCGCGGGCTTGACGTGCGCCTCGAGGTTCCGCTCGTCCTCGGCGATCGAGCGGGGCTTCTTCTGGGGCCGCGCGTACTCCGTGAGGTAGCGCCCGGCGAACTCCGCCATCGTCGGCACCGCGCGTTCCGCCGCCCGCTCGGCCGCCGGGTCCCGACCGTCCGCCACCGCCCCGCGGAGCCTCTCGGCCTTGATGCGCGCCTGGTCCGCCGTGATGTCACCATGCCGGCCGATGGTGGCGCGCCGTGAGCGATTGCCCCGCGAGTACTGCAACAGGTAGACGCGCCGGCCCTTCGGCGTCACCTTCACGCCGAAACCCTTGATCTCGGTATCGAACACCAGCACGTCGCGCGCGCCCGGCGCGATCGCCCCGACCGTCCGCTTGGTGAGCTTCCGCCGCATCGCACGTCCCCCTGTCAACGGGGCGCCGCGCGGCTCTGGCGCGGGACCATCGGAGGCGGTCAGTGTACACCCGGGGAGCGGTCGCCAGCAGCGGCACAGCAACGGAATTGGAGAGTAGATGCGTGTGCGCGGTTCGGGGGCTATCCCTGAGTGGACACCCGGCAACCATCGAGGGTTTCTGCGGCTTTCGCGTAGTCTGGCATAGTGGAGAGTGGCGCGCCCGAGAGGACTCGAACCCCTAACCTTCTGATCCGTAGTCAGATGCTCTATCCAATTGAGCTACGGGCGCCAAACAGGAATGCACCGGAACGCCGCGGCCCGGTGCCGGCCGTTTTGGAGAGGGCGCACGCTACTCAAGTCGGTCCCCAAAAGCAAGGACCGACCGCCCCCCTTCCCTCCCCGGGCGCTCGAAATGCGGCTTGTGACGACTCCTGCATTTGAGTACTATCCTCAAGGAATTAAAGGGTGGGGTTCATTCTTCAGGTATAGTTCAGGGGGACAACTGTGGCGTTCCTTGGCCCCGGGGACATCACGACAAGGTGGCTCTCTTCAGATGGCAATTAGAAAGACGAATGCCACGGTCTTCGGTCTTGCACTCGCGCTGGGCGGTTGTACTTTCGCCGAGGAAGCGCTTTGGCCATCGCTGACCGGTGAGCGCGCCCAGCCTGCGCAGCAGGTCCAGATCGCGCCCTCCGCGGCCGAGCAGCAGCAGAGGCAGGCGGCCCAGGCGGCCATCGCGGTGCAGCCGCCGCCGGCGTTGGGCACCGGCACCTTCGCTGCGCCCGAGGTCACGCCTGGTCAGCCCACGGGCACGTTCGTCGGCCAGAAGGTCGTGCAGTTCCGGGGCGAACTGCGCCAGATGCAGCAGTCGCTCGCCAATCACAACACCCGGCTCCAGCAGGTGCGCAACAAGACGGTGCAGGATTCGCAGCGCTACCACGGCACGGTGGCGGCGATCAACGCCCGCCTGCAGGTGGGGACCACGCCCGGCAACCCGGTGCTGGTGCAGCAGTGGAAGACGGCGCAGACGGAGCTCGACGGGATCGTCGACGACATCGCCCGGATGAACGCACTCGCCACCGATGTCTCCTCCGACTCGACCATGGCCGCCTATCTGCTCGAATCGGTACGGGCGGCCTACGGGCTGGCAGGCGCGGTGGACGAGGATCACCGCCAGCTCGCGATCCTCGAGGACGACACCAACCGCACGGTGGTGGTGATCGACCGTCTGCTCAATGAGCTCACCGAGGACATCACCCGCCAGGGCAACTACCTCTCCAGCGAGCGCAGCAACCTCACCACCCTCTCGCTCGCGATCAAGAACGGCGAACTCTACGGCAGCTCGCTCGCCAGCCGCGCCTACGTGCCGCTGCCTTCGGGCCAGGTTTCCGAGGCGGCGCCGGCGATCGGCCCCGGCGCCTCCGTCGCCGCCGGGTCGGGCGGGCGGCGGCCGCTGGTCGTGATCCGCTTCGACCGGCCCAACGTCGCTTACGAGCAGGCGCTCTACACGGCGGTGAGCCGCGCGCTCGAGCGCCGGCCCCAGGCCATGTTCGACCTCGTGGCGGTGAGCCCGAGCCGCGGCGGCGCCTCGCAGCCGGCGCTCTCCGCCACCTCCTCGCGGCGGCACGCCGAGACCGTTCTGCGCTCGCTCACCGAGATGGGCCTGCCGCCGGAGCGGGTGCGCCTCTCGGCGATGAGCAGCGCCACCGCGCAGACCAGCGAGGTGCATATCTACGTCCGCTAGCCACGGGCGCCCGCTCGCCGCGAGCGGGCGGAGGACCGGCATGAGGCTCTTCGCGCTGCTTCTGCTGACCGGCGGCTTACTCGCGGCGGGTGCGGTTGCGCCCGCCGCGCTGGCGAACGGGGCCGGGGCACCGATCCTCCTCGCCGAGGACCCACATCCGGGGGCGGCCGAGCGCGCCGCCATCCGCCAAGTGATCTCCGATCAGCTCGCCGCCTTCCGGCGAGACGACGGCCGGGCAGCCTTCGCTTACGCCGCGCCGGTCATTCGCGAGATATTCCGCACGCCCGAGAACTTCATGCGGATGGTGATCGACGGCTACCAGCCGGTCTATCGCCCGCGCCGGGTGGAGTTCGGCGAACTGGTCGTGGTCGACGGCGAGACCGTGCAGCAGGTCCACCTCGTCGGCCCCGACGGGCGCGCCGTGATCGCCCTCTACCAGATGCAGCGCCAGCCGGACGGGAGTTGGAAGATCGCCGGCTGCATCCTCGTCGCCCCGCCCGGGGCCATGATCTGAGGGGCCGGCGAGGGTCCCGTTCCCCCGCGCCCACGGCGCACCCCACAAGGGCGGGATCGGGGCGGAGGCCGGGAGCGCCTACCAGAACCGGACGCGGCCGGTGTCGAGGTGCACGAAGTTAGAGCGCGAGTAGTAGCCGACCCCGCCCCGCTGCAGGTTCCAGGCCGCCCGGCGCAGCTGCGCGAGGCGGATGCCCGGAAGGCGGACGTCGATCGCCATGCCGTACATGTGAAGGCTGTTGGGAGCGACCCCGCGCCCTGCCGCCGCGAGCATGGCGTTGGTTTCGGGCGAGCGATAGCCGGAAACCACGTGGAAGGGCTGTTCGGTTCCGAGCCGGCGGCGGACCGCATGGAGGAGATCGAGGAGGTCGCGGTCGATGGCGATGATCTCGTCGGTGCGAAAGTCGCGGAGGATGACGTCCACATCGGCCAGCGCACCCGGCTGGTAGCGCCCTTCCGACCAGTAGACCACGTCGAGGGTCTCGCCGGTGTGCAGGTGCTTAAACGAGAGCAAGCGGTCCGGCGGCTCGCGGAGCCGGCGGGCCGAAGGCGCGGCGGAAGCGCCCCGGCCTAGGCCGAGGGCGGCGGCGAAGGCCGCCGTGCCGAGGAGGAACCGGCGCCTCCCCACGCTTCTGGCGATCGACTGCCCGCGCACTTCCCCACCCCCCCTGTCGAGAACCCACGGGCCGGCCTGCCGGCCGAACCCCCGGGGCCGGCCCGTCACGGCCCGTAGATTAGCGTGGCGGTGGCTGGCAGGGAATCCCCGATCTCGGCGCCGATGCCCGGTCCAGCGGCTGCGGCCGGGACTTTTCGACGTGAGCCCGGCGCCGACTTGGCGCACTATGGAACACCTCTCGGCCCTCACCTCTTCGACCGATATGCAGTCTCCGGACCCAATGCCAGGGCCAAGATCAGACGACCCGGCGCCGGCCAAGGGAAGCCGCTCGCGATGAGCCTGTGGGACGGCCGCGGGGCCGCGAAGCGCTGGTGGCGTTCACTCACCCCCAACGTGCGGGGGATGATGTGGATGCTCCTTGCCTCGGTCACCGCGCCGACGATGGCTGCCTTCATCAAATACGTCGCCAACGAGCTACCCGTGATCGAGGTCGCCTTCCTCCGGTTAGTGCTCACTCTCGTGCCCCTTGCCCCGTGGCTGGTGCGCGCCCGCACCAGCGCCTTCGTTACCACCCGTCTCCGCCTGCATGTCTTTCGCTGCGGGCTCTCCACCGTCGGACTCCTCTGCTACGTGTTCGCGCTCAGCCGCCTCACCCTCGCCGCGATCACCGCGATCACCTTCACCAAGCCGCTCTGGGTGATCGTCATCGCCGCCATCGTGCTGCACGAGTTCGTGGGCATGCGGCGGGGGCTTGCGACCCTGATCGGGTTCGCCGGCGTGCTCATCATCGTCCGCCCTGGCGAGGGGCTCGATCCGGCGATGCTCGCCGCGCTCGGCGACACCACCATCGCCTCCATCTCGCTCATCATCGTCAAGCGGCTGGGAACGACCGAGCCGGCAGAGCGGATCGTGCTTTACTACGCCGCCGTCGGCGGGCTGTTGACGCTGGTGCCGGCCTTGGCGGTCTGGCAGACACCGACCCCGTGGCAGCTCCTGTGGCTGCTCGCCGCCGCCTTCGCGGCGGCCCTCAACCAGTATGCGATGGCTCGCGCCTGCGCGATCAGCGAGGCGACGGCAGTGGCGCCGGTCGAGTACCTGAAGCTGCCGGTCGCGGGCCTCATCGGCTTCGCCGTCTTCGCCGAGGTGCCGAGCGCCTGGACGCTCGCCGGGACCGCGGTGATCCTCGTCTCGACCCTCTACATCGCCTATCGCGAGCGCCGGCTGAGGGGCCGCCACGCGGTTGCCGCCACCACCGACGCCGCTCGCCTCGGCTCGGAGCACTGACGCCCGCGCTCGCCCGAGATGCCGGCGCGCGGGGCACGAAAAGCGGGAGGCCCCGCGCGCCCGCGGGGCCTCGTGCAGGGTCGGCGAGGGTCCGTCGGGTCAGGCCTTGGCCAGGCGCTGGGCAACGAACTCCCAATTCACCAGGTGCTCGAGGAAGGCCTTGATGTAGTCCGGCCGGCGATTCCGGTAGTCGAGGTAGTAGCTGTGCTCCCACACGTCGCAGCCCAGGAGCCCGTGCTGGCCGAGGGCGAGCGGGTTGACCCCGTTCGGCGTCTTGGTCACCGCGAGCTTGCCCTTGTTCACCACCAGCCAGCACCAGCCGCTGCCGAACTGGCCGACGCCGGCCTTGACGAACTCCTCCTTGAACTTGTCGACGCCGCCGAGGTCGGCCTTGATGCGTCTCTCGAGTTCGCCCGGCATCGCCCCGCCGCCCTTCGGCTTCATGCACTGCCAGAAGAGGATGTGGTTCCAGTGCTGGCCGGCGTTGTTGAAGATCGCCTGCCTGTCCTCCTTGCCGTAGGTTGCCTTGACGATGTCGTCGAGCGACTTGCCGGCGAGATCGGTGCCCTTGGTGAGGTCGTTGAGCGCGTTGACGTAGGCTTGGTGGTGCTTGCCGTGATGGAACTCGAGCGTCTCCGCCGACATGTGCGGTGCGAGGGCCGTCCGGTCGTACGGGAGGTCGGGAAGCGTGAACGTCATTGTGTCCCCCTCATTTATTCCGCGTTGGTTACGAACTGCCACCCCTCCCAGGGGGGCTTCTCTTCAGATATGCCCCGGGGCGGCGCTTTTTAAGTGCGCGCCGATCGCTCTGGGCGGTACGCCGCGATCCTAGCCGCGAAGGCGCCGCGGTCAACGAAAACGACGCGGTTCGCCTGCACAACGGCGCCGGAGACCCCATCTAGTCGGGTGGGCGCCGCGGACCGCGCGCCGAACCCCCGCAGCGCATCACGGGTCGGCAGGCCATGGACAAGAAGCAGCAGTGGAACATCTGGTACGTCGCCATCGCCGTTCTCCTGGTTCTCCTCATTCATGACTGGTGGGGGGCGGGCCAGCAGATCGAGACCATCCCCTACAGCACCTTCGAGCAGCTCCTGAAGGCGGGCAAGGTCGACAGGATCTCCATCCGCGAGAACGTGATCGAAGGCTCGCTCAAGGAACCGCTGCCCGACGGGCGGCGCCTTTTCGTCACCACCCGGGTGGACCCGACGCTGGCCGAGCAGCTCGGCAAGTACAACGTCACCTTCACCGGCGTCATCGAGAGTCGCTTCCTGCAGGAGCTGCTGTCGTGGGTTTTGCCCACGCTCTTCTTCTTCGGCGTCTGGATGTTCCTCATCCGCCGCGTCGCCGAGAAGCAGGGTCTCGGCGGCATGATGACGATCGGCAAGAGCAAGGCGAAGGTCTACGTCGAGCGCGACACCAAGGTCACCTTCGACAACGTCGCCGGGGTCGACGAGGCCAAGGACGAACTGAAGGAGGTCGTCGCCTTCCTCAGGAGCCCCAAGGAGTACGGGCGGCTGGGGGCGCGGATGCCGAAGGGCATCCTGCTGGTCGGCCCGCCCGGGACCGGCAAGACGCTGCTTGCGCGCGCGGTCGCGGGCGAGGCGGGCGTGCCTTTCTTCTCGATCAGCGGCTCGGAGTTCGTCGAGATGTTCGTCGGCGTCGGCGCGGCGCGGGTGCGCGACCTCTTCGCCCAGGCGCACAAGGCCGCGCCCTGCATCATCTTCATCGACGAGCTCGATGCGCTGGGGCGCGCGCGGGGGGTCGGCCCGTTTGGGGGCCACGACGAGAAGGAGCAGACGCTGAACCAGCTCCTCGCCGAGCTCGACGGGTTCGACCCGCGCGAGGGGATCGTCATCCTCGCCGCCACCAACCGTCCGGAGATCCTCGATCCGGCGCTTATGCGCGCCGGGCGCTTCGACCGGCGGGTGGTGGTCGACCGCCCCGACCGGCCGGGGCGGATTGCCATCCTCCGCGTGCACATCAAGGGCGTCACCGCGGGCGCGGACGTCGACCTCGACAAGGTCGCCGCCCTCACCCCCGGCTTCTCGGGCGCCGATCTCGCCAACCTGGTCAATGAGGCGGCCCTCATTGCCACCCGCCGGCGCGCCGAGGCGGTGAGCTCGGACGACTTCACCGCCGCCATCGAGCGCGTCGTTGCCGGACTCGAGAAGCGAAGCCGGGTGCTGGGCGCGCGCGAGCGGCGGGTAGTCGCCTACCACGAGATGGGCCACGCGCTGGTCGCCACCGCGCTCCCCGGGATGGACCCGGTGCACAAGGTCTCGATCATCCCGCGGGGGGTCGGAGCGCTCGGCTACACGTTGCAGCGCCCCGCCGAGGAGCGCTTCCTGATGACCCGCGAGGAGCTGACCAACCGCATCGCCGTGCTCCTCGGCGGGCGCGCGGCCGAGAGACTCGTCTTCGGCGAGATCTCGACCGGGGCGGCCGACGACCTCACCAAGGCGACCGAGATCGCCCACGACATGGTCACCCGCTTCGGCATGTCGGAGAAGCTCGGCCAGATGACCTACGAGGCGCAACGCCACGCCTTCCTCGGCGAGGCCGCGGTCAGCCCCCTCCAGCCGCGCGAGTACAGCGAGGAGACCGCCCGCGAGATCGACTGCGAGGTGCGCCGGCTGGTCGACGAGGCCGTCGCCAAGTCGACCGAGATTCTCACCCGCCACCGGACCGAGCTCGACGAGGGAGCGGAGAGCCTCCTGGAGAAGGAGACGCTCACCCTCGACGAGCTTCCCTCGCTCCGGCGCCTGCGGGCGGCGGAATGAACCGGGGGGCGCCGCCCGGCCTTGTCCCCGGCTCAGTAGAGCCGGCGGCGGAAGAGCCAGCCGGCGACTGTGAGCGAGCCGAGCGCGATCAGCGCCATCGGCCAAGCCTGGGCGAGCACCGCGTCGGCCGGCAGGTCCTTGAGGAACACCCCCTGCGAGATCACCAGGAAGTAGCGCATCGGGTTGACGTAGGTGAGTGTCTGGATCCAGTCGGGCATGTTGCCGATGGGGGTGGCGAAGCCCGACAGGATCACCTCCGGCAGCAGGAACAGGAAGGCCCCGAGCAACGCTTGCTGCTGCGTGCGCGCGACCGACGAGACCATCAGCCCCATCCCGATGTTGGCGAGCAGGAAGAGCGGAATGCCGACGTAGAGGAGGCCGACCCGCCCCACCAGCGGCATGCGGTAGAGCAGCACCATCGCGGCGACGATGACCGCGCTCTCGCCCAGGCCGATGGCGAGGGCGGGCAGGGTCTTGCCGATCACGATCTCGACCGGGCGGAGGGGCGTGACGAGGAGCTGCTGGAAGGTGCCGACCTCCTTCTCGCGGGCGAGCGAGAAGGCGGTGATCGAGGTGGTGGCGACGCTGATTATGATCGCCAGGATGCCGGGAAGGATCGACCAGAGGCTCCCCAGGTTGGGGTTGAACCATGCCCGATCGACCAGCGCCGCCGGAAGCGGGGCACGCGCGTGCTCGCGGCCGAACGCGCCGACGATCTCGCCCGCGTAGGCGAGCGTGATCAGCGCGGTGTTGGAGTTGCGCCCGTCGGCGATCAGCTGCACCGGGGCGCTTGCCCCCGTTTTCAGCGCCCGCGAGAAGGTCTTGCCGACGTGCAGCACCAACTCGGCGCGCCGCGAGTCGATCATCGGCGCGATCTCCGAGGAATGGGTGAGCGTGGCGACGGCGCGGAACGTGGGCGTGGCCGTGAAGCGGGAAACGAGTTCGCGCCCCTCGGCGCCGGCGTCCTCGTTGAGCACGGCGAGGCGGATGCCGGTCACCTCGAAGGTGGTGGCGAAGGGGAACACGCCGAGCTGGAGGAAGGGCAGGACCAGGAGCACCGCGCGGCTCTTCCGGTCCTTGAGCACGGCCAGGAATTCCTTGACCACCAGCGCCACGATCCGCCGCCACATCGCCCCTTACTCCAGCCGCCGGCGGGTCAGCGCACGGGCGAGCGCCAGCAGCACCGCCGCCATGGCGAACAGCGCCAGCGAGTTGGGCAGGATCACCGCCCACACGTCGCCGGCCAGGAACACGGTCTTGAGGATGGCGATGAAGTAGCGGGCGGCGATCGCGTACGAGATCGCCTGCACCCAGCCGGGCGTGCCGGCGAGATTGAAGACGAAGTCGGAGAGCAGGAAGGCGGGCATGAAGCCGACCATGATCGTCACCTGCCCGGCGACGAACTGGTTCTTGGCCAGGGTGGAGATGAGAAGCCCCATCCCCAGCGCCGCCGCCATGAATAGGGCCGAGGCCCCGGCCAGCACCCAGAACGAGCCCCGGAAGGGCACCCCGAACAGCCACACCGCCATCGCTGTGTTGACCGCCACCCCCCCCATGCCGAGGAGGAAGGTGGGCACGAGCTTGCCTATGAGTATCTCGCCGATCCGGGCGCGCGTGGCGAGGAGCCCCTCGATGGTGCCGCGGTCGTACTCGCGGGCGACCAGGAGCGCGGTCAGGAGCGCGCCGGTGATGGTCATGATGATGGCGAGGAGCCCGGGGACCAGGAAATGGTGGCTCTCGACCTCGGGGTTGAACCAGATTCGGGGCTCGGCGCGCACCGGCTCGGCCGCGCCGCCGGCGCCGGCCAGCGCGCGATAGGCGAGCCAGTCGCGCCAGACGTTGTTGACGTAGCCAAGGAAGAGGTTGCCGGTATTGGCGTCGGTGCCGTCGGCAATCACCTGGATCGCGGCCCCGCCCTCGCGCGCCAGCGCCTCCGGGAAGGCCTGGGCGAGGACCACGACGCCCTGCACCTCGCCCCTGAGCAGAGCCGCCTCGGCCGGCTTGCGCTCGGTGTAGAAGCGGGGCGCGAAATAGCCGCTTCCCTGGAAGAAGGCGGTGAAACTCGCGGTCTCCTCGGTTGGGCTCTCAACCACCACGGCGACGCCCAGGTTGCGCGCGTCGAGCGTGACCGCGAAGCCGAACAGGAAGAGGAGGAGCGCCGGGAGCACGAAGGCGATGATGATGCTCGACGGATCGCGCACGATCTGCACCGCCTCCTTGCGCATGAGCCCGCGCAGCCGGCGCAGGCCGGCGAGGCGCGCCTCCCTGGCCGGGGGCGCGGTCATGCCGCGGCCCTCGCTTGCGCGCGGATGAGGGCGATGAAGGCGTCCTCGATGCCGGGAGGCGCGGTCGTTCCCGGGGGCGCGTGGGCGCGCTTGAGGTCGGCGGCGCTGCCAAGCGCGATCAGGCGTCCCTCGTAGAGGATCGCCAGACGGTCGCAGTACTCGGCCTCCTCGAGGAAGTGGGTCGACACCATCACGGTGACGCCCGCCTCGGCCAAGGCGTTGATCCGCAGCCAGAACTCGCGGCGGGTTACGGGATCGACGCCCGAGGTCGGCTCGTCGAGGAACAGGATCGCCGGCTCGTGCAGGAGCGCGGCGGCGAGCGCCAGGCGCTGGCGATGGCCGAGGGGAAGCGCGCCGGCGCGCTCGTCCTCCAGCGCGCGAAGCCCGAACTCGGCGCTGACCGCGGCGATCCGCTCGCGTTTCCTGCGCCCGGAAAGCCCGTAGACGCCGGCGAAGAAGGCGAGGTTCTGGCCCACGCTCAGCTCGCCATAGAGGGAGAAGCGCTGCGACATGTATCCGATCCGCTCGCGCGCCGCGGCGCGGGCGCGCGAGAGGTCGATGCCGGCGATCAGGGCCGTCCCGCCGCTCGGCGGCAGGAGCCCGCACAGCACCTTGAAGATGGTCGACTTGCCGGCGCCGTTCGGACCCAAGAGGCCGAAAATCTCGCCCCGCTCGACCGCGAAGCTAACGGAGTCGACGGCGACGAAGGAGTCGAAGCGCCGGGTGAGGTTCGCGACCTCCACCGGGCGCGCGGTCGGCCGGTCGAGGTCGGCGATCGGGGCCGGGGCGGCGAGAAGGGGCGTCGGCGATGGCTCGGCGGTCGAGCGAAGCGCGGCGACGAGCGCGTCCTCGAAGGTCGGGCGGACCGGCTCCAGCGCCGCTCCCGCCCGCTCGTCCTCGGCCAGGAGGTCGGCAAGCTTCGGCGCGGGGCCCTCGGCCACTACCAGACGGAGCGCGCGCTCGCGCCGCACCGCATCGACGATCCCCGGCTGAACGCCTGCCCGCCGCTGAACCGCGCGCAGGCTCGCGGCGGGGGCGTAAAGCGCGAAGGTGCGCCCCGCGAGCGGGCCGGTGAACGACCCCGGCGGCCCGGCGTAGACGAGCCGGCCCTGGTGCAGCACGAGCACCGCGGCGCAGCGCTCGGCCTCGTCGAGATAGGCCGTGCTCCACAGCACCAGCGCGCCCTTGGCGGCGAGGCCGGAGACGATCTCCCACAGCTCCCGCCGCGAGAGGGGATCGACGCCGACGCTTGGCTCGTCGAGCAGGAGCGCGTCGGGCGGGCGCATGAGGGCACAGGCGAGCGCGAGCTTCTGGCGCATCCCCCCGGAAAGTCGGCCGGCGAGCCGAGCCTGGAAGGGCCCGAGGCCGGTAAAGGCGAGGAGTTCGTCGAGCCGGGCGCGGCGCGCCGCCCCCGCGACGCCCTCGAGGTCGGCGTAGAGGGCGAGGTTGTCGGCCACCGTCAGGTCCTCGTAGGTGGCGAAGCTCTGCGGCATGTAGCCGACCTCGGCCGCGTTCTCGACGCGCACCTCGCCTTCGTCGGCGGCCATGAGTCCGGCGATCACGCGCATCAATGTCGTCTTGCCGGCGCCGTCCGAGCCGACCAGGCCGGTGATGCGGCCCGGCTCGATCCGCGCGCTCACCGAGCGAAGCGCGGCGACGCCGCCGCGGGCGCCGGAGAAGCGCTTGGTTAGGCCGACAAGCTCGATGGTCGCGCCGCCCGCCACGCTCAGCCCCTGGCGGCGGTCGCGGGCGGCCCGGCGAGGGGGATGCGAAGCGTGACCGGCATGCCCTGACGCAGGCCCCGGTCGGGGTTCTCGACCACGACCCGGATGCGGTAGACGAGGCTGGTGCGCAGATCGGGCGTCTGCACCGTCTTGGGCGTGAACTCGGCCGCCGGCGAGATGAAGCCGACCTGGCCGCGATAGGGCCGGTCGGGCCGGCTGTCGGTGACGACGAGTACCGACATGCCGGGATGGATGCGCCCGAGGTCGGGCTCGGAGACGTAGGCGCGGACCCAGACGGGCGTGGCGAGGGCCAGGGTATAGACGGGCTCGCCGGCGCGCATGATCGCCCCCGGCTCCTGGATGCGCACGAGCACGGTGCCGGCCGCGGGGGCGCGGACCTCGGTGTCGGCGAGGTCCTGCTGGGCGAGCGCCAGATCGGCCTCGATCGCGCGGGCCTCGGCGCGCGCCGCCTCGATGTCCTCCTTGCGCGGCCCCTTGCGTGCAAGCGTCAGCGCCTCCTGGGCTGCCTTGAGGTTGGCGGTCGCGCGGTCGCGGGCCTCGCGGGAGTCGTCGAGCGCCTGCGCCGAGACGATGTCGGTCCGGGCGAGCGCGGCGCGCCGCTCGTAGGTCTCGCGGGCGAGATTCAGCGCCGCCTCGGCGGCGGCCACCTCGGCTCGGGCGCGCTCGATTTCCTCCCGGCGCGAGCCCGCCTCGAGGGCGGCGAGAATCGCGCGCTGGCGCTCGAGCCGGGCGCGCACCCCCTCCACTTGGCTCAGATAGCGTTCGGCCTCGAGCGCGGCGAGCAGCGCCGACGGCGCTACCTCGTCGCCCTCCTCGGCCAGCATCTGCTCGATCCGCCCGGGGACGTTGAAGGCGAGGTCTACTTGGCGGACGTCGACGTTGCCGTAGAGCACCATCTCCGAGCGGGGCGCTTCCGGTCGGGTCCAGGGAAGCTCGGTGGCGGCCTGCTTCAGGAGGGCCCGGGCGGCTTCGGGATCGCGGGCGTAGAAGGCCCCGCCACCGGCGATTGCCGTCGCGCCGAAGAGGAGGAGGACGATGACACGCGCTTTCGCCATGCAAGCGAGCTCCAACCTCGCCCCGATCGGCCTCGCGGCCGCCGGACGGGCGTGCGGCGCGACCGCCTCGCGCCGGCGCGGCTATGACAGTGGCCCAGGTCGCGGCCGAGGGGAAGCGGAAGCGTGGCGGCCGCCGGCGCGCAAGCGCTCACCCGCGGAGCCGCGTGCCGGGAACCGGCAGCGACAGAAAGAAGAGGCCCGTGGCCGCGGCCACGATCGCCGGGCCGGCGGGGACGTCGAAGCGGAGCGAGGCCCAGAGCCCGAGGCCGACCGCGAGCGCGCCGGCGACGCTCGCCAGCGCCGCCATTTGCTCGGGGGTGGCGGAGAAGCGGCGGGCGGTGGCCGCCGGGATGATCAGGAGCGAGACCACCAGCAGCACGCCGACGATTTTCATCGAGACCGCGATCACCACCGCGATCATCAGCAGGAAGAGAAGCCGGACGCGATCGACCGGAACGCCCTCGACGCGGGCGAGGTCGGCATCCACGGTCGCCGCCAGCAGCCCGCGCCAGAGCAGCGCGAGCAGGGCGAGGACGAGCGCGCCGCCGGCATAGATCCAGACGATGTCGGCGATGGTCACGGCCAGGATGTCGCCGAACAGATAGGCCATCAGGTCGACCCGCACGGTCTCCAGGAACGACACGGCGATCAGCCCGAAGGCGAGGGCGCCGTGGGCGAGGAGGCCGAGGAGCGTGTCGCTCGTCAGCCCCCTCTGCCGTTCGAGGGCGACCAGGGCCAGCGCGAGGGTGACGCAGACGAACAGGACGCCGGCATAGAGGCTGAGCTCGAACAGGAAGCCGAGCGCGACCCCGAGAATCGCCCCGTGCGCGAGCGCCGAGCCGAAATACGCCATGCGGCGCCAGACCACGAAGCATCCCAAGGGACCGGCCACCGACGCGAAGCCCAGTCCGGCGACGAGGGCGCGGAGGATGAAGTCATCCATGGCTGTGTCCTCGATCCTCGCCCTTTCCCGGGCCGCCGAGCACGATCGGCTCGCCGGATGGCCCGTGACGGTGATCGTGCTCGTGGGTGTAGACGGCGAGCGTCGTCGCGAGATGCGGGCCGAAGAGGGCCAGATACTCGGGGTGCCGGCTCACCGCCTCGGGCTGGCCCCGGCAGCAGACATGTCGGTTCAGGCACAGCACCTGGTCGGTCGCCGCCATCACCACGTGCAGGTTGTGCGAAACCAGCAGCACGCCGCAGCCCCGCCGGTCGCGGATCGTCTGGATCAGCCGGTAGAGCTCGGCCTGGCCGGTCACGTCGACTCCCGAGGTCGGCTCGTCAAGGGCGAGGAGGTCGGGATCGCGCAACAGCGCGCGGGCGAGCAGCACCCGCTTCATCTCCCCGCCTGAGATCGCCTGAACGGGGCTGTCGACGACCCGCTCCGCGCCCACCTCGGCCAGCGCCTCGCCGACGCGCCGTGTCGCCTCCGGCGCCGCGAGGCCGAGAAACCGCCGAATGGTGAGCGGGAGGCTGTCGTCGATGTGGAGGCCCTGCGGGACATAGCCGACCTTGAGTCCTGGTCGGCGGCGGATCGCCCCGGTGCTCGGTGCGATCAGGCCGAGGACGGCCCGGATCAGGCTAGTCTTGCCGGCGCCGTTCGGGCCGATGACGGTGACGATCTCGCCCGCGTGCACCGCAAGGTCGACCCGGTCGAGGGCGACGTGATCGGCGTAACGGATGGAAAGATTCTGCGCGTCGACCAGCAGCTCCCCGGCCCTTCGCTCAGGCTGCATGGGTGGTGCCCGTGGATCCGTCCTGGCAGGCGGGGCACAGCCCTGCGATCTCGATGGTCTGGACCTCGGGCAGGAAGCCGAGCGCCTTGGCCCGTTCGGCCACCTTGCGCGCGATACCGGCGTCATCCAGCTCCGCCACGTGGCCGCAGGCGCGGCAGATGAGGAACTGCCCGCCGTGCCGATTCCGCGGGTCGCCGCAGCCGATAAAGGCATTGAGCGATTCGATCCGATGCACGAGCCCGTGCGCGATCAGAAAGTCGAGGGCACGATAGACGGTGGGCGGCGCCGCGCCACGCCGCTCGTCGCGCAGCCGCTCAAGAAGGCCGTAGGCCCGCACCGGCCTGTGCTGGGTCCAGACCAGCTCGAGCACCCGGCGTCGGAGCGGGGTCAGGGTTGCGCCGGCGCGGGCGCACACCTCCTCGGCGGCAGCGATTGCAGCGGCGACGCAGTGCGCATGATCGTGGCGCTTCGTCGGAAAGGGGGCCAGGACGGGATCGGGGGTCATCGTGTGCTCATGCTCTCGTCGTGGTCACGGGGTGGATGCCAGATGCAGCTTGTCGGGGAGGTATATGTTATGATATATCATCTCATAACAAGGCCGATAGCCGATCTTGCTACGATATAACGTTTAATCCCGAACCAGACAAGCGCTCCAGGGGGAGCTGCCCGATGATCCAAAGGTCCCGGAGGTGGCTGTGCGCCATGGCGGTCGCGGGTGTGGCGTGGATCGACGGTGCCGCCGCCGATCCACCCAAGGTCGTGGCGACGATCAAGCCCATCCATTCGCTGATCGCCGGGGTGATGGAGGGGGTGGGCGTGCCGGACCTCCTGCTCGATGGGCCCGCCTCTCCGCATGCCTATGCGCTCAAGCCTTCGGACGCGCGCAAGCTCGCTGCGGCCGAGGTCGTCTTCTGGGTGGACAAGGGGCTCGAGGCGTTCCTCGCCAAGGCGCTCGGTGCGCTTGCACCGAAGGCCAGAGTCGTTGCCCTCTCCGAGGAGCCGGGGGTGGCGCTCCTCGATGCGCGCGAGGGCGGTGCCTGGGAGGAGCACGAGGACGAACACGAAAAGAAACACGGGGACTCGCGTGCGCACGAACCGGAGTCCGGCAAGGCCACCGCCCTCGCGCCCGAGTCGCAGGGTCATGGGCACTCCGCCGTGGACATGCACATCTGGCTCGATCCCGAGAACGCCAAGGCGATCGTCGGCGCGGCGGTGGCGACGCTCGCCGCGGTCGATCCGGCCAACGCCTCCCGCTACCGGGCCAACGGAGCGCGGCTCGCCGCCCGGCTCGACGCCCTTGATCGGGCCCTTGGCGTTAGGCTGGCCACGCTCCGCGACCGCCCTTACGTGGTCTTCCACGACGCCTACCAGTATTTCGAGCGCCGCTACGACCTTAACGCCATCGGCTCGATCACCGTCAGCCCGGAGCGCAGTCCGGGCGCGAAGCGGCTCTCCGAACTCCGCGGGAAAATCCTCGATCTCAAGGCCGCGTGCGTCTTCAGTGAGCCCCAGTTCGAGCCGAAGCTGGTGGGGACGATCGTCGCCGGCACCGGCGCGCGGACGGGCGTGCTCGACCCGCTCGGCGCCGCGCTCTCGCCGGGCCCCGACTCCTATTTCCTGCTCATGGAAGGGCTCGCGCGGGGCCTGGCCGACTGTCTGGCGGGTCCGCGTCAGAAGTAGACGTGCACGCCGAGGCCCAGGTACTCGATCGTCCGCTCGTAGAACTGGCCGTTGGGGTTGCGGCCGTTGAAATAGTCGGCGGTGACCTGCACCTGCTGCGTACCGCCCTCGCGCGCCTCGACCTGGACCCCCGCCCGGGCCGCGAGGTCGGCCCGCCAGCCGCTCTCCTGGCGGCTCTGGAGGTCGAATGCGGCGATCGGCCGGAGCCTGCCGCCGAGGAGGGTCTCGGGGCTTCGGTACTCGACTCCGAACTGGACCGAGAGCCGCTCGAGGTCCGAGGGCTCGCGGTGGAGAAGCGCGCCGCCCCCGCCGTAGAGCCGCCAACCGCCGGCGAGGTCGTAGGAGAGGAGCGCGTTGACCGCCTCGTAGCTCAGGTTCACCCGGTGCACCCGATTGCGGAGCAGGTACTCGTCGCCGAGGTGCGAGCTCTGGTGGAAGAGCCGCACCAGGGCCGAGAGCGGGCCCCGCCGGTAGGTGAGCGGAAAGCCGACCAGGTAGTCGGCATTGACCAGGTCCTTGGACGCGGCGTCGAGGTCGAAGATGGCGAACACCCCCGCCTGCACCCCCAGTTCCCAGGCGCCGCCGTCGCCGGCGCCGCGGACCAGGGCGAAGGTCTCGCCGAAGCTGGTGGCGGCGACGTTGTCGAGCTCGGAATCGCCCATGTAGGCGTGATAGGCGGCGGAGAAGTGGGGCCAGCGCGGATCGGCGAGGACGGGCGCGAACAACCGGCCGCGCGGCAGGATTCCGGCCTCGGGCGCGGGCCGGCGGGCGGCACCCTCGTCGGCCGGGGCCGCCTGCGCCGCCCCCGCCCCCAGCCCCGGCGCCGCCGGCGGTTCGGGCGGTGCCGCAGACGCGGCCTTCGGCGCCAGCACCACCCGCCGCACCCCCTCGATCCCGGCCAGCGCCGCCACCAGCGTTTCGGGTGAAACCTCCGCCAGCCCTGCGGCCGGCACCGTCACCACCCCCGCCTCCACCCGCACACCGGCACTGGCGACCCGAAGCTCGCGTTCGAGCACGGCGGTCACGTAGCCGCGCAGAAACGCGTCGCTTCGCTCGGGGATCGCGGCGCGGGCCGCGAGCGGCGCAAGGACGGCGAGCGCGACTGCGGCGAGGGCTCCGGCGGCCCGATGGCGGCGGGTGGTCGGCATCGTCCCCTCCTTCGGCTTGGCGGCGGCGGGCGCGTCTCGTCGGAGCGGAGGCTCACCCGGGCGGCGGCGCCCCCGGCAGCCGGGCGCGGGCGGCGCGCGGCTCCTCGGGCGCGAGCCCCGCCTCGCTGGCGAAGGCGAGCAGCAGGGCCTCGTGAGCAAGGAGATAGTCGAGGACGCCGCCGAGGAACGCGGGCTCGGCCGCTCGCGCCTTGAGATCGGCCGGGGGCATGCCGGTCCAGGCAAGGAAGCGGCCCAGCCGGTGGCCGTCGGCGGCGAGAAAGGCGAGGGCGCCAAGCGCGATCGCCTCGGCCCGCTCGCGCTCGACCGTCGGCGGAAGGTGGCGGCCCCGCGGGGCGGACCGGGCGGCCTTCCTCATCGGCGCTCGCGCGCGACTTGCGCCTCGCGCCGGGCGATGTAGATCGCGGCGGCGATGATGACGGCCGAACCGAGAAGGGTCCACCCCTCGGGCACCTCGCCGAAGAACAGGAAGCCGGTGAGCGCGAACATCGGCATCCGCACGTACTCGAAGGGGATGACGATGGTCGTCTCGGTCGCCGCGAAGGCGCGGGTGGCGCAGAGATGCCCGACCACCCCGGCCGCGCTCAGGGCCGCGATCACGCCGATCACGCCCAGGCTCGGCGCCTGCCAGACGAAGAGCGCGGGAACCAGCGAGAAGGGGGTGAGCACCAGGAACATGTAGCCGACGATACTTCGGGCCGTCTCGGTGCGGGTGAGGATGCGGATCACCATGATGGTCACCGCCCAGGCGAAGGTGCTCACCAGCACGAGGAGGCTCGCCGGGCTCACCTCGGCCATGCCCGGTCTCAGGATCACTATGACTCCGGCGAAGCCGAGGACGACCGCGCTCCAGCGGCGAACGCCCACCGTCTCGCCGAGCACGAGGATCGCCAGCACGGTCACGAACAGCGGGGTGGTGAAGTGGAGCGAGACCGCCTGCACCAGCGGGATCAGCGGGATGGCGTAGAACCAGGTCGCCATCGATACCAGCATGAAGAGGCCGCAGAGGAGATAGAGCCGCAGCCGCGGGCCGCGTAACGCGGCGAAGCGCGCGCGCGACATCAGCGGGGCCATGAGCATGAGCGCGAAGAGATTGCGCAGGAACAGGATCTCGAAGGTGTGCAGCTCGGCCGCCGCCGGCCGGATGAGGACCGCCATCACCGTGAAGCACGCGCCGGCCGCGGTCATCCACAGCGCGCCCTGGACCGGCGCCGGGACCGGGCGGAAGTCGGCACGGAAGGAACGGCGGGCCAGCATGGCGCCGCGAGTGTAGTCCGGCCGGAGCCAAGTACGGAATGGCTTTTGCCGGTTCGCTCAGCGGGCGCGCTTGCGCCCCGTCAGCATCGCCTTGACCAAGTTCTCGCCGTGATAGAGGCTGCTCGCGGCCACTCCGGCGACATGCAGGGCGACGAGCCCGAGGCTGAGATCGGCCAGCGCCTCGTGCACCTCCTCGAACGCCTTGGCGAGGATGCCTTCGCCCTCGGCGGCGATGCCGGTGAGGGCGGTGAGGGTGAGGAGGGCGAGCAGTAGCACGATCATCGTGCCCGCCGCCGGATTGTGGCCGAGGTAGCGGGGCGCGCGTCCCGCCAGCATGGCGCCGAGATAGTCGAGCACCTCGCGCGGCGGGCGGACGAAGCTCGTAAACCGCGCCAGGCGGGGGCCGACGACTCCCCACACCAGCCGCACTCCGATCAGGCCGAGCACCAGATAGCCGGCCGCGACATGCAGGCCCTTCAGCTCGTCGCCGGTCAGGTACGAGACCGCGTAGGCCGCGACCAGGGTCCAGTGGAACAGTCGCACGAACGGGTCCCACACCTCGACCAGGGGCGGGGCGGACGTCGCTTCGGAGCCAGGATCGGCGGTCATGGATGGGGCCTTGCTCGCCTTGGGCTGCGGCCGTCGCGCCTGGAGCATACTCCGATCAAGTGGAACCGGCTGCGCCGGAGGACTTTCGCGACGCGGGCAAAAGGGGGTAGCCCGCGGTCTACGGACGAGCCCTTCAACGAACCCGTCGGCTCAAGGCGCCGGCCCTCCGGATTGCGGCGCTCGGCCGATGCGCGGGCATCGCCCTTCGTGTCGCCCCCGGCGGATCGCCGCGCCGGGACGCAACGCAGACGGTTCAATCCGGGACGATCATGCTCTAGGATCGCCCGCGGGAGCCACCGGCAACGGGTCCGCGGATGAGCCAGCCTGTCTCGCGCCGGAAGCGGCGGTTCGCGCGCGCCATCGGGGCGCTGCTGCTGGCCGTGATCGCGGTCATGGCGGCCGGCGCGCTCGGCTGGCTCTATATGGGGCTCGAGGAGGAGTTCTCGGCCAAGGCGGTCGAGGCCGAGATCCGCTCCTGGGGCGGATGGGGGGTCGCGGTCTCGGTTATCCTGATGGTGATCCACTCCTTCATCCCGTTTCCGGCCGAGGTCATCTCGCTCGCCAACGGCATGATCTACGGCCCCCTCTGGGGCACCGTGATCACCTGGGGGAGCGCGATGCTCGGCGCCTTCCTGGCCTTCGCGCTGTCGCGGGCGCTGGGGCGGCCGTTCGTCGAGATCGTGGTCTCGGAGAAGAACTGGCACGTCGTCGACGCCTGGGCGGCGCGCCACGGGGCCGACGTCCTGCTCCTCGCCCGCTTCGTGCCGGTCATCTCGTTCAACCTGATCAATTATGCCGCCGGCCTCACTCCGATCTCGTGGTGGACCTTTGCCTGGACGACCGGCATCGGCATCCTGCCCATGACTGTGCTCATGGTGCTGATGGGCGACCACTACGACCATCTGTCGTGGGAGGCGTGGGCCGGGCTCCTCGCCGGCGGAGTCGCACTCTGGTTCGTGCTCCGGCGCTGGCTGGCGACCTCGCGGGCGAAGGCCCGGGAGACGACCTGACCGCGCGTCTGGCGCCTAGGGCGCGCTCGCCGCGGGCGCGTTTGGGCGCGGGGCGCGGCCCGGCTCGGGGGCGGCCGGCCACAGGAGGGGCGCGAAGGCGAGCGCTTGGCCCTGCCCCGCGCGCTCGGCCGGCGGCAGTACGTCCAGGCTCGGCCAGAGGCCGCTCTCGAGCGCGGCGGCGTAGCCCTCGGACAGGCCGGCGGCGCGCATCTTGGCGGCCGCCCCGGTGTGATCGTAGCCGAGCGCCCGGTGCTCGATCCGGATGTGCCCGCCCTCGGGCACGAAGAAGCTGAACCACACCCGCGGCGTGCCGTCGTTGGCCGGCATCCCGATCGCGCCGGCGTTGTGCCAGAGGCGGGAGCCGAGGACCTGGGTGAAGGGGATGCCGGCATGGCCGGCGATCACCGCATCGGCGTCCGCGCGCGCGACCTCGGCCTCCTTTTCGGCGGCGGGGGTGGAGGCGAAGACGAAGGCGTTGGCGCGCGAGGGCGTCCCGTGGGCGACGTGCAGGCGCCGTCCCGCCATCTCGAAGCGAATGGCGTTGGGCAAGGCCCGCATCCACGCCTTGGCCGCTGCGTCGAGCGCAGCCGCCGAGTAGGCGTACCAGCGCCGGGCAAGGAGGTCGCAGGCGGTTCCCTCGGCGAATCCGCAGTCGCAGGACTCGGCGCCGAGGCCGAGCGCCTCGTCGCAGTTGCCCCTCACCACCGGGACGCCGAGCCGGCGAAGGAGATCGGCCACCGCCTGCGGATCGGCGCAGTAGGCGGCGACGTCGCCGGTGCAGATCATGCGCGCGGGCGGAACGCCACGCCTCTCCGCCTCCTCGATCAGCGTCTCGGTCGCCTCGCGGTTGCCGTAGGGGCCGCCGAAGACGAGCACGGGCGCCTCGATCCGACCGAGGTCGCGGGACGAGTCGGCCCGGCACGCGGACGGCGGAGATCGCAGTTGACCACTCACCGCCTCAGTATCTCAAATGTCGCCGGGGGCGGAAAAGCGTGCCCCCGATCACACCTTCGTGTGTTGCTGAGGCGGGCGGGAACTTCCGACTAATAGCGGGGCGACGGAGTCGACGAAGGAGGTAAGGGGCCGGCATGACTCATCTTGATCCCGCGCTTGCCGTGATGGCGGCGCCCTGGGCGGTGCTCGTCGGTTACGGGCTTCTGGTCTGGGCGATGAGCCCGCGGCGCGCCTCGCCGGTGCAATTCTTCGCCGGTCGCTCCGAGGCGGGCGCGGAGCCCGGCCTCTGGCTCTTGGTTTTCAGCGCCGCGATCACCTGGATCTTCGCCAAGTCGATCGCCAACGCTGCCGACCTCGGCAAGGCTTTCGGTCTGGTCGGCGGCGTCGGCTACGGTGTCTATTACCTGAGCTTCCTCGTCGCCGGGCTGGCGATCTACCTCATCCGCGCCCGCGGCGGCCACGCCTCGCTCTCCGCCTTCCTGGTCGCCAAGTACGGGCCCGTCGCGGCGCGGTTCTTCCTGGTTGCGGTCGCGATCCGGCTCTTCAACGAGGTGTGGTCGAACACCAAGGTGGGCGCGCTCTACTTCGGGGCGGAAGGGAGCCTCGAGTACTGGATCGCGGTGGCCGCGATCACCGGCTTCACCCTCTATTACAGCTGGGTCGGGGGGCTGCGATCGAGTCTGGTCACCGATGGCGGGCAGATGGTGATGGCCGCCGTGCTGCTGGTCGTGATCCTGATCGTGGTCATGCCGCCGCTGGCGGCGCAGGGGCTTCCTGCGGTGGCCCCCGAGGTGGGCTTGGCCGGGCTCACCTTCGCCGCCCTCGCCGCGGTGCAGGTGCTGAGCTATCCCTTCCACGACCCGGTGCTCACCGATCGCGGGTTCCTCACCCGGCCCCGGACCATGCTCGCCGGATTCGTGCTCGCTGGGCTGATCGGCGGCGCCTTCATCGTCCTCTTCTCGCTGGTCGGCGTGTATGCCCGCGCGCTCGGGCTCTCGGGCGCGGCGGCGGTGGCGGTGCCGACCGCGTTCGGCCTGCCGATGCTTCTCGTGTTCAACGCCATCATGCTGACCAGTGCCGGCTCGACCCTGGATTCCACCTTCGCCAGTTCGGCCAAGCTCGCGGCGCGGGACTGGGGCAACGTCGCCGCCGACCCGGGCGAGCGCGAGAAGCGCATCGGTCGGTGGGTGATGATCGCCATCGCCGTCGCCGGCAACTTGCCGCTTCTCGGCATCTATCTCGGCGACAGGGCCGGCCCGGCGATCATCGCCGCGACCACCATCTCGGGGACGATGATGATGGGGCTCGCGCCCATCTTCCTCCTCTCCTTCCTCCCGACCGCCAGACGGGCGAGCTTCCACCTCGCCTTCTGGCCGGGGATCGCGCTCGGCGCAATCATGACGTTGGAGGGGGCTGCCGGGCTCGAGATCATGCCCGCCTGGATCGACCTCGGCGTCGGCGCCTACGCCGACGACCTCGGCGTCAACGTCTTCGGGCTCGCGCTCTGCACCACGGGCTACCTGGCGGGCGCGGCGCGGCTTCGCCGCACCTGGTTCGCTGCCCGGCCGGTGCCCGCCCTCGGCCAGGAGGACGCCTCGCGATCATGAGCGCCGCGCAAGCCGCCATCCTGCTGATCCTCCTCGCCGCGCTCGTCCTGTTCTTTGTCGGGCGCTGGCGCTACGACCTGGTCGCGTTCGGGGCGCTGATCGCCGGCGTGCTCGCCGGCGTCGTTCCCGCGGCCGACGCCTTCCTCGGCTTCGGCCATCCCGCGGTGGTGACGGTGGCGATGGTGCTGGTGATCAGCCGGGCGCTCGCCCACTCGGGCGCGCTCGATCCGCTCGCGCGCCGGATCGCGCCCTTGGCCGCCCGTCCCGCGCTGCATGTCACCGCGCTCGGCCTCGTCGCCATGGCGCTTTCGGCCTTCATGAACAACGTCGGCGCGCTCGCCCTTCTGATGCCGGTCGCGTTGCGGACCTCGGCTAAGGCGGGGCGATCGCCGGCGGTGGTGCTGATGCCGCTCGCCTTCGCGGCGATCCTCGGCGGGCTGATCACCCAGATCGGCACGCCGCCCAACATCATCATCGCCAGCGTCCGGGCGGGCGTGGCGGGCGAGCCCTTCCGCATCTTCGACTTCGCGCCCGTCGGGCTGGCGGTCGCGATCGCCGGCGTGCTCTTCGTCACCCTGGTCGGCTGGCGGCTGATCCCGCACCGGGGACGACGGGCCAAGGGCGCGCTCGCCGATGCCTTCGACATCGGCGGCTACGTCACCGAGGTGCGCGTGCCCGAGGGCTCGAAGCTCGAGGGCGAGGACCTGCGGGTGATCGAGCGCGAGGTGGGGGAGGGCGAGGTGTTCGTGCTCGGCTTGGTGCGGGGC
The DNA here is from genome assembly GCA_016202695.1 of Pseudomonadota bacterium. GTDB lineage: Bacteria > Pseudomonadota > Alphaproteobacteria > JACQOE01 > JACQOE01 > JACQOE01. The sequence continues at coordinate 117,904 of JACQOE010000029.1, read as the reverse complement.
GAGCGCCGGCTTCTCGGGCGCGTCCGCTTCGAGCCGATCCGCGCCGGCGACGTGTTGATCCTCGAGGCCAACCCGGAGGACCTGGACGCGCTCCTCAAGCGCACCGGCCTCGAGCTCGTCGGCGACGAGAAGGTGACCGCCGAGACGCTCCGCTCCGACGAGATCCAGTTGATCGAGGCGGTGGTCGCGCCCGACTCGCCGCTGGAGGGACAGAGCCCCTTGGGCCTGAGGCTTCGCACCCGCTTCGGCGTCAACCTGCTTGCCATCGCCCGGCAGGGGCGCCGGGTCGGCGCGCGGCTGCGCAACGTGCGATTCCGGGCCGGTGACGTGCTTCTCCTGCAGGGCGAGGAGGAGGCGCTGGCCGAGCTCGCCTCCGGCTCCGGCCTCTTGCCGCTCGCCGAGCGCGGGGTGCGGGTGGGAGCCTCCCGGCGGGCGACGGTGCCGGCGCTGGTGTTCGCTGGCGCGCTCGCGCTCACCGCGCTCGGGCTGTTGCCGGTCGCGGTCGCGTTCTCGGCCGCGGTGGCGCTGATGGCGCTGTTGCGCGTGGTGCCGCCGCGCGTCTTCTACCAGGCCATCGACTGGCCGGTGATCGTGCTCCTGGGCTCGATGATCCCGCTCGGCGGCGCGCTCGAGTCGACCGGCGCGACCGCCGTGATCGCGCGAACGATCCTCGCCGGCGCCGGGGAGGTGCCGCCGGCGATGATGATCGGGGGGCTGATGATCGCGACCATGGCGTTGACCGACGTCATGAACAATGCGGCGACGGCGGTGGTGATGGCGCCGATCGGGGTCGACTTGGCGGCCGCCCTGGGCGTGAGTCCCGATCCCTTCCTGATGGCGGTGGCGGTGGGGGCGTCGTGCGCGTTCCTCACCCCGATCGGCCATCAGAACAACACGCTGGTGATGGGGCCGGGCGGCTACCGATTCGGGGACTACTGGCGGATGGGGCTTCCCCTGGATGGGCTCGTCGTCGCGGTGGCGGTGCCGATGATCCTCTGGGTCTGGCCGCTTTAGCGGCGGCCTCGACCCCCGGGCGGCCGGTTGCCTTGGCCCGCCAATCTCTGCTAAGCCGGCCAGTTGAGTCGACAGATCGGGGGGTCATCCGTGACCGTTGAGAAGCAGCCGGCGCTCGATCGCCGGGCCCTCGTTGCGCGGCTGGTCGCTGGGCGCAGCGACGAGGTGGTCGTCGCCGGGCTCGGATCGCCCGCCTGGGACCTCGCCGCGGCGGGCGATCATCCGCTCAACTTCTATCTCTGGGGGGCGATGGGCTCGGCGGTGATGATCGGGCTCGGCCTCGCCCTCGCCCGGCCGGAGCGACGGGTGCTCGTGCTCACCGGCGACGGCGAGATGCTGATGGGAATGGGCGCGCTCGCCTCGGTTTCGGTCCGCCGGCCGTCGAACCTGGCGGTGCTGGTGCTCGACAATCAGGTCTATGGCGAGACCGGCGGCCAGGTTTCGCACACCGGCCACGGCGCCGACCTCGCCGGGATCGCCGCTGGAGCGGGCTTCCGCGAGGCGTTGACCATCGCCGGGGAGGGGGAGGTCGAACGGGCGGTGCAGCTTCTGCGCGCGGCGCCCGGGCCGGCCTTCGTCTGCGCCAAGGTCGCCTGGCGGCGGGTTCCCCTGGTTCTGCCGCCGGTCGAGGGCGGGTTCCTCAAGAACCGGCTGCGCGCGGCGCTCGGGGTCGCTGGCTAAGGCGGTGCGGGGCCCCGGGACATGGATAATGGTTGCTTTTCGACCGAGGGGCATCTTATATAAACCCTAGGGATTCAATCGTTTCTGCGTCAACAGCAAGGGGGACTGAGGGGGGATGCCAAGATATGGCCTGCCGGGGGCGGGGGGCAGGCCGGGCGCCTCGACGCGGTTCACATGATAGATGGACCTAGACGCGATCAAGTCAGCCTACGGCCGTTACGCGCGCCACTACGATACCTTCTTTGGCAATCTCGTGAAGCCCGGTCGACGTGCCACCCTGGCCGCGGCCAACCGCATCGCTGGCCGGCGCATCCTTGAAGTAGGGGTGGGCACGGGGCTGTCGCTACCCGAGTACCGGCCCGACTGCCGGGTGGTCGGGATCGACATCTCGGCCGAGATGCTTGCGATCGCGCGCCGGCGGGTCGAGCGGCTCAAGCTCGGCCACGTCGAGGCTCTTCTTGAGATGGACGCCGAGAACCTGACCTTTCGCGACGCCGCCTTCGACGTCGTCGTCGCCCTCTACACCGCCTCGGTCGTTCCCAATCCGCAGCGGCTGCTGCGCGAGATGCGGCGGGTGTGCGTGCCCGGGGGCGACATTCTGATCTGCAATCACTTCGCCGCCAGGAGGGGGGTCCGGGCGGCGATCGAGAAGGCGATGGCGCCCTTCTCCGGCCGCCTCGGCTGGCATCCCGACTTCAACCTCGATTCCTTCATCGACCCCGACGAGATCCATGTGCGCGGGATGCGGACCGTCAACCCGTTCGGGCTCTTCACCGTCATTCACTGCCGGAACGAGAAGCCGAACGGGGTGCGCGCCGCCGCCCATGCCGGTTACGGCGAGGCCCCCTCCCGGCGCCCGGTTTCCAAGGAGCCGGCCAAGGGGCTGGGCTGAGGTGCCCGCACCGGCCGCGGCCCGGCCGTCGCTCAGAGGGCGCCGGCGAAATCGGCCACCAGCTTCACGTTGAGCGCAATTATCACGCTCGCCGCGGCGAAGGCGAGCAGGGCGAGCCAGCGCCGGTTCACGAATCGGCCCATCTTGGCGCGGTCGCTCGTGAACAGCACCAGCGGCACCACCGCGAAGGGGAGCTGGAGGCTGAGCACCACCTGGCTCAGGATCAGGAGCTTGGCCGTGCCGCTCTCGCCGTAGAGCGCCGTCACCGCCACCGCCGGGACGATCGCAATCGCGCGGGTCACGAGGCGTCTGAGCCAGGGCGGCAGGCGGATGTCGAGGAACCCCTCCATCACCACCTGGCCGGCGAGCGTGCCGGTCACCGTCGAGTTCTGTCCGGCGGCGAGCAGGGCCACGGCAAAGGCGGTGGCGGCCGCCGGCACGCCGAGGAGCGGCGCCAGCATCCCGTAGGCCTGGTGGATCTCGGTCACCTCGGTCTGGCCGGCGGCATGGAACGCGGCCGCGGCGACGATCAGGATGCTGGCGTTGATGACCAGGGCGAGGCTGAGCGCGATGGTGCTGTCGACGGTGGCGAGGCGGATCGCGTCGCGCCGGCCGCGCTCGCTCTCCTCGAAGCCCCGCGTCTGCACGATCGCGGAGTGGAGGTAGAGGTTGTGGGGCATCACGGTGGCGCCGAGGATGCCGATGGCGATGTAAAGCATCGCCGGGTTGCGCACCACCTCGGCCGAGGGCAGGAAGCCGCCGAACAGGGCGGCGAGATCGGGGCGCGAGAGCGCCACCTGGAAGGCGAAGCAGCCGGCGATGATCACCAGGAGCGTCATCACGAAGGCCTCGAGGTGGCGAAAGCCGCGGGCCTGAAGGGCGAGGATCAGGAGCACGTCGAGCGCGGTGATCACGACCCCGGCCAGGATCGGGATGCCGAACAGGAGGTTGAGCGCGACCGCGGTGCCGATCACCTCGGCGAGGTCGGTGGCGCAGATCGCGGTCTCGGCCAAGAGCCAGAGGGCATGCGCCACTGGCCGGCTGTAATGGCGCCGGCAGGCCTGGGCGAGATCGAGCCCGGTGGCGATGCCGAGCTTGGCGGCGAGCGCCTGGAAGAGGATGGCGAGCAGGCTGGCCAGCAGCACCGCCGAAAGCAGCGTATAGCCGAAGGCCGAGCCGCCGGCGATGTCGGTCGCCCAGTTGCCGGGGTCCATGTAGCCGACGGCAACTAGGTAACCGGGCCCGGCGAAGGCGATCGCCCGGCGCCAGAAGGGCGCGTCACGGGCGACGGGGATGCTCCGGTAGACCTCGGCGAGGCTGGGGACGGCCGGCCGCGCGTCCGCGGAGTCGGCGAGCGGCGCCCAGATGCCGAGGGGGGCCGCAGTCCCCGCCGCCGCGGCCGGCGGCAGCTTGATCCCGAGGGCCGCTCGCTCACTCATGCGTTTTCTCCACCCGCCCCTAGAACTTGACCAGGAAGGCGGTCGCGTACATCACCGCCACCCCGGCGAAGGTGCCGGTCACCGTGCTCGCCGACAGCCACGAGGCGCCGGTGCGCGCGGCGCGGCGCGCGAGGTAGGAGCCAACCTCGACGACGACCTGAAGGATCGCCCCGGCGCCGACTCCGAGGAAGAGCGCCGCGAGGTGCGGCGCGTAGGCCACGCTCCCCGCCCAGGCGCCGGCGATCGCCGGCAGGCCGGCAAGCGCGGCGAGCGCGGGGAAGACGTAAAGGTGCGGGCGGTCCTCAGTCAGCGGCGCGACGATGCCGACGCCCTCGGTGAGGTTGTGGAGCACGAATCCGACCACCAGGAAGGCGCCCAGCGCCGCCTCGCCGGCGGCGAAGGCGGCCCCGACGGCGAGCCCCTCGCCGAGGTTGTGCAGCCCGACCCCGAGGGCGATGTAGGTCGCGAGCGCGATCCCCTCGGGCGCGTGCCCGCCGCGCCGGCCGATTGCCATCAGGGTGAGGAAGGTGAGCCCGGCGACGAGCCAGACGAGCGCTGCCCCCTGGAACTCGGGCGCCGCCCCGCCGGCGAGCTCGAGACCCTCGGCGAGGGTGTCGATCAACAGGAAGAGGAGCAGCCCGACGGTGAGGGCGAGCGTGAACTCGAAGCCGCGCCGGCTCAATCGCTGCAGGAGCGGATAGAAAAGCATGCCGAGCGAGACCGGTACGAACCCGACCACGAACCCGATCCAGGTGTAGGCCCGCATCTGCGCCAGCGACCACTTCGGGCTGGCGACGGCGACCGCGATCGCGTGCTCGAATGTGGCGCCGGTGCGGCTGATCATCACCAGCTTGTGGCGCTCGCCCCCGACCCAGGGATAGGGAATACGAATCCAGGCGGTCGCGAGCCGGGCGAGAGGCCCCGGCGGCTCCTGGGCGAAGCGCCAGAAGGCGCCGTCCACCTGCACCTGGGCGATCGCCAGCGGCTCGCTTCCGCTGGCGCGCACGAGGAGAGAGATTCCGCCCTCGTCGAGCACAGTGCGCTCGACCGTGAGCGTCTCGATCGGCGGCGCAGTGACGCTGACAGTGGCGAGCGGGTTGAGCGTCGCCATGAGGCCGATCACGGCAACGAGGGCGACGAGCGGCAGTGCCGCCAGGCCCGCCGCCCGGATCATGGCCGCACCTCGAAGAAGCTCATCCAGCCGAGCTCGACGAATTCCGACTGGTGGGCGTGGAACATGTAGAGTCCGGGCTCGTGGTCCTTGAACGAGAACTCGAGAATCCCCCGCTGCGCCTGGCACTGCATCACGGTGTCGACCGTCCTAAGCGTCGGCGTCAGCGTGGTGCCATGGTCGTAGTAGTCGAAGAAGTTGGCGTGGAGGTGGAACGAGTTGATGGGGTCGAACTCGGTGACGTTGACGAGGTAGACGCGGACCGGCCTTTGGCGGTCGAGCGGGATCGGCCTCCTCGCGTAGGCGTGGGCAACGGTGTTGACCGCGTAGACCTCGTTCTCCTCGTCGAAGTTGGTGTCGAAGGCGTTCATCACCATCACCAGCTCCTGCCAGCGCGCGTTCTCGGGCGCGCCGAGGAGCCGCGAGCGGGCGGCCTCGGCGTGCTCGGGGTGGCGGGCCGGGTCGGGGTCGACGATGAAGGCGCCGTAGAGGCCCTTGTGGATGTGCCGCTTCAGGGGCACCGCGTGGCAGTGGTAGAGGTGGCAGCCGAAGGGGAAGGCGTCGAACTCGTAGACGAATTCGCCCCCCGGCTCGACTAGGCCGGCGCCGGGCACGCCGTCCATGCGCGCGCTGTGGATGCCGTGGAAGTGGATCGAGTGGGGATGCGAGCCGTGGTTGACGAAGCGGATGCGCACCCGGTCTCCCTCGCTCACCCGGAGGGTGGGACCTGGCACCCGGCCGTTGAAGGTCCAGGCCGGGAAGAATACCCCGGGAGCGACCTCGATCTCCTTGTCCTCGGCGACGACCTCGAATTGGCGAAGCCGCCGGCCGCCGGCCAGGGTCGAAATTGCACCGGTGGTGAAGTCGGCGAGGAGGTCGTGCGGGTCGAAGCCGTTGCGCGCCGAATCGACGTTGCCGACCGTGATCATGCCACCGTGGTCCATCGCTCCGCCGCTGGCATGCGCGCCCGCCGCCGGGTAGGGGGCGCCCGGGCTCGCCGTGGCCGCCGCCGCGGCGTCGGCCCGGGCAAGCCGCGGAAGGAGCGCCCCGGCGGAGCCGATTAAACCGCCCAGGAGCATGCCCCGGCGCGACACCTCGAGCGCCGGGCGCGTGGCCGCCGGCCGCGGCGCCCATCTCGCCCGTCTCGCCCCGGTTCCCGTTTCAGCCATTCCGTCGCCCTCCCGCTCTCTCTCGTCTCGCGCGACTTTCAAACGGGTGTTCATATGTACAGATGAACAGCATACATGTTTGCATTGATGTTCAAATTTACAGATGAACAGGAATAGAAGTATTTCCGGTTACTTTTGATTTTCCCGTTTTTCGATCCTTTTTATTATCCAAATCGGGCTCGATTTCAAGGCCCGAATCATGCGCGTCCCGGGTTGCGGCGGCGCCGGGCGAGGGCTAGGATGCGCGGCCAAAGGATTGGACTTTAAGGACTATCGCGGTGCCGAAGGGCGTTCCCGTGTTGAAGAACCCCGCCTCGCCGACGGTGACCGGGCCGCGGCTGGGCGAGGACGAGGTCGTCGAACTGGCCGAGGTCTTCCGGCTGATGAGCGATCCCACCCGGCTGGGCATCATCCTCACCTGCCTCCATCAGCAGGTCTCGGTGGGCGAGATGGCGAGCAAGCTCAAGCTCTCGCCGTCGCTGGTCAGCCACCACCTCCGGCTCCTGCGCGCGGCGCGGCTGCTGCAGGCGCAGCGCCAGGGGCGCCAGGTGTTCTACCTGGTCGCCGACGAGCACATCCGCGCCGTGCTCACCGACATGGTCGATCACGTCGCCGAGGAGCGCGAGATCGAAGGCGAGTAGGGGCCGGCCGCGCTTTCGGCCGGAAACCGTCGACGGGCCTGCCGGCCCGATTTACGCCTGCCTCTGGAGCAGGCATAGTGGCGTCATGTCGGCGAGCAACCGGGCGGCAAGCGCGCATTCCGCGGCGGCCGAGGAGGTGTTCGAATGTCTGCACCTCCTCGCCGACCTCATCCACGACTTCGCCCGGACCCTCGACGTCGAGGCGACCCTCCGGCGCGGTCTGAAGCGAATCGCCGATCAGGTGAGCGCCGAGGCCTCCTCGCTCTTCCTTCTCGATGAGGACGGCACGGCGGTGGTCTGCCGGGCCTGCTTCGGCCCGGTCGACATCACCGGGCTCAGGCTCCCCGCCGACGGCGGCATCGTCGGACGCTCGATCCGCGAGCTCGAGACGCAGATGGTCCGCGACGTGTCGAAGGATCCGCAGTTCGGCAAGGCGGTCGACAAGCTCACCGGCTTCACCACCCGCTCGATCCTGTGCGCGCCCTTGGGCCACGGCGACCTCTGCCTGGGCGCGATCGAGCTGATCAACAAGCGCGGCGGCGGGCTTTTCGACGAGCGCGACCGCCACCTCGTTCAGGCGCTCGCCTCGGCCGCGGCGCTGGCGGTGATGAACGCGCAGATGTCGGCCGAGCTGGTCGAGCAGCAGCGCATGCGCCGCGAGCTGGAGCTGGCCGCCGAGATCCAGAGGAACCTTCTTCCCGCTCCCCGTCCGGTTCCCTTTCCCGTTTGCGGCGCCAACCAGCCGGCGCGGTGCGTCTCCGGCGACTTCTACGACTTCTTCCCGCTCGCCGACGGCAGCGTCTGCTTCGCCCTCGGCGACGTCTCCGGCAAGGGCATGAACGCCGCGCTCCTCATGGCCAAGACCGCGAGCGTCTTTCGCTGCCTCGGCAAGGAGGTCCACGATCCCGGCCGACTGATCGCCCGAGTCAACGCCGAGATCTGCGAGACAGTGACGCGAGGGATGTTCGTCACCATGGTCTGCGGCGTGCTCGATCCCTCGCGCCGCCGGGTGCGCCTGGCCAATGCCGGCCATGAGCCGCCACTCTTCCGCGCCCGCGGGGGCCGCTTCACCGCCCTTCCGGCGAGCGTGCCGCCGCTCGGCATCGCCGCCAACCTGATTCCCGAGACCGGCCCCCCGGTGAGCGAGCTGGAGCTGGGAGGCGGCACCCTCTACGTCTTCAGCGACGGCGTCACCGAGGCTTGGCTGCCGGGCGGCGGGCGCCTGGGGGCAGAGGGGCTGACGGCGATGATCGCCGAGCTTGCGGGGCGCTTCACCTCTCCGGAACTCCTCAGAATCGTCGTCGACCGTCTCTGCCCCGCGGGCGGCGAGATCCACGACGACCTCACCCTGGTCGCCGTGGACGGAGCCTGAGGGGCGCGGGCGTGGCGGCCAACCCCACCCGGGCCGAGCCTTCGCTAGCGGAGGGCGCCGCGGCCGAGACGCTGTTCGAGCTTCGCTTCCGCTCCCTTCCCGACCGGCTGAAGATGGTCCGTGCCGCGGTGGCGGCGGCGGTGCGCTCGACCGGTTGCAGCGAGGACGCGGTCCATGACATCGTGCTCGCGGTCGACGAGGCCTGTCAGAACGTCATCCGCCACGCCTATTCGGGGCGGCCCGACGGCGAGATTGTGCTGACGATGCGACGGGAGGGCGATCGGGTGGCGGTGGAGCTCCGCGACTTCGCCCCGCCGGTGGACGAGCGCCGGGTCAGGCCCCGCGACCTCGACGAGCTGAGGCCGGGAGGGCTTGGCACGCATCTGATCCGAGAGGTGATGGACGAGGTCGCCTTCCTGCCGCGCCCCGCCGGCGGTGGCAACCTGCTGCGCATGGTCAAAAGGATCGCACCGACCGGGGCGGCGGCGGGAAAGGCCGAGGGGGAGAGGCCATGAAACACCAGCTCCGCGAGGACGGCGCCACGCTCGTGGTTACGCTCGAGGGCGACGTCGACCTCGACAGCTCGCCCGAGGCGCGAGAGGTGCTGCTGAAGGCGGTCGGACGCGGCCGCGACGTGCTCGTCGACATGGCTCGGATCACCTACATCGACTCCTCCGGCATCGCCAGCCTGGTCGAGGCGCTTCAGGCGGCGCGGCTCAGGGGCCGGCGCTTGGCGCTCGCGGCGGTGAGTCCCGCCGCCATGCGGGTCCTGAGCCTGGCGCGCCTCGACAAGGTCTTCGCGATTCACGCGAGCGTCGCCGAGGCGCTCGCCAGCGGCGGCTGAGCGGGTGCTGCGGCCGCTTGCCGATGTCGCCGAGCAGGTCGGGCGGGCGACCGCGCGCGGGCTTGCCGACCTCGGCTTCGCCGGCGCGCTCTTCGCCGAGAGTCTTTATTGGACGCTGATGGGCAGGCGCCGGCGCCAGCCGGTGCGCGTCGGCTCCGTCTTCGTGCAGATGATGGAGATCGGCATCCTCGCGCTTCCCATCGTCACCGTGCTCTCGCTCACCATCGGCGTCATGCTCGCGATCCAGGGCATCTACACCCTCAGGATTTTCGGGGCCGAGGACCGGGTGACTCTGGGCATTGCGCTCTCGGTCACCCGCGAGTTCGCGCCCCTCATCACCGGCATCCTGGTGACGGGGCGCTCGGGGTCGGCGATCGCCGCCCGGCTCGGGACCATGACCATCAACCAGGAAATCGACGCTCTCACCACGATGGCGGTCAACCCAGTGCGCTTCCTGGTCGCGCCGGCGCTCCTCGCCATGGTGGTGATGCTGCCGGTGCTCACCTTCTACGCCGACCTCGTCGCCATTCTTGGCGGCGGGCTCTACGTCGCGATCGAGCTGGGTATGTCGCTCGCGGCGTACACCGATGCCTGCATCGACTCGATCACCACCGACGATCTCTTCCACGGGCTCGGCAAGAGCCTGATCTTCGCCGTCCTCATCACCCTGGTCGGTGCGGTCAACGGGGCCTCGGTGCGCGGCGGCGCCGAAGGCGTGGGCCGCGCCACCACCCGCTCGGTCGTACACGGGATCAGCGCGATCGTCATCACCGACATGATCTTCGCCTTCGTCGTGAGCCGCTGATGGGTGCCCTTCCGCTCGCCGTGGCCGAGGGCCGGCCGAGGGTGATCGAGGTCGAGAACGTGGTGGTGCGCTACGGCGAGCGCACCATCCTGAAAGGGGTGAGCTTCGACATCTACGACGGCGAGATCATGGTCATCATGGGCGGCAGCGGCTCGGGCAAGAGCACGCTCCTGCGCCAGCTCATCGCCCTCGAGACGCCGGACGCGGGCACGGTCAAGGTGCTCGGGCGCGATCTTGGCCGCCTCAAGGGACCGGAACTCGCGGAACTGCGCAAACACATGGGGGTGGCCTTCCAGGGCGGTGCGCTCTTCAGCTCGATGACCGTCGGCGAGAACATCATGCTGGCCCTGCGCGAGCACACCGACCTCGACGAGCGCACCATGCGGATCATGGCCCGCATGAAGCTCGAGGTGGTCGGGCTCGCCGGCTTCGAGGGCCTGATGCCCTCCGAGCTCTCGGGCGGCATGACCAAGCGCGCGGCTTTCGCTCGGGCGATCATCATGGACCCCAAGCTCCTCTTCTGCGACGAGCCCTCGGCGGGCCTCGACCCAATAGTGGCGGCCGAGCTCGACGACCTGATCCTCAAGCTCCGCGACGCCCTCGGCATCACCATCGTCGTGGTCACCCACGAGCTCGAGAGCGCCTTGAAGATCGCCGATCGCCTGATCGTGCTCGACCGGGGCGAGATCCTGATGGTGGGCAGCGTCGAGGAGGTGCGCGCGAGTCCCAATCCGCGCATCCAGAATCTGCTGAACCGGCGCTCGGAGGAGGCTACACTCGACGCCGATGCCTACCTCCGCCGACTGACCGGCGAGGGGTAGTGCAGGAGCAGGGCGGGAAGGGGGCGCTCGGCCGCGCCATGCGCAGCAGCCGCATCAACTATATCGTCGTCGGCAGCGTCGTGCTCGTCATGCTGGCGGTATTCGTGGTGGTGCTTGCCGTATTGACCGGCCGGGCCGGCACCACCGACCGCTACTCAATCGTCTTCGACAACGTCGCCGGCCTCAAGTTCGGCTCGCAGGTTCTCTACGAGGGGTTCCCGGTCGGCCAGATCGAGCACATCGAGCCGATCACCGAGGATGGCAAGCTCCGCTTCCGGGTCGAGGCGAGCGTGATCTCGGGCTGGCAGGTTCCCGCCGACAGTATCGCCCGCATCTCGGCCCCGGGGCTCCTCTCCGCCCTGGTCATCGACATCCGCGGCGGCCGGAGCGGCACCTACCTCGAGCGCGGGGCGCGGATCGCCAGCGAGCCGGGCGGCGACATGCTCGCGCTCATGACCTCGGTCGCCGAGGAGGTGACCGACCTCTCGCGCAACCGCATCAAGCCGCTCGTCGAGCGCATCACCGCGATGGTCGACGGGGTCGGGACCGTGGTCGAGCCGGCGGTGGTCGATGTCACCGACAACCTCCGGCGCATCGTCTCCGACCTCGCCGAGTCCTCGCCCGCGGTTTCCCGCGACCTCAAGGGCTTCCTCTCCACCCTCAACCGATCGAGCGCGCGCCTCAACGAGCTTCTCTCCGCGGAGAACATGGCCCGGATCGAGGGGGTGATCGGGAACATGCAGACCTCCTCCGAGGGCTTCGGCCACCTCATCGAGGATATGCGCGCGAGCCTGGATGATCTCGGCAAGCTCATCGCCTCGCTCAACCGGATCGCCGACGAGAACGCCGGAGCGGTGGGCGCCTCGATGGGCGACATGCGCCATGTGCTCGAGTCGCTCGCTGGCCGGATCGACGCCATCGCCAACAACCTGGAAGGGGCCAGCCGCAACGTCTACGAGTTCAGTCGCCAGATCCGCAGCAACCCAAGCGTGCTGCTGCAGGGAACGAAGCTGGAGGGCGCGTCGGAGTCGGCACCGGGGGGAGGAGGAGGGCCATGAGGGCGGCGCGCCTCATTGTCGTCCTGGCCCTGGCGCTCCCGGTCGGGGGATGCGGGGGCTCGGCCCCGGTGCCGCGCGATCACTACTACCGGCTGGAGGTGGCGCCGCCCGAGCGGGCGCTCTCCGCCCCCCTCTTCGACGGGGCCCTGGAGGTGCGCCGCTTCCTCGCCGACGGGCTCCTGGCCGAGCGGGCCCTCCTCTTCTCACGGCGCGAGGCGAGCTTCGAGCTCGACCGCTACGACTACCATTACTGGGTCGAGCCCCCCTCGCGGCTCCTGCAGGAAGAGTTGGTGGCGTTCCTCCGCCAGGCGAACATTGCCCGCGCCGTGATCACCTCCGAGCAGCGCGCCGGCGCGCCCTATGTGCTGACCGGCAAGATCCGCCGCCTCGAGCGCCTCGTCGGCGCGACCGGCGCTTCGGTCCTGGTCGAGCTCGAGCTCGGCGTCGGCCAGGGGGGCGAGCGCGGGCTCGAGGTCATCCAGGTCTACCGGGCCGAGCGGCCGGCGGCCGAGTCCGGCATCCCGGCGACGGTGGCCGCCTACGGCCAGGCGGTGGGCGGAATCTTCCGCGCCTTCTTGGCCGACCTCACCCGCAAGCCCCCGGTCGGCGGGCGCTGAGGGCGGCTCCCGGGGCAGGGGCAGGGGGGTTGGCGGTTGCGGGGCGGCTTCCCATTTATTAATATTAGCTGTTTTTACAGGGGATCCCGGTGGGCGGGGCCCCTCGCGTGGGAGAGGTGAAGAGAGCGAGATAGATTGTCCGCAAGGACGATCCGGCCTTCCCAGGATGGGCGGGCCGTGAACCGGCCTTTCGAGCAGGATGCGCCGTGGGGGCGAGGCCCTTACGGGAACGTGCCGGGTGAGACGTGGCTCACCATGGTCGATGTCGTATCCCTCAGGCTGAACCAGTCGCAGATCGCGGCCACCTTCGACCGGGCGTTCGAGCCGGAGCGCCGGTTCGACCCGTTCTACGCCCGCAACAGCGACCTCAACACCGTCACCGGGCTCCTCGCCAACCGGCTGAGCGCGGCCGGCGTCCTCATCGCCCAGGGGGCGCAGAACGGCGCCGACGCCAACGGCACGCTGGCCAAGGCGATCGAAGGGTTCGACGTGATCGAGGAGCTGCTCGGGCAGATCGAGGATTTGGCCCAGTCGGCGGCCGAGGACGATCTCTCCGATTACGACCGCTCGCTCCTCGATCAGGAGTTCCGCTCGCTCCGTTCCCAGATCGACGAAACCGCGGCCAACATCGAGGCAGACAGGGTGTTCCTGCTTGCCGGGATCGCCTCCTTCAGCGCCACCTCGGTGGGGGCCGACCTCTCGGCGGCGAACGGCTTTGCCGGCTTCACCTTCTCCAATCCCACCAACGGCGCCCTCGCCGACGGCGATGTGCTCGAGGTGGCCTACAGCAGCACCACCAACCGGTTCACGGTGACCAACACCACCACCGGGGTTCAGGCGGTTTCCGAGGCGGTGACGACGGCGCCGGCCGCGGGCCAGACGCGCGCCGTTCCCATTCGCGACCTCGCCCTCACCATCACCATCAACGAGAACTTCGATCCCGGCACCGATATCGACCCGGCGGTCGATGCCGCCGACCTCACGGTATCGGGCACGATCAGCGCGCGCGGCTTCGACGTCCAGGTCGGGCGCGACGCGGCGGCCGAGGACACCGTGTCGCTCGACCTCGAGCCCACGTTCAGCGGCGTGCTCGCGGCCGGGCTCCGCACCGCCGACCTCACCACCGCGGCCAATGCGGCGAGCGCCGAGTCCGACGTCGCAACCGCCGAGCTGGCGTTGGCCGAGATGTCGGGGAAGGTGCGCGGCGCCCGCGAGCGCCTTGTCCACGCCGCCGACGTGGGCTTCCGCTCGGCCAACTTCCACCGCGAGAGCGCGGAGACCACCCTCTTCGACCCCGACCAACGGCGCCAGTATCACGCCCGCATCGCCGATCAGATCAAGTCGTTCGTGCGGCTGCAGACCTTCGAGGACAGCCTGAAGGGCCGCCTGCTCGATCCTGGCCTCTCCATCTGAGCCGTTTCGCGAGGCGTCCGGCCCGCGCCGCGGGTCGCGCGGCCGCCGCCCGCGACCCCGTCCCAGCCCCGGCCGAGGATGATCGCCGCTCCCACACCGGTTTTGGTTGCAATCCCTTGTGCAGGGTGGTTTCGTGCTGTCCCCAAGGGCCGGGCGCCTCACCCGGCCGCCTCTCCGGCCCGGACCGAGCCCGAGGAGTCTCGAAGATTCCCATGGACCACCTGGATGCCCTCGAGAGCCAGAGCGTCTATGTCCTGCGCGAGGCCTTCAGCCGGCTGAAGCCGATCGCCCTCCTGTGGTCGTCGGGCAAGGACTCCACCGTCCTCGTCTGGCTCTCCCGCAAGGCGTTCTTCGGGCACGTTCCCTTTCCGGTGCTGCACATCGACACCGGCACGCAGTTCCCCGAGACGCGCCCCTTTCGCGACCGCTATGCGAAGGAGTGGGGGCTCGATCTGATCGTCGGCGACTGCCCGCCGGTCGAGGAGATGGACCCGACGCTGCCTCCCGCCGCCCGCTTGGCGGCGCGCAAGTCGGCGGGTCTCAGGCGCCTGATCGAGCGCCACGGCTTCGTCGGAGTCGTCGCCGGAATTCGCCGCGACGAGCAGCCGACGCGGGCCAAGGAGCGCGTCTTCAGCCCGCGCGGGGCCAGGGGCGGATGGGACTCGCGCGACCAGCCGCCCGAGTTCTGGGACCAGTTCAAGACCGGCGTGGCGCCCGGGGCCCACCTTCGCGTCCATCCGCTCCTGCACTGGGGCGAGGTCGACGTGTGGCGCTACATCCGGCGCGAGGGCATCCCCGTGGTCGAGCTCTACTTCGCGCGCGCCGGCCGGCGCTACCGCTCGCTCGGCGATTCCGACGCCACGACCCCGATCGCCAGCACCGCCGCGAGCCTGGACGAGATCATCACCGAGCTGGAGACGACCCGTGTCGCCGAGCGCGCGGGCCGCGCCATGGACCACGAGGCCGAGGACGCCGTCGAGCGGCTGCGCGGCGGCGGGTACATGTAGCGGACGGGGAGGGGAAAGCTGAGGACCGGAGCGGGCAGGATGGCCGAGCACGATCCACAGACGGTCAAGGTCGTCGTCGTCGGCCACGCGCAGCACGGCAAGTCGACGCTGATCGGGCGGATGCTGGCGGAGACTGGCGGTCTTGCCGAGGGTCGTATCGAGGCGGTGCGCGCGATGTGCGGGCGCCGGGGAATGCCATTCGAGTGGGCGTTTCTCCTGGACGCGCTCCAGGCCGAGCGCGAGCAGGGCCTCAGCATCGACACCACCCAAACCCGGCTGTGCACCGAGCGGCGCGCCTTGGTCATCATCGACACCCCCGGCCACCGCGAGTTCGTCAGGAACATGATCACCGGGGCGGCGCCCGCGGATGCCGCCCTGCTCGTCGTCGATGTGACCGAGGGCATGCAGGAGCAGACGCGCCGCCACGCCTATCTCGTCCACCTCCTCGGCATCCGTCAGGTCGCGGTGGCGGTCAACAAGATGGACTTGGCCGACTTTTCCTTCACCGCCTTCGCCGATGTTGCGGCCGACGCGCGGGCCTGTCTCGCCGAGCTTGGCATCCTCCCCACCCATATCGTTCCGCTCTCGGCCCAGACCGGCGACAACGTCGCCCGGCGCGGGGCCGCCGGCGGTGCCATGGATTGGTACGAGGGTATGACGCTGGTCCAGGCCCTCGACCAGCTCGCGCCGGCGCCGCGCCCCACCGATCTGCCGCTCCGACTTCCCATCCAGGACATCTACAAATTCGACCAACGCCGGATCATCGCCGGGCGGATCGAGTCGGGGCGGCTCAGGGTGGGGGACACGGTACTCCTCTCGCCCTCCAACAAGACCGCCAGGGTCTCCTCGATCGAGGCCTGGGGGGCGGCGCAGCCCGTCCTCGCCGCGGCCACGGGCCAGAGCATCGGGATCACGCTCGATGAGCAGATCTTCGTCGAGCGCGGCGAGGTGATCAGCCACCTCGAGGCGGCCCCCGTGCTCAGCACCGTCTTCCGCGCGCGCCTTTTCTGGCTGGGCCGCCGGCCGCTTGCCGCGGGCGACCGCTACAAGGCCAGGCTCAACACCGCCGAGCTGCAGCTACAGGTGCAGGAGGTCGAGACGGTCATCGACGTCGCCGACCTCTCGGCGCGCAGCGACGGCGTCGTCGAGCGCAACGGGGTGGCCGAGGTCGTGCTGCGCGCGCGCTCGACCGTGGTCCTCGACCCCTTCACCGCCAACCCCGCCACCGGGCGCGTCGTGCTCCTCGACGACGACGACATCGTCGGCGGCGGCATCATCAACATGCGCGGCTACCCCGACCAACGCCACGCGCTGACGGTGAAGTCGACCAACATCACCAGCGTCGATCACCGCGTCGGGCAGGAGAGCCGCTCGCTGGTCAACGGCCACAAGAGCGGCATCCTCTGGCTCACCGGGCTCTCGGGCGCGGGAAAGACCACGCTCGCCCTCGAGCTCGAGCAGCGGTTGTTCCGCAAGGGCTACCAGGTGTTCGTGCTCGACGGCGACAACATCCGCCACGGGCTCTCGGCCGACCTCGGCTTCAGCCCCGACGACCGGGCCGAGAACATCCGCCGCGTGGGCGAGGTGGCGGCGCTTTTCGCCCGCGCGGGGATGCTGGTGATCACCGCCTTCATCTCGCCCTACCGCTCGGATCGCGACCGGGTGCGCGCGATCGCCCCCGACCTCTTCCACGAGATTTACGTCCGGGCCGACCTCGCCACCTGCGAGGCACGCGATCCCAAGGGCCTCTACAAGAAGGCGCGCCGGGGCGAGATCCCCGACTTCACAGGCATCTCCGCGCCCTACGAACCACCGGGGAGCCCCGAGCTCGTGGTCGACACCGGAAGCCAGGACGTGGCCCAGTCGCTTGCCGTCCTGCTCGACTACGTGGAGACGAACCTGGCGATCAAGGCCAAGGCGCCTCGGGCGGGCCGGGAGCGGCGCTGAGGCTCCGGCGGGGCAGCGGGCGCCACCCGGTATTGGGCCGGCGTCGTCCTCGGTCGACCGCCGATCCGGCTGGCAGTCGAGGATCGTCTTAGCGGCCGGCGAGCCCTCGACCGGGTCCTTTGAGGGCATCCAGGAAGGCGGGCAGGCCCCTGGTCGGGCACCATTTTTGCTCCCCGGCGCCGGGTCGCGGGGCGCCGCCGGCGGGCAGCTCGATCCCTGGATTTTTGCTTTGCATCTCGGTTGAGGGGCCGCTAGATAAGTGCCTCCACCAAAGGGGCTTGGTCCTCTTGAGAGGGATGGTGAGCATGGTTCTCGGAGCACTCGGGGCACGCCTCGTCCGGGGCGCGGTGATCGCGTTCGGCCTTGGTCATGCGTCTGGCGTCCTGGCGGCCGCGCCCGAGCCCTGGCAGCTCTACTTCCAGCCCCCCGCCTCGCCGGTGATGGAGCGGCTGGTCGCGTTCCACGACATGCTGCTGGTGATCATCATCGGCATCTGCGTGCTCGTGCTGGGCCTCCTTCTTTACGTGATCGTCCGCTTCCGGGCCTCGCGCAACCCGGTTCCCTCGCGCACCTCCCACAACACCGTCGTCGAGGTTCTGTGGACGGTGGTCCCGGTGATCGTCCTGGTGATCATCGCCATCCCCTCCTTCCGCCTCCTTTACTTCCAGGATCGCACCGCCGACGCCGAGATGACGCTCAAGGTCGTCGGCCATCAATGGTACTGGAGCTACGAGTATTCCGATGATGGCGGCTTTACGTTTGACGCCAACTTGGTCTCCGACGCCGAAATCAAGCCGGGCCAGAGGCGGCTTCTGGAGACCGATAATCGGGTGGTGCTGCCGGTGGACACCAACGTCCGCCTCCTCTTCACCTCCACCGATGTGCTTCATTCCTGGGCGGTCCCCGCGCTCGGGGTGAAGATGGACACCATCCCCGGCAAGGTGAACGAGACCTGGACGCGGATCACCAAGCCGGGCACCTATTTCGGCCAGTGCTCCGAGCTGTGCGGAGTCAACCACGGTTTCATGCCGGTTGCCATCGACGCCGTGTCGAAGGAGGACTTCGCCAAGTGGGTGGCGGAGGCGAAGCAGAAGTTCGCGCGCGCCGACGGCGCGCCGGTCGAGGTGGCGACGGCCACCCAGTGACGGACGGCGGGTCCGGCCGCATGCGGGCCAAGTGAACAGGTCATTCGACGCGGAGAGGGTTCATCGATGAGCTACGGCGGCGGAGCAGAGACCCGCGGGGGCCATGACGATCACGTGCCTTCGTTCTGGGTCCGCTGGTTGTGCTCCACCAATCACAAGGACATCGGCACGCTCTACCTGCTGATCGCGGTGGTCTCGGGCATGGTCGGCGGCGTGTTCTCGATGTTGATGCGCCTCGAGCTGGAAGCGCCGGGGCTGCAGTTCGTCGCCGACGGGCAAATGTGGAACGTATGGATCACCGCCCATGGCCTGATCATGGTCTTCTTCGTGGTCATGCCGGCGCTGATCGGAGGCTTCGGCAATTGGATGGTGCCGATGATGATCGGCGCCCCCGACATGGCCTTCCCGCGCATGAACAACATCAGCTTCTGGCTGCTGGCGGCGTCGCTGGTGATGCTGGTGAGTTCGGCCCTGGTCGACCAGGGCGCCGGCACCGGCTGGACCGTCTATCCGCCGCTGAGTTCCGCCCTCGGGCAGCCGGGCAAGTCGGTCGACATGGCGATCTTCTCGCTGCACCTCGCCGGTGCCTCGTCGATCCTCGGCGCGATCAACTTCATCGCCACCATCCTCAACATGCGCGCCCCGGGGATGACGCTGCACAAGATGCCCCTCTTCGTGTGGTCGATCCTGGTGACCGCCTTCCTGCTGCTGCTCGCGCTTCCGGTGCTCGGCGGCGCGATCACCATGCTGCTCACCGACCGCAACTTCGGCACCACCTTCTTCATCCCCGAGGGGGGCGGCGATCCGGTGCTTTTCCAGCACCTCTTCTGGTTCTTCGGCCACCCCGAGGTCTACATCATGATCCTGCCCGCCTTCGGGATCATCAGCCAGGTCGTCTCGACCTTCTCGCGCAAGCCCATCTTCGGCTACCTCGGCATGGCCTACGCGATGGTGGCGATCGGCGTGGTCGGGTTCGTGGTCTGGGCCCACCACATGTTCACCGTCGGCATGCCGGTCAACGCCCGCGCCTACTTCACCGCCGCCACCATGATCATCGCCGTGCCGACAGGGATCAAGATTTTCTCCTGGATCGCCACCATGTGGGGCGGCTCGCTCGAGTTTCGCACGCCGTTGCTGTGGGCTATCGGCTTCATCTTCCTGTTCACGATCGGCGGGGTCACGGGCGTGGTGCTGTCCAACGCCGGTGTCAATGTCGCGCTCCACGACACCTATTACGTGGTCGGCCACTTCCATTACGTGCTGAGTCTGGGCGCCGTGTTCGCCATCTTCGCCGGCTTCTATTACTGGTTCGGCAAGATGACAGGCCGCGCCTACAACGAGACCCTGGGTAAGGTCCACTTCTGGATCTCGTTCGTCGGCGTCAACATGACCTTCTTCCCGATGCATTTCCTGGGACTGGCCGGCATGCCGCGGCGCATCCCCGACTATCCCGACGCCTTCGCCCCGTGGAACTATGTCGCCAGCATCGGCTCCTACATTTCGGCCGCCGGCGTGATTCTGTTCCTGTACATCGTCTGGCGGGCATTCGCCGCCGGCGAGCGGGTGGGGGCGAACCAGTGGGGCGAGGGGGCGACGACGCTGGAGTGGACCCTCCCCTCGCCGCCGCCCTTCCACACCTACGAGGAGCTGCCGCAGGTGCGCTGAGGGTGCGCCGATCGCGGCGGAACGGCGGAGAAGCGCAGAGGGAGCGACAAGAGTGTCCGAGAGCGCAGGTGACCTCAGTTCGCGGGCGGCGGCGCAAGCGGTCGTCGATCTCGCCTCGGCGCGCGACTACGTCGCGATCCTCAAGCCGCGGGTGATGTCGCTGGTCGTGTTCACCGGCCTTGCCGGGCTCCTGCTCGCGCCCGGCGGGGCGAATCCGCTGATCGGGGCGGTCGCCGTGCTCGCCATCGCGCTCGGCGCCGGCGCGGCCGGGGCGATCAACATGTGGTACGACCGCGACATCGACGCGGTGATGACGCGAACCTGCGCTCGCCCCATCCCGGCGGGGCGCATGCGGCCCGAGGAGGCGCTGTCCTTCGGGGTCGCCCTCGCCGCCGGCTCGGTGCTGCTGATGGGATTGGTGGTAGGGCTGGCGGCGGCGGCGCTGCTTGCGCTCTCGATCGCATTCTACGTGTTCGTCTACACGGTCTGGCTCAAGCGGCGCACCCCGCAGAACATCGTCATCGGGGGCGCCGCCGGGGCCTTCCCGCCGGTGATCGGCTGGGCGGCGGCGACCGGCGACGTGGGGATCGAGGCCCTCATCCTGTTCGCCCTCATTTTCTTCTGGACTCCGCCCCACTTCTGGTCGCTCGCCCTCTACCGCAGCGCCGACTACGCCCGTGCCGGGGTGCCGATGCTGCCGGTCGTCGCGGGCGAGCGCGAGACGCGCCGCCAGATCCTGCTCTACAGTGCGGTGGTGGCGGCGATTTCGTTGGCGCCGCTCGCGGTCGGGCTTTCGGGTCCGGTCTATGGGGTTTCCGCGGTCTTGCTCTCCGCCACGTTCCTCTATCGCGCGCTCGCGGTCTTCCGCGATCGGGGCGTGGCGAGTGCGAAGCGCATGTTCGGCTTCTCGATCGTCTATCTCTTCCTCATCTTCTGCGCGCTGATCGCGGACCGCGCCGCGGCGCTCCTGGGCTGGGCCTAGGGGGGCGGGCGCCGTGGCCGGCGAGCGAATCGAGAGGGAGCCGGGCGCGACGGACGAGCGCGCGCGTCGGGTGCGCGGCCGCAACCTCGCGCTCCTCGCGGTGCTCGGCGGGCTCGCGGTGCTCTTCTACCTAGTCACCATCGTCAAGATCACGGGGGGCGGATGAGCCCGGATCGGCTGCGCCGGCGCAACCGGGTCGTGCTCGCGGGTCTGCTGGCCGTGGTCGGTGGCATGGTCGGTCTGGCCTTCGCCTCGGTGCCGCTCTACGACCTTTTCTGCCGGGCGACCGGCTTCGGCGGCGCCACCCGGGTCGCGGCCTCGGTGCCGGCCCAGGCGGGAGAGAAGATCGTCGCGGTGCGCTTCAATGCCGATGTCAATCCCAGGCTTTCGTGGTCGTTCCGGCCGCTGCAGAAGGAGGTTCGCCTGCGCGTGGGCGAGACCGCGCTCGTCTACTACGAGGCGGTCAACCACGCGGACGCAGCGGTGACCGGGATCTCGACTTTCAACGTTACCCCCCTCAAGGCCGGCCGGTACTTCAACAAGATCCAGTGCTTCTGTTTCACCGAGCAGACGCTCAAGCCGGGCGAGCGGGTCGAGATGCCGGTGAGCTTCTTCGTCGATCCGGCGATCGCCGCCGACCCCGATACCGGAGACGTGTCCACCATCACCCTCTCCTACACCTTCTTCCGCTCGCTCGACGACGTCCCCGTTCTGGGCGGACGGTCCGACGAGGTCGCCCACGTCGGAGAGTGATGGCCGGCCGCAGGCTGATCAGAGGAACCGAAATCCATGGCCCATGCGCACGCCCCCCACGCCTCGCATAAGCATCCCTATCATCTGGTCGACCCTAGTCCCTGGCCGATCCTGGGCGCACTCGCCGCGTTCACCATGTTCGTCGGGCTCCTGGTCTACATGCATTACGACGTGATCTGGCTGTTCCTTCTGGGCGTGGCCGCGGTGCTGGCGGTGATGTTCGCTTGGTTCCGCGACGTCGTGCGCGAGGCCACCTTTGAGGGGCATCACACGCCGGTGGTGCAGATCGGGCTCAGGTACGGGATGGCGCTGTTCATCGCCTCCGAGGTGATGTTCTTCGCCGCCTTCTTCTGGGCCTTCTTCGACTCGAGCCTCTTCCCGGCGGCCTCGACCGGCGGGCAGTGGCCGCCCCAGAGGGTGACGGTCTTCAATCCGTGGGAGCTCCCGTTCCTCAACACGCTCATCCTCCTCAGCTCGGGCTGCACGGTCACCTGGGCGCATCACGCGCTGATCGAGGACAAGCGCGCGCAGATGCTTCAGGGTCTCGGGCTTACCATCGCGCTCGGCCTCACCTTCCTCCTTGTGCAGGCGTATGAGTACAGCCATGCGCCGTTCTCGTTCAAGGACGGCATCTACTCCTCGACCTTCTTCATGGCGACCGGGTTTCACGGCTTCCACGTGATGATCGGCACCGTGTTCCTGAGCGTTTGTCTTTACCGGGCCTGGGCAGGCCACTTCAAGCCGGACCACCATTTCGGCTTCGAGGCCGCGGCTTGGTACTGGCATTTCGTCGATGTGGTGTGGCTGTTCCTCTTTGTTTGTGTCTACTGGTGGGGCGGGAGCGGGGCGCCGCGCGTTTAGGGATCGGCCGAGGACGTGGGCAACGCGTACTACCCGCCGCAGTCCCCCATCGCCACCGGCCTTAGGGGTCGGTGCCCGCGCTGCGCCGCCGGGCCGCTCTTCTCGGGCCTGCTCTCGGTCGCCGAGCGTTGCCGCGCCTGCGGGCTGGACTTGCGCAACCACGACGCTGGCGACGGGCCGGCGGTGTTCGTGATCTTCTTCCTCGGCGTCGCCGCGGTCGGGCTGGCGTTCGGCATCGAGATCGCCTTCGAGCCGCCCTTGTGGCTGCACGCCATCGTCTGGCCGCCGGCCATCCTCGCACTCGCGGTCGTGCTCCTCAGGCTGTTCAAGGGGGTGCTGGTCGCGCTCCAGTACCGGCACCGCGTCGCGGAGATGCTGGCCGCCGACTCGGGGGGCGGTCGGGACGAGGAGAGGCGAGGGCCGGGCGGCGCCTGAGTGCGCCCGGCGAATCCCATGTGGGGCGCCAGATTCTCTCGCTGGATCGCGCATCCGGGCTTGTGGCCGACCCTGATCGTTGCCGTCCTCGTCGCCCTCCTGGTCGGGCTCGGGCTGTGGCAGCTCGACCGGAGGGAGGAGAAGGCGGCGCTCGTCCGGCTGTTCGAGGCGCGCGCCAGGAGCGAGGCGGTGGCGCTGCCCGTCGCCCTCGACGAGGCGACCCCCGGGGAGCTGGGGGCCTGGGCCTTCCGCAGGGTGCGCCTCGGCGGGCAATTCCTCCACTCGGCCGAGATCCTGATTCGCCCCCGCACCCGGCGCAGTGAGGCGGGCGCGGAGGTGATTACCCCGCTGCTGCGCGACGAGGGGCTTCCGGTGCTGGTCAACCGGGGCTTCGTACCCGACGAGCGCGTGGCCCCCGACCGGCGCCCCGAGAGCCGGATCGAGGGGCGGCTGGAGGTCGAGGGACTCGTCGTGCTGCCCTCCCCGTCCGGCCCCTTCACGCCGGCCAACAAGCCCGAGAAGGAACAGTGGTTCTCGACCGACATCCCGGCCATCGCCGCCCATGTCGGGCTCGGGCGAGCAGCGCCGTTCACCGTCTGGGCGGTCGCGACTCGCGCCGAGAGGGGCGAGGGGGCTCCGGCCGGGCTTCCGATCCCCTGGCAGGTGGACGTCGCCTTCCCCAGCGACCATTTGCAGTATGCGCTCACATGGTTTTCATTGGCCGGGGCGCTTGGGGTGATGTACGTGCTCGCCCTCGCGCGCCGCCTGCGGCCGTCGCGCCGGCCGGGCCGGAAGGGGCACCAGAGCAAGAGACAAGAGGTCCGAATGCCCGCTTATGCCGAACTCGAAGACCGCTTCCGGCGGCTAACGCATCTCTCCGGCATCAGCCAGCTCCTCCACTGGGACATGGCGACGGTCATGCCGCCGGGCGGGGCCGAGACAAGGGGCGAGCAGTTGGCGACGCTCGCCGTGCTCGCCCACCGCGAGATCACCGATCCACGCCTCGCCGAGCTCCTTGAGGAGGTGATGTCCGAGGACGGCCTCGGCGAGTGGCAGCGGGCGAACGTTCGCGAGATGGAGCGGCAGCGGATCCATGCGAGCGCGCTTCCCGCCGATCTCGTCGAGGCCCGCGCCCGCGCCCAGGCGGCCTGCGGCATGGCTTGGCGCCGGGCGCGAGCGGCGGCGGATTTCGGCTTGGTCGGGGACCACCTCGCCGAGGTGGTCACGCTCGAGCGCGAGGCCGCTCAGGCGAAGGCGCAGGCGCTCTCCTGCGACGCCTACGACGCGCTCCTCGACGCCTTCGAGCCGGGGATGCGCGCCGCGCGCCTCAGTGCGGTGTTTGGCGAACTCGAGCGGTTCCTGCCCGATTTCCTCCCCCGCGTGCTCGATCACCAGGCGCGGGAGAGCCCGCCGCGAAGCCCCGCCGGCCCGTTCCCAGAGGATGCCCAGCTCCGGCTCGCGCGCAGCTTCATGGAGCGACTCGGATTCGATTTCGCGCACGGCCGGCTGGACGTGAGCCTGCACCCCTTCTGCGCCGGCGCGCCGGGTGACGTGCGGGTGACCACCCGTTTCAAGGAGCACGACTTCAGCGAGTCGCTGATGGCGGTGCTGCACGAGACCGGCCACGCCCTCTACGAGCGGGGGCTGCCGACGGAGTGGTGCGAGCAGCCGGTGGGGCGGGCCCGCAGCATGGCGGTGCACGAGAGCCAGGCGCTCCTGGTCGAGATGCAGGTCTCGCGCTCGCGAGTGTTCCTCGCCTTCGCCGTCAACCTGATCCGCGAGCACTTCGGCGTCGACGGCGAGGAGTGGTCGCTCGGCAACATGATCCGCCTTTGCACCCGTGTCCGCCCCGGCCTCATCCGGGTCGAGGCCGACGAGGTCACCTATCCCGCCCACGTGATCCTGCGTTACCGGCTGGAGAAGGCGTTGATCGAGGGGCGGCTGCAGGTGGCCGACCTCCCCGACGCCTGGCGCAAGGGCATGCAGCGACTCCTCGGCATCGAGCCGGCCGACCAGCGCGAGGGCTGCCTCCAGGACATCCACTGGTACGAGGGCGCGTTCGGTTACTTCCCCAGCTACACGCTCGGGGCCGTCATGGCGGCCCAGCTCTTCCAGGCGGCGGTGCGCGAGCGGCCCGACATCCTGCCGGCGATCGGCCGCGGCGACTTCGCACCGCTGGTCGAATGGCTGCGCACGCACGTGCACGCGAAGGGCTCGCTGCTTGCCACCGACGACCTCCTCCTGCAGGTGACCGGCCGGCCGCTGGACGTGGAGGCGTTCAAGACCCACCTCGAGCGGCGCTACCTTCCTTGAGGGGCGCAGCCGCCCGCGCCTCGAGGGGCGCTTGTCGCTCGCGCGCGCCCCGGTCTAGTATCCGCGACCGGCCGAGGACGGCAAACACGGGACAAGAGGCGGTGCGCTACGTCAGCACGCGGGGCCGCGCCCCCGCACTCAGCTTCGACGAGGTTCTGCTCGCGGGACTCGCGAGCGACGGCGGCCTCTACGTGCCCGAGACCTTTCCGCGGCTCGAGGACGCGGAGATGCGCGCGCTCCGGGGGCTTTCCTACGCCGAGGTCGCGATGCGGGTGATGCGGCCCTTCCTCGGCGGCAGCATTCCCGACTCCGACTTCGCGGCGCTCGTCGCCGCCGCCTATGCTCCCTTCGGCCATCCCGCCAAGGCGCCGCTCAAGCAACTCGACTCGAATCTCTGGTTGATGGAGCTCTTCCACGGCCCCACGCTCGCCTTCAAGGACTACGCGCTCCAGCTCCTCGGCCGGCTGTTCGACCACCTGCTGAGGCGCCGGGGTGAGCGGATCACGGTCGTCGGCGCGACCTCGGGCGACACCGGCTCGGCCGCGATCGAGGCCTGCCGCGACCGCGACGCAGTCGACATCTTCATCCTCCACCCCCGGGGCCGCGTCTCCGAGGTGCAGCGCCGGCAGATGACGACCGTGGCCTCGGCCAACGTGCACAACCTCGCCATCGAGGGCACCTTCGACGATTGCCAGGACCTGGTGAAGGCGATGTTCAACGACGCCGCCTTCCGCCACGAGCTCAACCTCTCGGCGGTCAACTCGATCAACTGGGCGCGGATCGCGGCCCAGGTCGTTTACTACGTCTGGGCGGGGGTCGCCCTCGGCGCGCCCGATCGGGCCGTCGCCTTCGCCGTTCCCACCGGCAACTTCGGCAACGTCTACGCCGCCTACGTCGCCCGCCGGATGGGGCTGCCGGTGACACATTTCGTCGTCGCCTCAAACCGCAACGACATCCTCACCCGCTTCTTCGAGACCGGGGTGATGAAGATGGCGGCGGTGGAGCCGTCCTTGAGCCCGAGCATGGACATCCAGGTGTCGAGCAATTTCGAGCGCCTCCTGTTCGATCTTTACGGCCGCGACGGCGAGGCGCTGGCCGCCGACATGCGCCGATTCCGCGAGACGGGTGCGCTCGCCGCAAGCGACGAGCGTCTGGCGGCCTTGCAGGCGCTGTTCGACGGCCGGCGCCTCGACGACGCCGGCACGCTTGCCGCCATCCGCGAGACCTATAGGGCGACGGGCGAGCTGATCGACCCGCATACCGCCGTCGGTCTCGCCGCCGCGCGCGCGGGCCGGCGGGATGCGGCCGTGCCGATGATCGCGCTTGCCTGCGCGCATGCGGCCAAGTTCCCCGAGGCGGTGGAGCGGGCGACCGGCGTGCGTCCGCGGCTTCCCTCGCGCCTTGCCGACCTCCTCGAGCTCGAGGAGCGGCTGGTGGTGCTGCCCAACGACCTCGCCCGGATCCAGGCGTTCGTCCGCGCCAAGGCGGGACGGCGGGCGGCGGCATGAGCGTTCGCGTCACCACCCTGACGAGCGGGCTTCGTGTCGCCACCGACCCGATGGATCAGGTGGAGACGGTGGCGCTCGGCGTGTGGGCCGGGGCGGGCACCCGCCACGAGCCGGCCGAGGTCAACGGCGTCGCCCACATGCTCGAGCACATGGCCTTCAAGGGCACGCGCCGGCGCACCGCCCGCCAGATCGCCGAGGAGATCGAGTCGGTGGGCGGGCACCTCAACGCCTACACCTCTCGCGAGCATACCGCCTACTACGCCAAGGTTCTGCACGGCGACGTGCCCCTCGCGCTGGACATCCTTGCCGACATCCTCCAGCACTCGGTCTTCGACGCCGAGGAGCTGGAGCGCGAGCGGCAGGTGATCCTGCAGGAGATCGGCCAGGTCAACGATACCCCTGACGACGTGATCTTCGACCGTTTTCAGGAGGTGGCCTTCCCCGGCCAGGCGCTCGGCCGCTCGGTGTTGGGCGAGGCCGCGCGCGTGCGCGCGCTCTCGCGCGAGGCGGTGCGCGCCTACCTAGATCAGCACTACGGCCCGTCGCGGCTCGTGATCTCGGCCGCCGGCCGGATCGCACACGAGCCTTTCGTCGAGCTGGCGGCGCGGGCCTTCGACCAGCTCCCCGTCGACCGCGCAACCGCGGGCGATCCGGCCAAGTATGTGGGCGGCGAGGTGCGCGAGGCCCGTCCGCTCGAGCAGGTGCACATGGTGCTCGGCTTCGCCGGGGTCGCCTATGCGCACCCCGACTTCTACGCCGGGCTGGTACTCTCCACCCTGCTCGGCGGCGGCATGTCGTCGCGGCTCTTCCAGGAGGTCCGTGAGCGGCGCGGCCTCTGCTACAGCATCTACACCTTCTCGTCCTCGTACATGGACAACGGCGTCTTCGGGCTCTATGCCGGCACCGGCGAGGAAGAGGTCCGCGATCTCGTCCCCGTGGTCTGCGAGGAGCTGCAGAAGGCGGCGGCCGAGGTTGGCGAGGAGGAAGTGATCCGCGCCAGAGCGCAACTCAAGGCGAGCATCCTGATGTCGCTCGAAAGCACGTCGGCGCGCTGCGAGCAGCTCGCCCGGCAGCTTCACGTCTACGGCCGCCCCGTCCCGGTCGAGGAGACGATCGCCAACATCGACGCGATCGACGCCGGCACGGTAACCGCCGTTGCCCGCCGACTCTTCCGCACGGCCCCCGCGTTCGCCGCCCTGGGACTGATCGCTAACCTCGAACCCCTTGAGCGGATCGCCGCTCGGCTCGCCTGAGCGCGGCTCGGGCCCTCGTGCCGCGGCGGCTTGGCGTCGGGCCGTGCGGGTTCAGGCGTGACCGGCGTTGCCGGAGAGGAGGTGGGGATCGATGCCGAGTTTCCGCATCGCCTTCTCCCACTTGTCGTCGATGTCCTGGCCGAAGACGAGATCGCGATCGGCGTCCACGTGAAGCCAGGCGTTGGCCTGGATCTCGCTGTCGAGCTGCCCCGGCCCCCACCCGGCGTAGCCGAGCACCAGAAGGCAGTCGCGGGGCCCGCCGCCGCGGGCGATCTCGCGCAGGATCTCCACGGTCGCGGTGAGGGCGACGTCGTTGTTCACCACCATGGTGCCGGGCTGCACGTAATCTGCCGAGTGGAGCACGAAGCCGCGGCTCGATTCGACCGGCCCGCCGAAGTGGATGCGGATTTCGCGCTTGCCCGAGGGTTCCTTGATGTCGAGCTGCTCGAGGAGGTCGGGGAAGGAGAGGTTAGTGACCGGGCGGTTGACGACCAGCCCCATCGCCCCGTCGGAGGTGTGCGCGCACATGTAGATCACCGTCTTGACGAAGCGGGGATCCTGCATCTGCGGCATGGCGAGCAGCAGCTTGCCCGTCAGGTAACCGGTCGAGTCTGGCGCAGTGCTCATCTCGTCCCGCGAGGCCCGCGGCCTCGTCTCCAAGCTCGGCCCGACCGCGCTGCCGGGCCTGATTTTCCAACCCCGCCCCCAACTCTCCATTCCGGTTCGGCCTGCATATATATAGTGCCAGCCGGCTAAGGCCGGAACAAGCGCGGAAGGCTCGGATCGCGCCGGCTGACACGGGATTGTGACGTCCGGTGAGCCGGAGACGTGATAGGGTGCGCGCCGTTTCGAGTCCCGGCGCCTGCCGCGCCCGCCGACGCGGGCAAGGCGGACGATTCGGATGGAGCGGCACGAGGAGCAGGAACGGGTGAGCGTGCGGAGGAGGACAACCCGGGTGGCGCGGCGGATCGGGCCGGTACTCGCCGCCTGCGTCGCGCTTGGGCTGGCTGCGGCCGGCGCCGCGGCGGCGCCGTCCTCCGGCGCCTCCGACTGGTCGCGGAACGACCACGCCGCGGTGCGGCTGGTCTCGGCGGCGGGCGCGCTCGGCACCGGCGGGGCGGGGGTCGGGGCGGCGGCGCGCGAGGGCCTGCTCGTTGGGCTTCAGTTCCAAATGCTGCCGGGCTGGAAGATCTACTGGCGCTCGCCCGGCGACGCGGGTATCCCGCCGCGCGTTGACTGGTCGGGCTCGACCAACCTCGCCGCCGCCGAGATCCTTTGGCCGGTGCCCGAGCGGTTCGAGGCGTTCGGCCTGCAGACCATGGGCTACGACGGCGAGGTGGTCCTGCCGGTGCGTGTGCGGGTCGCCGATCCGGCGCGGACACTGGCGCTTCGCGCCGCGCTCGACTACCTCGTCTGCAAGGAGATCTGTATTCCCTACAGCCATGCGCTGGCCCTCGAGCTTCCCCCCGGCGAGGCGGGGGTGACTCCCTTCGCCCACCTCATCGAGCGCTACCGGGCCAGGGTGCCGGGGGGCGCCGCCGACCTCGGCCTGAGAATCGAGGGGGTGCGCATCGGGCGCGTTCCCTCGGGGGCGGCGCTCCGGGTAGCGGTGCGCTCGGCATTTCCGATCGAGCGGACCGACCTTATCGTCGAGGGTCCGCGCGGCTTCCAGTTCCCGCCGCCGGAGATGGAGCTCACCGAGCGCGAGCGGCGGGCGATCCTCACCGTCGCGGTCAGGGGCCGCGACGCCTACGCGGCGCTGGCGGGCCAAAGCCTCACGCTCACGCTGGTCTCGGGGGGGCGGGCGGTCGAGCAGAAGGTGGAAGCGGTCGCGGCCGGCGACCTCGACGCGCCGCTCGAGGCCGGGCTCCTCGCCATGCTCGGGCTTGCCCTCCTCGGCGGGCTGATCCTCAACCTGATGCCGTGCGTGCTGCCGGTGCTCTCGATCAAGTTCCTGGGCGTGATCCGGGCGGGCGGGCGGACGGGTGCCGAGGTGCGCGTGAGCTTCCTCGCGGTCGCGGCGGGAATCGTCGCCTCCTTCTTCGCTCTCGCCGGCGCCCTGGTGGCGGTGAAGCTCGCCGGAGCGCGGGTGGGCTGGGGCATCCAGTTCCAGCAGCCGCTCTTCCTTGCGGCGATGGTGCTCGTGCTTACCGCCTTCGCCGCCAACCTGTGGGGCTGGTTCGAGGTCCGCCTGCCCCGTGTCGTTGCCGCCGCGGCCGCGGGCGAGGCGGATGGGGGGCGCGAGGCGCGGGGCTTCCTCGGCAATTTCCTCACCGGCGCGCTCACCACGCTCCTCGCCACCCCCTGTTCGGCGCCGTTCGTCGGCCCCGCGGTCGGCTTCGCGCTCGCCCGCGACGCGGACGAGATCGTCGCCGTCTTCGCCCTCCTCGGGGTGGGCCTCGCCGCGCCCTACCTGGCGGTTGCCGCCCGGCCGCGACTGGTCGCCGTGCTGCCTAGGCCGGGGCCGTGGATGGTGTGGGTGCAGCGGGTTCTCGGCTTCGCCCTCGCCGGCACGGCCGTGTGGCTGCTGACGATTCTCGCCGTCCAGGCCGGCCATGCGGTCGCGTTCGCCCTCGCCGGGCTCGCCCTCGCCCTCGCCGGGGGATTCTTCCTCCGCCACCAGGCGCGGACAAGCGGGCTCCGCCGGGCGCTGGGCGTGGCGCTCGGGGTGGTGGCGGTGGCGGCGCTTGGGCTTCCGCTCGCCGGCAAGACGGCGGTGCGCGACGGCGGCGCCGAGGGCGTGGGCCCGGTCAAGTGGCGCGAGTTCGACCTCCCCGCCATCGCCCGGCTGGTGGACGAGGGCCGCGTCGTACTGGTCACGGTCAGCGCCGACTGGTGCCTCTCCTGCCAGGTCAACAAGGCGCTGGTGCTCGAGCGCGGCGAGCTGGGCGCCCGCCTCGCTGCCGGCGAGGTGGTGCCGATGCGCGCCGACTGGACCACGCCCGACGAGGCGATCTCGACATACCTCGCGAGCTTCGGGCGCTACGGCATCCCGTTCACCGCCGTCTACGGGCCGGCGGCGCCCTCTGGCTTGGCGTTGGCCGAGCTTCTCACCACCGACGAGGTGCTGGACGCGGTCGAGCGGGCGAGGGGGAGGAGCGGGCGGACCGCCGGGCTTCGCCGCTGACGCCGGGGCTGGCGCAGCATCGGAAAAACCCTATCTTAGGAGCGGGCGCGCGATCGGGCCCGCGGCGCGGGCGGCACGGCGCGATCCTGGCAATTCGGATTCCAAAGAGAGAGGGTGCGATGATCAAGGTGGGCGACAAGTTCCCTTCGGCCACGCTCAAGGTGATGGGGCCGGACGGGCCGAAAGACGTGTCGACGGACGAGTTCTTCAAGGGCCGTAAGGTGGCCCTGTTCGGGGTTCCCGGGGCCTTCACTCCGGGCTGCTCGGCCAAGCATCTCCCCGGATTCGTGATGAACGCGGACAAGATCAAGGCCAAGGGGGTGAGCGAGGTCGCCTGCGTCGCGGTGAACGACGTCTTCGTCATGGATGCCTGGGGCAAGGTCCAGAACACGGCCGGCAAGGTGACCATGCTCGCCGACGGCAGCGGCAAGCTCGCCAAATCGCTCGGGCTCGAGCTCGACCTCGTCGAGCGCGGCCTCGGCGTACGCTCGCGCCGCTACGCCATGATCGTCGACAACGGCGTGGTCAAAACCTTCAACCTCGAGGAAGGCACGGGGGTCGACAAGAGCTCGGCCGAGACCCTGCTTAAGGGCCTCTGACCCGAGAGCCGCCCGAAGGAGGCAAGGACACGGGGGCCGGCCGCGGCTCCCGTTCCGTTTCCGCCTGGGAAGATCGTGCTCTCGCTGTGAGCTTTCGATAGGTTGTCCACAACTCCGGTGAGGGCGGAAACCGGGATCGAACGAAAAACCGCGTCCATGATGTCCTCCTCGAGCATAAACTTACCCGAGCAGGGCTTGAACGCGGTGCATCTTGGGTTGCAGGGGGCCTGCACCCCCACGTAGAGGTACCAATACCCCGAGTTCGGGCAAAACGCAATCGGCGGACTCGCCGTCAGCCCCCGATCGGTCTCCGGGTCAGCCCTCCGTGCGGGCCTCGGCGATACCGCGGCGGGCGAGGGCGTCGGCCCGCTCGTTCTCGGCATGTCCGGCGTGGCCGCGGACCCAGCGCCACGTCACCTCGTGGCGGGCGAGGAGCGATTCGAGGCGCTGCCAGAGATCGAGGTTCTTGACCGGCTTGCGATCGGAGGTCCGCCAACCGCGCGCCTTCCACCGGTGGATCCAGCGGGTTATGCCGTCCCTGAGGTAGAGGCTGTCGGTGTGCAGCACCACCCGCGCCGGGCGTTTGAGCGCCTCCAGCGCGGCGATCGCCGCGGTGAGCTCCATGCGGTTGTTGGTGGTTTCGGCCTCGGCCCCGTAGAGTTCCTTCTCGTGCCCGCGATAGCGCAGCACCACCCCCCAGCCGCCCGGTCCCGGATTGCCGCTGCACGCGCCGTCGGTGAAGGCCTCGACGACGGCCTCGCGGGCCGTCCGCGCCGGGCTCATTGCAGGCCGTAGAGGGCGGGCCCCGCGGCCCGCTGGTGGAAGCGGAGCTTGCGCAGGAACTCGCGCGGGTCCTTGGGCGTCACCAGCGCGCCCTCGGCGCGGTTGAGCCAGTCGTAAAGGCGGGTAAGCAGGAAGCGGAGCGCGCTTCCCCGTACCAGCACCGGCAGCGCCTCGGCCTCGGCGGGCTCGATCTTGCGCACGCGGCGGTAGCTGGCCAGGAGGCGAAGCGCCTTGGTGGTGTTGAAGGTGAGGTCGGGCTCGAAGCACCAGGCGTTCAGGCAGACCGCGATGTCGTAGGCGAAGAAGTCGGTGCAGGCGAAGTAGAAGTCGATCAGGCCGGAGATCTCCTCGCCGAGGAAGAAGACGTTGTCGGGGAAGAGGTCGGCGTGGATGTTGCCGGTCGGAAGGCCCTCGGGCCAGTGGCCCTCGAGGAAGCGCAGCTCGGCCTCCAGCTCCTCGGCGAGGCTTGCGGACACCTCGCCGGCGCGCGCCGCGGTGCGCTCGAAGAGCGTCCGCCAGCCCCCGAGCGAGTAGTCGTTCGCCCGGGCCATCGGAAAGTCGCGACCAGCGAGATGCATCCTGGCGAGCGCGGTGCCGAGCTTGGCGCAGTGCTCGGGGAGGAGGCGCCGGTGCCAGACCCCGGCGAGGAAGCTGACTATGGCCGCTGGCTTGCGGCGGAGCGCGCGGAGGGCCTTGCCATCGCGGCCCCGGATCGGGGTCGGGCAAGGGATGCCGCGCGCCGCCAGATACTCCATCAGGCCGAGGAAGTAAGGGAGATCCTCGGGCACCACCCGGCGCTCGTAGAGGGTGAGAATGTAGGTGTCGCGCTCGGTCTGCAGGAGATAGTTGGAGTTCTCAACCCCCTCGGCGATGCCTTTGCAGGCCACAACCCTGCCGATGTCGTACTGGGCGAGGAAGGCGGCCAGTTCGTCGTCGGGGACTTCGGTATAGACCGCCATGCCAGACTCGTCAGGCGCCGAGGGCGAGGGGGAGCTTGAAGGTCACGTCCTCCTCGGTGACCGTGACCTCCTCGATCGTTACCTCGAAGCGCTCGCGGAAGGCGGCGATCACCTCCTCGACTAGCACCTCCGGGGCGGAGGCGCCAGCAGTGAGCCCGAGGTGGCCGACGCCGGCCAGCGCCAGCCACGGAATCGCCTGCGCGCGCTGGATCAGCATGGAGCGCGCGCAGCCCGCCTTCCGCGCGACCTCGACCAGCCGGTTGGAGTTGGAGGAGTTGGGGGAACCGATCACGATGAGCGCATCGGCGCGGGGCGCGATCGCCTTCACCGCCTGCTGGCGGTTGGTGGTGGCATAGCAGATGTCCTCGCGTCGCGGGCCCTCGATTTCGGGAAAGCGGCGCGTGAGCACGGCGATAATCTCGGCGGTGTCGTCGACCGAGAGGGTGGTCTGGGTGATGTAGGCGAGGGGCCGGGCACCGGGAATGCGCGCGCGCTCGGCCTCGGCCACGGTCTGCACCAGGGTGACCGCCCCCTCGGGGAGCTGGCCCATGGTGCCGATCACCTCGGGATGGCCGGCGTGGCCGACGAGAATCACATGGCGGCCGCGGGCGAAGTGGCGCTCGGCCTCGTGGTGGACCTTGCTCACCAGCGGGCAAGTGGCATCGAGATAGAACAGCTTGCGCCGGGCGGCCTCGGCCGGAACCCGCTTCGGCACGCCGTGGGCGGAGAAGACGACTGGCTGGCCGTCCTCGGGGACCTCGTCGAGTTCGTCGACGAATACCGCCCCCTTGGCCTCGAGCCCCTCCACCACGAAGCGGTTGTGGACGATCTCATGCCGGACGTAGACGGGCGGGCCGTAGCGCGCGAGCGCCTCCTCGACGATCTTGATCGCCCGATCGACCCCGGCGCAGAAGCCGCGGGGGGCGGCAAGCAGGATGGTGAGGGGCGCTCTCTCCATGGTCAACCTCGGAGGCCGGGCCGGGGCGGCCCCTCGCCGCCCCGCAGGGCCTGCGGCCCCGGCCTCTGCGTCGGCATCATGCCGATCGGCGACGAAAAGTGAAGCCCCGCGTTGCGCTCGCCCGCGATCTTTTCTACAACAGGCCGACGCCGCCGACGCGTCGGCTGCGGTAGCGGCCGAGCGCGCCCCGGAGGAGAAGGAGGCCATGTCGGAAGCCATCATCGCCCAGAAGGGCCCTCACGCCTTCGCGGTCGAGGCCGGCAAGAAGTATGCCTGGTGCGCCTGCGGGCGCTCGAAGAAGCAGCCGTTTTGCGACGGCTCGCACAAGGTCACGGCCTTGCGCCCGGTGGTGTTCACCGCCGAGACCAGCGAGGCCGTCTACCTCTGCGGCTGCAAGCGGAGCGCCGGGCGGCCCCTCTGCGACGGCACCCACGAGACGGTCTGAGCGGGCGTCGATGCCTCGCTTCGCCAGCGCCTCGGCCATTGGGTTTGCCCTGGCCCTCCTTGCCGGCGGCTGCGGCACCTTCAAGCCTCAGCCTTCCGGGCCGCCCTGCCCGGAGGTCGGCATCCTCCGCGACGCGGCCAACGTGGTGAAGTTTGGCCCCGGGTCGAGCCGCGACATCACCAACATGATGGTCGAGGCCGAGATCGTGGCGGCCAAGGGGACCTGCACCTACGAGTCGAGCAAGGGCCGCCTGACCGTCGACTTCAACGTCGCGATCGAGGCGACCCGCGGCCCGGCCAACGCCGACCGGCGCGCCAACGTGCCCTATTTTGTGGCGGTCGCCGACCGCGCGGGCAACGTCCTCAGCAAGAACGACTTCGAGGCCCTCTTCGTCTTCCCGCCGAATCGCAACCGGGTGCGGCTCAACGACGACGAAATCCAGCTCGTCATCCCGATCGAGGAAAACCAGCCGGGGACCGCGTTCGAAATCTTCCTCGGCTTCCAGCTCACCGCCGAGGAGCTCGAGTACAACCGGAGCACGCAGCCCCGCCTGTAGCCTTGCCGGGTCCGCGCCGGGGTGGCATTGACGTTGGCCGGAGAGGGACTAAACTGGGTGGTGCTGGCGGATCGCGCGCCCTCGGGGCGAGGGGTCCGGCGGCGAGGAGTCATACGACCCCTGCGGGAGAGACCGGCGGGCGAGGGCGTCCCATTTGCGGACGGACTCGGCCGCGGCCGGCGCCGAAGGAGCAACGGGCCCCCGAAACTCTCAGGCAAAAGGACCGCAGGGCGATGACACTCTGGAAAGCAGGCGCAGGCAGGCGCCTCACCGAAGATGTAAACCCGCATCCGCGCGGGTGAATCTTTCAGGTCCCGAGACAGAGGGGGGCGCCCGGCATCCGGGGTTCGGCGGATGCGAAGGGCGACACACATTCGGAGGACCTGATGGGCGAGCCATCCCTCGCTTCCCTTAAGAGAACGCCCCTGCACGAGCTCCACGTCGAGCTGGGCGCGCGGCTGGTGCCCTTCGCCGGCTACGAGATGCCGGTGCAGTATGAGGGGATTATCGCCGAGCACGCGGCCACCCGCCAAGGCGCCGGCCTGTTCGATGTCTCGCACATGGGGCAGGCCCGGATCGTGGGCGCGGGTGCGGCCGAGGCGCTGGAGCGGCTGGTGCCCGGTAACATCGTCGAGCTCAAGCCCGGGCGCCAGCGTTACACCGTCTTCACGAACGCCCAGGGCGGCATCCTCGACGACCTCATGGTCACGAACCTCGGCGAGGCGCTCTTCCTGGTGGTCAACGCCGCCTGCAAGGAGCAAGACTTCGCCCATCTCCGCGCCAACCTCTCCGGCGGGGTGCACCTGGAGGAAATGCCGGAGCGGGCGCTGGTTGCGCTCCAGGGGCCGAGGGCGGCGGCGGTGATGGGCTGCCTATCGCCCGGCGCCGACCGCATGGCGTTCATGAGCCGGTCGGCGCTCCGCGTCGCCGGAATCGCCTGCGAGGCTACCCGCTCCGGCTACACCGGCGAGGACGGCTTCGAGATCTCGGTCGTGGCCGCGAAGGCGGTGGCGCTTGCTCGAGCGCTCCTTGCCGAGCCCGGGGTCAAGCCGGTCGGGTTGGGGGCGCGCGATTCGCTCCGCCTCGAGGCCGGGCTCTGCCTCTATGGCAGCGACATCGACACCACCACCACGCCGGTCGAGGCCGACCTCTCCTGGACCATCGCCAAGCGCCGGCGAGAGGGCGGGGGTTTCCCCGGCGCCGAGATCATCCGTCGTCAGCTCGCCGAGGGTGCGCCGCGCCTCAGGGTGGGGATCCTACCCGAGGGCCGGCAGCCCGCCCGCGCCCATACCGAAGTCTTCAGCGCCGCCGGCGAGAGGATCGGCGAGGTCACCAGCGGCGGCTTCGGCCCCACCCTCGGCCGGCCGATCGCCATGGGCTACGTGCGGCGGGACTTCGCCGCCGCCGGCACCGAGCTCAGGCTCGTGGTGCGCGGCAAGGAGATGCCGGCGAAGGTGGTGCCGATGCCGTTCGTGCCCCACCGCTACCACCGCGGCTGAGGCGCGCGGGGCCGACGGACGAACAGGACAAGCCAGGGAGTCGAGCGCGATGAGCGAGCTCAAGTTCACCAAGGAACACGAGTGGATCCGGATCGAGGGCAAGGAGGGGGTTGTCGGCATCACCGACTACGCCCAGCAGCAACTGGGCGACGTGGTGTTCGTCGAGTTGCCCGAGGTCGGCAGGAAGCTCGCCAAGGGGGTCGAGGCCGCGGTGGTCGAGTCGGTGAAGGCGGCGAGCGAGGTCTACGCCCCGGTCAGCGGCAAGATCGTGGCCGTCAATCAGGCGCTTCCCAACGACCCGGCCAAGGTCAACCAGGACCCGGCCGGCGAGGGCTGGTTCTTTCGCATCAGCATCGACAATCCCGGCGAGCTTAAGGAGCTAATGGACGAGGCGGCCTACAAGGCCCACGTCGGAGGCGGCCAATGAGCGCCGAGGCACGCGCCAGCCTGGCCGCACTCGAGGGGCGCGACGCCTTCGTCCGTCGCCATATCGGTCCGGGCGATGCCGACATCGCGCGGATGCTCGACGCCCTAGCGCTCGGCTCCCTTGACGAGATGGTGGAGCGGACCGTGCCCAGGCGCATCCGGAACAAGAAGGCGCTGGCGCTCCCGGCGGCCGAGAGCGAGCGCGGCGCGCTCAAGCGACTGGCCGCGCATGCCGAACGCAACCAGCTCTTCACCTCGCTCATCGGCATGGGCTACGCCGATACGATCACGCCAACGGTGATCCTGAGGAACGTTCTGGAGAACCCGGGCTGGTACACCGCCTACACCCCCTATCAAGCCGAGATCGCGCAGGGCCGGCTGGAGGCGCTGCTCAATTTCCAGACCATGATCTGCGACCTGACCGGCATGGAGGTCGCCAACGCCTCGCTCCTCGACGAGGGCACGGCCGCGGCCGAGGCGATGACCATGGCGCGCCGCGCCCACAAGGGGGAGTCGCACGCCTTCTTCGTCGCTGCCGATTGCCATCCCCAGACCATCGAGGTGATGCGGACGCGGGCCAAGCCGTTGGGGATCGAGCTGATCGTGGGGAATACGGCCGGGGCGGAGGTCTTCGCCGGGAAGCCCTTCGCCATCCTGCTCCAGTATCCGACCACGACCGGCGCGGTTCCCGATTACGCGGCGCTGATCGAGGGGGCGCACAAGGCGGGGGCGCTGGTGATCGTGGCGACCGACCTTCTCGCGCTCGTCCTCCTCGCTCCCCCCGGTGCGTTCGGGGCCGACATCGTGGTCGGGAACTCGCAGCGCTTCGGCGTGCCGCTCGGCTTCGGCGGCCCGCACGCCGCGTTCCTCGCCTGCCGCGACGCGCTCAAGCGCACCATGCCGGGGCGGCTCGTCGGCCTCTCGGTCGATGGCAAGGGCCGGCCGGGGCTGCGGCTCGCGCTGCAGACCCGCGAGCAGCACATCCGCCGCGAGAAGGCGACCAGCAACATCTGCACCGCCCAGGTCCTGCTGGCGGTGATGGCCAGCATGTACGCGGTCTATCACGGCCCCGAGGGGCTGAAGCGGATCGCGGGGCGCGTTCACCGGCTCGCCGTCATCCTCGCCGACGGGCTCAAGGCCCTCGGCTTTCGGCTCCGCCATGAGGCCTTTTTCGACACCTTGGCGGTGGCGGTGGACGGTGCCGACGCGGTGCTGGCCCGTGCGCGCGCGAAGCGCATCAACCTCAGGCGGATCGACGCCGAGACCGTCGGCGTCGCCCTCGACGAGACGACCACCCGGGCCGAGGTCGCGGCGCTGTTCGAGGTCTTCTCGGGCCGGGCCGGCCACGGGCTTGCGGTCGAGGCCCTGGACGCCAAGGCCAGGGACGCGATTCCAGCCAGGCTCAGGCGCACCTCCGCGTTCCTCGCCCATCCCGTTTTCAACCGGTATCACTCCGAGACGGAGATGCTCCGCTATCTCCATCGCCTGCAGGAGAAGGACGTCACGCTCACCCGCTCGATGATCCCGCTCGGCTCGTGCACGATGAAGCTCAACGCCACCAGCGAGATGATCCCGGTCACTTGGCCGGGCTTCGCCGGCCTCCATCCCTTCGCCCCGGCCGAGCAAACGGAAGGTTACGTGGCGATGATCGGCGAACTGGCCAAGTGGCTGGCCGAGATCACCGGGATGGACGCGGTCTCGATGCAGCCGAACGCCGGCTCGCAAGGCGAGTATACGGGGCTTCTCACCATCCGCGCCTATCACGCGGCCCGGGGAGAGGGCCGCCGCGACGTCTGCCTGATCCCCAGCTCGGCGCACGGGACCAACCCGGCGAGCGCGGTGATGGCGGGCCTGAGGGTGGTGGTGGTGGGGTGCGACGAGCACGGCAACGTCGATCTCGCCGATCTTAAGGCCAAGACCGGGGCCCACAAGGCCGACCTCGCCGCGCTCATGATCACCTATCCGTCCACCCACGGCGTGTTCGAGGAGGGGATCGTCGACATCTGCCGGATCGTGCACGCCAACGGAGGGCAGGTGTACATGGACGGGGCCAACCTCAACGCACTGGTCGGCCTCTGCCGGCCGGGCGAGTTCGGCCCCGACGTGATGCACCTCAACCTGCACAAGACCTTCTGCATCCCGCACGGGGGCGGCGGCCCTGGCATGGGGCCGA
Organism: Pseudomonadota bacterium; assembly: GCA_016202695.1. Taxonomy (GTDB): domain Bacteria; phylum Pseudomonadota; class Alphaproteobacteria; order JACQOE01; family JACQOE01; genus JACQOE01. Next base: position 78,573 of record JACQOE010000029.1, on the reverse strand, counting down.
TCGCCGCGAAGGCGCACCTCGCGCCGCACCTCCCCGGCCACGGGCTCCGGCCCGACTGCGGGCCGAAGGGCGGCATCACCGCCGTCTCCGCCGCGCCTTGGGGGAGCCCGGCGATCCTCCCCATCTCCTGGGTCTACATCGCCATGATGGGGCCGGAGGGGCTCAAGAAAGCGAGCCAGGTCGCGATCCTCAACGCCAACTACGTGGCTAGGCGCCTCTCGCCCCACTTCCCGGTGCTCTACACCGGGGCCAACGGCATGGTCGCCCATGAGTGCATCATCGACCTCCGTCCGCTCGAGCACGACTCCGGAATCACTGCCGAGGATGTGTCCAAGCGGCTGATGGATTTCGGCTTCCACGCCCCCACCATGTCGTTCCCCGTGGCCGGGACGCTGATGATCGAGCCGACCGAGAGCGAGTCGAAGGAGGAGCTCGACCGCTTCTGCGAGGCGATGATCGCGATCCGCAGCGAGATCGCGGCGGTGATCGATGGTCGGTTCGACCGCGAGGACAACCCCTTGAAACGCGCCCCGCATACCCTTGATGACTTGGTGGCGGAAAAATGGGACCGGAAATACGGGCGCGAGCAGGCCGCCTATCCGCTCCCCTGGGTGCGCGAGCGCAAGTACTGGCCGCCGGTGGGCCGGATCGACAATGTTTACGGGGACCGCAACCTGGTCTGCGCCTGCCCGCCGGTCGAGGCATACGCCCACGCGGCGGAGTAGGGGGCTGGGCGCCGGCGCAGTTAGCCCAGCCTGGCCGGAACTTCCTCGATCGCGCGGGCGATCAGCGCCCGCTTGCGTTCCTCGGGAAGGTGCTCGCGGATGACGTGTCGCGCGGTCTCGATCGCGACCTCGGCCGCGGTCGCGCGTACCTCGGCCAATGCCAGCGCCTCGGCCTGGGCGATCCGCTCGTGGGCATGGCGCATGCGCCGGTCGAGCGCGGCCTCGAGCTGCTCACCCGCCTCCCTGGTCAGCCGCTCGGTCTGGGACCGCGCCGTCTCGATGATCTCCTTGGCGTGGTTGACCGAATCGCGCTGATTGCGCTGGGCTTCGGCGAGCATCTTCTGCGCCTCCTCGCGCAGCCGCTCGGCCTCCTTGAGGTCGTTGCGGATGGTGCGGGCGCGCTCATCCAGCATCGTCGTGATCGCCCGCCACGCCGGTTTCGCCGCGATCGCGACGAAGATGACGAAGGCGACGAGGATCCAGAACTCGGCCGACTGCCAGAAGGGCTCGGCGTGCTCCATCAGGCGCGCCCCTTCATCACCGCCTCGACCGCGCGCACAAGAGTCTGGGCGTCCGGCTCGATCCCGGCGAGCCGGACGGCGGCGGCGCGCGCGACCTCGGCCGCGACCCCCCGGATCTCGCCGAGCGCGGCCGCCTTGGCATCGCCGACGCGGGCCTCGGCCTCCTTGGCCTCGCTCGCCAGTCGCGCCGAAAGCTCGGCCTGCCGGCGCTGGGCCTCGGCGGCGAGTCGGGCGCCCGCCTCGCGCATGATCGCGTGGGCCTCGGCCCGGGCCTCGGCCAGGGCCTTCTCGTAAGCGGCGATCGCCCGGTCGGCCTCCTGCTTGATCTCGGCCGCGCGGTCGAGGTTGTCGTCGATCCGCCGCTGGCGCGTCTCCAGCACCTCGCCGATCCGCGGCAGCGCCAGGCGCGTCATCAGCAGGTAGAGGAGCGCGAAGCTGATGGCGAGCCAGATCAGCTGCGGCGGGAACCAACTCGGATCGAGCTGCGGCATCGGCAAGGATCCCCGGCCCTCGCGTCGACCCCGCTCGGGGCCCGGGCGAAGAGGGACCGACGGCGCCTACGCGAACAGGACCAGGAAGGCGATCAGAAGCGCATACAGCGCGACCGCCTCGACCAGGGCGAATCCCAGGATGCCGATCGGGAACACCTGCGGGCGCGCCGCCGGGTTGCGCGCGATCGAGTTGATCATGCTCGAGAAGATGTTGCCGATGCCGGTTCCCACGCCCATCAGGCCGACGACGGCGAGGCCGGCACCGATCATCCTGGCAGCTTCAACGTCCATGGGTCTTGTCCTCTGTGTTGCGGTTTGAAGGGGTCATCCAAGCCCGGCCGGGTGTGCGCGCGACTCAGTGCAGGTGGATCGCGTCGTGCAGGTAGAGGCAGGTGAGCACGGTGAACACGTAAGCCTGCAGCACCGCGACCAGGAACTCGAATGCGGTAAGCGCCACATTCACCGCCACCGGGCCGATCCCGCCGATCCCGTAGGTGATCGCACCCAGCCCCACGGTGAAGCCGGCGAAGATCTTGAGCATGGTGTGGCCGGCCATCATGTTGGCGAACAGCCGGATGGCGAGCGTCACAGGGCGCGAGCAGTAGGAGAGGATTTCGATCGGCACCAGGAGCGGCGCCATCGCCACCGGCGCGCCGGAGGGGAAGAAGTAAGTGAAGAACTTGAAGCCGTGGCGAACCAGCGCGACCAGCGTCACGCCGGTGAACACCGTGATCGCCAGCCCGAAGGTGACGATGATGTGGCTGGTGAAGGTGAAGCCGAATGGCACCAGCCCGAGCAGGTTGCCGAAGAGGATGAACATGAACAACGAGAAGATGAACGGGAAGTAGCGCCGGCCCTCGGAGCCGACGTTCTCGCGCACCATGTTGGCGACGAACTCGTAGGCCAGTTCCGCCATCGATTGCCAGCGCCCGGGGACGAGCGCGCGGCCGCGCATGCTGAGGGTGAGGAAGAGCGCGATCAACACCACCGCGAGCAGCATGAACAGCGAGGAGTTGGTGAAGGAGGCGTCGACGCTGCCGATGGGCAGCTCGACGATCGGCTTGATGCGGAACTGCTCGAGCGGGTTTGCCACGCCTTATCCCCCTCCTCGCCGGCCGGAGCCGCCCTCTTCGTCCTCTCCGCCCCCCGCTGGCGGCGGCCCCATTCGCCCCACGGCGCGGTAGACGTTCAGCACCCCGGCGGCCCCGCCAAGGAAGAAGAACACCACCATCAGCCACGGTTTGGTGCCGAGCCAACGGTCGAGGAGCCAGCCGAAACCGACCCCGACGATGAGGGCCGACACCAACTCGACGCCGATCCGGAACGCGAGGCCGAGAAAACTCATCGGCAGCCGCCCCGAGGGGCCCGTGCCGTCGGACGCACGCTCATACCTGTCCCTCAGGGACTTGAGCCGCTCGTCGAAGGAGCCCGGCGGGCGGGGCGGCTCGGCTTGGCTCATGCCACAACCTCCGGCGCATCCCCGTGCCGGACCCGCTACGCGGGTCGGAGCGGCTCACGCCCTCCCGTTCGGTCCAGCGCGAAAGCGGCGGCACGATACGGGCTCCCCCAGGGGCTGTCAAGGCCCAAAACCCCCCGGTTAAGGCGCTGAAATTAAACGAGAAACGGTCTGTGTCGTGGGCCCTTGCGCGGCCCCTCAGGCGGTCGCGCGCAGGCCCTCGGCCTGGCCGAGATCGACCGAAACGATCTGCGAGACTCCCCGCTCGGCCATGGTCACCCCGAAGAGGCGGTCCATGCGCGCCATGGTCATCCGGTGGTGGGTAACGACCAGGAACCGGGTGGCGGAATGCCCCGCCAGCTCCTCGATCAGGGTGCAGAAGCGATCGACGTTGGCGTCGTCGAGAGGGGCATCCACCTCGTCGAGCACGCAGACCGGCGCCGGGCTGGTCATGAACACCGCGAACAAGAGGGCGAGCGCGGTGAGTGCCTGCTCGCCGCCGGAGAGGAGCGAGAGCACCTGCAGGCGTTTGCCCGGCGGGCTGGCCATGATCTCGAGTCCGGCCTCGAGCGGATCCTCGGCCTCGATCAGGGAGAGGTGCGCGCGCCCGCCGCCGAAGAGGCGGGTGAACAGGGCCTGGAAGTGCTGATCGACCTTCTCGAAGGAGGCAAGGAGGCGTTCGCGCGCCTCGCGATTGAGCTCGGCGATGCCCCGGCGCAGGCGCGCGATCGCCGAGATCAGGTCCTCGCGCTCCTCCTGCAAGGTCGTGATCTGGGCGGAGATGTCATCGGCCTCCTGCTCGGCAAGCAGATTCACCGGGCCCATGGTCTCGCGCTCGCGCATCAGGCGCTCGAGGCGGCGTTCGACCTCCTCGAGATCGGGAATTTCGACCTCGGGCTTCAGTTCGGCGATCTCAGGCAGGCCGGCGATCTCGGCGTCGAGCCGCTCGGCGACCCGGGCGACGAGTGCCCGGCACTCGCCCTCGGCCTGCTCGGTGCGGGCCTCGGCACGCACCCGCGCCTCGCGGGCATCTGCCAGGCGGGCCTCCTCCGCCTTCAGGGCCGCGTCCGCCTCCTTGAGCGTCCTCTCGCCTTCCGCCAAGTGGTCGGCGGCCGCGCTCCGCTCTTCCTCGGCCCGCGCGATCAGGTCGAAGAGTTCGCCGCGCCTGGCCGCCAGCTCGGCTGGGCGGGCCTCAATCGCCGCAAGCTCGCGCCCCGCGGCCTCGATCCGCGCCTCGAGCTCGGCGATTCGCGCCTTGGCGCCCTCGGCCCGCTCGCGCCAGGAGGCGAGCTCGGCGGAGGTCTCCGCCAGGCGGGCGTGCCGCGCCTCGGCCTCGCGCGCCACCCGGTCCCGCTCGGCCTGGCGGTGAAGGAGCTCCGCCCGCGCGTCGGCAAGCTCGGCGCGGAGCGCCTGGCTGCGCACGCGCACCGAGTCGACCTGACCGATCCGCCCGCGCTCGGCCCGCGCCGCCCCCGTCCTGGCCTCGGTCTCGGCGATCTCGGCGGCGAGCCGTTCGGCCAGGTCGGCGAGCGCGGAGAGGCGCGAGGCGGCCGCCGCCTGCGCCTGGGAAAGCCTGGCATGGGTCTCGCGGACCTCGGCAAGCCGGGTCTCGGCGGCGCGGGCGGCCTCGCGCCCGAGCCGCTCGCGCTCGGCCGAGTCTTCCGCCCGCGCCCCGGCCTCGGCGAGGCCGGCCCTGGCCACGTCGGCTGCCTCGCGGGCCCCGGGGATTACGGCCGCAAGCTCGCTCAGGCGGTTGCGCTGTTTGAGACGGGTTTCGGCGGCCGAGGGCGCGCCCGGCCCGACCGTAAAGCCGTCCCAGCGCCAGAGGCCGCCGTCGCGGCTGACCAGCCGCTGGCCCGGCATGAGGCGCCCCGAGAGGCGATCGCCGTCGGCGTGGGTCGCGACCACGCCGATCTGCGCCAGCCTGCGGGCGAGCACCGCTGGGGCCTCGACGAAGCGGGAGAGCGGCTCCACCCCCTCGGCGAGCGCGGGATCGGTCGGCTCGGCCGGTTTCAGGCGCCAGTGGGCGGGGGCCGAGGGCTCGGTCGAGGCGATGAGGTCCTCGCCGAGCGCCGCCCCGAGGGCGGCCTCGAGGCCGGGGGCGACGGTGACCCGGTCGATCACCTTCGGCCAGAAGTCGCCCTGGTCCTTGGCCGCTTTCTCCTCGGCGAGAAGGGCCTCGAGGGCGGCACTCTCGGCTTCGAGGCGGGCGAGCTGCCCCTCCGCCTCCTGCAGTTCGCGCCGGGCCGTGCCCTCGGCGGCCTGGAGCTCGGCGCGCGCGGCCTCGGCGGCGTCGGTGCGGGCGCGGGCGTCGTTGAGCGCGGCCTCGGCCTCGCGCAGCGCACGCGTTGCCGCCTCCAGCGCCGCGCTCTCGCGCACCTCCGCCTCGAGGCGCGTGCGCGGCTCGGCGACCTCGGCGGCTTGGCGGGCGAGCCTTTCGCGCCGGGCGTCGAGATCGGCGATCTGCTCGTCGAGGGTGGCGCGCCGGGCATCCTCGCCGGCAATCCGCTCGGTGAGCCGGGCGGCCTCGGCGTCGAGCGCGTCGGTGCGGGCGCGGGCGTCGTCGAAGGCGGCGTCGGCTCGGGCGCGGGCCTCCGCTTCGCCCGCCATCGCCTGCGCCATGGCCGCGCGCTCGGCGTCCAGGCGATCGGCGGCGGCACCGGCGTCGGCCGAGAGCGCCCGCTCGCGCTCGAGGTCGCCGGCGATCTGGCCGATTCGGGCGCGGGCCTGCTCGGCCGCGGCGGTAACGCGCCGCTCCTCCTCGGCGAGGCCGTCGCGGGCGACGATCAGGCGGTGAAGGCGGGCCGCCGCCTCGGCTTCGGCCTGGCGAAGCTCGGGCAGTTGCGCCGCCGTGTCGGCCTGAACGGTGGCGGCCCGGGCGGCGCTGCCGGTGAGCGCGGCGACCAGCGCCTCGGCCCCGTCGAGGCGGGCGCGGGCCTGTTCGCGCTGGGCCTCGGCCCGGCGCCAGCGGATGAGGAGCAGCAGCGCCTCGGCGCGCCGGATGTGGCCCGAAAGGTTGCGGTAGCGGGACGCCTGGCGCGACTGCTTCTTGAGGTTCTGGAGTTGGGCGTCGAGGGTGACCAGCACATCGTCGAGGCGGGCTAGGTTGGCCTCGGCCGCGCGGAGCCTGAGCTCGGCCTCGTGCCGGCGGGAATGCAGCCCGATGATGCCGGCCGCCTCCTCCAGAAGGAGCCGCCGCTCGGCCGGCTTGGCCGCGATCACGCCGCCCACGCGGCCCTGGCTGACAAGGGCCGGCGAGCGCGCCCCGGTGGCCGAATCGGCGAACAGGAGTTGGACGTCGCGGGCGCGCACCTCGCGCCCGTTGATGCGGTAGGTCGAGCCCGAGCCGCGCTCGATTCGCCGACTCACCTCCAGCTCTTCGTGGTCGTTGAAGCCGGCGGGCGCGTCGCGCTCCGCGTTGTCGAGCGAGAGGATGACCTCGGCGAGATTCCGCGGCGGGCGGGTGGTGGTGCCGCTGAAGATCACGTCGTCCATCTCGCCGCCGCGCATCATCTTGGCCGAGGTCTCGCCCATCACCCAGCGCAGCGCCTCGACCAGGTTCGACTTGCCGCAGCCGTTGGGGCCGACCACGCCGGTGAGCCCCGGTGCGATCAGCAGCTCGGTGGGATCGACGAACGACTTGAATCCGGTCAGCCGAAGTCTGGTGAACTGCACCGGGGCCTGCCCTCCTTTGCGGCTTTGTTCTCGGCGGTCGCTCGGCGCGTCGTTACGGGGTCTTGACGAGGGGGCCGAGGAGGCGCTCGAACTCCTCGATGGGGAGGGCGCCGGCAACCGTGCGGCCGTTGATCACGAAGGAGGGCGTGGACTCGATCCGGTAACGGCTGCTCGCCTCGATCCGGCTCTGCACCACGTGGCGCTGCAACGCCTCGCTTCCGAGGCACGCTTCCGCGGTCTTCTCGTCGACTCCGCCCAGGCGGCCGATGCGCATGAGCCCGGCCCGCGGGTCGCGGTCGCGGGCCCACTGGTTCATGGAGCGGAAGAGGACATCGACGAAACCGGAATAACGCTCCGGCGGCACGCAGCGGGCGAGCATGGCGGCCATCAGCGCGACCCCGTCGAGGGGAAAGTCGCGCAGAATCAGTCGCACCTTGCCGGTGCTGACATACTTCTCCTTGATGGTCGGCAGCGTCTGGGCGTGGAAATCGGCGCAATGCGGGCAGGTGAGCGAGAAGTACTCGATCATGACCACCGGCGCATCCGCCTTGCCCAGCGTGCGCTCGGTAGTGGCCCAGTCAGGAACCTGCGCGCGCGTCGGCACGGGCGCCAGCAGCACTGCCGTCACCAGCGCAAGGCAAACAACACCTAGGGAAATTCGGCGCAAATTCGCCTCCGAACCACAAAATCTTGAAGGACTATACCCAGGTGCCGGACGACCGGCAAGCACCCTATCAGGGCTCGCACGCACGCCCGACCAGCGCCCGACCGAGGCGGGCGAGGGCAACCTTGAGGTCGGGATCTGCGATCCCGGAGAGGGCGCGTTCGATCGCCCGCTCCTCGCCTGGCGTGGGCGCGCGCTCCTCGCGCGGGGCGCGCTGGGCGCGGCCCTCGATGGGGGCCTGAACGAAGGCCAGCCGGGCCACCGCCCGGTAGCCGAAATAGCCGTTGATTCGCTCGATGATCTGTGGCGCGAGGTGCTGGATCTCCACCGCCCGCGGGCCGCCGACGCGAAGCCGGAGCACGCCCTCGCTCTTGCTGCCGCGGGGGAAGACGATCTCCTCGGGTAGGCTGTGCGCGGCGAGGTCCGCACCGACGATCGCCGCCCACTCGGCGATCAGCCCCGCCGCCGCCCGGCCGCGGCGCTCGAGCGCCGGCCCGGCGACCTTGCCGACGCTCACCGCCAGCGCCTTCGGCCCGCCGCTCCCACGTCTTTCCCCGGCTGCACGATCGATGGCCCGGCCCTCCCCCACCGGCGCGCCGCTGACCCGGGGGCGCGCCGTCGCTATGTTAGGGCCGGAATGGACGCGCAACAACCGCCGCCCGCGGCGCTCCTCGCCTGGTACGACCGCCACCGCCGCGACCTCCCGTGGCGGGTCCCTCCCGGCGTGCGCTCCGACGCCTACGTGGTGTGGCTGAGCGAGATCATGCTGCAGCAGACCACGGTCGCCGCGGTCGCGCCCTACTTCCGCCGCATCCTCGCCCGCTGGCCGAGCGTGGCGGCGCTCGCCGCGGCGCCGCTCGACGAGCTGCTGGCGGCCTGGGCGGGGCTCGGCTACTACGCGCGGGCCCGCAACCTGCACCGCGCCGCGCGTCAGGTGGTCGCGCGCCACGGCGGGCAGTTCCCGGCCGAGACCGAGGCGCTTCGCGCGCTTCCCGGGGTCGGGGCCTACACCGCCGCGGCGATCGCGGCGATCGCCTTCGACCGTTCGGTGGTGCCGGTGGACGGCAACGTCGAGCGGGTGGTCGCCCGCCTCTTCGCCGTGGCCGAGCCCCTGCCGCGGGCGCGGGCGGCTCTCCGCGCCAAGGCTGGCGCCCTCGCCCCCGCCGTCCGGGCCGGCGACTTCGCCCAGGCGCTGATGGACCTTGGCGCCACGGTTTGCACGCCGCGCCGGCCGAGGTGCGAGTCCTGTCCGTGGGCCGACGCCTGCGCCGGGAGGCGGCTCGGCCTGGCCGAGGCCCTGCCGGCCCGGGCGCCGAGGCCCGAGCGCCCGCTCAGGCGCGGCGTCGCCTTCTGGATCGAGCGGGCGGACGGCGCGGTGCTGCTTCGCCGCCGGCCCGAAAGCGGCCTCCTCGGCGGCATGCTGGAGGTGCCCTCGAGCGAATGGCGGGCGCGCCGCTGGGGCCTGGCCGAGGCCGCCGCCGCGGCCCCCCTGGCGCTTGCTTGGCAGGCGCTTCCGGGCAAGGTGACCCACACCTTCACCCACTTCCGCCTGGAGCTTTCGGTGCTCACGGGGCGGCTCGACCGGGGCGGCGGCGTGGTGGGAACCTGGCTTCGCCCGGAGGAGTTGGCCGCGGCGGCGCTTCCCTCGCTCATGCGCAAGGTGGCGGCGCACGCTCGCGCCGGCCTCGCTGCCGCGGGGCAAGTGCTCAGGAGTCGCCGAGGTCGGAGCGAATCTTCTCGCGCAGCCGGTCGATGGGGGTGAGCCCTTCCTTGGCCTCGAAGTGCCAGAACTTCCAGCCGTTGCACGAAGGCACGCCCTGGAGGAGCGCGCCCACCCGGTGGATCGAGCCGCGGTAGGAGTTGGCGATCAGGGTCCCGTCCGCCCGCACCCTGGCGTGGAAGCGCCGCGCCTGATCGAAGAGACGCGACCCCGGGGGCGGTCAACTAGGCTCGGGTGAAGCGGTCGTAGCCTGTCATCTGCCCATCGTGCGGCAGCTTCGAGCACCCAGTCAACGAAAATTACTGTGGATTCAATCGAGTGGCAGGTTCAATTGAGCAAGCGCCTCAAGGATGGGCGCGAAGCTTCTGCGATGGTGCGGGGTCACCCCGAGGCGGGCGATCGCCGAGCGGTGCTCGGCGGTGGCGTAGCCGGCGTTCCGCTCCCAGCCGTAGCCGGGAAACTCGCAGGCGAGCGCGGCCATGATCCGATCGCGGGTGACCTTGGCGACGATCGAGGCGGCGGCGATCGAGGCCGAGATCGAGTCACCCCTCACCACGGTCCGCACCCGGCAGGGAAGGCGCGGGGCACGGTTGCCGTCGACGAGGGCGACGTCGGGGCGCCTGCCGAGCGCGGCGACGGCCCGGGCCATGGCGAGGAACGAGGCCCTGAGCACGTTCAACGAATCGACCTCGGCGACCGAGGCGATACCGACCGCGCAGTCGGCCGAGGAGGCGATCTCGGCGTAGAGCGCCTCGCGCACCGCCCGGGCGAGCCGCTTGCTGTCGTCGAGCCGGGAGACGAGGTCGCCGGCCAGCGCCTCGCGCCCGAGAACGACGGCGGCGGCGACCACCGGCCCGGCGAGCGGCCCGCGCCCGGCCTCGTCCACCCCCGCGACCCGCCGGCCGACCTCGGCGCCGACGGAGCCCTCCAGCGACAGATCAGGCATCGCACCCCGGGCCGCGATGGACCGGGCCTTGCACGCGGCCCGTCCCCTTGGTCCGACTATAACATGCCGGCGGGGCTTTGCGGCGGCCGGGCGCGGGTCTATAGGGATGGGCGGCTTTGCCCGGCGGAATTGCCGGGCCGGGCGGGATGAGGGAGAGCGGAATGAAGGAATTACTTTTCGCGGCTGTGCTGGCCGGGGCGGGCGCGCTCGCGGCGGCGGCGGGCGCGGCCGATCCGCCGGCACCGGAGCGAAGCCCCGGTTTCGCGGAGGCGGGGCGCTCGCCCTATGCCGGCTGGGAGGGGCGCGAGATCAAGGCTCTCTCGGCCGAGCAGGTCGAGGACCTGCTCGCCGGGCGGGGCCTTTCGCTCGCGCTTGCGGCCGAGCTCAACCGCTACCCGGGCCCGACGCACGTTCTCGACCTGGCTGAGGCGCTCGGGCTTTCCGAGGCGCAAGCCGGCGAGATGCGTGCGCTCAAGGCGCGAATGCAGGGGGAGGCGCGGGCGCTCGGCCGGGCGATCGTCGAGAAGGAGGCCACCCTCGACCGACTTTTCGCCGGCGGCGCGGCCGAGGACGGGGCGCTCGGTACGCTCGTCTTCGCGATCGCGCGGCTCGAGGGCGAGCTGCGCCACACCCATCTCCGCTACCACCTCCTCGCGCGGGCCCTCCTCTCGCCTGAGCAGGTGGCTGAGTACGTCCGCCTTCGCGGCTACGCCGGCGCGCCAGCCGGCGGCGACTCGTCCCACCGGCATGGGACGATGGGAGCCCATAACTGACCTCGCCGGCGCCCGACCGGCGCAGCGGCGCCGTCAGTCGTGCGCGAAGAGCGCGAGCTGGTCGCCGGCCTGCGGCGGCGGGCGGAAGAGCGAGGTGTCCTGCTCGCGGTGCGCGCCTCCGGCGCCCGGCGGGCGGTTGAGGCCGAGCCTGCGGCAGGCGGCCTCGAAGCGCGTCGCGATGAGGCGCGCATACGGTCCCTCGCCGGTCATGCGGGTGCCGAAGCCGGAGTCGTAGAGGAGGCCGTTCCGGCACTGGCGGACCAGGCTGAGGACGTGGCGCGCCTTGAGCGGCGCGTGGGCGGAAAGCCAGTCGGTGAAGAGGTCCTTCACCTCGTGGGGGAGCCGGAGCAGGGTGTAGCCGGCCCGGTCCGCCCCCGCCCCGCGCGCGGCCTCGAGGATGCGCTCGATCTCCCAGTCGGTGAGGGCCGGGATCACCGGCGCGACCATCACCCCCGCCGGCACTCCGGCCTCGGCGAGGACGCGAACGGCCTCGAGTCGCTTGGCGGGGAGCGCCGCGCGCGGCTCGAGCTTATGCGCGAGCGCGGCCTCCAGGGTGGTGACCGAGAGCATCACCCGCGCCAGCCCCTTGGCCGCCATCGGCGCGAGGATGTCAATATCGCGCGTCACCAGTGCCGACTTGGTGACGATGCCGACCGGATGGTTGAAGGCGGCAAGCACCTCCAGCACCTGGCGGGTGATGCGGAGTCGCCGCTCGACGGGTTGAAAGGGATCGGTGTTGGTGCCGAGCGCGATGGTGCGCACCCGATAGCCGGGCCGGCGAAGCTCGGCCTCCAATAGGCGGGCCGCATCGGGCTTGAAGAAGAGCCTGGTCTCGAAGTCGAGTCCGGCCGAAAGCCCGAGATAGCCGTGGGTCGGGCGGGCGTAGCAATAGACGCAGCCGTGCTCGCAGCCGCGGTAGGGATTGATCGACTGCTCGAAGCCCACGTCCGGCGAGTCGTTCCGGGCGATGATGGTGCGGCTCGCATCGGGGGTGAGGGTCGTAGCGAGGCGCGGCCCCTCGGACGGAGCCCCGCCCTCGTCCCATCCGTCGGAAACCGGGACCCGTACCTCACGCTCGAAGCGCCCCGTAGGATTGCCGATCGCGCCGCGGGCCTTCTGCGGGCAGGCGGGTCGGGGCGCGAGGGGGTCGGACCGATCCATCGGCCGAGCCTAACCGGAACAATGGAAACAAATCAAGAACGAAGACGACAGATCATAAAGCGGCAGCGCCTCCGCGGGCGCGGACGGCGTCTCCCGGCCTCAGCCCTTCGGCTTGTCGGTGTTGCCTTTGAGGGCGTTGACCAGCACGCTCACGTCCTTCCACTCCATGTCGTAGCGGAAGGGGTTGGCGCTCCGGTAGTCGACCGCGGCCGCCTCTTTCCATACCTTCGCCGCCGGGCCGCCGGCCGAGGTTTCGGCGAGGCGGCTGAAGTGCCTGCTGAGGGCGTCGAGGGCGCTCGGCGTCGCCCTGGCTTGTCGTCTCTCGGTCATCGGCGAAGCTCCTTGTCCGCGAGTGGGCCGAAGCCCCCATCATTGCCCGTTTGGCCGTCTGCCGCCCAAGCCGCTGCGAACGGACCGCATTGTACCCACAAGATATCGTGGGTTCCGGGGGCATGCCAAGCCGGTATTGGGTCCCATTCCAGGGAAAGTTTCGCCCCTCCCGCTCGCGCCTCCGCCGGCGCTCGGCTATGGTGCCGATGGAGGACGCGGAACGGCTCGGGGCGTGGGGCGAAGGCCGAGTGGATGGGAGTGGACATCAGCGTGGTGATCCCGACTTGGCAGGCGGGCGCGAGCCTCGGCGCCACGCTCGGCGCTCTGGGCGAGGCCGCGGGCGCGGGCCTCGAGATCGAGGTCATCGTCGCCGACTCCGGTTCGACCGACGCCACCGCCGACCTCGCCGGCCGATGTGGTGCGCGGGTTGTCTCGGCCCCGCGCGGCCGGGGCGTCCAGCTTCGTGCCGGGGCCGAGGCCGCGGGCGGCGACTGGCTTCTGTTCCTGCACGCCGATACGCGGCTCGCCTCGGGCTGGGCCGGAGTCGCCGCCCAGTTCCTCGCCGACCCCGCGAACGCCCGGCGCGCGGCTGCCTTCCGTTTCGCCCTCGACGATCCCGCGCCCGCGGCCCGGCGGATCGAGCGCTTGGCCCGGTTGCGCGCCCGGGTCCTTGGCCTCGTCTACGGCGATCAGGGGCTCCTGATCCGCGCCCCCTTTTACCGCGAGATCGGCGGCTTCGAGCCGATCCCGATCATGGAGGACGTGGCGATCGTGCGCCGCGTCGGCCGGCACCGGCTCACGATCCTCGCCGCCGAGGCGCGGACCTCAAGCGTGCGCTACCGCGAGGGCGGCTACTGGCTGAGGCCGCTTCGCAACCTCCTCTGCCTCGCGCTCTACCTGCTGGGTGTGCCGCCCCGGCTGTTGGCCCGGCTCTATGGCTGAGGGCCCGGCCCTGCGCCCGCGCCGGCATCTGGTCGTCTTTGCCCGCGCCCCCCACCTCGGCCGGGTGAAACGGCGGCTCGCCCGCGACATCGGTGCGCTCGGCGCCTGGATCTTCTACAGGCGAACGGCGTTCGCCCTCCTGCGCGGGCTGGGGCGCGATCGGCGCTGGGACCGATGGCTCGCCCTCACCCCCGACTCCGAGGTCGCAAACGCCCGGGTCTGGCCGCGCGGCTGGCGGCGGATCGGGCAGGGCAGGGGCGATATCGGCCGGCGGATGGCCCGCCCGGTGCGCACGCTTCCGCCGGGGCCGGTGGTGATCGTCGGCACCGACGTGCCGGGCCTCGGTCCCGGCCACGTTGCCCGGGCCTTCGCCGCGCTCGGACGATTCGACGCCGTCCTCGGCCCGGCGGCCGACGGCGGCTACTGGCTGGTCGGATTTCGCCGCCGGCCGCGGCGGCTCGATCCGTTCCGGGGGGTGCGCTTCTCGGGGCCGCACGCGCTCTCCGACACCTTGGCGAACCTGAGGCGTGACCGGGTGCTGCTGCTCGAGGTGCTGGAGGACGTGGACGACGGCGAGGCTTTCGCTCGGGTCAGCCCCGGGCGGGCTCGGCCAGGTGCTCCCTGAGCCGCGGCATCAGCTCCACTAGGTTGCACGGCCTGAGCCGGCTGTCGAGCTGATGGACCAGGATCTCGTCCCAGGCATCGCGACAGGCGCCGGGCGAGCCGGGGAGCGCGAAGAGATAGGTGCCGCCGGCGACCCCGGCGGTCGCCCGCGACTGCATGGTCGACGTGCCGATGGTGCGGAAGCTGAGCCAGCGGAAGAGTTCGCCGAAGCCTTCGATCTCCTTCTCGTAGACCGAGCGGAAGGCCTCCGGCGTTACGTCGCGGCCGGTGACGCCGGTCCCGCCGGTGGCGATGACCACGTCGATGCCGGAATCCGCGATCCAGGCCGCGAGCCGGCCGGTGATCGCCGTCAACTCGTCCTTAACGATCGCTCGCGCAGCCAGCCGGTGGCCGGCTTTTGCGATGCGCTCGGCGAGCACGTCGCCCGAGTTGTCGGTTTCGGGCGTGCGCGTGTCCGAGACGGTCAGGAGCGCGATGTTGACCGGGAGGAACGGTCGCGACTCGTCAATCCTCGCCATGGCTGGGCCTGCGGGCCTCGGCGTAGCGAACCTCGTCGCCGTCGAGCGAAACGTAAGCCGGCCAGCGGCCCGCCGCAATGGCATCGAGCGAGGGTGTTCGCTGCCCGAGCCGAAGCCGGTAGATCCAGAGGTTGGCCAAGACCCGCTCGATGAAGATGCGGGTTTCCGCCGACGGGATGCTCTCGATGAAGAGGAGCGGATCGTTGCCGTGGTTGGCGCTTTGCTGCCAGCGCGCGAGCTTGCCAGGGCCGCCGTTGTAGGCGGCGGCCAGGAGCAGGAGATTGCCGTTTACCGCTCCGTCCGCCAGCAGGTGCTCGAGGTAGCGCTGGCCAAGGCTCATGTTGAACCCGGGATCGAAGAGGCGATGGTTGTGGCGGCTGCGAAGGCTGCGATCTTCGGCGATGAAGCTCGCGGTCCGTGGCATCAACTGCATCAGGCCCCTCGCCCCGGCGCTACTCTTGGCGTCGGGATCGAAGTTCGACTCCTGGCGAGCGAAGGCGAAAAGGAGCGCCCGGTCGAGCCGGAAGCCGTCGGCCGGCTCCCAGTCGGGCAGCGGGTAGCGGGCGCCGTCGTAGCTCGGGCCGTTCTCCGAGGCGAGGATGCCGCCGAGCCGCATGGCCAACGCCGGCATCCCGAAGAGCGAGGCGAAGGCGAGCACGTTCTCGCTCTCCCCGGGCGCAAGCTGCGGAACCAGCTTGCGAAGCTCCCGCTCCGCCCGCGTCGTCTCGCCAGCCTGGACGAGGGCGATCGCCCGCTCGCCGTTTGGGTACCGGCGGAGCGCGGCAAAGTCGACGTTACGGCCGGGGCCATCCCAATCGAAACGGATATCGAGGCCGAGCTGGCGCTGGGCGAGGAGCCCGTAAAAGGTGCGCGAATGCCGGGCGGCATTCTCCAGCCAGCGGTTGTACTCGAGCGGCCGACGCTCCAGGAGATGGCTGCGGGCGGCCCAGAAGGCGCCGGCGGCGCGGAGCCAGGGCGAGGACCCGGAGAGTTGGGCCAGCGCCTCGAAGTGCCGGCGCGCGGCCGGCAGGCGGTTCAGCCGCCAAGCGGCGATCCCGGCCGTCCAGTGGGCGATTGCGGCATACTTGCCGGAGCGCTTGGCCGCGGCCGCGGCAATGGCAAAAGCGTCCTCGTCCTTGCCGGTGGCGAAGAGGCCCATGGCAACTTCGGCCGCGAGGCGGTCGTAACGGACGGAATCAAGCAGGCGCCGCGCCTCTGGCTGCTCGAGCGCCCTCAGCGCTCCCGACGGCCAGCCCCGCCGGAGCCGTTCACGCACCGCCTGCTCGACCTCGCGCGACCGATCCTCCTCCGCGGGGTTGAGCTTGCGGTCAGGCACGTAGGCCGGCTCGCTGAAGGTCATGAAGTCGTCGCCCGAGCCGTTGAGGTAGCCTTTGGCGGGCGGCGTCGGCGCCTTGGCGCCTTTCGGCCTCCGCTGGAGCGCCAAGCGATGGATGCGGGTGGCGTCGGGATGATCGGCGTACTCGGCCAGCCAGTCCCTGAGCTCGGCGTACTTGGATCGGTATTCGGTTGGATGGAGGTAGCGCTGGGCGAGGACATGGCCCAGGAGGAGACGGTTCTGCAGACGCCCGATCTCGCGGTCTGCCCGCTGCCACTCGCCTTCCTCCTGGAGGCGGAAGATGGCGCGATAGCGCGCGGCGTCGCGCGGAGAGAGGACGGCCGGCGGGTGAGGAGGCTTCTGGGTCGGACCGTCGAGGAAGGAATGCCCGTCGACGGCGTCTCGGTCCTGGACCGCCGACCACCGCACCGGCTCGCTCGCCGACGCCGCGCCGATGACTGCCATCGTTGCGGCGACAAAACCGGCGAGGGCTGACAAGGCCCCCTTGACCTTCATTCCTCTCCCCAACCCCTTCCCCAAAGGCGGGGGTATTCTATAGGCATTCTTCCGGCCCGGACAACCTTCTGGTAAAGAGGGCGTCGCGGGCCTGTGGATAACTTGCGGCGCGGGTTTGCCCTACCGCCTAAAGGCCGAGCGCGTCGAGCCGCTCGCGGACCATCAGGAGATCGCGCCACGCCTCGCGCTTCTGGCCGGGCGAGCGCAACAGATAGGCCGGGTGGAACATGGCCAGGGCCGGGAGCGGGCGCGCGAGGCCGGGCGAGGAGTAACTGAACCACCGCCCCCGCAGCCGCATGATCCCCTCATTGCGCGCCAGTAGGGCCTTGGCCGAGGTGGCGCCGACGAGCAACAGCAACTGCGGATCGACGAGCTCGATGTGGCGCTCGATGAACGGCAGGCAGGCCGAGATCTCGGCCGCCGTAGGCGAGCGGTTGCCGGGTGGGCGCCAGGGAAGAATGTTGGTGATGTAGGTTTTGCTGCGGTCGAGGCCGATGGTCGCGAGCATGCGGTCGAGGAGCTGGCCGCTGGCGCCGACGAAGGGGCGGCCCTGGCGGTCCTCATCGGCCCCCGGGGCCTCGCCGACAAGCATGAGCCGCGCCTCCGGATTGCCGTCGCCGAAGACGAGGTTCATGGCCGTACGTTTGAGCGCGCAGCCGTCGAACGCGGCGAGCGCCGCACGCAGTTCGGCAAGGTTCCGTGCGCCCTGCGCGAGGTTCGCGCCCGAGGTGGCCGGCGCCGCTCCGGGGGCCGGCCGTTGGCCGGGGATGGCCGCGGGCGCCGTCCGCGGAGCCGGAAACACGGGCGCGACGACGTCATCGTTGCCCGCGCCGGCCCGCGCTCGGGCTCGATAGCGGTTTACCGGCTCCTCGCCGATCACCTCATCGGCGCCGGCCGCGACCAGCCAAGCGAGCGCGGCGCCGGGATGGAGTTTTCCGGTCACCGACTTAGGCTATCATGCGCCGCGTGCGGCGGGCCAGCAGCGCGCCGTGGTCTTCGATCTGGCCCAGGCAATCGAGGCGGGAGAGGGGAACGGAATGCCAGAACGCGAGTCCATGCGGTACGACGTGGTGATCGTCGGCGCCGGGCCGTCGGGGCTTTCGGCCGCGATCCGGCTGCGCCAGCTCGCCCTCGAGACCGGCCACGAGGTTAGCGTGTGCGTGCTCGAGAAGGGCTCCGAGGTGGGGGCGCACATCCTCTCCGGGGCGGTCGTCGAGCCCCGCGCGCTCGACGAGCTGATGCCGGACTGGAAGGCGAAGGGGGCACCCCTCAACACCCAGGTGAGCGACGAATCGTTCCTTTTCCTGACCGCCAAGCGCGCGATCCGGCTGCCTAACGCGCTGATGCCCCGGCAGCTCGACAACCACGGCAACTACATCATCAGCCTCGGTGACCTGTGCCGCTGGCTCGCTCGCCAGGCCGAAGAGCTGGGGGTGGAGATCTATCCCGGCTTCGCCGCCGCCGAGGTACTCTACGACGAGGATGGCCGCGTCAAGGGGGTCGCGACCGGCGACATGGGGGTGGCGCGCAACGGCTCGCGCAAGCCCACCTACCAGCCCGGGGTCGAACTCCACGGCAAGTACACCTTCATTGCCGAGGGCGTGCGCGGTTCGCTGGCCAAGACGCTGATGCAACGCTTTCGCCTGCGCGACGGAGTCCAGCCTCAGACCTTCGGGCTCGGCATCAAGGAGCTGTGGGCGGTCGATCCCGCCCAGCACCGCCAGGGCCTTGTCGTGCACAGCTTCGGCTGGCCGCTGGATTCGCGCACCTACGGCGGGGCGTTCATCTACCACCTCGAGAATAACCAGGTGGCGGTCGGCTTCGTGGTCGGGCTCGACTACTGGAACCCGCACCTGAGCCCGTTCGAGGAAATGCAGCGCTTCAAGACCCACCCGGCGATTCGCCCGACCTTCGAGGGCGGCGAGCGGCGTTGCTACGGGGCGCGGGCGATCAGCGAGGGGGGCCTGCAGGCGCTCCCCAGGCTCGTCTTCCCCGGGGGGGCGTTGCTCGGCTGCTCGGCCGGGGTCATCAACGTGCCCAAGGTCAAGGGCACCCACAACGCCATGAAGACCGGGATGCTCGCGGCCGAGGCCGCGTTCGCGGCCCTGCGGTCGGGCTCCGCAGGCGGCGACGAGCTCGCGGCTTACACCGAGTCCTTCCGCCGCTCGTGGGCCTACAAGGAGTTGAAGGAGGTTCGCAACTGCCGGCCGGCCTTTCACTGGGGGCTGGCGCTGGGGACGCTCTACACCGGCATCGAGCTCAATCTCCTCCGCGGGCGCGCGCCGTGGACGCTGCGCCATCGCGAGGACCACAAGAGCTTGAGAAAGGCCGCGGAGGCGCCAAAGATCGAGTACCCCAAGCCGGATGGCAAGATCACCTTCGACCGGCTTTCCTCGGTCTACCTCGCCAACGTCAGCCACGAAGAGGACCAGCCGGTGCATCTCCGGCTCGCCGACCCCGAGATCCCGATCCGGGTGAATCTGGCCGAGTAC
This sequence comes from Pseudomonadota bacterium, assembly GCA_016202695.1. Classification (GTDB taxonomy): domain Bacteria; phylum Pseudomonadota; class Alphaproteobacteria; order JACQOE01; family JACQOE01; genus JACQOE01. The sequence goes on along the minus strand of JACQOE010000029.1, from coordinate 59,683 downwards.
GACGCGCCCGAGCAACGCTACTGCCCGGCCGGGGTCTACGAGATCGTGCGTGACGTCGCCGGGGAGCCGAGGCTACAGATCAATGCCACCAACTGTGTGCACTGCAAGACCTGCGATATCAAGGATCCCGCCCAGAACATCAACTGGGTGGTCCCGGAGGGTGGCGGCGGGCCGAACTATCCCAATATGTAAGGGCACGGGCCGGCCGTCGGCCTGCCGGCGGCAGGCCGCTGGCGGGGATATGGCGGCTCATGTAGAATGGAGCCTTCGGGCGATGGTGGTCGGACGCGCACGGCATCGGGTGCGGTTAACGATTTGCTCACAAGCGTGTGCGAGTGTTTCCCACGGATTATCGGTAATTCTGACATGAGGCCGGTTCGATATCGTGCCGAGCGCGTGCGCGCCCCGTTCGCCGCGCCCCTTGGGGCCGTCGCGGCGCTTGTTGGCGGGCTTGTGGTTGGCGCCTGTACGCTCGACACTCCCATCCTGCAGCTTGCCGCCAACGATGGTGGGGCGCGGGGGGTGGGTGCCTCGGTGGTCAGCGCCTCGGCGCGCGGAGCCAAGGCGGGAACCCGCTTCGGCGACTATCTCGCCGGGCGCCACGCCGAGCTCCACCGCGAAACCGGGGCCGCCGCCAGCTACGTGCTCAAGGTGCTGGAAGCGGATCCCGAGAACCTGAGCCTGATGCGCCGGGGCCTCAACCTCCTGGTCATGGAGGATCGCTGGGACGAGGCGGTGGCGCTGGCCAAGCGGCTCTCCGGCGAGGATCCGGAGGCCCAGATCGGCTCGCTGGTGCTGTTCGTCGACGCGGTACGCGGAAACCGCCTGAAGGCCGCCGAGAAACGGATCGAGGCGATGCCGCAGGGCGGGCTCAACGCGCTCCTCCAGCCGATGTTGCTCGCCTGGGTGCGGCTCGGGCTCAATGATCGTGATGGTGCGCTCAAGGCGCTCGCGCCGCTCGCCGGCAACAGCCGTTTCCGCCCGCTCTACGATCTGCACGCCGGCCTCATCCACGACTTCCTGGGTCTGAATGACGAGGCAGCTAGGCTCTATCGCACGGTCGGCGAGGAGTCGGCCGGATCGAGCTTCCGCATCGCCCAGCTTGTGGGGTCGTTCCTCGAGCGCACCGGTCGGGCGGACGAGGCGGCCCGTCTCTATCTCCGGTTGACCGAATCGCGGGCAGAGGCGACCGCGCTGCCGGCCGATCTGCTCAAGCCGGGGAGCGGGCTCACTCGCGGGCGCCCGCTCGCCACCCCGGTTCACGGCATGGCCGAGGCACTCCTTGGGCTGGGGAACGCGCTCTCGGCGCAGGGCGCCTCGGACATCGGCCTCGTGCTGGCGCGGCTGTCGGCGAGGCTGCGCCCCGACCTCGTCTTTGCCCGCTTGCTGATCGCCGACATCTTCGAGTTGCAGCGCCGCTTCGAGGCCGCGCAGGCCGTGCTCGTGGCGATCCCGGCCGATTCGCCCTTCTACTGGCCGGCGCAGCTTCGGATGGCGACCAACCTGCGGCGCCTCGACCGCGCCGACGAGGCGGTGGCGCGGCTCTCGCTCATGGCCGACGAGCGCGCCGAGCGCCCCGACGCGCTGATCCTGCTGGGTGACGTGCTGCGTGGCGAGAAGCGCTTCGGCGAAGCGGTCGCCGCCTACGATCGCGCCTTCGAGCGGCTGCCCGAGATCGGGGCCGAGAACTGGTTGCTCCTCTATCACCGTGGCATCGCGCTCGAGCGCTCGCGCCAGTGGCCGCGGGCGGAGAAGGATTTCCTCGCCGCGCTCGATCTCAACCCCGACCAGCCGTTGGTCCTCAACTACCTCGGCTACTCCTGGGTCGAGAAGGGACTGAACCTCGACCGCGCCCAGCGCATGATCGAGCGCGCGGTCGAGCTCCGGCCGAACGACGGCTTCATTGTCGATAGCCTGGGCTGGGTCCTCTTCCAGTTCGGCCAGTTCGAGCGTGCCGCCCGAGAGCTCGAGCGCGCGGTCGAGCTCGAGCCCGAGGACGCGGTGATCAACGATCATCTGGGCGACGCCTACTGGAAGGCGGGCCGCGTCACCGAGGCGCGATTCCAGTGGCGCCGGGCCCTGTCTCTCAAGCCCGAGGCCGATCTGGTGCCGAAGATCGAGGCCAAGCTCCGCTACGGCCTCGAAAGCGAAGAGGCGCGCGCTGAGCGAAGGCCTTAGGCCGCCCGAACGCCGCGCGGCCTCGGGCGCGCTCAAGATTCTGGCCCCAGCCAAGGTCAACCTCGACCTTCACGTGGTCGGGCGGATCGCGGACGGACCGCAGGCCGGCTACCACCTGATCGACAGCCTGGTCGTCTTCGCCGCCGTTGCCGACGAGGTGGTGCTCGTGCCCTCGTCGCGGCTCTCCGTCGCCCTCCAGGGCCCGTTCGCGGCCGGGCTTCCGCCCGGGCCCGACAATCTGGCGCTCAAGGCGGCGCAGGCGCTCGCCCGCTGGGCCGATGTGACGCAAGGCGCGCGCATCCGGCTGAGGAAGCACATCCCGATCGCCGCCGGCCTCGGCGGCGGCTCGGCGGACGCAGCGGCGGTCTTGCGCGGGCTCAACGAGCTCTGGCGCCTGGGGGCGGGCGAGGCCGAGCTGGCGGCCTTGGGCGCGAAGCTGGGGGCGGACCTGCCGACCTGCCTCGCCGCGGTGCCGTCGCTCGTCTCCGGTTACGGCGAGCGGGTGGCGCCGGCCCCGGCGTTGCCCGAGGGGCTTTGGCTGGTGCTCGTGAACCCGCTCGTCGCGCTCGCCACCAGCCGGGTCTTCGGCGCGCTTCGGGGCCCTTTCCGGCCCGGCCCCACACGCCCCGGCGGCTATGCCGATGCGGCGGCGCTGGCGGCGGCGCTCGGCGAGGGGCGGAACGACCTCGAGCCGCCGGCGCGGGCGCTTTTGCCTGCGATCGGCGAGGTGCTCGCCCGGCTCAAAGCGGCGGAGGGGTGCCTGATCGCCCGGCTCTCGGGAAGCGGCGCGACCTGCTTCGGCCTCTTCGCCGGTGAGGGTTCGGCGAGGGCCGCCGCGAACTCGATCGGCGAGGGCCGCTCCGGCTGGTGGGTCCGCGCCACGGCCGTCCTCGGTGCCCGCCTCGAGGTCTTGCCCTGGCCTTGAGGGCCTCGTTGCCCGGCCCAACCATAGGGGCTATGGTGCGGCCCGCGACGGAGGGGCCGCGAGCGGCGCTGGGCTTGGGGCGTGGCCAAGCGGTAAGGCAACGGGTTTTGGTCCCGTGATCCCAGGTTCGAATCCTGGCGCCCCAGCCACCCGAACCGCTCAGCCGCCGCTCTCGCCGGTCCGCGGGTCGGGCGGCGTCAACGTGCGGCGCGCGCCTGCAGCCAGGCGATGATGCCGTCGCTTGCCACCAGCATGGTGGAGTTGTGGTCGCCGTCCAATTCGACGTAAGCGCTTGCCGGGTTGGCCGGGATCATCTCGAACGTTCGCCGCTTGGCGTTGCCGATGGGGTCCCTCGTGCCGGTGGCCCAGAAGACCGGCAGCGATGTCTTTGCGAGCGCGGCCCGAACGCTCGGGAAGCGCGCGACGTCGTGGAACGAGAGGTAGACCTCCGGTGCCATCTCGTAGCTCTCTTCGACGGATCTGGTGCCGACCACGTTCGCGCCGCCAAAGTTTGTCTTCTCCTTGGCCTTGCCGGCGGCCTCCAACGCCTTTGCCCGCTCGAGCGAGGGCGTGATGGTCTTCCAAAAGAGCGAACCCGGCGGTGTCAGGTCGAGCAGGCCTCCGGGGCTGGTGAGCACCTTGCCGATCAGCGCCGGCGGGGGATCGGCGGCGCGGTAGACGAGGGCGAACGCGGCCCCCATGCTCTGCCCCCCAACCGCCACCTTCTTGCCGTCCTTGGCGGCAAGCGCGACCAGCGCGTCGAGGGCCGCCGTCGCATCCGCAACCGTGCCGTCCCAGCGCTTGCTCCACGGCATTGACGGCAGGTACACCGTGAAGCCGACACGAGCGATTTTCTCGGCCAGTGTCTTGAGGTTGCGCGCGTCGTGCGCCCCGTTCTTGCCGTGCATGAATACCAGCGCCACCGGCTGCTCGCGGCCGACGGCGGCGTACCTGTCGTACTCAACCCGATAGCCCGTTGCGGCCGTCAGCGTCTCCGCCCCGGCCCCTGTAACCCAGGCTGTCGCCAAGACCGCTCCGGCCATGGCGGCGACAAGGGAACGCATCGCGCTGCCTCCGAATCCTCCCCGGGAAGTGGAAGGTTAGCACGCGCGAAGGGCCATCACATCACCGGCTTCGCGGTCCCGGCGCGGGAATTGTGTCATGATCGGCCGGCCCCGGGCCGGGGCCTTGTGTCCGCCCCCGGTTTCCCAACAGGCGTGCAGGGCTTACCCGGATTTCTTGATTAGTTTCAGCGCCGTGCCGTTGATGCAGTAGCGCAGCCCCGTCGGCTTCGGCCCGTCGGGGAAGACATGGCCCAGATGCGCCTCGCAGGCGGCGCAGCGCACCTCGGTCCGGCGCATGAAGAAGCTGCGGTCCTCCTCGGTCGCGACCGCGTCCTCGGCCATGGGCTGGTAAAAGCTCGGCCAGCCGGTGCCCGAGTCGAACTTGGAGTCGGAGGAGAAGAGGGGTTGCCCGCAGCAGACGCAGACAAAGGTTCCCTTCTCCTTCGAGTCCCAGTAGGGGCCGGCGAAGGCGCGCTCGGTGCCCTTGCGCCGGCACACCTGGTATTGCTCCGGCGTCAGCCGGGCTTTCCACTCGGCGTCGGATTTCCGCACCTTCTCGACCACCGCGCGCCTCCCAAACATGCGTCTTGCCCGCCCCGCCGGGCGGCCGCCAACAGAGATAAGGTGGGACGGCGCCGCGCACCAGGGCGCGGCCAAGGGGCGAGGCGTGCCCGGGCTCAGGCGAACAGGTTGACGAGTCCGCCGCGGCTCTTGTTGGCGCGATCGAGGAGGGTGACCGCGATCTCGCCCTGGGCCCGCGTTTGGGTGTAGGCCGTGATCGCCCGGGCGACGTCGAGGTCGAGCAGAGTCGAGCGGGCGGCCTCGGTGTTGATCTGGGCGGTGTCGATCGCCTGCTGGGCGACGTCGAAGCGATTGATCGTGGCGCCGAGGTCGGCCCGGTTGGCCACCACCTGATCGAGGGCCGAGGAGAGCGCGGCCGTCGCCGCGTTGGCGCCGGCGGCGCTGGAGATATCGAGCCCGCCGAGGCCGAGTGCCGCCGTTCCCGTGGCCTGCACGTCGGCGGAAATCTGGTCCTCGGCGGCGTTGGCCCCGGTCCCGACCTGCACGTCGAAAGTCTGGGTGCCGGGCCCGGCCAGCGGCCGCACGCCGTTGAACTCGGTGTCGGCGGAGATGCGGTCGATCTCGGCGAGGACGCTCTGGAACTCCTGGTTCAGGAACCCGCGCTCGGCCTCGCCGAGGGTGTCCGAGCCCGCCTGCACCGCCAGCACCTGGGCACGCTCGATCAGGCCCTGGACCTGCGAGACGCCGCCCTCGGCGACCTGGAGGAAGCTCGTCGCCTGGGCGGCGTTCTGGCTCGCCACCCCTTGCGCGCCGACCTCGGCGGCGAGGCGCGAGCCGATCGCGAGCGAGGCCGCGTCCTCGCGCGCCTGGGTGACGCGGAGCCCGGTCGAGAGCTGCTGCAGGAGCCGGGTCTGGGCGGTGGTGTTGCGGGCGAGGTAGTTGAGGGCGACGTTGTTCGCCAGGCTCGAGCGAATCTCCACCATCGGTCGCCTCCTCCCGCTTCCTGTCGCCGGCCTCCGCTCGGCGCGTAGGTCCCATCGTAGCCGGCACGCGCGCGGAATTCCACCCACAGATTGGGAAATCGGTCGCGCCGTGGCTGTGACGGCTGTCACACCGCCGGCGGACGCAGCGGCTCGTCAGAGGCGCTGGAACTTGTTCAGGATCAGGTCGAGATCGGAGAGAACCGAGAAAACGGCGGGGGCGCCCGGCCGGGAAAGCTGGAGCGCGCCGTTGATGCCGTCGACGTACATCCCGGCGACATCGTCGAGGCGGCGGAGCTCGATCGTCGCCCCGGCCCCGGGCCCCGGGACCGACCAGCGCGCGAGCCAGTTCTCACCCTGCTGGCGGTAGCCGAGTGTGAGCGGATAGCGGCGGCTCTCGGCCGGCGCGCCGAACCCGTGCTGAAAATGGGCCAGGACGGCCTCGAAGGCGCGCGAGCGAAAGAGGGTGAAGAGCGAGACCGCTTGGCCTTGGTCGAAGAGCACGTAAGTGGCGCTCCCGGTGTAGTGCGGGCCCTGGACGTTGAAGGCGGAGGCGATTTCGGCCGGCCAGTCCGCCGGAAGGAGGCAGACCCGGTAGCGCCCGCCCCCGACCGCGGGGACGAGGCAGCGTCCCTGCGCCCGCTCGTCGAGGGCGGCGAGCCGCAGGTCGAGGGTGAGCCCCCGCCCTAGCGCGGGCAAGGGCGCGGGCGCCGGCGCGACCGGGGTGCTCTCGCGTGCGGCCGGCTTAGGCGGTGGCGCCAGGGCCACCTGCTCGGCGGGTTTCGCCGCGGGCGGGGCCGGCTGGGGTGCGGGTTGGGCGGGGGCGGGCGCCGGCGGCGGCCGCTCTGGCGCCGTCTCTGGTCGTGGCGCCGGCGAAGCGGTCGCCGCGGAACGCTCGGTCTTCGTCTCGACTGGTGCCGGTTTGGCGCTGCGGGCGGCACTGGGCTCGGGGAGGGGGGCCGGGGCGGGGCCTGGGGCCGCCGGACGCGCCACCGTCTCGGCCGGCCGCGCCGGGGCCGAGGGTCGGGCGGTCTGCACCGCCTCCGGCCTCGGGACCGGCAAGGGAGCCGCCGGCGCGGCGGGCTGCGTGGGCGGCGTGGGGCTGGCGCGGGCGACGGCATTCTCCGGGGTGGAAGCCGGAGCGCGCCCGGCAGAGGTCGCCGGCGCCTCGGAAGGGCTCGCCGCCGGTCTTTGCGCCGCCACGGGCTGAGGTGCGGTTCCGGTGCCCACGGCAGCGGGCGGTTGGGGCCAAGCGGCGGGAGGCGACGAAGACTCGCGGGCGGGAAGCGGGGCCGGGGTGAAGCCGAGAAAGCCGACCGAGGGGATGGGTGTGCCGCTTCCCCCGTCGGGCGGCGGCGGCGGCACGCCTGCGCGCGCGCCCGGCGGCGCGGCCTCGGCCGACGTTGCCGGTGCCGGGGCCTCGGCCGTCGTCGCGGCGGGCTCCGTGGCCTCAGCCGTCGCCGGCGTGCCGGTTTCGGCGGTCTCGCGCGGCTGCGCGGCGGCGAGCTTGGCCGCCTCCTCGCGCTCGCGTTCCGCCTGGGCCGCCCGCGAATTGCGCACCGACAGGAGGTAGAAGACGATCTCGTAGTGGCCGCGGTCGACCGCGACCTCGATCGGCGTGAGGCCGAAGGCGTTGCGCGCCCCGAGGTCGGCGCCGGCGAGGACCGCGCCCTTGGCCTCGTCCAGGTTGTTGCGCGCGATCGCGCCGAATAGGTCGTTGGTGGCGGTGGCGCGCGTGCCCAACTCGGCCGGTTGCGCCGCGCGGGCGGGCGCGGCCTGGGCGAACGCCTCGGCTGCCGGCGTGCCGGCAGTGAGCGCAAGGACGAGGGCGAGCGTCACGGCCCGCGCCTTGCGGCCAAGTCGCTCGGGCCCCCTCGCTCGGACATCGACGCGCATCGGTTCGATCGTCGCTGGCTTCACGCGGCTCCCGGGAGCACTCCGTTCCCCGGTCGGGCGCGCCCGCCGTCGCCGCGGGGCGATCATAGTGTCGGGCGCCCGTCGTGTCATCGGCGTTCGACCCGACCAGGTTTGGAAGCCGCCGGCGGCGCCCCAATATCAGTATCATAACCAGCGAATGCGAGGCCGCGCGTCGGGGGGGCGCTCGCGAACCGACGGACGAGGACCATGGGGCTCAGGTTCCGCATCGCCACCTTCAACCTCGAATCGCTGGACGCGCGGGCCAGGACTCAGGCGGCGCTGGAGACGCGGGTGGCGGTGATCCGGCCCCAGATCGAGCGGCTGCGCGCCGACGTGCTCTGCCTGCAGGAGGTCAACGCCCAGGCCCTGAGCAAGCACGGGGCACGCAGCTTGCACGCCCTCGACCGGCTGATCGAGGACACCCCCTATGCCGAGTTCCACCGCGCGGTGAGCCGGAATCGTGCCGGCACCAAGCTCGGCGACCGCCACAACTTGGTCATCCTCAGCCGGTTTCCGATCACCAGCGGGCGCCAGTACTGGCACGACCTGGTCGTCTCGCCCGCTTACCGGCCGGCGACCGCCGCGCCGCCCGCTAACGCGCCGGCGGCGATCGAATGGGACCGGCCGGCGCTCCATGCCATCCTTGATATCGGCCGGGCAAGCCCGCTCCACATCTTCAACCTGCATTTGCGCGCGCCTCGCGCCGCCCCGATCCCGGGGCAGAAGGAGGGCTCGGACGTGTGGCGCACCACCACCGGATGGGCCGAGGGCTTCTTCGTCGCCGCGATCAAGCGGAGCGGCCAGGCACTGGAGGTGCGATTCGCCGTCGACCGGGTCTTCGACCAGGAGCCGACGGCGCTGATCGCGGTCTGCGGCGACTTCAACGCCGCCGAGGGCACCACGCCAGTCCGCACGCTGATCGCCGACGAGGAGGACACCGGCAACGGTCGGCTCGCGGCGCGGGCACTGATCGCGCTCGAGCGCTCGATCGCGGCCAGCGAGCGCTTCTCCGTCGTCCACCACGGCCGCGCCCAGATGCTCGATCACATGCTGGTCTCGCGGGCGCTGCTTGGCGCCTATCGGCACGCCGAGATCCACCACGAGTCGCTGGGCGACGAGCTGGTCGGCCCGGCCAGGGTGGCGAGGCCGGCCGAGTCCTATCACGCCCCGGTCGTGGCCGAGTTCGAGTTCGCCTGAGCGTCCGGTGCCGCGCCGCTATGGGCCGAGAGTCGCTGGCCTCGAGGCGGCAAGCACCGGCGACGGGTCCCCGGTCGACCCCCTCTACGTGTCGTTAGTTATGACGGCCACGTCCCACGCCATCGCGGCGGTGGGGGGCGAGGAAGTCGATCTCCGGCCCCTTGGGCACGATCCCGATCGGGTTGAGCCGCCGGTGGCTCGCGTAGTAGTGGTGCTTGATGTGGTCCATGTCGACCGTCTCGGCCACCCCCGGGACCTGGTAAAGCTCGCGGGTATAGGCCCAGAGGTTGGGGTAGTCCACCAGCCGCCGACGGTTGCACTTGAAGTGGCCGTGGTAGACGGCGTCGAAGCGGACCAGCGTCGTGAACAATCGCCAGTCGGCCTCGGTGATCCGCTCACCGACGAGGTAGCGCCGGCGCGAGAGCCGCTCCTCGAGCTCGTCGAGGGCGGCGAACAGGCGGTCGAAGGCGCGCTCGTAGGCCGCCTGGGTGGTGGCGAACCCCACCCGATAGACTCCGTTATTGACATCGGCGTAGATGCGGGCGTTGAGCGCGTCTATCTCGTCGCGCAGCGCCGCGGGGTAGAAGTCGAGGCGCGAGTCGGGGAAGGCGTCGAAGGCGCCGTTGAACATACGGATGATCTCGGCCGACTCGTTGTTGACGATGGTTGCGCGGCTCTTGTCCCACAGCACCGGCACCGTCACCCGGCCGGTGTAATCGGGCAGCGCCCGGGTGTAGAGCTGGTGCAGGTGGGTGAAGCCGTTGACCGTGTCGGGGATGGCGCCGGGCGCGTCCGAGAACCGCCAGCCCTCGGACCCGAGCACCGGATCGACGACCGAGAGGCCGATCACGGAGTCGAGGCGCTTGAGCCGGCGGAAGATGAGGGTGCGGTGCGCCCACGGGCAGGCGAGCGAGACGTAGAGGTGATAGCGCCCAGGCTCGGCGGCGAAGCGGGAGGTGCCGTCGGCAGTGACGAAGCCGCGGAAGGCGCTCTCGGGGCGGACGAACTCGCCGCCCACGCCCCGGGTGTCGTCGCGGTCCTCGCGCCAGCGTCCGTCGACCAGAAGTCCCATGCCGTCCCCTCCCTCGCGCGCCGCGCTCGGCCCGCCGTCGGTCAAGCCGCGAGCGCCTTCGCGCTCCCGGCCGCGAGCTTCCCGGCGATCTCGGCCACGTGCCGGCCCTGGAAACGGGCGATCGTCAGCTCGTTCTCCGAGGGCTGGCGCGAGCCGTCGCCGCCGGTGATCGTCGAGGCGCCATAGGGAGAGCCGCCGGAGATCTCGGCCACGGTCATCTGCTCCTTGGCCGAATACGGCACGCCCGCGATCACCATGCCGTGGTGCAGCAGAGTGGTGTGGAACGAGAGCAGCGTGCTCTCCTGGCCGCCGTGCTGGGTCGCGCTGGCGGTGAACACGCTCCCCACCCTGCCGATCAGCGCCCCCTTGGCCCACAGCCCGCCGGTCTGATCGAGGAAGTTCCGCATTTGCGCCGCCATGTTGCCGAAGCGGGTGGGGGTGCCGAAAAGGATGGCGTCGAACTCGGCCAATTCGGCCGGGCTGGCGATGGGCGCCGCCTGATCGACCTTCATTCCGGCCTTCTTGGCCACCTCGTCGGACACCAGCTCGGGGACGCGCTTCACCGTTACTTCGGTGCCGGGAACGCTTGCCGCGCCCTCGGCCGCGGCCCGGGCCAGCGCCTCGACGTGGCCGTAGGCCGAATAGTAGAGCACGAGAACCTTGGTCATGGTGCAACTCCAGTCGGATGGTGCGGTTGGTCGGGTGCGGGACGCGGGGGTCGCGCCGCGTCTGGAATCTGGCATGACCGGATGAGGAGACAATCCATGCAAATGGAACAAGACTGTTCGTAATTTGGATACAAATAGCCAAGTTTTCGGGCGGATCGGCGTGCCGGTCCGTGGGGCCGGCGGTGAGCGCGGAGGCGGCGGTGCCCCGCGCGCGCCTAGCGGCCCTCGCGTCGCCAGGCGAAGGCCAGCGCCCCCAGCCCGAGCGCCAGCACGAGCAGCCCGGGAAGGAGGGGGACAAGGGAGAGCCCGGTCACCCGGTAATCGCCGTTGGCGCGAAACCCCATCCAGTTGACCCCGGCGCTCTCGCGCCCGGGCTTGTAGCGACGCAAGTCCGGGAGCCGGCCGTCGGCGATCCAGGCGAGCTTGCCCCCGCTCGCGGCGACGACCGGGGCAAGCTTTTCCTCGGTCGCGCGGGCGTCCGCAAGCTCGACCGGATAGGCGGCGCCGGCGGCGGCGAAGGCGGTGCGCGAGCCGTCGCTCAGGCGGTAGATACCGGTCTCCGAGACGGCGAGCGTGGCTGTCCCGACTCCGTCCTCGGCATGCCCGAGCGCGGCCGACACGCTCTTGCCCGAGGGCGCGGTCACCGTCACCGGGGCGTCGGTGTCATCGAGGCTCCGCCGGGTGATCGTCATCTGCCCGCGCTGGACCTCGGCGGAGAGCGTGTCCTCCTCGAGGTCCGGCTCCTTCATCAGCCAGTGTGCGAGCCGGCGGAGCAGCTCGGCCTGCGGCCCTCCGCCCTCGAAGCGGCGCGACCACAGCCAGATCTGATCGCTGAGCAGTATCGCCACGCGGCCCCTGTCCACCCGGTCGAGCACCAGGAGCGGGCGCTCCTCGGGCCCCAGCATCAACACCGAGCCGCGCAGGACTTGGGCGTCGACCTGACGGAACCAGCGGCCCCACTCGGGGCGCTCGCCCTCGCCCCGGGGAAGGTTGGCGGTCACGGGGTGGCGCCGTCCGGTCGGGCTCACCCGCGGCCGGAAGCCCTCGTCGAGCACGCGGCCCGTCGGCTCGGCCGGGAGCACGCTCTTGAGCGGCGTCTTGAAGAGGCTGAAGTTGCCGGCGAACTCCGGCCCCTCGGAGAGGAGCACGGCCCCGCCCCGGCGCACGTAGTCGGCCGTGTACTCGAGGTAGAGCGTGGGCAGCACGCCGCGCAGGCGGTAGCGGTCGAAGATGATGAGGTCGAAATCGTTGAGCTTCTCCTGGAACAGCTCGCGGGTGGGGAAGGTGATCAGCGCCAGTTCTTCGAGCGGGGTGAAGTCGTCCTTCTCGGGCGGGCGGAGGATGGTGAAGTGGACGAGATCGACCGACGGATCCGACTTCAGCAGCCGCCGCCAAGTGCGCTCGCCCGGGTGCGGCTGGCCGGAAACGAGGAGCACCCTGAGCCGGTCGCGCACCCCATTGACGGTGAGCACGGCGCGGTTGTTGTCGAGCGACAGTTCGCCGGGACGCGACGCCACCTCCAGCTCGACCGGGATCGGCCCCCGGTGCTCGATCGGAATCTTGATCGTGTGGTCGCGCCCGACGGGAACGCTCAGCTCCTCGCTCCCGCCGGCGCCGACCTTCATGCGCAAAGTCGCGGCCGGCTCGCCGGTCTCGGTGTCCTCCACCCGGAGCGTCACCTCCACGCTCTTGCCGACGATGCCGTAGGTCGAGGCCTGGGTGATGGTCAGGCGCCGGTCGGTCTCGTCGCGCCGGCCGGTCAGCAGCACGTGGACCGGGGCCCCGATCTCGAACCCGGCCGGACTGGCCGGGGCGTCGTGCGCCTGGCCGTCGGTGATCGCCAACACCCCGGCGAGGCGCCCGCGGGGCACCTCGGCGAGCGCGCGGGCGAGCTCACCGAAGAGCCGCGTCCCCTCCGGCGCGCCGTCCTCGCCGGTCTCGGGCTGCGCGCTGAGGCGCAACTCGCGGACCTCGAGGTCGGGGAAGCGCGCGAGGCGCTCGCGCACGTGCTTGAGCGCCGCCGCCCCCTGCTCGGGCCGAGGCGCGATCTGCTGGCTGGGCGAGTCGTCGATCAGCAGGATGGCGACGTCGCTCAGCGGCTCGCGCTCCTCGCGCACGAGTTCGGGATTGGCGAGGGCGAGGGCGAGGGCGGTGAGCGCGATCAGCCGCAGCCACGCGCCGCGCGCGCGGCGAACGATGCCGAGCCCGGCTGGGACGAGCGCGACGAGGGCGAGCGCCGCGATCAGCGGCCAGGGGATCAACGGCGCAAAGGCGACGCTGGTGAAGCCGGCGGTCATTTCCCCAGCCGCTCCAGGATGATGGGCACGTGCACTTGGTCGCCCTTGTAGTTGCCGGTGAGGGAGTACATCACCAGGTTGATGCCGAACCGGTATGCCAGCTCGCGTTGGTTGCCGGTGCCGGGGACGACCGCGAAGGCCGGCTGGCTGGCCTCGTCCACCGCCCACGCGCCGGCCCAGTCGTTGGTGCCGATGATCACCGAGGAGACGCTGTCGTTAGCGCGGTCTGTGTCGCGCTGGACCCAGAGCGTGCCGCCGGTCCAGCGCCCGGGAAACTCGCGCATGAGATAGAAGGCGCGGCCGATCACGTGATCGGCCGGCATCGGCACCAGCAGGGGCACGTTGAGCCCGCGGGTGAGCGCGCGCAGCGCCTGGGTTCCCGGCCCGACGCCGCCGAGGCTTGCGCCGGCGCCGCCGTCGCGGGTGTCGAAGAAGATGATGCCGCCGTATTCGAGGTACTCGTTGAGCCGGCGGATTGCCTCGGGCGAGGGAGGACGCTGCGCCGGCACGGTGGGCCAGTAGAGAAGGGTGAAAAAGTGAAGCCCGTCCTTCTCGGGGTCGACACCGAAGGGCTCGGCCATGTCGGCGGCGGTGCGGCGGGTGACGACCTGGCTCAGCCCGATGAGACCGGCGCGGCTCACCGCGTCGACCTCCTCCACCCCGGTGATGACGTAGCCGAGCCGCACCTCGCGCGCGGCCGCCATGGCGAAGGCCTCGCCCGCCGGTGCCTGGGCCCAAGCCGGGGGGGCGCCGACGACGAGGAGCGCGACCAGCGCCGCCGCCCTCGCCAGCCGCTCGACGCGAACCGGCCGGCGCGCCCGCAGGAGCCCCCGGAGCTCAAGGCTGATCAGCCCGTCGAGCGCCGCGAGGAGGAGGGCGAGCGCGAGCAGCCACGGCATCAACTCGGCCTCGCGCTCGGCATCGCCGTACTCGGCTCGCGCCGCGCCCGCGGGGAGCCGCTCGATTGGCGCCGGCTCGCCCACCCCGGGGGCGAGATTGAGGGCGCGGCGAACCGCGCCCTGGGCGTAGAAGCCGGGGGGGTGCTCCGGAGCCGCGACGGCGCCGTCGATTTCGCGGGCGGCGATCCCGACCGCGGTCGGCGGCGGCGCACCGAGCCGACCGAAGCCGTCGAGCGTGCGCTCGGGGGCGAGCACGTTCTCGGCCTCGACCCCGACGATGCCCTGGCTCAGCGCCACCACTCGGCGCAGCATGTCGACGAAGAGCCCGGAGAGGGGAAGGTCCGACCACTCGGTGTTGGCGGTGGTGTGTACGAGGGCGAGCCAGCCCGCGCCGCGCTTTTCGGCGGTCACGAGCGGGGTGCCGTCGGTGAGCCGCGCCCAGGTCTTGTCGGGGAGGTCGAGGGTGGGTTCGGCCAGCACCTGGCGGCGGATCATCACCTCGGCGCTGGGGACGAGGCCGGCGAAGGGGCTCTCGGCCGGGAAGGGGGCGAGCGACGCCGGACGGGACCACGACATCGCCCCCCCGAGCACGCGGTCCCCGCCGCGGAGCGCCACGGGGAGAAGCGCGTCGGGCTTGCGCGCCAACTCGGGCCCGGCGAAGCGGAGCAGCACCCCGCCCCCCTGCATCCATCCCGCGAGTGCCTGACGCTCGGCGTCGACGAGGGCGACGGCGTCGGTCATTACGATAACCGCGATCTCGCGCTTCAGAAGCTCGGCCACCGTCCCCCGCCGAAGCTCGGTGAAGGGCCTGAGCGCGCGGTCGAGGAAGTAGAGGTCGCCGACCAGCGGCTGATCGGCGCGGCCCGGCGTGCCGGAGACGAGCCCCACCGGGCGCCGGCGCCAGCGCTCGTCGAGCAGAATCACCGAGCCCGCGCCAGGAACGTCCTCGATCTCGAGCCGCGCGAGCCGGTTGCGAAGCTCCTGCGGAAGCTCCAGGCGAACCTCGCCGCCACTGGCGCCGGGGGCGAGGATGAGGCGTTCGCGCGCCAACAGGCGCCCGTCGCCGCCCCTGGCCTGGACGATGAGCGCCACCTCGCGCTCGCTCGCCACCCGCGTGAGGCGGGCGGTGAGCCCGGTCGCATCCGCATCGGGCGGGAGCATCAAGAGCGGCGCCGCCTGGGGCGGATCGACGAGGACGCCGAGCGGGCCCAGGCGCTGCAGCGCCTCGGCGAGGGCGAAGGCGTCGCCGTCCTCGAGCCCGTCGCTCAGCCAGAAGACGTGGGCCGGCGCCGGGAGCGAAATCCCCTCGAGGCGCTTCACCAGCGCGTGGCGATCGGGCGCCCAGGGCTTCGGCGCCAGGGCCTGGGCCGCGGTCCGCACCTCGCGCGGGCTCGCCAGGCCCGGCGCCTCGGGGGCGGCGCTTGATCCGCTGGGGGCGGTGGCGAGCAGCATCACCGCGCGGCCTTCGCGCTCCGCCTGGTCGAGCAGCCAGTCCATCGTCGTCCGGCGGCGCTCCCAGCCGCGCGCCGCGGCCCAGCCGTCGTCGACCACGATCACCAGCGGGCCGCCGCCCGAGAGGCGCTCGCCGGGCGTGAGGATAGGCCGGGCGAGGGCGACGATGACCAGGGCGGAGAGGAAGAGACGGAGGATCACCAGCCACAGCGGGGTGCGTGCCGCGGTGTCGTCCTTGCGCTCGAGCTCGAAGAGGAGCCGGATGGCGGGGAAGCGCACCCGCCGCGGCGCCGGCGGCGTGACGCGCAAGAGCCACCAGATCACCGGTAGCGCCGCCAGCGCCGCCAGCATCCACGGCACCGCGAATCCGAGCGGACCGAGCGTGAGCATCACCGTCGCGCCGGGAGCAGGAGGTCGCTCGCCTCGGAAATCGCCGTATAGAGGATGAGGAGCGGCTCCTGCGGCGGACGATCGGTATGGTGGACCGCGAAGGTCCAGTCGAACCGCGCCGAGAGCGCGGCGAGGCCGGCCTTGAGGGCGGCGAGCCGCGTGCCGTAGTCGCCGCGCACCGCCTCGACCCGCTCGATCAGCGCCTCGCCCTCCTCCTCCAGGCCCTCGAAGCGCACCCGCCCGGCGAAGGGGAGGGTTTCCTCGGCGGGGTCAAGAATCTGCAGCAGGTGGCCGCGTACCCCGTGGTGGGCGTAACGCCCGAGGATGGCCTCGGTGTCGGCGATCGGGGCCAGGAAGTCGCCGATCCACAGCACCCGGCCGTGCCGCCCGACCGGCTCGAAGCCGGGAAGCCCGCGCCCCGGGAGCCCCTGGCCGATGGCGAGCGCGAGGGCGAGCCGGTTGAGCTGGCCGCGGCTGCTGGAGGGGCGCTCGCCGCCGCCGAGCAGCGCCACGCGCTCGCCACCGCGAACCAGCAGCGAGGCGACGGCGAGCAATAACAGCTCCGCGCGCTCGAGCTTGGTCGGCAGCCCTGCCGACGAGCGGTATCGCATCGAGGCCGAGGCGTCGCGCCACAGCCACACGCTCTGCGCCGCCTCCCATTCGCGCTCGCGCACGTACACGCGATCGGACTTGGCCGATTGGCGCCAGTCGATGGATTGCGGCGGATCGCCGACGTGATAGCGGCGGAACTGCCAGAAGGTGTCGCCGGGTCCGACCCGGCGCCGGCCGTGGACCCCGTGCGAGACGGTGGCGGCTATCCGCTGGGCCGCCAGGAGCAGCGGCGGCAGGGTCGCGGAGATCTCCTCCGCGCGGCGCGCGGCCACCAGCCCGTCGGCGGTCATAGGCTCAGGCGATCTCCCGGCAGGCCCGGTCGATCACCGCGGTCATGCCAACGCCGTCGGCCCGGGCGGTGAAGGTGAGCGCCATGCGGTGGCGAAGGATCGGGTGGGCGAGGGCGAGCACGTCGTCGAGCGAGGGGGCGAGCCGCCCCTGCATGATCGCCCTCACCCGCACGGCGAGCATCAGCGCCTGACTTGCGCGCGGGCCGGGTCCCCAGGCGACGAGGCGGCGGATCTCCTCGATCGGGCTGGCGTCGGGCCGGCAGGCGCGGACGAGCTGAAGGATGCCGCCGACCACCGAATCGCCGACCGGCACGCGCCGGATCAGCCTCTGCGCGGCTAGGAGCGCGGCGCCCGACATCTCCTCGTGGGGCACCTGCTGCTCGACGCCGGTGGTTGCGAGCATCATGGTGCGCTCGGCCTCGGGGTCGGGATAACCGACGTCGACCTGGAGGAGGAACCGGTCGAGTTGCGCCTCGGGCAGCAGGTAGGTGCCTTCCTGCTCCAGCGGGTTCTGGGTGGCGAGGACGTGGAAGGGCTGCGGCAGGGGGTGATAATGGCCGGCGACCGAGACGCGGTGCTCCTGCATCGCCTGCAGGAGGGCGGACTGGGTGCGCGGGCTCGCCCGGTTGATCTCGTCGGCCATCAGGAGCTGGGCGAACACCGGCCCCTTGACGAAGCGGAAGGAGCGGCGCCCCGGCTCGGCCTCCTCTAGCACCTCCGAGCCGAGGATGTCGGCCGGCATCAGATCGGGTGTGCACTGGATGCGCTTGTGGTCGAGGCCGAACACCGCCCCCAGGGTTTCGACCAGCCGCGTCTTGCCGAGCCCGGGAACCCCGATCAGGAGGGCGTGGCCGCCGGCAAGCAGCGTGATCAGCGTTTGCTCGATCACCTCCTCCTGGCCGAAGATGATCCGCCCGATGCCTTCGCGCACCTTGACGAGGCGGGCGCCCAGCGCTTCCACCTCGGCTATCAGCGCCTCGGCGGCCTGATCCGTGGTCTCTTTCAACATGGACTCGTTCACTTTCGCCTCTGCGCGTTCCATATTTGGTGTGGCATGGCCGAAAATTCCGCCGAAAAATCGCCCGCGGGCGCACCATCCCCGGCCGCGTCCTCAGCCGCCATCCGCCGGGCCGGTGCCCCGCGCGAACCGGTTCTCCTGGCCAATCTCGACCTGCGGATCGCGGGCGACGGCACTTGGTATTATCGGGGTTCTCCGATCCAGCGCAAAGAGCTCGTCCGCCTCTTCGCCTCGATGCTGACCCGCGACCACTTCGGGGACTTCTGGCTGGTCACCCCCCACGAGAAGGGCCGGGTGGTCGTCGATGATGCCCCGTTCGTCGCCGTCGAAGTGGAGGTTCGCAATGCTGGCCGCGCGCGCGAGCTCACATTCCGCACCAACATAGACGAAAAGGTGGCCGCCGGGGAAGCGCACCCGATCCGGATCGAGGTCGCCCCCGCCACCGGCGAGCCCCGCCCCTATGTGGTGGTGCGCGACGGGCTGGAGGCCCGCATCGAGCGCTCGGTATATTATGACTTGGTCGACCTCGGCGACGAGGAGGTCGTCGACGGCGAGAAGAAGTTCGGGATATGGAGCAAGGGCGTCTTCTTCTCCCTGGGCAGGCTGGACGGGACCGGGTGACGCCGGCCCTCGTCAAGGCCCGGCTGGCGGCGCGGGCACGCGACGGCGTCGCCAGGGTGACGGCGTTGCCGCGTGTCGAGCCGACGCCCCCGGCCGGGGAGCGGGTCGCGGCGGCGGTGCTGATCGCCCTCATCGGGCAGGCGCACGGCCTCAACGTCGTCCTGACCCGGCGGAGCGACTCGCTCCCTCATCACGCCGGCCAGGTGAGCTTCCCGGGCGGACGGGTCGAGCCCTCGGACGGCTCGCCCGAGGAGGCGGCTCTGCGCGAGGCCGAGGAGGAGATCGGGCTGCCGCGCGGGCAGGTGTCGGTGCTCGGCCGGCTGGCCGAGTACGTCACCCTCTCCGGCTACGCGATCACGCCGGTGGTCGGCCTGGTCGAGGCCCCGTTCCGCGCCCGCCCCGACCCGGCGGAGGTGGCCGAGGTGTTCGAGATGCCCCTCGCCTTCGTGCTCGACCCCGCCAACCACCTCCTGGTCGAGCGGAGTCGCGACGGCCGGCGCCGGTACACCTACGCGCTCCCTTACGGCGACCATCAAATCTGGGGCGCGACCGCAGGAATGCTCGTCAACCTCTACGAGGTGCTGACCGGACGATGATCCGGACCGTCATCGAGTACCTGGTGCCGCTCCTGCTCCCGACGGCGGTTTATCTCCTGTGGACCGGGTTTGCGCGGCGCAAGGCCGCGGCGGCCGGCGAGAGTGCTCCCGAGTGGCGCGACGGGCCCTGGCTTCTGCTGTTCGTGGCCGGACTCGTGCTCGCCGGCGCGGTCCTGTTCGCGACCGCGCTCATGACCGGCCACGACCCCGGGCAGAAGTACATGCCGGCGCGGCTTTCCGGCGGCGAGATCGTGCCGGGCGAGACCCGCTGATCGGCGGCGCGGTGCCCTCGGCGAAGCGCCGCCCCAGGCCATGGAAACCCGACTCCGCATCCCTACCCAGTCGTGGATGACCGCGCCCGAGATCCGGGCCGTGGTCTCGGCGCTCACCGAGGGCGGGAGCGAGGCCCGGTTCGTGGGGGGCTGCGTGCGCGACGCCGTGCTCGGGCGCCTGGCGAAGGATATCGACCTCGCCACTCACCTGCCGCCGGAGGCGGTGGTCGAACGGGTCGAGAGGGCCGGGCTGCACGCGGTGCCGACGGGCATCCAGCACGGCACCGTGACGGTGGTTTGTGGGCGGGCCCACTTCGAGGTCACCACGCTCCGCCTCGATGTCGAGACCTTCGGCCGGCACGCCCGCGTCGCCTTCACCAACGACTGGGCGGAGGACGCGGCGCGCCGCGACTTCACCATCAACGCCCTCTTCTGCTCGCCGCCGCGGTCGGGCGACGGCGAGTGTGTGGTGCACGACTACTTCGGCGGGGTTGCCGACCTCAAGGCGGGGCGGGTCCGCTTCGTCGGCGATCCGGTGCGGCGCATCCGCGAGGACCGCCTGCGGCTCCTGCGCTTCTTCCGCTTCTACGCCCATTACGGCAGGCCGCCTCCGGATGCCCCGGCGCTGAAGGCGGCGCGGGCGCTCGCGCACGAGCTGCCGCTCCTCTCCGGCGAGCGGATCGGGAGCGAGATCCTTAGGCTCCTCGAGGCTCCGAGCCCGGCCCCGGTGATGCGGCTGATGGCGCGCCAGGGAGTGCTCGCCTTCGTGCTGCCCGAGGCCAAGGACTTCGCCCGGCTGGCGGCGCTGGTCGAGATCGAGCGCGAGGAGGGGGCGGCCGAGGGACCCGGCGGGGTGCGCCGGCTGGGGGCGGTGCTCGCGACCGATGCGACGGGGGCCGAGGCCGTGGCCGAGCGGCTGCGGCTCTCGAATCGGCAGCGCGACGCCCTGGTTGCTGTGGTCGCGCCGGCGGTCGCGGTCGCGACGGCGATGGAGCCCCGGGCCCTGCACAGCACGATCCACCGGCTCGGGAACGAGACGGTGCGCGAGGTTGCGCTCGTCGCCTGGGCGGGCGAGCGGGCGGTCGCCAGCGCCGAGGAGGCCGCCTGGCGGCGGCTCCTTGTGGCGGCCAAGACCTGGACGGCACCCCTCTTCCCGCTCAAGGGGCGCGACGCGCTTGCCCTCGGCGTGCCGCCCGGCCCGCGGGTGGGCGAGCTGCTCGAGGCGGTCGAGGCGTGGTGGGTCGACGGCGACTTCGTCGCCGACCGCCGGGCCTGCCTCGAGCGGTTGCGGGCGCTCCTCGCCGCGCCCGGCGGCTGAGGAGGGGGGCCGCCCGTCCGCGGGCGGTGGCCCTCAGCCGCAGAGGCGCCAGGTGGCGTAGGCCACCGCCGTGGCCGCCGCCACCAGGTCCTTGAGCTCGACCCGCTCGTCCGGGGCCGGCCACTCGGCGTAGATGCGGATGTCGCCGGGCCCGTACTGCACCGAGGGGATGCCGGCGGCGAAGGCGATGTTGCCGTCGCCGACGTTGCCGATGCGAAGGCCGCCGCCGATCTCCGGCTCCGACCCGGTGGCGATCCGGTGGCCTTCGGCGAGCGCTCGGACGAGCTCGTGCTCGCGCGGCAGCTCGCAGGGCTGCTGGAACCAGCCGTCTTTCTCGAAGACCGGGAGCGTGAGCTCGTAGGCGAAGGACTTAGGGCGGTCCTTCCTGATCCCCTCCAGGAGCCGGATCAGGTCCTCGCGCACGCTCTCCAGGGTCATCCCGGGCACGGTCCGGATCTGGAAGTACAGCTCGCACTCGCGGGTGGTAAGGCGGGTGAGGCTCGGGTAGTAGTAGTGCTCCTTGTAGATCGCGTCGTACATGATCTTCGGGAAGCCCGGCAGGCTGGGGTGGGGCCGGTAGCGGAGCCAGCCGTCCGGCGGCGGCGCATCCAGGCTCGGCCCCATCCGGCGCACGATCTCGTTCTGCTGCTCGATCGGGTTCCAGTAGGCGGCCTTGGCCTCGTCGCTGTAGCGGAAGAAGAGGTCGGGGGCGGTGGTCTTGATCCGGCCGCGGATCATCCCGACCATGACGCTGGCGATGGTCATGGCCGAGTGCTCCATGTTGATGCAGTAGTCGGCGCGCACGCCGCGGGCGAGCAGCGCCCGGGTGCCGGCGCCGCCGAGCTTGTGGGCCACCACGGGGCAGACCAGAACGTCGCCCTTGAGCCGGGTGCCCGAGCGCACGATCGCCTCGACCGCCGAAACCATCGCCGCGATGCCGCCCTTGTCGTCGTGCGCCCCCATGCCCCAGACCCAGCCGTCCTCGAACTTGGCCCCATAGGGGTCGACCGACCAGCCCGGCATCTCGACCCCGGGGTCCATGTGGCCGTTGAGCATCAGGCTCGGCCCGCCCCCGGTGCCCTTGAGGACGCCGATCGGCTGGCGGGTGTTGGGCTTGGACGGGTCGTAGGGGTGGGCGACGTTCATCATCTCGACCTCGAGGCCGAGCCCGCGCATGTAGTCGCCGAGGTGATCGGCGATCCGGTGCTCCTGGAAGTGGGAGCTGGGAATGCGGATCAGCGCTTGCTCGAGGGCGAGCAGCCGATCGGTGTCGAGGGCGTCGAGTATCTTCCGGTAGCTGTCGGACTGGGCCATGCCTCTCTCCCTGGGGGTGGACCGATTCTGGCGGTGGGGATGCCGGTCTTGGAGCCCCATGTTAGCCCAATCGGCGGGCCCGGGAAGGGCTAGGGCCAGCGCACCTCGGGCGGGAGCGACATCAGGATCGCCTCGGGGTTGCCGCCGGTCTTGAGCCCGAACTGGGTGCCGCGGTCGTAAAGGAGGTTGAACTCCACGTAGCGGCCGCGCTTGACGAGCTGGAGGGCGCGCTCGTCCTCGCTCCAGGGCTCGTCCATGTGACGCCTGACGATCGGCGGGTAGGCCTCGAGGAAGGCCAGCCCGACCTCGCGCGCGAAGGCGAAGTCCGCCTCCCAGTCGCCGCCGTCGAGATAGTCGAAGAAGATGCCGCCCACCCCCCGCGGCTCGCCCCGATGGGGAAGAAAGAAGTACTCGTCGCACCACTTCTTGAAGCGCGGGTAGTAGCCGGGGTCGTGGGCATTGCAGGCGCGCTTGAGGGCGCCATGGAAGGCCCGGGTGTCGTTGTCGTCCGGATAGACGGGGGTGAGGTCGGCGCCGCCGCCGAACCATCCGCGGGTGGTGACGACCATGCGGGTGTTCATGTGCACGGCGGGGACGCGCGGCGAGCACGGGTGGGCGACGAGCGAGACGCCGCTCGCCCAGAAGCGAGGGTCGGCCTCGGCGCCCGGGACGTGGCGGCGGAACTCCTCGCCGAAGCTGCCGAAGACTGTGGAGACGTTGATCCCCACCTTCTCGAAAACCCGCCCGCGCAGGATCGCCATCACCCCGCCACCGGCGTCCCCGCCTGGGCGCTCCCAGGCCGTGCGCGCGAACCGTCCTGGAGCGAGGTGGGCGAGCGGTCCCGCGTGCGCGTCCTCGAGTGCCTCGAAGGCGGCGGTGACGCGCTCGCGCAGGGCCTCGAACCAGGCCCGGGCGCGGTCCTCGCGCGCGCCCCACTCGGCGCTCTCGGCGGGATGGGTCATCTCGGCCTCTCCTCCCTCGGCAATCCTCCGGTCTGGCGCAGGGCCTCGGCGAGCGCGATCGCCGCGGCCTGGGCGACGTTGAGCGAGCGCCGGCCGGCAACCATCGGGATGCGCAGGCGCGCGTCGGCCGTCGCGTGCACGTGGGCGGGGGCGCCGTCGCTCTCGCGCCCCACCAGGATCACGTCGTCGGCGCGAAAGGCGAACTCGGCGTAGACGGTTTCGCCGCCGGTGGTCACCAGCACGAGCCGGCCGCGGGTCGCGGCGCGGGCGGCGAGGAAGGCCGGCCACGAACGGTGCCGCACCACCTCGGCGAGGTCGAGATAGTCGAGCCCAGCCCGCCTGAGGCGGCGGTCGTCGAACAGGAATCCGCAGGGCTCGATCACGTCGATGGCCACGCCGAGGCAGGCGCCGAGGCGGATGATGGCGCCGGCGTTCTGGGGGATGTCGGGCTCGAAGAGGGCGAGGCGCATGGGCACCGAACCGGGGATTGGGGCGTGGCCGGGCGCGACCCACTTACCCTTGTCGCATCAGCACGTCTTGGATTATATGGAGGCGCCCCGCGGGGGGGTCCATTCCGGCGAGGGGAGCCGGGGACCGCCGCCACCGGAGCAGTCGAGCGAGCCGATCCAACATCTTGGGGCCGCGCTCCCACCTTGCGCGGACGAAGGAGAGGTACCGACATGGCAGAACACACGTCGTCCGGGGGTCCGACCCTGGAGGAAGGCGGCGAGACCCGGCGCGACTTCCTTTACCTGGCGACGGGCGCCATGGCCGCGGCCGGCACCGTGATCGCCATCTGGCCGTTCATCGACTTCATGAACCCCTCGCGCGACGTGCTGGCGCTGTCCACCGCCGACGTCGATCTGTCGCCGATCGAGGTCGGTCAGGCGATCACCGTAACCTGGCGCGGCAAGCCGGTGTTCGTGCGTCGGCGGACCGCTGTCGAGATCGAATCCGCGGCCAACGTGAACCTCGCCGACCTCCCCGATCCGCAGCCCGATTCGGCGCGGGTGAAAAAGCCCGAGTGGCTGATCCAGATCGGCATCTGTACGCACCTCGGATGCATTCCGCTCGGCCAGAGGCCGGGCGACCCGCGCGGCGATTACGGCGGCTGGTTCTGTCCCTGCCACGGCTCGCACTACGACACCTCGGGGCGCATCCGCAAGGGCCCGGCGCCGAGGAACCTGGATCTGCCGCCGTACCAGTTCGTCGACGACGGCAGGATCCGCATCGGATAGGGGGCCGGGCGATGAGCGCACCTCAGTGGAAGAACCCGATCGTCCGGTGGATCGACTACCGGATGCCGATTTTCACCCTGATCCACCACGATCTGGTCGACTACCCGACGCCGCGGAACCTGAACTATTGGTGGAACTTCGGATCGCTCGCCGGCTTCCTGCTGGTGGTCATGATCGTCACCGGGGTGATGCTGGCGATGCACTACACGCCGCACGTCGACTTGGCGTTCGTCAGCGTCGAGCGGATCATGCGCGACGTGAATTACGGCTGGCTGATCCGCTACCTGCACATGAACGGCGGCTCGATGTTCTTCCTGGTTGTCTACATCCATGTCTTCCGCGGCCTCTATTACGGCTCGTACAAGGCGCCGCGCGAGCTCTTGTGGATGCTGGGCGTGGTGATCCTGATCCTGATGATGGCGACCGCCTTCATGGGCTATGTGCTGCCCTGGGGGCAGATGAGCTTCTGGGCGGCGACCGTGATCACCAACCTGTTCAGCGCTTTCCCCGTGGTGGGCGAGAGCGTCGTCCACTGGCTGTGGGGAGGATTCTCGGTCGACAACCCGACCCTCAACCGCTTCTTCTCGCTCCACTACCTGCTGCCGTTCGTCATTTTCGGGCTCGTGTTCTTGCACCTTTGGGCGTTGCACACCCACAAGTCCAACAACCCGCTCGGGATCGACGTCAAGGGGCCGCAGGACACCATCCCCTTCCACCCCTATTACACCGCCAAGGACATGTTCGGGATGGCGGTGCTGCTGCTGGTTTACCTCGCCTTCGTGTTTTTCGCCCCCAACTTCTTCACCGAACCCGACAACTACATCCCCGCCGACCCCATGGTCACGCCCCACCAGATCGTGCCGGAGTGGTACCTGCTGCCCTTCTACGCGATCCTGCGGGCGGTGCCGAACAAGCTGGGCGGGGTGGTGCTGATGTTCGCTTCGATCCTGATCCTGTTCGTGCTGCCCTGGCTTGACACCTCGAAGGTCAAGAGCGCGCGCTTCCGGCCGATCTACAAGCAGCTCTTCTGGATACTGGTCGTCGACTGCATCGCGCTCGGCTGGGTGGGGGCGAACCGGCCCGAGGGCGTCTACATCGTGATCGGGCGGATCGCCACTGCCTATTACTTCGTCCACTTCCTGATCCTGGTGCCCCTGGTGGGCTGGCTCGAGCGGCCGCGGCCGCTGCCCGAGAGCATCGGTGCTCCGGTGCTGGGCGGCGGCGGGGCGGCCGTGGGGGCGACTCCCAAGCCGATGGAGAAGGCGTGATGCGGGGCAAGCTTATGGCGGGCGCGGCGGCGTTCCTCTTCGCCCTTTCCGCAAATCCGGCCTGGGCGGTCGAGCAGTCGCGGCCGGCGGCACAGGATTGGTCGTTCAGCGGCGTTTTCGGCGTCTTCGACCGCGCCGCCCAGCAGCGAGGCTTCCAGGTCTATCAGCAGGTCTGCGCCGCCTGCCACTCGCTCAAGCTCGTGCACTACCGCGACCTCGCCGCGCTCGGCTATGCCGATGACGAGGTCAAGGCCTTCGCCGCCGGGAAGGAGGTGCAGGACGGCCCCAACGACGCCGGCGAAATGTTCACCCGGCCGGCGCTGCCGAGCGACCACTTCGTCTCGCCCTTCGCCAACGCCCAGGTGGCGCGGGCGGCCAACAACGGGGCGTTGCCGCCCGATCTCTCGCTGATCACCAAGGCGCGCAAGGGCGGGGCCGATTACCTTTACGCGCTGCTCGTCGGCTATGCCGACCCGCCCGAGGGCATGGAGCTGATGGAGGGGATGAGCTACAATCCCTACTTCGCCGGCCGGCAGATCGCGATGCCGCCGCCGCTCGCCGAGGGTGCGGTCGAGTTCGCCGACGGCACGCCGGCGACCGTCGAGCAGATGGCGGCCGACGTCACCACCTTCCTGGCCTGGGCGTCCGAACCCGACCTCGAGGAACGCAAGCGCCTCGGGATCAAGGTCATTCTGTTCCTGCTGGTGCTTACCGGCCTCCTTTACGCCAGCAAGCGCAAGGTGTGGTCGGACCTGCACTAGGCCGACGGCGCCCCGGCGCGGAGGGCGAGCGATGGCGGCGAACGAGCCCGCGCCGGTGATCGGAGTCATCGGCGGCAGCGGCGTCTATCAGATCGACGGGCTCGAGGGGGCGCGCTGGGAGAAGGTTTCGACTCCCTTCGGCGACCCCTCCGACGAGCTCCTGATCGGCGAGTTCGCCGGCGTCGGAATGGTATTCCTGCCGCGCCACGGGCGCGGGCATCGCATCCCGCCCTCGGAGATCAATTTCCCCGCCAACATCGACGCCCTGAAGCGCGTCGGCGTGACCGACATCGTTTCGGTCAGCGCGGTCGGCTCGCTGCGCGAGGACCTCTCGCCCGGCACCTTCGTCGTCGTCGACCAGTTCGTCGACCGCACCTTCGCCCGCCGCAAGAGCTTCTTCGGTGCCGGGCTCGTCGCCCATGTCGCCTTCGCCCATCCGGTGTGCGCGCGGCTCGGCGATGCGCTCGAGGCCTCGGCCAGGGCGCTCGGCATCCGCGCGGTCCGCGGCGGCACCTACCTGGTGATGGAGGGGCCGCAGTTCTCGACCCGGGCGGAGTCGGACCTCTACCGCGGTTGGGGCTGCGACGTGATCGGCATGACCAACATGCCCGAGGCCAAGCTCGCCCGCGAGGCCGAGCTTTGCTACGCCACCGTTGGCATGGTGACCGACTACGACTGCTGGCACCCCGAGCACGACCACGTGACGGTCGAGGCGGTGATCCGGGTGCTGATGGCGAACGCCGAGAAGGCGAGGGCCCTGGTCAAGGACGTGGCCCCGCGCCTGAACCCCCGCCCCAGCCCCTGCCCGCACGGCTGCGACCGCGCCCTCGACGTCGCGCTCATCACCGCCCCCGAGGCGCGCGACCCCGAGATGGCGAGGAAGCTCGCGGCGGTGGCGGGGCGCGTGCTCAAGGGCTGAGTTTCCGGGCGGCGCGACCGCCGTTGGGGCCGCTTTACATTCCCCCTGTCCGCTTCCAGAATGCGGCGATGCAAGGCGAAATCACCGGCTTCGACCATCCGATCATCGGCGTTCGCGACCTCGTGGCGGCGCACGCCACCTTCGCGCGGCTCGGCTTTGCGCTCACGCCCAAGGGCGCGCACCGCGGCTGGGGAACGGCCAACCACTGTGCGATGTTTCCGACCGACTACATCGAGATCCTCGGCCTCGTCGATCCGACGCTGTTCTCGAACAACCTCGACACCTTCCTCGACCAGCGGGGCGAGGGGCTGTTAAAGCTGGCGCTGGCGACCCCGGACGCCGAGGCGTGCTACCGGCGGCTGCGGGAGGCGGGGGTTCCGGTCGACGCCCCCAAGGCCCTCTCGCGCGAGATCGACGATCCCGAGGGTACGGTCGAGATCCGGGTCAAGGTCATCCAAGTGCCGCCCGAGGCCGCGCCGGGGGTGCCCTCAGTGATCGTCGAGCACCTGACTCCCGAGCGGCTGCGCCGGCCCGAGTGGGTCGTTCATCCCAACGGCGCGATCGGCATCTCGGCGGTCACCGCGGTGGTCGAGCAGCCCGAGGCCGCGCGCGACGCCTTCGAGGCGATCTTCGGCGCCGGCTCGACGGTCACCACCGACCGCACGCTCACCGTGCATACGCACCACGGGGTGATCTTCCTGAGCCCTCCCGACGATTTCCTCGTGCTTCATCCCGAGGTGGTGTTCGATCCGCCGCCGCCGCCGGCGCTGGTCGCCCTCGAGATCGAGGTGGCGGACGCGGCGAAGTGCGCGGCGTGGTTCAACGCCAACGGGGTGGAGGTGATGGGCTGCGTGGACGCCGGCCTCTGCATACCCCCGCGGCACGCGCACGGGGTGCTGCTCGAGTTCTCCGCCAAGAGCTGAGAGGGCGCCCGCCGCGGCGGCCGCCTCCCGCTCGGCGGTGGCCGGCGAGCCTTCAGGCGAGCCGGCGCTTGAGGAAGGCGAGCGTGCGCTTGAGGGCGACGGCCGCGGCCCCGGGCGCGTAGGCCGAGCGGTCCTCGCAGTTGAACCCGTGTCCCGCGCCCTTGTAGACGAAGCATTTCTGCCGCGGGTGTGCCTTCTGGGTCAGCTTGACCGCCTTCATCGGGATCGACTGGTCCTGGTCGCCGAAGTGAAACATCACCGGGCAGGACGGGGTTTCGTAACGGTAGTCGACGATCTGGCCGCCGTAGTAGCAGACGGCGGCATCGAAATCGAGGCGAGTCGCGCCCAGCCAGGCGATGGACCCGCCCCAGCAGTAGCCCACGACCGCCGTCTTCGACGCCGCCGCTACGTGGACGGCCGCGGCGGCCATGTCGCGGACCGCATTGTCGTTGCCAACCTGGGCGCGCAAGTTCCGGCCTTGCTCGATGTCCTCTGGCCCGTAGCCGAGCGCGATGCCCGGCTTCACCCGGTCGAAGAGCGCCGGCGCGATCGCGGTGAACCCCTGCGCGGCGAAGCGGTCGCACACCCCGCGCATGTGCCGGTTGATGCCGAAGATCTCCTGGATGACGACGATCGCCCGCCCGCCCCGCTTCGGCGCGGGGCCGGCGAGATAGGCGCCGAGCTTGTGGCCGTCGGTCGCGGTCAGTCTCACCATCTTGCCCATGGTCACCCCCCTTCGATTCGTTGGCGATCGAGAACGCGTGAGAGACGGCGAGGATGCAACGCCGGCGGGGCTCCTGTCAAAAGCGCGCGGGCGGACGGAGCCCGGCGCCTCAGACGTTGAAGCGGAAAAGAATTACGTCGCCGTCCTTGACCACGTAGTCGCGGCCCTCCTGGCGGGCGCGCCCCGCTTCCCGCGCCCCCGGCTCGCCGCCACAAGCTCGGAAATCGTCATAAGAAATGACCTCGGCGCAAATGAATCCGCGCTGAAAGTCGGTATGGATGAGCCCGGCCGCCTCGTAGGCGCTGGCGCCGCGCTTCACGGTCCAGGCCCGCGCCTCCTTCGGCCCGGCGGTGAAGAAGGTGACGAGGTCGAGGAGGGCGTAGCCGGCATGGATCATCCGCTTGAGCCCGGTCTCCTCGAGCCCGAGGCTGGCGAGGAAGTCCTGGCGCTCGGCCTCGTCCGGGAGGCTCGCGATTTCGGCCTCGATTGCCGCCGAGATCACCACCGTGCCGGCGCCCGCCCCGGCGGCGAAGGCCATGACCGCCCGCGAGTGGTCGTTGCCGGTCGCGGCGGCGGCCTCGTCGACGTTGCAGACATAGAGCACCGGCTTCGCGGTGAGGAGCTGCAAGCGCCGGAAGGTCTCGGCCTGTTCGGACCTGAGGGCGACGCGCCGCGCGGGAACGCCCCGCCGGAGCTCAGCCAGCACCGGTTCCGCCACGGCGAGCGTCGCCCTGGCCTCGGCCTCGCCGCCCCGGGCCCGCTTGATGAGCGGCTCCAGGCGCCGCTCGAGGCTCTCGAGGTCGGCGAGCAGAAGCTCGGTCTCGACGATTTCGGCGTCGCGCACCGGATCGATCCCGCCCATGACGTGTGCCACATCGCCGCCCTCGAAGCAGCGGAGCACGTGGGCGATCGCGTCGACCTCGCGGATCTGGGCGAGGAACTTGTTGCCGAGCCCCTCGCCCCGGCTCGCGCCCTTCACCAGCCCGGCGATGTCGACGAATTCGAGCGTGGTCGGCACGACGCGGGGCGAGCCGGCGAGCCGGGCGACCTCGTCGAGTCTGGGATCGGGTACCGCCACCCGGCCGACGTTGGGCTCGATCGTGCAGAAGGGGTAGTTCGCGGCCTCGGCTCGCACCGTGGCGACGAGGGCGTTGAACAGCGTCGACTTGCCAACGTTGGGCAGGCCGACGATGCCGCAGCTAAACCCCATCGCCGCCGTCCCCGCGCCGTCGCCGGCGCCCGAGAAGCGTCCGGAGCGCCGTGCCCAGCGCCGAGGGCGCCGGCTCGTCAGCCGCCGCCTCGGCCTCGCCCGGCGCCTCTCTTCGCTTGGCATGGGCGCCCTTCGCGCGCGCGGGCGTCGGCTCCTGCTTGCGCGTGAGGAGCGCGACCTTGCTCATGAAGGCCGCGTCGTCGCCCCTGGCGAGGAGTGGCGCCGCCTCGGCGATCGCCTCCAGCAGCGGCGCCAGCCAGTCCCGGGCGGACTTGGGGAAGTCCCTGAGCACGTAGTCGACGACCCGACGCTTGTCGCCGGGATGTCCGATGCCGATCCGCACCCGCTTGAAGTCGGGCCCGATATGGGCGTCGAGGCTCCTGAGCCCGTTGTGGCCGGCGGTCCCTCCCCCGAGCTTCACTCGCACCTTGCCGGCGACGAGATCGAGCTCGTCGTGGAAGACGACGACCTGGCTCGGGGCGAGCCTGTGGAACCGGACCGCCTCTCCGACCGCGCGGCCCGACTCGTTCATGTAGGTCTGCGGCTTCAGCACCAGGACCTTCTCGCCCGCGAGGCTGCCCTCCGACAGCCGGCCGTGGAAGCGCGACCGCCACGGCCCGAACGAGTGGCGGCGGACAATTTCGTCCGCCGCCATGAAGCCGACGTTGTGCCGGTTGCCGGCGTGCTCCGGCCCGGGGTTGCCGAGGCCGACGAAGAGGAGCATCTCCCCTCGGGCCTACTTCTTCTCTTTCTCCGCCGGCTCCGCCTTCTCGCCGGCGGCGGCCTCGGGCTTGGCCTCGGGGGCGCCCTCCGGCGCCGCCTCGGCCGCGGCCGCGGCCGCAGCCGCAGCCGCAGCCGCGATCTCCTCCTCGGTGCGGTAGACCGTGGGCGCGGCCACGGTGGCGACCGTGAAGTCGCGGCCGCGGATCGCCGGGGTCACCCCCTGGGGAAGCGTGACCTGGCTGATGTGGACCGAATCGCCGATGTCGAGCCCGGTCAGGTCGATCACCAGCCGCTGGGGAAGCGTCTCCGGCGTGCAGATCACCTCGACCTCGTGGCGCACCACGTTGAGCACGCCGCCGCGTTTGATGCCGGGCGAGTCCGAGTCGTTGACGAACGCGACCGGCACCGAGACGCGCAGCCGCGAGTCCTTGGTCAGCCGCAGGAAGTCGATGTGAACGGGGCGGTCGCTCACCGGGTCGAACTGCACGTCGCGGGGGAGCGCGCGGTGCTTGGTGCCGTCGATCTCGACATCGACCATCCGGGTATAGAAGCCCGGCCGGCTGAGCTCGCGGCCGAGCAGGGCGGGATCGAGCGAGATCAGCACCGGCGGCTGGTTGCCGCCGTAGATCACACCGGGGACAAGGCCGGAGCGGCGCGTCTGCCGGGCTGCCCCCTTGCCGGCCCGCTCGCGCACCGCCGCGGCGATCGTGGTCACGTCCGTCATCTCAGGTCCAACTCCTTCTCTCATGGTCCGCGCCAGCCTCCAGGGGTGCTGGCGAAACGTCAGGCCGGGCGCGAGACCCGGCCGCTCAGTCGAACAGTCGGGAAACCGACCGTTCCTCGCTGATGGAGAGGATCGCCTCGGCCATCAGCGGCGCGATCGAGATCTGGCGGATGTTGTGCGAGACCCGCACCGCCTCGGTCGCAAGGATGCTGTCGGTGGCGACCAGGCTCTCGATCGGCGACGAGGCGACCCGCGCCACCGCCCCGCCCGAGAGCACGCCGTGTGTAACGTAGGCCGCCACCGACTTCGCTCCGTGCCCGATCAGGGCCGCGGCCGCGTTGCAGAGAGTGCCGGCGGAATCGACGATGTCGTCGACCAGGATGCAGCGCCGCTCGGAGACATCGCCGATCACGTTCATCACCTCGGAAACCCCGGCCCGCTCGCGCCGCTTGTCGATGATCGCGAGGTCGGCGTCGAGCCGCCGGGCAAGGCCGCGCGCCCGTACCACGCCGCCCACGTCGGGCGATATAATCATGACCTCGTTGGTATCATAGCGCTCCTTGATGTCCTTGACGAACACCGGCGCGGAATAGAGGTTGTCGAGCGGGATGTCGAAGAAGCCCTGGATCTGCCCGGCGTGCAGATCGAGGGTGAGCACGCGGTTGGCGCCGGCGACGGTGATGAGATTGGCGACCAGCTTGGCTGAGATCGGCGTGCGGGGGCCCGACTTGCGGTCCTGGCGGGCGTATCCGAAGTAGGGGATCACCGCGGTGACTCGCCGCGCCGAGCCGCGCTTGAGCGCGTCGAGGGTGACCAGGAGCTCCAGCAGGTTGTCGTTGGCGGGATACGAGGTCGACTGGACGACGAAGACGTCCTCGCCGCGCACGTTCTCCTGGATCTCGACGAACACCTCCATGTCGGAGAAGCGCCGGATCAACGCCTTCGTCAGCGGCAGGTTGAGGTAAGTCGAGATCGCCTCGGCAAGCGGCCGATTGCTGTTGCAGGCAACGATTTTCATCCGCCAACCCCGCTGCCCCAATCGGTGCGGCCGGCCCGCCCGCGGGCGGCGGCAATCTAGCAACGCCTCCCGGGGATGTAAACTCTTGCCGACGGTCCGCTCCGGCTCAGCCGAGCGCACAGGTGGCGACCAGGCCCAAGAGGAGGAGCGCGGCCAGGATCAGGATGTGGGGCATGCGTTCCGGGCATCAAGGGCGACGAGCGAGATCAGGCGGCCGAAGTCGGGCGCGCCCTCCCGCCGCGCCCGGCGGTAGCTGAAGTAGCCGGGATCGGCGAGGGTGTCGCGGCGCGCCGCCGCGGCGTCGGCGATGCCGGCCCGCTCGAGCCGCCTGAGCGCGTAGCCGGCGAGGTCGAAGAGGCGCTTGTCGGCGTGGGCCCCGGGCCGGAAGAAGTCGGCGTTGGTCGTCTCCTCGGCGAGGAACTCGGCCTCGAACTCCTCGCCCACCTCGTAGGACTCGCGGCCGATGCAGGGCCCCACCGCGGCGACGATCCGGGGCCGGCTCGCCCCCAGCCCCTCCATGGCTGCGATCACCGCCTCGATCACGCCCGCCTTGGCCCCCCGCCAGCCGGCGTGCGCCGCCCCCACCACGCCCGCGCGCGCGTCGGCGAACAGCACCGGGGCGCAGTCGGCAGTAAGGATGCCGAGTCCGAGGCCGCGCCGGGCGGTGACCAGGCCGTCGACGGTCGGCCTCTGGCCCGCCGGCCAGGGCTCGTCGACGGTCGCGACCAGGGTGGTGTGGCGCTGGTAGCCGGTGGCCAGGGCCTCCGGCCCGAGGCCGAGGGCCGCCGCGGCGCGGCGGCGGTTCTCGGCCACCCGCTCGGCAACGTCCTTGGACCCGATCCCGCAGTTGAGGGACGCATAGACGCCCTCGCTGACGCCGCCGTCGCGGCCGAAGAAGCCGTGGTCGACGCCACGCGCATGGCTGAGCGGCGCCAGGGTCAGGCGGGGGGCGGTCACGGTCACGCGTCCTCCTCGAAGCCGGGCGGGATGCCGAGCCCGGGATGGGCGACGGCCAGGGCCTTGAACAAGGTGCCCATCTCCTCGGGCGCGATCAAGCGGCGGAGGGCCGAATCGATCGCGGCCCGCTGTTCCGCACCCGAAGCCGCACCGCGGAGCGCCTCGGCCCGGGTCTCGATCCCCAGCCGGCGGAGCCAAGTGCCCTGGGCGAGCGGGCCGAAGGCGCGCGCTCCGGCCGCCTCGGCGGTGCGGGCGAGGGCGGCGAAGTCGACATGGGCGGTGATGTCGGCCTCGCCCGGGGCGTCGAGAACGTCGACCGGCCGGTGGCGGCGTACCGCCTGGAGCGTGCCCCCGGGCGCCGGCGGCTCGGCCCCGTAGTCGAGGATCAGCGCCGCCCCGCCGACCCGAGCGGTGCGTCCGGCAATGGCGGCGGCCAGCGCCAGCGCCGCGGCCGAGACCTCTACCACCGCCCCCGGCGGCCGGTCGTCGGCCAGGCCGGGCGGGAGGCCCGGAAACGGGCGCGCCTCGCGCACGAATCCGAGGCGGGCGCGGGCGTCGAGGCCGACCAGGCGCTCGTGCCACCCGGCCTCGGCGCGCTCGAACTGGCGGAGCGGGAGCGCGTCGAAGAACTCGTTGGCGATCAGGATCGACGGGCCCTCGGGCACCTCGGCGAGGGAGGCGTGCCAGCGGGGTCCGGCCCCGGCGAGCGTCGTCGCCTGCGCCGCCTTGAGCCTCGCGCTCGCCTCGACGAGGTGGACCCGGATCGCGGCGCGAAAGCCGGGGGCGCGCGCTGCGGCGCGAAGGGCGTCGGCCATCAGCGTGCCCCGCCCGGGGCCGAGCTCGACGAGGAGCACGGGATCGGGACTCCCCATCGCCTGCCAGACCACGGCCGACCACAGGCCGATCAGTTCGCCGAACATCTGGCTCACCTCGGGCGCGGTGACGAAGTCGCCGGCGGCGCCGAGCGGATCGCGGGTCGCGTAGTAGCCCTGCTCGGGGTCGTGGAGCGCGACCGCCATGTACTCGGCGACGCTGAGCGGCCCGAACCGGCGGATGCGGCGGACGAGGCGCGCGCGGAGCGGCGAGGTGCCCCCGCCGCCCCTTCCCCGCCTCATGCCCTCCTCGCGCCGCGGGCGAGCCAGATCAGGGCGAGCCCGACCGCGAGCATGGGCAGCGAGAGGACCTGGCCCATGGTCGCGCCGGCGAAGAGGAACCCGAGCTGCGGGTCGGGCTCGCGCACGAACTCGACCAGGAAGCGCAAGAGCCCATAGGCGGCGAGGAACGCCCCCGAGAGGGTTCCCGTCCGCGCCCGCAGCCGCTCTATGCGGCAGAGCCAGAGGAGGAGCAGGAACAGTACGACGCCCTCGAGCGCCGCCTCGTAGATCTGGCTGGGATGGCGGGGAAGCGGCCCGCCGCGCGGAAAGACCATCGCCCAGGGAAGGTCGGTCACGCGCCCGAAAAGCTCGCTGTTGATGAAGTTCGCGAGCCGGCCGAGGAAGAGCCCGATCGGCGTCGCGCAGGCGACCCGGTCGGAGATCGCGAGGAACGAAAGTCCGTGACGGCGCGCGAACGCGGCAAGCGCCACGATCACGCCGACGAGGCCGCCGTGGAAGGACATGCCGCCCTCCCACAGCGCCAGCGCCTTGCCCGGGTTGGCAAGGTAGAAGCCCGGGTTGTAGAAGAGCACGTAACCGAAACGCCCGCCGAGGATGACGCCGAGGGTGGCCCACACCAGGAAGTCGTCCGCTTGGGCCGGCGCCATTGCCTTCGGCTCCCAGCTCGCGAGCCGGCGAACGTAGCGCCAGCCGGCGACCAGCCCGACGATGTAGGCGAGCGAGTACCATCGGATCGCCAGCGGCCCGAGGTGCACGAGCACCGGATCGATGGCGGGGAAGGGGAGCGCAAACATCATCCTACCGGTAGGGGTCGGGTGCGGCGAGGTAGTCGCGCACGTAGCGGGTAACGCCGTCCTCGAGCTCGGTGAAGGGCGCGGCGTATCCGGCGGCCCTGAGCCGGCCCATCTCGGCCTGGGTGAAGTACTGATAGCGGTCGCGGATCGCCTCCGGAGTGTCGACGTATTCGATCTGTGGCTCGCGGCCGAGCGCGTGATAGACGGCGGCGGCGAGGTCGAAGAACCTTCGCGCCTTGCCGGTGCCGAGGTTGAACAGCCCGCTCGCCCCGGGGTTGGCAAGGAGCCAGAGGATGACCGCGACGCAGTCGCCGATCCAGACGAAGTCGCGCTTCTGCCCGCCGTCGGGGTAGGCGGGATTATGGGAGCGGAAGAGCCGGGCGGGCTCGCCGGCGGCGGCGCGGAGATAAACCTGCCTCACCACGCTCATCTGCGCGCCCTTGTGATACTCGTTCGGTCCGTAGGCGTTGAAGAACCTGAGCCCCGCCCATTGCGGCGGACGCGGGGCGCCGAGGGCGATCAGCCGCGCGACCCGGCGGTCGAAGAGATGCTTGCTCCAGCCATAGGCGTTGAGCGGCCGCAGCCGGGCGAGGGCGGCGACGGAGCCGTCGTCGTCGAACCCCTGCCTGCCGTCGCCGTAGGTCGCGGCCGAGGAGGCGTAGAGAAAGCGCACGCGGTTCTCCGCGCACCAGTCCCAGAGCCTGAGCGAGAGCCGGAAGTTGCTGCCGACGATGAGATCGGCGTCCGTCTCGGTGGTGGCCGAGACGGCGCCCATGTGCACGATCGCCTCCAGTGCGCCCACGCGAGCGGCGAGGAAGGCGTCGAGATCGTCGGGGGCGAAGAGGTCAGCGATCTCGTGCTTGGCGAGGTTGCGCCACTTCTCGCTCCGCCCGAGGCGGTCGCAGACCGCGACCTCCTCGCCGCGCTCGGCGAGCGCGGCGACGACGTTCGATCCGATGAATCCGGCCCCGCCGGTGACGAGAATCATGCCGAGGCCCCGCGAGCTGGCGCCGCCCGCCGGCGCACGCGATGGTTATAGGTCGGCCGGATGCGCGCGCGCAAGGCGCCTGCGGGCTTGAGGCGGTCGGCGCGTGCGTCTATGTAACGTGTCGGTGTCATGACAACGGCAGCGTCAGCACGGGAAGCCGACATGCAGTCTCGGAACCGGATTCTCGACGATGTGGCGCGCGTGGCGGGCGGCGCGATCGCGACCGTGGCGGGCCTCAAGCGCGAGTTCGACGACCTCGTCCGCGTCAGGCTTGAGCGGCTGCTCGCGGACTTGGACCTGGTGACGCGCGAGGAGTTCGAGGCGACGCGCGAGATGGCGGCGAAGGCGCGGGCCGAGCAGGAGCGGTTGAGCGCGCGCGTCGCCGACCTGGAGGCGGCGCTCGCGCGCGCGACGCGCCGTCGGCGGGCGCCGAAACCGGAATCAGAAGCGCCAACGAGCACGTCGGCCTCCAAGCCTCCGTCGAGAGAGTGATCGCGCGACGGCGGTGAACGAAACCGGCGGGGCACAAAGCCGGGAAGCCTCTTGCACGTCTCCGCGTCTTCTGTCACCTTACAGCGGGTGGTATGCGAATCTTCGGATGCCACAACATGTCGGCGGCCACGCGAGATGTCGTGAGTGAGAGGGGTGCCACCGCCGACCTGCGGGCGACGGCCCGGAATTTTGCAAGGAGGCACCATCAATGCCGCACGCGTTGAGGCTGATCGACGAACCGAGGGCGAATCCGCTCGACGTGCTGGAGAGCATCGTCAGCTCCAAGGAGTGGGCGTTCGACCGGCGCGGCGACGACGAGATGGCGGTCGAGGCGCCGGGAACCTGGTGCGACTACAGCCTGTTCTTCGCCTGGAGCCCGGAACTCAACGCGCTGCAGTTCAGCTGCATGATGGACATGCGGGTGCCGGCGGCCAAGCGGCCCGCGATTTACGAACTCTTGGCGCTGATCAACGACAACATGTGGGTCGGACACTTCGGGCTGTGGCCCGACGGCGGCGTGCCGATGTACCGACATGCGATGCTGTTGCGCGGCAGCGACGGGGTGAGCGTCGAGTCGCTCGAGGACATGGTCGAGCTGGCGGTGAGCGAGTGCGAGCGGTTCTATCCCTCCTTCCAGTTCGTGATCTGGGGCGGCAAGCCGGCCAAGGAGGCGATCGCCGCGGCTGTGATGGAGTGCCAGGGAGAGGCATGATCCCGCGATGGCCGATCGGCTGATCTTGGTCGGCTGCGGCAAGATGGGCGGGGCGCTGCTCGCCGCCTGGCTGGAGTTCGGCATCAAGGCGGCGGCAGTCCGGGTGGTCGAGCCCGACCCCAACGCCCGCGCCCGCTTCGCCGGCCATCGGGGCTTGCGCTTCCATCCCGATGCGGGGGCGATCGAGCCGGCTTTCGCCCCGGCGGCGGTGGTGTTCGCGGTCAAACCCCAGAACATGGACACGGTTGCGCCGGCCTATCGCCGGTACACCGAGCGGGGAGCGGTCGCGCTCTCCATCGCCGCGGGCCGGACGATCGCCTCCTTTGGTCACCATCTCGGGGCGTCGGCGGCGATCGTGCGCTCGATGCCCAACACCCCGGCGGCGGTCGGGCGCGGCTTCACCGTCGCCTGCGCCAACGCCGCCGTCAGCGACGAGCAGCGTGCCCTCTGCCAGCGGCTCCTCGAGGCGGTCGGCGAGGTCGCCTGGGTGGAGGACGAGTCGCTCCTCGACGCCGTCACGGCGGTCTCGGGCAGCGGCCCGGCCTATGTCTTCCTGTTGATCGAGTGCCTAGCCCGGGCGGGGGTCGCGTCGGGGCTGTCGAAGGAGTTGGCTGAGCGTTTGGCACGGGCCACCGTCACCGGCGCCGGCGAGTTGGCCCACCGCAGCTCCGAGCCGGCGGCGGTGCTCCGCCGGAACGTCACCAGCCCCGGGGGCACCACCGAGGCGGCACTCGGGGTGCTGATGGCGGCGGACGGTCTCGAGGCGCTCATGGTCCGGGCGGTCGCGGCAGCGACCAGACGCTCGCGCGAGTTGGCCGGCTGAGCCCGGACCGGCGCCGGGGTTCGCCTTCGCCGCGGCGACCCCTATATTCAACAGAGAGAGCCGACGCCAAGCGAAGGCCCGGTCCTCGGCCCGGGGAGGGAATGCATGGTCAAGCAGCCGGCAAAGGTGCGTGCCGCTCGCCGCGGCGGGGGACGCCGGCAGGCGCCGCGCGAGACCCTCGCGCAGCGGATCGCCTGCGCCGCCCTGGCCGTTGCCGCGCGGGAAGGGTGGCGCCGCGCCTCCCTCTCGGCGATCGCGGCGGAGGCGGGGGTGGGGATCGCCGGGCTCTACCATCACTATCGCTCCAAGCCGGCCGTGCTCGCCGGTTTCGTGCGGATGATCGACCAGGAGGTGCTTGCGCGCCTCGACCCGGAGCTGGCCGAGGAGCCGCCGCGCGATCGGCTGTTCGAGGTGCTGATGCGGCGCCTCGATGCGCTTAAGCCCTACAAGGAGGGGGTGCGCGCGGTGCTCGCCGATCTCCCCGCCGACCCGTTCGGGGCGCTCGCCGCCCTTCCTGCCTTCCTCGGCTCGATGGCGTGGATGCTGGAGGCGGCGCACGTCGACGCTTCCGGGCTGGCGGGAATCCTGCGGGCGAATGGGCTCGCCCTGGTGTGGGCGTCGACAGTCCGCGCTTGGCTCGGAGACGACACCGCCGACATGGCCCCGACCATGGCCGCGCTCGACCGGGCGCTGAGGCGGGCGGAGGCCGCCGCCGGCCTGTGCCAGGGCTGTCGGCGATTGTTCGAGGGAACCGGCAAGGGGACCGCCGCCGAGCCGTCCTCGCCGGCTTGATTGTGCGACGCACAAAAATCTCTTGCACTGCGGCAAAACCCACCCTATTATCTGACTCACGTCGATTGGACGACGCGAGTTTCCCTTTAACCGATGAATCGCACCGCATTGGTGCGGCGCTTCATCGGAGGGCCGCAAGCAGGAGGGTTGAGATGGCTACCGTGCGTGATCCCATGATGGGCATGGACTTCACCAAGTTCATGCCGAAGATGCCGTTGGTCGAGTTCGACGTCGATGCCGTCATCGAGGGCCAGCGCAAGAACATGGAGGCGGTCGGCGCCGCCCAGAAGTGTGCGCTCGAGGGCGCCCAGAAGATCCTGAAGTACCAGGTCGACGCCTTCCAGAAGGCGGCCGAGGACGTCAACGCCGCGATCAAGGCGATGACCGACGCGAAGACCCCGCAGGAGCGCTTCGCCAAGCAGACCGAGGCGGTTCAGAAGGCCTTCGAGCGGGCGGTCGGCCAGACCCGCGAGGTGAGCGAGATGGTGCTGAGGTCGAACGTCGAGGTCGCGGCCCCACTCAACAAGCGCTTCGCCGAGGGCCTGGATGAGGTCGGTCAGATGTTCAAGAAGGCCGGGACGGAGAAGGAGAAGGCCTGACCCGCGCCCAATCCGACGCGCCCGCGCGACTCGGATGAACCTGCGGAGCCGCCGATCGAAGGGCGGCTCTTTTCTTGCCGCCGGCGGGCCGGGCCGTTCCCCTTCGAAAACGAGACGGCCCCGCCCTAATGGGCGGGGCCGTGATACTGGTATCCGTCGTGCGCCGGGCCGGCTACTGTAGCCTCGCGGCGCGCGATGACAACTGACGTCGCCTTGCCTGGCGATGGCTACTTCATCGCATTGGCCTTCTTGACGCACTCGGCGTTCTTCGCCTTGTCCTTGATCGCCTCGCAC
This sequence comes from Pseudomonadota bacterium, assembly GCA_016202695.1. Taxonomy (GTDB): domain Bacteria; phylum Pseudomonadota; class Alphaproteobacteria; order JACQOE01; family JACQOE01; genus JACQOE01. The sequence goes on along the minus strand of JACQOE010000029.1, from coordinate 20,045 downwards.
TTTTTCAGGGCCTCGGCCTTGGTGTCGGCGAGGGCCGGACCGGCGACGAAAGCCACGCCAAGCGTCAATGCAAGGAGCGCAACCATCAAGCTACGCATCTGACGTCTCTCCAAGACAGACGAGTTGGGAGTTTTCTTTCTCCACCAGTTGCCATCAACTGGTGTCGGCATATTATTCCGGCGCCAAATACCGCGCAATCGGCGCGTTCGGTCGGAAGCGGACCAGGGCGGGCGGTTGAGGGCCTGGGGAGGCGGGCGATGGCCATTGCGTACGACGATTTCGCGCGCGTCGACGTCCGGGTCGGAACGGTCAGGCGGGCCGAGCCCTACCCGGAGGCGCGGAAGCCCTCGATCAAGCTCTGGATCGACTTCGGGCCCGAGGTCGGCGAGAAGCGAAGCGCGGCTCAACTGACTCGTCATTACAACCCTGGGTTGCTGATCGGACGTCAGGTGGCGGCGGTGGTGAACTTTGCGCCGCGGCAGATCGGCCGGTTCCTCTCCGAGGTTCTGGTGCTCGGCTTTCCCGACGCCGAGGGCGAGGTGGTGCTGGTCGGCCCCGATCGCGTCGTTCCCGACGGCGGCAGGCTATTCTAGCGCGGCTCAGACCGGAAGCCAGAGCCGCACCCTGAGGCCCCCGGTCGGCGACTCGCCCAGCACCACGTCGCCGCCGTGACTTCGGATCACGTCGCGGGCGATGGTGAGCCCGAGTCCGCCCCCGCCCGTCTCGGGATTGCGCGAGTCGTCGAGGCGTACGAACGGCTTGAACACCTCCTCACGCTGCTCGGGGGGAATCCCGGGGCCGTCATCGTCGACCACCAGCTCGATCGCGTCGCCGCGGCGGCCGGCCCGCACCGCGACGTGGGCGCCGTGGCGGACGGCGTTGTCGATAAGGTTGGTGAGGCAGCGCCGGAAGGCCTCGGGACGCACCAGCGCCGAGAGGCTCTCCTCGTGGTGCAGGTCGATGGCGGCGCCGCCCTTGCGGGCGAGGGCCACCACCTCTTCGAGGAGCCCGGTCACGTCCGACGGCACCGGCTTCTCGCCGCCCTCGCCGCGGGCGAAGGCGAGATAGCCGTCGATCATGCGCTGCATCTCGCCCAGGTCGCGCTCCAGCTCCTCGATCTCGGGCGAGTGCCCCATCATCGCCAGTTGGAGCCGCATCCGGGTGAGCGGCGTGCGCAGGTCGTGGGAGACGCCGGCGAGCATCTCGGTCCGCTGGCTGATGTAGCGCTGCAGCCGCTCACGCATGAGATTGAAGGCGGCCGCCGCTTGGCGCACCTCGGCCGCGCCCTCGGGCTTGAAGGTGGGAACCTCGCGGCCCTTGCCGAAGCTGTCGGCAGCGGCGGCGAGCCGGCGTATCGGCTTCACCTGGTTGCGCATGAAGAGGGTAGCGATGACGATCAGGAGCAGCGCGGTCCCGACCATCCACATGACGACGATGTAGGTGGTGGTGCTGAACAGGCGCTTGCGCGGGACGAGCACGGCGAGCACGCCGGCGGCGAGCTGAACCCGGACCTGGACGTCGCGCCCGGGCGCGGTCTCGTCGATGACGAAGGGATGCCCGACTCGCTCTTCGAGGGCATCGGCGAGGTCGTCGTAGTCCTCGGTGTCGCGCCCCCAGTCGGGACGGTTCTCGAGGCGGAGCCCGGGGATGAAGACCGCCTCCAGGTTCATGGCCTGGCGGGCGGCGGGAAAGATCCAATCGGCGCGCTGGTCGGCGTTGGTCTGGGCCATGGTTTCGACGATCATGGCGACGTCTCCCGCGACCGCGCCCGCCAACCGGCGGGTGATCGTGTCCCAGTGCCGGTCGTAGAAGATGATCGTCACCACCACCTGGAGAAGGACCAGCGGCATGACCACGATCAGGAGCGAGCGCCCGAGGAGCGAGCGGGGCAGGACCCGCTTGATCATGCCGGTCAGGAGGTTGACCACGGCCGGTTCGCCTTCTCAGTCGGGCCGGAGAACGTAGCCCTGGCCGCGCACGGTTTGCAGGTAACGGGGTTCGCGCGGGTCGGGTTCGATCTTGCGGCGCAGGCGGGTGACCTGGACATCGACGGTGCGAAGCCCCCCCGAGAGCCGCGCCTCGGCCCTCAAATCCTCGCGGCTCACGACCAGGTTGGCCGAGCGGGCGAGCACGGAGAGGAGCGCGGTCTCGGCCGATGTGAGACGCAGCGCCAGGCCGGCACGCCGAAGCTCACCGCGGGCGCGGTCGAAGATGGCCTCGCCGAGGCGGACCTCCGTCGGCGGTCGGCCGGCCTCGGCGCGGCGCAGGATCGCGTCGATGCGCAGGACCAGCTCGCGCGGCTCGAAGGGCTTGGCGAGATAGTCGTCGGCGCCCCGCTCGAGCCCGGCGATGCGGTCCGCGGGTTCGCCCATGGCGGTGAGCAGCAGGATGGGGACTGAGTCGATCCGCCGGAGCGACCGGGTGAGCGCGAGGCCGGACTCGCCGGGCATCATCACGTCGAGGACGATGAGGTCGAAGACCAGGCCGGCGAGGTGTGTCCGCGCCTCGGCGGCGTCGGCGGCGGTGGTGACGCGGAAGCCGTTCTCGCTCAGATACCGGCGAAGAAGCTCGCGAAGACGGGTGTCGTCGTCCACCACCAAGACGTGGGGCGCGTCCGCGGTCATGGCGGAAAGTATAGAGGGCGTCCCGGGCGCCGCCTAGGCGCGGCTCACTTGCCCGAGATCGGCGGGCGCGCGAGCGCGGGCGGGGGCTCGTCGGCGAGCCCGGCGAGCACCTTGCGGAAGCCGTTTACCGCCTCGGCCCCGGCGGCGCGGTAGGCGCGCGAGAAGCGCTCTCGCTGGCGGACGAACAGCTCGCGCTCGAGCGCCGCACCCTTGGCGGTCAGGGTGAGGAGCCGCTGGCGCCGATCGTGATCCCCCGGGCGCTGGTCGATGAAGCCGTCGTCGACGAGCTGCTTCAGCACCCGCGACAGGCTCTGCTTGGTGATGTGCAGGATGGACAGGAGTTCCGAGACGCTCATCCCCGGCTTGCGGCCGACGAAATAGAGCGCCCGGTGATGGGCCCGGCCGAAGCCGTAGCGGGCGAGGATCTTGTCGGGCTCGCCGGTGAAGTCGCGGTAGGCGTAGAAGAGAAGCTCGACGCCCTGGCGGATCTCCTCCTCGCGGAGGAAGAGCAGGTTGGCGCCGGTCTTTAAGTCAGTCATGTTGACTTATATGACCAAAAAAATTACGTTGGGCAAGCCATTCCAGCAACGAACCTCCGGAACGCATCCATGGCTGCGACCCCCTTCGACGACCGCGACGGCTCCATCTGGTACGACGGCGACCTGATCCCCTGGCGCGACGCCAAGCTGCACGTGCTCACCCACGGCCTGCACTATGCCTCCTGCGTGTTCGAGGGAGAGCGGGTCTACGGCGGGCGCATCTTCAAGCTTCGCGAGCACACCAGCCGGCTGATCGACTCGGCCGGCATGCTCGGCTTCAAGATACCGTATTCGGCCGAGGCGATCGACGACGCCTGCAACAAGGTGGTCGCCGCGCAAGGGATCGCCGACGGATATGTGCGCCCCGTGGCCTGGCGCGGCAGCGAGATGATGGGGGTCTCGGCCCAGCACAACAAGATCCATCTCGCCGTCGCCGCCTGGCCGTGGCCGTCCTACTTCTCGCCCGAGGCGCGCCTCAAGGGCATCCGGCTGCAGGTTTCCGAGTGGCACCGGCCGGATCCCAGGACCGCTCCGGCGAAGTCGAAGGCGGCCGGGCTCTACATGATCTGCACGCTCTCCAAGCACAAGGCCGAGCAAGAGGGCTTCGACGACGCGCTCATGCTCGACTGGCGCGGGCGTATCGCCGAGGCGACGGGGGCCAACATCTTCCTGGTGATCGACGGCGCGCTCCACACCCCCACCCCCGACTGCTTCCTCGACGGGATCACGCGCCGCACCGTGATCGAGCTGGCCAGGAAGCGGGGCGTCAAGGTCATCGAGCGCGCGATCATGCCGGAGGAGCTGGCCAAGGCGACCGAGGTGTTCCTCACCGGCACCGCGGCCGAGGTCACGCCCATCTCGCAGATCGGCGACCACCACTTCCAGCCCGGCCAGATCTGCCGCTGGATGATCGAGGACTACGACAAGACCGTGCGCGCACACCAGGGCGCCGGCGGGGAAACCGAGAAGGCCGCCGCCCGTGGCTAGGGGTGATATCCTAACGGATGAAACCTGACGTCTGTCTCTCCTTTCTTCACTCGTCACCCCGGCCGAGCGCAGCGAGAGCCGGGGTCCATCGCGCCGCCGGAGGGATGGACCCCGGGTCGCGCGGCTTCGCCGCTTGCCCGGGGTGACGATGACTGAAGCAGTGGGACGCGTCCGTTTGGTTCGATCCACTGGGAGTCGAAGCCTCTGGAGGGTACGCTATGCAGGTCGCCATTCGGTATGCCGGCAAAAAAATTTGATCCGTAGCGAACTTATGAAATGTGCCAAAGCCAAGCCCATGGAGTTTCCGTTTTATGGGGATTTTGGCCCACGCGTAGGCATTCCTCCGCAAGGCCCCTGGAAGCCAGTTTTGGATATAATCAGCCGTGAGGAAACTGGTCAGGGACTTCCTGACGTTACCTTTCTCCTAAGAAACAAGACGACCGGCTATCCCGGACAAATCGGATTCGTTCGAGCTAAGACACCAACGGCACAACAAAAGGCATTGGCTCGGCGCAAGGTCCAAGAGGTGATCGACAAATACAATCCCGGCACGCCTAACCCGTTCTAGCGGTGGGTCAGTTAAGGATTGCATAGCTTTTTTTGTGGGCCTCCGAAGTGATCACCGACGCGGCCCGCGGCCGCGAGGAGGGTGTGCCTACTCCGCCGCCTCGGGACGCGGGTCCTGCCAGCGGTCCGCGGCCTGATCGTCCTCGGCTCGGGCCTCCACCCAGCGCGCGCCATCGGCCGTCTCCTCCTGCTTCCAGAAGGGGGCCTTGGTCTTGAGCCAGTCGATCAGGAACTGGCAGCTCTCGAACGCCGCCTGGCGGTGGGGCGCGGCGGTGGCGACCAGCACGATCCGCTCGCCGGGATCGAGCCGTCCGTAACGGTGGACGATCAGGCTCGCCGCCAGCGGCCAACGCGCCGCCGCCTCGGCCTCGATGCGGGCGAGTTCGCGCTCGGTCATTCCCGGATAGTGCTCGAGCGTCATCGCCTGGATGCGCTCGCCGCCGGAGAGGTCGCGGACTAGCCCGACGAAGGCGCAAAGCCCGCCGATCCCGGGATTATCGCGCGTCAGCGCGGCGAGCTCGGCGCCGACATCGAAGTCCTGCCGCTGGACGCGGATCATCGCCCGCCTCCCGCGGCCCCGCCGCCGGTGACCGGCGGGAAGAACGCGACCTCGTCGCCCGGCTTCAGGGGGTGATCGGGCCCGACGTGCACCTGGTTCACCGCCACGCGCACGAGCCGCGGCTCGCCGAGCGCGGCGGCGTGGCCCTCGCCCTGGCCCTTCAGCCATTCGATCAGCCCGGCCACGTCCGTCACCCCGGGCGGGGGCGAGACCTCGGCCTCGGAGAGCCCAGCCCTGGTGCGCAGCCAGGCGAAATAGAGAACCTTCATTGCCGCTCCGATCCTGCCGGCCCGTCGCCCGCGCTCAGCGTCCGAGCACCGAGTCGAAGGAGAGGAAATCCACCGTCGCCCCCTCGGTCAAGCGGGTCATCGCCTCGGGGAGTTCGACTAGGCCCTCGGACTCCACCATCGAGCTCAGGAGGCCGGCGCCCTCGCGCGGGAACTTGCGGGCAACGAGGGCGCCGTCGTCGGCCCGCTCGAGGCGAGCGCGCACGAACTCGCGCCGGCCGGCCTTCTTCCTGTGGGCGAAGCCGGCGCGGACGGGGAAGAGTCGGGCCGGGTCCATCCGTCCTCCCGCGAGCCTCAGGATCGCCGGGCGCACGACCTTGAGGAAGGTCACCATCATCGCCGCCGGGTTGCCGGGCAGCCCGAAGAACGCCGCTCCGCCCACCCGGCCCATGGCGATCGGCCGCCCCGGCTTGATGGCGAGTCGCCAGAAGTGGAGCCGCCCCAGGGCCTCGACCGCGCCGCGCAAGTGGTCCTCCTCGCCCGTCGAGACGCCGCCCGAGGTGACCACAACCTGGTGCGCGCGGGCGGCGCCGGCAAGGGCGCGGCGGACCGCGCCGGCGTCGTCGCGCAGGATGCCGAGATCGCTCACCCGCGCGCCCAGGCCTTCGAGGAGCGCGATCAGCGTGTAGCGGTTGGAATCGAAGATGCGTCCGGGGACGGGCGCGACTCCCGGCTCGCAGACCTCGTTGCCGGTCGAGAATACCGCCGCCGAGAGCGGCGCAAAGACCGTGAGCCGGGTGCGCCCGACCGAGGCGGCAAGCCCCACCTCCTGGGGGCGAAGGCGGGTGCCCGCACCGAGAATCGTCGCTCCGGCGACGACATCCTCGCCGCGCGCGCGCCGGTTTGCGCCCCGGCGGATGCCGGGGCTGAGGAGCACGTATCCGTCCTCCTCGCGGCAGTCCTCCTGCATTATCACCGTATCCGGCCCGGGCCCGTCGGCGCCCAGGGGCAGCATGGCGCCGGTGAAGATGCGGAGGGCCGCTCCCCGCCGTGCGGGGGCGGGCGGGCGCTCTCCGGCGGCGATCCGGGCCGCGACCGGCAGGCGCGTCTCGCGCTCGGGGTGAAGGTCGTCGAAGTAGACCGCATAGCCGTCGACGGCCGAGTTGTCGTGCGGCGGCACGTCGACCGCCGCGACCACGTCCTCGGCGAGCAGCCGTCCGGCGGCGGCGCGCAGCGCCACCTCCTCTGTCGCGACCACGGGGCCGAGGTTGCGCTCGATCAGCGCCATCGCCTCCTCGATCGGCATCAGGGGCGAGGCCCCGGCGAAGCAGTCGTCGCTGAGCTGGGCCATGGGGCCTCAGCGCGCCGCGAGCGCGCAGTGGGCGACGATGAAGTCGGCGATGCCGACCACGTCGTCGAGGCCAAAGACCGGGATCGGGAGCCGCGGCAGGGCCACGTCGCTCGCCACCGCCACCACCCGCGGATCGTCGGGGGCGAGAAGCGGCTTGCCGTTCTCCTTGCGGAAGACCTCCATCTTGTCGATCGGGTAGTGCTTGAACCCCTCGACGAGGACGAGGTCGACGGGGGTCATGCGGGAAAGCAGCTCCTCGAGGCTCGCCTCGGGCGCGCTCCTCAGCTCGTGCATCAGCGCCCAGCGCGCCGCCGAGGTGACCATCACCTCGGTCGCGCCCGCCGCGCGGTGCTCGTAGGAGTCCTTGCCCGGCCGGTCGACGTCGAAGCCATGGTGCGCCCGCTTCACGGTCGAAACCCTGAATCCGCGCCCCACCAGTTCGGGAAGCAGGCGGCAGGCAAGCGTGGTCTTGCCGCCGCCGCTCCAGCCGGCAAGGCCGAACACCTTCATCTCGTCGCGCTCCTCGCCGACACGCCGCCCGCGCCGACTCAGCCGGCGGGGCGCGCCCCTTTGCCGGCGCCGAGCGGGGGGGCGCCGGCACGCCCCTCGGAGCGGGGATCGGCCGACATGTGTCGGAGCCCCGCCCGCAGATAGTCGTAGCCGGTGACGAGCGTGAGCGCGGCGGCGAGCCAGAGGCCGGAGAGCCCGATCTCTACCACCGGCAGGCGATCAGGCCCGGCCTCGCCGACGATCAGCACTCCGATCGCCACCATCTGCAGCCCCGTCTTCCACTTGGCGAGGCGGCTGACCGGCACGCCGACGTTGAGTTCGGCCAGGTACTCGCGAAGCCCGGAAACCAGTATCTCGCGACACAGGATCACCGCCGCCGGCAGCAGGTGCGGGCCGCTGATCGTGCCGAAGCCAGTGAGCATCAGGAGTGCCGCGGCCACCAGGAGCTTGTCGGCGATGGGATCGAGGAAACGGCCGAGCGCGGAGGTCTGCTTGCGGCTGCGGGCAAGATGGCCGTCGAGCCAGTCGGTCGCCCCCGCGAGCGCATAGATGGCGCAGGTGATCCAGCTCGCGAACACCGTCCAGCCTGGTTGCGCGCGCAGGAAGAAGAGCGCAACCAGGAGCGGGATCACGGCGATGCGCGAGATGGTGAGCAGGTTGGGCAGGCTGCCGATCATGCTGCCGGTCCTCGGCGGCGAGGGGCGCGGGTTCGGGCGCGTCGCAGGAGAATTGCCATTCTATCCCCTCAACCCTCGGGGTGGAAATGATCGTAAATCGCCTTGGCGATCTTGCGGCTGATGCCGGCCACCGCCGCGAGGTCCTTGAGACCCGCCTCGGCGACCGCGCGGGCGGAGCCGAAGTGGTTGAGAAGCGCGCGCTTGCGGGCGCCGCCGATGCCGTCGATCTGGTCGAGCATCGACTGGCCGAGTTTGCGCGAGCGCCCCGCCCTGTGGGTGCCGACGGCGAAGCGGTGCGCCTCGTCGCGCAGGCGCTGCAGGAAGTAGAGGACAGAATCGCGGGGTTCGAGGGTGAAAGGCGCGCGGCCGGGAACGAAGAACCGCTCGCGCCCGGCATTGCGGTCGGGCCCCTTGGCGATGGCGGCGACGGCCACGTCCTCGATCCCGAGATTGGCGAGCGCGTCAAGCGCGACGTTGAGCTGGCCGGCGCCGCCGTCGATCAGCACGAGGTCGGGCCACTGGCCCCGCCCGCGATCGGGGTCCTCCTTGAGCGCGCGGGCGAAACGGCGGGCGAGGATCTCGCCCAGCATTCCGTAGTCGTCGCCGGGAGTGATCCCCGCCGCGCCGGGCTCGGCCAGGCCCTTGATCGAGAACGTGCGGTAGGCCGACTTGTCGAAACCCTCCGGGCCGGCCACCACCATCACCCCGTAGGGGGTGCGCCCGGAGATGTGGCTGGTGTCGAAGACCTCGATCCGCTCGGGCGCGGAGTCGAGGCCGAAGACGCGCGCCAGCCCGTCGAGGAGTTCGCGCTGGGAGGCGCTTTCCGCCAGCCGCCGCGCCAGCGCCTCGCGGGCGTTGGCGAGCGCATGCACGACCAGCGCCCGCTTGCCGCCGCGCCGCGGCACCGCGACCTCGACCCGGTGCCCGGCGCGCACTCCGAGCGCCTCGGCGACGACGGCGAGCGCCGGGATCGCGTGGCTGAGGAGCACCAGCCGGGGGGGCGGCTTGTTGGCATAGAACTGGCCGAGGAAGGCTTCGAGCACGGCCGCCTCGTTCGGCTCGCGGTCGTGGCTGGGGAAGTAGGCGCGGTTGCCGAAGTTGCGCCCACCACGGAAGAAGAACGCCTGGATGCAGGTCCGGCCGGCGACCTGATGGGCGACGACCACGTCGGCGTCGCCCAGGCCGGGGACGTTGATGTCCTGCCGGGCCTGCACGTGGGCCAGCGCCGCGATGCGGTCGCGGAAGACGGCCGCGGCCTCGTACTCGAGGTTGCCGCTCGCCGCCTCCATGCGCTCGGCCAGGGCGCGCTGGATATCGGAGCTTCCGCCTTTGAGGAAGTGGCGCGCCTGGGCGACCAGCTCGGCGTACTCGTCCGCCCCGATGCGCCCGACGCAGGGCGCGCTGCAACGCTTGATCTGAAAGAGGAGGCACGGCCGGGTGCGGCTGGCATAAACCGTGTCCGAGCACGAGCGCAGCAGGAAGGCGCGCTGCAACGCGGTCAGAGTCTGGTTGACGGCCCAAGCCGAGGCGAAGGGGCCGAAATAGGTGCCCTTGCGGCTCTGGGCCCCGCGGTGCTTGAGGACCTGGGGGAAGCCGTGGTCGGCGGTGATCAACAGGTAGGGGAAGCTCTTATCGTCTCGCAGCAGGATATTGTAGCGCGGCATGTACCGCTTGATCAGGTTGCTCTCGAGCAGCAGGGCCTCGACCTCGGTATGGGTGGTCACCACCTCGACCGCGGCGGTACGGGCCACCATGCGGGCGATGCGCTCGCCGAGCTTGCGCGGGTTGGCGTAGGCCGCCACCCGTTTGCGCAGGCTCTTGGCCTTGCCGACGTAAAGCACCTCGTCCCGGGCGTCGATCATGCGATAGACGCCGGGGCCGGTGGGCAGGGTCTTGAGGGTATCCTGGAGGACGGCGATGCCTGCGGCCAGGGAACCGCCGCGGCGCCTTGACCCGGATTTCTCGCCAGGGTTACGACCGGCGTCGCGGTCGCGCGGCGGCGCTCCGTCAGGAGTCGGGCCGAAAGCGGTGCCGGGCGCATCGGCGCCACCGCCGCCGCCGTCGCCGGGCCGGACCCGGATGCCGGGCTCCTCGCTGGGTGTCGGCATAGCCGGTATGTGACCCGTTTCCCCGCTCCCGTCAACCGCCCCACGGCGGCCGTCGAGACCGCCGATCACGGCCGCGGCGGCCGTCTCCCAAGGGGGACGATCAGAAATCCACGGAAGCTGTGGACAACGTTGTGGAGAACGCGCCTGGAAACGGATTTTTCACTAGGGTTCGCCTCGCTTTCACGGGATTGCTCAAAAAATAGGCAAAAGCATAACCCATTGAAATTCCTGTAAAACATGGTCCTTTCGCTGTTGCAATGGGATGTTTCGGTTGCGGAAATATGACAATTGCGGGAATCGGGCGACCCTCGGCCGGCTGTGTACAAGTTGGCGCCGGGCGGCCGACGACTCGGGCCGGATTCCTTGGGATTCGGGGTGGCGCGGCCCTTAGAAGCGGCGGCGGACGCGCTCGATCTCGACTCCGACGCTCACCGCGTCGGGGAGGACATCGAGCTTCTCCACCCGCACCCGCGCCCGCCCCACGCGCGGGTCGGAAAGGCACGCCTCGGCGACCCGCTCGGCCAGCGTCTCCACCAGGTTGACGTGGCCCTGGCCGACGATCTCGCGCACCCCGGCCACCACCGTTTCGTAGCAGACGACCTCGGCGAGGTTGTCCTTGACCGGCCCGGCACCCTCGGCCACGCCGAGGTCGAGGTTGATGCGTACCCTCTGCCGCTTTCCCCGTTCGTGGCCGTGCACGCCGATCCGGCAGGGGAGCACAAGATCGCGGACGAAGACGTGGCGGGTGCGGGTCTCGGCATCGGCCAGGGGGAAGGTGTGGACGTTCTCGGCCTTGACTTTGGTCATGGGTTGATGTCCGGCTGGGGCAAGGGTCTCGGTTACTCGTCGGGGGCCGTGCGATCGTGGGTTTGCGACCAGGCGAGGTGCTGGCCCCCGTCGAGGGCGATCATCTGCCCGGTCATCGCCGGGGCGGAGAGAAGGAACCGCACCGCGTCGGCCACCTCCTCGGGGGTGGTGCCGCGCCCGAGCGGCATCAGGCGGCACTGGCGCGCGAACTGCGCGCGCGTCTGGCGCCGGCTGGGAAGGGTCGGGCCGGGGCCGACGGCGTTCACCCGGACGCGCGGGGCCAGCGCCAGCGCCATGGTTCGGGTCAGCGTCCACAGGCCCGCCTTGCTCACGGTATAGGAGACGAAGTGGGGGGTGAGGTTCCACACCCGCTCGTCCAAGAGGTTGACCACCGCGCCCGACGCCCGGCGTGGGAGCTGGGCGGCGAAGCGCTGGGTCAGCAGGAAGGGGCTGCGGAGATTGATCTGCAGGTGCCGGTCCCAACTCTCCCGCGTCACCGTGTCGACCTCGTCGCGTTCGAAGAGCGAGGCATTGTTGACCAGGCAACCCAGGGGGCCGATCCGTTCGGCGGCGCGGGCGAGCAGCGTTGCCGTCGCCTCCTCGTCGGCGAGGTCGGCGGCTAGGATGACGGCGAGGCTGCCCAGACGCGCGACCTCGTCGGCGAGCGCGCCGGCCGCCTTGCCGGAGGTGCGATAATGGATCGCCACCGCCCATCCGTCGGCGGCCAGCATGCGGGTGATCGCGCGGCCGATCCGGGTCGCCGCTCCGGTCACCAGGGCCGCCCGTGGCATGCTGTTGGCAGACCATCGCATGGCCGGAGAATGGGGGAGGCGCGCCCGCCGGGCAAGGGCCGAGGGAGGCGTCTCGCGCCTGTGGGCGCCTGGGTCCTAGAACGTGGCCCCGGCGGCCTTGGCCAGCGCCGCCAGCGCCGGCGGGATGCGACACCCCGCGAAATTGACCCGCTGGAGCCGCGCCCCCTCGAAGTTGGCGTCCGCCACGTCGGCCTCGTGTAGGTCGGCCCCGGAGAGGTCCGCGCCGCCGAGATCGGCCATGGCAAGGCTGGCGCGCACGAAGCGGTTGTCGACCGCGCCGCCCGGGCGCCAGAGTTGCATCGGCCGCAGGTGCGTGTTCTTGAGCGACGCCCCGTTCAGCACCGCCCCCCTCAGGTTCGCGCCGTCGAGGTCGGCGCCGTCCAGCTTGGCCCGCGTCAGGTCGGCGTTGCGAAGATCGGTGCAAAGGAGGACCGCGTCCCTCAGGATGGAGCCGCTCAGATCCGCCCCGTGGAGGTCGGCGGCGCTGAGGTTGGCGCCGGAGAGGTCGACACCGGAGAGCGACGCCTCCGGCAACACCGCCCGCTTGCCCGCCTGCCCGTTGGTGGTGATCCAGCGCAGGTGGTCGGCGAGCGCCGTCCTCAGGTCGGGGGGAAGGTCCTCGAGGGTCGAGGGCACGACCGCGCCCGAGAGGTCGGCGTTGTCCAATTTGGCGTTGACGAGAAGGGCGCCCCGGAGGTTGGCGCCGTTCAGCCGACAGCCGGTGAGGTTCGCCCCCGAAAGGTTCGCCCCCGAGAGGTTGACCTCCTTCATCAGCGCCTTGGTGAGGTTGGCGTTGGTGAGGTCGGCGCGCGACATGTTGGCGGCGTACATGTCGGCCTCGCTCAGGTTGGCCTCGACGAGCGAGGCATCCACCAGGCTCGAGCGCGAGATCTTGCTTTTGATGAACTTGGCCCGGGCGCGCTCCGCCTCGCTCATTTCGTCGATCTGGAACTTGGCCGCGGCGATGATCAGCGCTCCCGGCCTGAGGTCGACCCCCGAAAGGTCGGCCCCGCCGAACCGCGTGCCTTTGAGGTTGGAGCCGCGCAGATCGGCGCGGGCGAGGATGGCCTCGGTCAAGTCGGCGTTGGAGAGGTCGGCGGCAAACAGGTCGGCGTAGGAGAGGTCGGCCTTCCTTAGCGCCGCATCGCTGAGATCGGCGCCCGACATCAGGGCCGACTGCAGGCACACCCCGTTGAGCTTGAGGCCGGCGAGCTCCTTGAGCTGGAGCCGGGCCCGCTCGCCTCCCGGCTGGCCGGACACGAAGCGCCGGTGCTTCTTGAGGATGTCGACGAACTCCTGGGGCGTCATTCCTTGCCCACCGCCGGTTGCGGCCACCTCTCGCGCCTCGCCGCGCGTCCGCCTCGGCTCGCACCGGGGCGGTTCGCCGATATCGTACCGCTTTCCGACCCTTACCGGAGCAAGAATCTCCGCCGCTGGCGGCTTACAGCTTGGCGCCCCGCCGCCGCACGAGCCGCATGACCGACTCGTCGAGGCGACAACCCTTGAGGATGGCTCCGCGGACGCTAGCGCCCTCAAGGTTGGCCTCGGTGAGGTCGGCCCCGGAAAAGTCGGCGCCCACCAGGTCGGCCTCGCTGAGGTCGGCGAAGGAAACATCGACGCGGTGCATACGGCCGGTGCGGGTCCCGTCCCGCCGCCGTATCTCCTGGGGCCTGAGGGTGGCGCGCCTAAGGGTGGCGCCCCGGAGTACGGCGCCCCTGAGGTTGGCTCCGTCGAGGTCGGCGCCCTCGAGATCGGCCTCCGAGAGATCGACCCCGCGGAGGTCGGCGAGCACCAGCATCGCCTCCTTGAGCCGGGCGCGCGTGAGGTTCGCCCCCGCGAGAACGGCCCCGGAAAGGTTGGCGCCGGCGAGATCGACGCCGGGAATGTCCGCCTCGGAGAGGTTGGCGCGCGATCCGGCTTGGCCGTCGGAGGCGATCCAGCGCGAGTGCTCGCCGATCGCCTCCTGGAGATCCGGCGGCAGGTCGTCGATGCGCGCCGGAACCGCCGCGCCGGTCAGGTCGGCGTGGTCCAGGTTGACGCCGGAGAGGAGCGCGCCCCTGAGGTTCGCCCCGTTGAGCCGGCAGCCGGAGAGGTTGGCGCCGGTGAGGTTCGCACCCGAGAGGTTCACGTCCTTCATCAGCGCCGAGGCCAGGTTGGCGCGGGTGAGGTCGGCGCGCGACATGTTGGCGGCATAGAGCTCGGGCTGGTCGAGATGGGCGCCGCGGAGCGAGTCGTCGAGCACGCTGGCGTGCGAGAGGCGGGCGCGAATCGCGAGCGCCCGCTTGAGTTCGACGCTGCTGAGGGCCTGCTCGTCGATTTCCTCGACCGTCGAGAGCAGTGCCCCCGGCCTCAGGTCCACGCCCTGGAGATTGGCGCCGTCGAGCTTGGCGCTCCTGAGATTGGCGCCGCGAAGGTCGGCCCGGGTCAGGTTGGCGCCCGAGAGATCGGCCCCGCTCAGGTCGGCGCCGAAGAGGTCGGCATAGGAGAGGTCGGCACCCGGCATGGCGGCGCGGCTAAGGTTCGCGCCGGACAGCACCGCCGACTGGAGGACCGGGGCATCGAGCCGGATCTGCGACAGGTTCTTGAGCCGGAGGATGGCCCGCTGGCCTCCCGGCTTGCCCTTGAGGAACATCCGGTGACGCTTCAGGATCTCTGCGAGTTCCTGGGAGGTCATCGCTTACGGCACCCGTGTCTGCGGCCGGCACATCCCCATGACCCCCTTGCGCCCGGCCCAGCGGTGCCGGGCCGGATGGCGGGCGACGAGGATACACAGACCGGTAAACTTCGGTAAAGCCATGGTCAGCCTTCCACCGCGCTTCGGGCCGGGGCGCGTCTCGCTCCCGAGGACAAGCAAGATTCGGGCCGCGCCGCGCCGATATTTGTGGTCCGCGACGCTGGCGTCGGCGCTTCGGCGTCGCCATGTCTTAATATGCCATGTCTTAATATGTGGACGAGTTGGGAACGGCCCCCGCCCCCGGCCAGCGAGACTAAGGAGTCCGGCCGGGGGCGGGTTGGCTGGGGAGGTGCCGATGCTGACTCTCAAGGACTGCATCGGGCTCTGCGACTTGAGCGAAGAGGAGATCCTGGCGATCGCCGATCACGAGCATCTGCCCGAGATCGTCGCCACCGAGCTGGGCAATTATCTGATCCATAGCCCGGAGGGGGTGCCGACGATCAAGGCGATGATCGTCGATGACATCCGGGCGGCCGAAGCGCGCGGGGATGTCAAACGGTCGCTAGAGCTCAAGATGGTGCTCAGGCATTTCGTCCAGACCCACCGCGAGCTCGAGGCGGCGTAAAGGGACGGCCGGCAGCGAGGTGGGCGGTGCTCGCTGCGAGGGTGGCGGGCGTAGGACTTCGGTTCGGCGCCTTCGTTGGTGGTTGCACGATACCGCGACCGGCGGCGACCTCCGGATTGCCTCCGGGCGAGGGGTTTCGTACCGTCGACTCCCGGCCCGCGGTGGGGTTGCTCATGAGCGAGGGATAGGGTGCGCGTGCTTGCGGGGCTTCGGCGAGTCCTGCTTTCGGAGCCGGCCGCGACGCGGGCCACGGGCCGCGACCTTCGCCTCGACTTCTTCCGCGGCCTCGCCCTGTGGTTCATCTTCCTCGACCACATCCCGTCGAATGCGGTGAACTGGGTGACGATCCGCAACTACGGGTTCAGCGACGCGGCCGAGGTCTTCATCTTCGTCTCCGGCTACTCCGCAGCGCTCGCCTATGTGGGGGCGATGCGCAACCGGGGCTTCGCCTTCGGGGCGGCGCGAATCCTCAGGCGGTGCTGGCAGATCTATACCGCCCACATCATCCTGTTCACCGTGTTCGTCGCCCAGATCGCCTATGTCGCCCTGTCCTTCAACAACCCTCTCTTCACCGAAGAGATGAATATGATCCGGTTCATGAACGAGCCGCACGTCACCATCGCCCAGGCGCTGCTGCTGAAATTCAAGCCGGTCAACATGGACGTGCTGCCGCTCTACATCGCGCTGCTGCTCGTGTTTCCGGCGGTGCTGTGGGCGCTCATCCGCGCCCCGCGGGCGGTGCTGGCGGGATCGATCCTGCTCTTCGCGGCGACGCGGATCTTCGCGTTGAACCTGCCCTCCTTCCCGGAGGGCGTGTGGTACTTCAACCCCTTCGCGTGGCAGCTTTTGTTCGTAATCGGCGCCCTGCTCGGGCTCCATCACCGCTCCGGCTGGCGGGTCGAGCCGAACCCGCGGGTGTTCGTCCCCCTCGCCTTCGCCTATCTGGCCTTCGCGTTCGCGGTGGTGCTGACCTGGCACATCCCGCCACTGCGCGAGTTCCTGCCCAACTGGCTCGGCCGGCTGCTCTACCCGATCGACAAGACCAACCTCGACGTGCTCCGCCTCCTGCACTTTCTCGCGCTCGCCTATCTGGCCACGCTGCTGGTGCGCCCGCAGGCGGCGTTCCTTGAGCGGCGACCGGTGCGCCCCCTGGTCATCTGCGGCCAGCAGTCGCTGGCGGTGTTCTGCGTCGGGGTGATCCTCTCCTTCGTCGGATACGTGGTGCTGGTCGAGGTCAATGGTTCGCTCGCCGTGCAGCTCCTGGTCAGCGCGGCCGGGATCGGCATCCTGATCCTGGTGGCGCGCGTGCTCTCCTGGTACAAGGGTATGGAGCGGGCGGTGGCGCCGCCGCCGCTCGCCGCGGCGCCCGCCGTGCAGGGGAGGAGCGAGGGGTCATGAGGGGGGGGCCCTGGGGCGTCCTGTTGGCCGCGGTCGTCGTTGCCGGAGTCGCCCGGGAGGGTGGTGCGCTCGCCGCCGCCGAGGACGCCCGCCAGCGCTGCGCGGCACCGGCAGGGGCGACGTTCGTCGACCAGTCGCTTCGCTTCGCCGCCGGGCGGATGAAGGCGGAGGGGGTTCTCAAGATCGTCGTTCTCGGCACGGCCTCGGCCGCGGGCGCCGGCGTCAGCGAGGCGGGCAAGGCCTATCCCGCCCGCCTGGAGACGGAGCTGAGCGGCCGGCTCGCCGGCGTGTGGGTCACGGTCGCCACGACCGCCCGGCGCGGATGGACGGCTCGCGAGATGGCCGAGGCCCTGGCGTCTACAGTCATCCCCGGGCGCGCCTCGCTCGTCGTCTGGCAGACCGGGACGGTGGATGCGATTCGCGGCCTCGACCCCATCGAGTTTGGCAACGCCCTGATCGAGGGGATCGAGCGGCTGCACTCGGCGAGCATCGACGTCATCCTCGTCGACCAGCAGTACAGCCCGCGCACCGCCGCCATGATCAACCTAGCGCCGTACCAGGCGGCGATGGAGCGGGTGGCGCAGAACTTCGATGTCCTGCTCTTTCGCCGCCATGACCTGATGCAGCATTGGACCGAGACCGGCTTCGTCGACCTCAGCTCCACCGCCAAGGCGGAGCAACAGCGGGTGGCCGACATCGTCCACGGCTGCGTCGCCGCGCTGCTGGCCGAGATGATCGGCGCGGCCCTCGCGGTCGACGCGGCGGGAGCGGCCAAGCCTTGACCGGCGCCTCGGTGGGCCTCGGTCAGGGAGCGCGTCGGGCGAGGGACCCGTGAGCAGGCTCCTGGCCCTGCTCGCGGCGGCGGTGGCGATCGCCGCGCCGGTGGCGGCGGAGGAGGACGGCCAGGGCCGGTGCAGCGCCCCTTCGGCGCTGGTCACCCTCGCCGCCCCGTTGCGGACGACGACCCGGACGGTGAGTGCGGGCGAGCCGCTGAGGATCGTCGCGCTCGGCTCATCCTCGACCGCCGGCGTCGGCGCCAGCGCGCCGGAGCGCGCCTACCCCAGGCTGCTGGAACGGGAGCTCCGCCAACGGCTCGGCGGCCTTTCCGTGCAGGTGGTCAACAAGGGCGTCGGCGGCCAGCTTGCCGCCGACATGCTGATGCGGATCGAGCGCGACGTGATCGCGCTCCGTCCGGCGCTGGTCATCTGGCAGACAGGGACAAACGATCTCCTGCGTGGCGTGCCGGTGGAGCTGTTCGAGCGCCAGCTCGGCGAGGGGATCGCCCGACTCAAGGCCGCCGGCATCGACATCGTGCTGATGACTCTCCAGTATTTCCCGCGCATCGCTCGGCTTGCCGGCTACGAGCGCTACGTCGAGTCCATGCAGCGACTGGCCGAGCGACAGCAGGTCCCGGTGCTCCGCCGCTTCCGCATCATGCGCCACTGGGCGACGAGCGACGCCGCGGGGTTCGACCGGACCCTCGCCGCCGACAGGTTCCACATGAGCGACGCGGGCTACGAGTGCTTGGCGCTCTTGCTCGCCGAGGGCATCATCGGCGGGCTCGAGCGCTAGGCTCCGACGCGCGCGCTCCGATTTCGACCCTTGGCGCGGGCGCGCCCGCGCGGCGATCGGCTCGAGAGCGACGTGCCCGGCCGGCCGGCGCGCGAGCGCGGCGCGCCGAGGCCCAGTTCCCGCGCCTGCAGGCGGCGAAGCTCGTCGCGCAGCCGCGCCGCCTCCTCGAACTCCAGGTTCGTCGCCTTCTCCAGCATTCGCCGCTCGAGGTCGGCCATGTAGGCCTCCAGGTCCTCGCCCACCAGGTGCAGGCGCTCCTTATCGCCGGTGCCGACGGTGACGTAGTCGGCCTCGTAGACGCTCTGCAGCACGTCCGCGATCGCGCGTTGGATCGAGGCCGGGGTGATCCCGTGGGTCTCGTTGAAGGTTTTCTGCTTGGCGCGGCGCCGGTTGGTTTCGTCCACCGCATGGCGGATCGACTCGGTGACGGCGTCGGCGTAGAGGATGACGCGGCCCTCCACATGGCGCGCGGCCCGGCCGATGGTCTGGATGAGCGAGGTCTTCGAGCGCAGGAACCCTTCCTTGTCGGCGTCGAGGATGGCGACCAGGGCGCACTCGGGGATGTCCAGCCCCTCGCGCAGCAGGTTGATGCCGACCAGTACGTCGAAGGCGCCGAGGCGGAGGTCGCGGATGATCTCGATGCGCTCGATGGTGTCGATGTCGGAGTGCAGGTAGCGCACCCGCACGCCCGCTTCGGCGAGGTACTCGGTCAGCTCCTCGGCCATGCGCTTGGTGAGCGTGGTCACCAGCACGCGCTGGCCCCTGCTGGCGGAGGCCCGGCACTCGGCGAGGAGGTCGTCGACCTGGCTCTCGACCGGGCGGACGACGACCTCCGGGTCCATCAGCCCGGTGGGGCGGATCACCTGCTCGACAACGACGCCGCCGGTCCGGGCGAGCTCCCACGGCCCGGGGGTGGCGGAGACGAAGATCGTCGGCGGGCGCATCGCCTCCCACTCCTCGAACCGGAGCGGCCGGTTGTCGACGCAGGAGGGAAGCCGGAAGCCATACTCGGCGAGCGTGGACTTGCGATTGTAGTCGCCCCGGAACATGCCGCCGAGCTGGGGCACCGTGACGTGGCTCTCGTCGACGAAGAGGATCGCGTTCTCGGGCAGGTACTCGAAGAGCGTCGGCGGCGGCTCGCCGGGGGCGCGGCCGGTCAGATAGCGCGAATAGTTCTCGATTCCCTTGCAGCTCCCGGTCGCCTCCAGCATCTCGAGGTCGAAGCCGGTGCGCTGCGAAATCCGTTCCGCCTCAAGCGGCTTGCCGGCGCGCTCAAAGGCGGCGATCCGCTCTTTCAGCTCCTCCTTGATCCCCTTGATCGCCTGCTGGAGGGTGGGCCGGGGCGTGACGTAGTGGCTGTTAGGGTAGACGACGATGCGATCGAGGTTGGCGGTGCGCTCGCCGGTCAGGGGATCGAACTCCTGCAGCGACTCGACCTCGTCGCCGAAGAGGGAGATACGCCAGGCGCGATCCTCGTAGTGGGCGGGAAAGATCTCGACCGTGTCGCCGCGCACGCGGAAGGCGCCGCGGGCGAAATTCACATCGTTGCGCCTATATTGCAGCGCGACGAAGTTCCTCAGGAGCTCGCCGCGGTCGAGCCGCTGGCCCGCCTCGATGGGGACCACCATGCGCGAATAGGTCTCGACCGAGCCGATGCCGTAGATGCAGGAGACCGAGGCGACGATGATCACGTCGCCGCGCTCGAGAAGGGCGCGCGTCGCCGAATGGCGCAGGCGGTCGATCTGCTCGTTGATCGAGGCGTCCTTCTCGATGTAGGTGTCGGTGCGCGGGACGTAAGCCTCCGGCTGGTAATAGTCGTAGTAGGAGACGAAGTACTCGACCGCGTTGTCGGGGAAGAACGCCTTCATCTCGCCGAAGAGCTGGGCGGCGAGAGTCTTGTTGGGGGCGAGGACCAGGGCCGGGCGCTGCACCCGCTGGACGGCATGCGCCATGGTGAAGGTCTTGCCCGAGCCGGTGACGCCGAGCAGGACTTGGTCGCGCTCGGCCT
>JACQOE010000027.1 GCA_016202695.1 Pseudomonadota bacterium | reverse complement strand
GGGGCATGAAGCAGAGACTGGCGATCGCGCGGGCGCTGGGGCTGGGCCCGTCGCTCGTCGTGCTCGACGAGCCGGTGTCCGCTCTCGACGTCTCGATCCGGGCCCAGATCATGAACCTGCTGAAGGACCTCCAGGAGCGATTCGGAATGTCCTATCTCCTGATCGCCCACAACCTGGCCACGGTTCGATACCTGAGCCACCGCATGGCGGTCATGTACGTCGGCAAGATCGTGGAGTTCGGCGAGGCCGAGGACGTGTTCTCCAGTCCGCTCCACCCTTACACCAAGGCGCTCATCTCCGCGGCAGAGGCCAATCAGCCGGGGGGCGCCCGCGAGGAGATCATTCTGAGCGGCGACGTTCCTTCGCCGGCCAACCCTCCCTCGGGATGCCGGTTCCATCCGCGTTGCCCGGCGGCCTTCGGGCGTTGCTCGAGGGAAGAACCGCCGCTGAGAGAGCTGGCGCCGGGGCACGCGGTGGCGTGCCATCTCTATTAGCCGGGTCCGTGTCCGGTGTCGTAGTCGGGATACCGTCCGGGGACGCGGGCGGCCGCATCGGGAATTCTCCCGTAACATCGGACGCGTGGTCGGCCTTCGGGCGCGTCGGTCATGCCGGGATGTGTGCTTGGCGACAGGAACGGGTGAATCCGGGCGGCCGGTCGAACCAGCCAAACGCGCTCCCCCGACATCGGGGCTCCCTTGACAGCGGAGATGCCCGAGCAGAACAATAGGGTTTCTGCGTCTTAGAGGGCCATCGTCTGCGGCGCCGGCAAACAAGATCGCTCGGATTTGAGGTGCCGGGTATCGCTCTTGTAATGCGCGCAATAAGGGAGGGTGCAATGAAACTTACCGAGAGGCTTGGCCGATACGGGCGCTCGCTCCGGCGCGTCGTCATCGTGTCGGGGGCGGCGCTCGCATGCGCGAGCGGAGTTGTGACCCAGGCGCCGGCAGCGCCCCGGGGCACGATCACGGTGGCCGTCCACACCTTCGCCAAGGAGATCCTGGATCCCTCGCTCGACTCGCAGGTGGGTCTTCCCTACCACGGCGGGATGTACGACTGGTTCATCGGCGGCACGCCCGACGGAAAGCTCAGCCTGGAGACCGGAGTCCTGGAGAGCTTCAGCCCGAACGCCGACGCCTCGGCGTGGACCTTCACGTTGAAGAAGGGCCTGAAATGGCATGACGGCGAGGAGATCACCTCCGCGGACATCAAGTTCACGATCGAGTACTACAAGCGGGACAAGTCGGTCTGCACGGCCTGCGGATCACTGAAGGCGAACGTCGTGGGCGTCGAGACGGTCGACCGCTACACGGCTCGGATCCGACTCAAGTCGCCCGACGTGACAATCCCCGCCCTCTTCAGCCCGATGGAAGGCGATCTCCTGATCCTACCCAAGCACTACATCGAGAGGGTGGGCCCGGCCGGGTTCGCCGAGAAGCCCATGGGCAGCGGGCCGTGGAAGCTCGCTTCCCGGCAGATCACCCAGTATATCGAGTACGAGGCCAACACTGCCTACTGGAACCAAGACCGCGTGCCCGGCTTCGCCAAGCTTCGCCTGCTCCTGGTGCCCGAGAACCGCACCCGCCTCGCCATGCTCCGGCGCGGCGAGGTCAACATGATCCCGATCGAGCCGCAGGACGTGGCGGCCCTGAGGGCCGGCGGCTTCAGGATCATGGGGCCCAAGTACACGGCAACGACGACGCTCCTTTTCTGGAAGAGCTACGATCCGCAAGTCCTCTCCCACAAGCTGGAGATTCGCAAGGCCCTGACGCTTGCCGTGGATTGGGCCGGCCTATTCAAGGCCATGTATCCGCCCGAGGTTGCCGATCCCTACCGCGGCGGCGGCACGCTCTTCGGCCCGCTCAACCTCGGATACGATCCCGACCTGCCCCGTTACAAGTACGATCCCGAGGAGGCGAAGCGTCTGCTGAAGGCGGGGGGCTACAACGGCGAGGAGATGAAGTTCTGGAGCTTCGCGTCGTTCGAGAATCCCGAGCAGAAGGAGGTCAACGAGATCATCGCCGGGTACTGGCGGGCGGTCGGCGTGAACGTCAACCTGCTCCCCATCGACTTCGGATCGTTCGTGCCCAAGTACGTTTCCGACCCGCAGCAGTTCTTTCCGCCGCTCGAGGTCGGCGTCATGTCCCCGGTCGCGCGGCCCTCGACGCTGGGGAACATTCGCACGTTCATGGTCAGCCACGAAGCCGGCGGCAGGATCTGGACGTACTGGAACACCGACTGGCTGGACGGCGTCTACAAGGAGATCTCCGGGATCGTGGACGACAAGGAGCGCGAGCGCCGGCTCAGG
This sequence comes from Pseudomonadota bacterium, assembly GCA_016202695.1. Classification (GTDB taxonomy): domain Bacteria; phylum Pseudomonadota; class Alphaproteobacteria; order JACQOE01; family JACQOE01; genus JACQOE01. The sequence continues at coordinate 85,156 of JACQOE010000027.1, read as the reverse complement.
GAGCTCAACAACAAGATCTATAACGAGTACTGGGCGGTCCCGATCGCCCTCAGGCACTTCCCCTGGGCCACGCGCAACATCGCCAAGTGGGAGCCGGTCAACGGCTCGCCGCAGGTCATGCAGTTCGAGACCTTGCAGCCGGAGTAGTCTCTCGCGTCTCGGGGGGCCGCCGGACATCCGCCCAGCGGGGCGCCCGGCCGCCGAGCGACCGCGGCGAGGGGCGAAATCGAGCCCGCCCCCGCCGCGGTTGCCCGCCGGGCCTCTGCGGCGGGGGCGGATCGGGCGGTCCGGTGGAAGAGGATGGGTCGATGCCTTATTTGGTGACGGCGGACGGGACGCCCCTTCATTTCCTCGACGAGGGGCTGCACGGCGACGCGGGGCTCCTGCTGATCCATGCCGAGCCCTTCAACTGCAGGTTCTGGCGGCACAACATCCCAGCGCTCAAGCGCGCCTTCCGCGTCGTGGCCGTCGACGTCCGCGGCCGCGGCGAGTCGGGCAAGACCGATTTCGGCCACAATATCCGCCAGTATGCCGACGACCTGCGCTTCATGATCGAGGCGCTGGGCCTGGAGCGGGTGGTCGTCGTCGGCTGGTCGCTCGGCGGCTCCATCGCCTGGAGCTACATGGAGCAGTTCGGCCACGCGCGCCTCGGCGGATACGTGAACGTGGACCAGGAGCCCTACCGGTTCGTATCGGAGGAGCATCTCGAGAAGCGGCTGAACTCCATCCGCACCCGGCGGCTGGCCCATCACACCGATGCCGTGGTCCAATACTTCGGGCCCACGGCCGAGCGCGACCAGGAAACCGTTAACTGGATGGTCTACGAGTGCATGAAGACGCCCACCTCCGCCCACATCGCGGCGGTCACCGATTCGTACCATTCCGACTTCCGTCCCCACATGTCGAGGGTCACCGTGCCGAGCCAGATCTACTGGTCGCGCTACGGCAACATCAAGCCCGAGCTGGCGGAGTTCATGCACGCGTCCACGCCGGGGAGCGAGCTGGTCTATTTCGAGACCTGCGGCCACCTGATACCCTGGGTGGAGGCGGAGAAGTTCAACCGCGAGCTGACGCGCTTCACCGAGAAGGTGCTGGGATAGTGCCCCGCCGCGCGGAACGGGTGGGCCGCGCGCGCACGGAAGGCGGCCCGGCGCCGGTGCCCGGCCCTTAAGGGGGCCGCCGCCCACGGGCGAGGAGGACCATCATGCTCGGTCGGTTCGTGCTGCTGCGCCTCGCCCAGGGGTTGATCACACTCCTGGTGGCCAGCTTCGTCGTCTTCGCCATGGGCCGCCTGACCGGCAACCCGGCGGACACCATGCTGCCGATCGAGGCGACGGCCGCCGATCGCGAGGCGTTCATCGAGCGCATGGGCCTCGACCGGCCGGTCATCGTCCAGTACTGGGTCTACCTGAAGCACGCGAGCCAAGGAGATTTCGGCCGGTCGCTGCGCAACAACTACCCGGTCACCGAGCTGGTCGGGGTCTACATGGTCAACTCCCTCAAGCTGGCGTCGGCGGCGATGGTCTTCGTGATCCTGGTCAGCATTCCGCTGGGCGTGGTTTCGGCCGTCTACCGTGGACGGCTGTGGGACAAGATCGCCATGACCGTGGCTCTCCTGGGGCAGTCGCTTCCGCCGTTCTGGACCGGCATCATGGCGGTCATGCTGTTCGGGGTGCTGCTCGGCTGGCTGCCGACCGCGGGCATCGGCGGCTGGCAGTACTACGTGCTGCCGGCGACGACCATGGGATTGACCATCGTCGCCGGCGTGGTGCGCCTCCTGCGCTCCAGCATGCTCGAGGTGCTGGATGCCGAGTACGTGAAGCTGGCGCGGGCGAAGGGCGTTGCAGAAGGGGTCGTGGTCTGGAAGCATGCGCTGCGGAACGCGCTGATCCCGGTGGTGACGTACATCGGGTTCATGTACGGCCTGATCGTCGCTGCGGCGATTACGACCGAGGTCGTGTTCAGCTGGCCCGGCCTGGGCCGGGCCACCTTCGAGGCGTTGCTGACCCGGGATTTCCCGCTGCTCCAGTTCGCCGTGCTCACCTGGGCGGCACTGATCATCGCCATCAACTACGTGGTCGACCTGACCTACCTGATCCTGGACCCCCGGATCAGGCTCTGACGGTTCGGGCCCTTCTCGCGAGACCTCGGATGCCGCGGCCATCCTCGACGATCAGCAGGTCCCTGGGCCTCCTCAGGAGGGCTCCCAAGATCCCCACCGTCATCGTGGCGATCAGCCTCGTGATCGCCGCCTTCGCGCCCTGGCTCGCTCCGCACAGCGCCGTCGATCCCAATCTCGCCCACATCCGCTTGCCGCCGGTCATGTTCGAGAACGGCAGCGTGACCCACCTGCTGGGAACCGACTGGCAGGGACGGGACATCCTGAGTCGAATCATCGTCGGCACGCGCGTTTCGCTCAGCGTGGCCGCCATGTGCATCCTGATCGGAGGTGCGATCGGCTGTGCCTTGGGCTTGGCGGCGGGGTATCTCGGAGGCTGGGTCGACGTGCTGGTCATGCGGGCCGTCGACGTGTTCCTGGCCTTCCCGGCCATCCTGCTGGCGCTCATCTTCGCGGTCTCGGTCGGCCCCAGCTTCTGGGTGGTGGTGACGGTACTGGCCTTCATGATCTGGGCCCGATACGCGCGGCTGGTGCGCGGCGAGGTGCTCTCCTGGAAGGAGCGGGACTTCGTTGCCCAGGCGCGCATCGCCGGCGCCTCGCCCCTGCGCATCATCGTCGTCCACATCCTGCTCAACGTGACCAACAGTGTGGTCGTGCTCTCGACCCTTCAAGTCGGCTGGGCGATCATGGTGGAGGCATCGCTGAGCTTCCTTGGGGCGGGGGTGCCGCCGCCGACGCCGACCTGGGGCGGAATGATCGCCGACGGGCGAAACTACGTGGATACGCTGTGGTGGATATCGGTCTTTCCCGGCATCGCGGTGATGCTGGTGGTGCTCTCGTTCAACCTGTTCGGCGACTGGCTGCGGGATGTGCTCGATCCGAAGTTGGCCCAGTTGTGACCCAGGGGTTGGGCCCACGGACAGCCACGGACAGCCTTGATCGTGCTCGTGCGTTAACAGTGCCCTCGACGTCCAGTCCATCTGGCGCTTGTTCGACATAGATTGTTTCGGGCCGGTGCTTCAACATCTGATCGAACGCTTGGCCCATCCGAAATTCGTTCGGCAAAGGTCAGTGGCAGACCTAGCTCCGGCCTGCACCGTCTGCCCGTCCACCCAGACTCCTTATTTTTGCCTATACGCCATGCGGCCTTCTTTCATCCATCGGCTCGCACGCCGCCGCTTGCGGAAAAATTGACTGTACCAGCACCCTGCGATATTATGATGTATAAGCGTTTATACACCTATGTACGGAGAGCTAGCTCATGACCCGATGGAATCTCATTATTCCTGAAAGGACGGACCGGGCGGTTCGGACCTACCTTGCGCGCACCGGCGGCAAGAAAGGCGACCTGTCGCGGTTCGTCGATGAAGCCGTGCGCCGCCGCGTGCTCGACCTCACCGTTCGCGAGATCAAGGACCGCAACGCCGGATACGACCAGCAGGAAATCCTCGACGTGATCGACGAGGAAGTGGATGCGGCGCGTGCGGATCGTTCTTGATACCAACATTCTCATCGCCGCGCTGATCACCAAAGACACGCCGCCGGACCGGCTGTATCAGGCATGGCTGCGCGGCGAGATCGAGGTCATAACGTCCACCGCCCAGGTGGCGGAGATCGCGGCCGTATTGGCCCGGCCTCGTTTGCAAAAATATCTCGACGCCGACGAAGCGGCGGCCATCGTTGAAAACATCGACACGCGTGCCGTTATCCTTCGTGATCCGCCGGACGTGGACCTGTCCCCCGATCCCAATGACAACCCGATTTTTGCCGCGGCGATCGCCGGAAAGGCTGACCTGATCATCTCCGGTGACAAGAAACACATGCTCTCGCTCGGGGAGGCCGCAGGCATCCCTATCGTCACCGCTCGTGAAGCCCTCCACCGCCTGGACGCTTCGAAGAACCGATCTTGCGAGGGGCTGATCGAGGATTGCGGGCGCTGAGAGCGGGGGATGATGGGGCGCGGCCGGCCGCCATCGGCCAGCCGGTGAGGGCGGGTCAGCGCCGCAGGGCCGTAGTTTGGCCGGCGGACCGACCGTCAGGCATCAGGCACGGGCGTTTCGCCCCTGAAGCCACGCCAGGAGGGTGAAGTTGTAGGCGAGATTGGCGAGCGCGATCTTGGCCGTGGCCCGCGCAGACGGTGGTGCGCCGCATCTTCGCGATGTTCGCATCGGGCTCCTCGCCCCAGGCGATCGCGATCAAGCTGAATTCCGAAGGCGTTGCCGGCCCGCGCCGACGCCCCTGGGGCCCGTCCACCATCTACGGCAACTGGCGTCGCGGCACCGGCATCCTCAACAACGAGCTCTACGTCGGCCGGCTGGTCTGGAACCGGCAACGCTTCGTCAAGGACCCGACCACGGGCAGGCGCATCGCCCAGCCCAATCTGAGCGGCCAATGGGTGGTCCAGGAGGTGCCGGCGCTTCGCATCGTCCCCCAGGAGCTCTGGGAGGCGGTCAAGCGGCGCCAGCAGGGCACGCGGCGGGAGATTGCGGCCTCGCGCTCCGGGGGCGTCCGCCCGGAGCGCGCCCGCCGGCCCGCCTACCTGCTCTCCGGGCTCCTGCGCTGCGGGGCCTGCGGGGGCGGCTTCGCCATGATCAGCGCCTCGCATTACGGCTGCTCCAACGCCCGCAACCGCGGCATCTGCGACAACCGGCTGATCATCCGCCGCGACCGGCTGGAGGAGGCCGTCCTCGCCGGCTTGAAGACCCATCTCATGCGGCCGGAGATGGTGAAGGAGTTCGTCGCCGAGTATCAGCGCAGCCTGAACCGGCACGCGGCGACGCTTGCCGCCTCACGTCTGTCCGTGGAGCGCGACCTCGCGCGCACCCGTCAGGATATGATTCTGTGCGGTTCTCCATGAGCACGTGAACGAGATAGCGGAGCTTCTCCCGATCCCAAGCCTGCGGTACCGGCGGCCCGCCGCTCCACAACTTGACCCCGCGGTACACCCCTTTCATCCCCCGGACGGCATTCTCAGCAAGCATGGGGACGTTGGAGCGGACATGGAAGGGCAAAAATCGAAGCTATCAATAGTCATAACTATATGATATAAAACGAGTTATTTGTGCTCAAGATACGGACATGAAACCGGACATTTCAGCGGCCGCGGACAGGGGTGAGCCCATTGCGCTAATGGAGCCGCTCCTGATCGGCGAAAGCTCCCGTCACCGGGGAACGCTAACAGACTTGGCCGTGGACCTTGCAGCCCGATCGGCCGGTTTCTGGCGCAGCCTACCCGAGGGCGTGCGCATTGCGCTCGCCGATCTGGTCCGTGCCATGAACTGCTATTACAGCAATCTGATCGAGGGCCACGACACGCACCCGGTCGATATAGAGCGGGCGCTCAGGAATGACTACAGCAACGACGCGCGCAAACGCGACCTTCAACTTGAAGCCAAGGCCCACATCACCGTCCAGCAATGGATCGACGACGGCGGACTGAGGTCTCCTCCCGTCGCGGTGGAAGGCATCCGCACGATTCACCGGCGTTTCTGCGAGCTGTTGCCCGACGAGCTGCTTTGGGTCGAGGACCCCGATACAGGCGAGCGTCTGAAGGTCGTGCCCGGCGAGTTGAGACAGCGGGGCGTGAGGGTCGGCGATCACGTCCCGATCAGCCCCGGCGCCCTGCCTCGTTTCCTTGCCCATTTCGAGCGCACCTACGGCCGCCTCGGACGAACGGATTCGATCTTGGCCACCGCCGCAGCCCACCACCGGCTCCTCTGGATTCACCCTTTCCTTGACGGCAACGGGCGCGTCGCGCGGCTGATGTCACATGCGATGCTGCTCGACACGCTGGGAACACGCGGGGTCTGGTCAGTGGCGCGTGGCCTTGCGCGGAGTGTGGCCGCATACAAGGGTCACCTTGTCAACTGCGACCTGCCGCGCGGCAACGATCTCGACGGACGGGGAAGTTTGAGCGAAGAGGCGCTGGCCGACTTTACTCGGTTCTTCCTCGAAGTCTGCATCGATCAGGTGAGCTTCATGGAAGGGCTGGTCCAGCCGGACCATCTGCGGACCCGCATCGTGCTCTGGACGGAAGAAGAGATCAGGTTCGGTCATTTGCCGCCGAAATCCGGCAGCATTCTTGAAGCAGTGCTTTACCGCGGCGAGCTGCCCCGCGGCGACGCCGCCGGGATCGTCGGCACGGGTGAGCGCCAGGCACGCCGCATCGTCTCGGCCCTCATCGACAAGGGCGTCCTAGCGTCCGAAAGCTCCCGCGCGCCGTTGCGCCTGGCATTCCCTGCCGCCCTCGCCCCGCGCTGGATGCCAGGGCTATTTCCCGAAAGGACAGCTTGACCCCTTCTTTACGTGCGCATACGCGACGTTGAGCTGCACGACAACCACGCCAAGGTCTGGATATCGTCGCACGGGAAGGAAGGGCCGGGCTTGGCGCAATGCATCGACAGCTATACGTACCTGACCGCGTGGTACAACGAGCACCCGCTGCGCCACGACCCGGACGCATTCCTGTTCATCAGCCTCGGTGGCGGTGGCAGGTAGCCTGAGCCCGCCATCCCGCGGGTTCGTTCAATCCGGCTTCAATGAGGTCGCGCCGCGACAGCCCCGCTCCTCAGCGTTGCGCGACCTCACAGAAGCCTCCAGAATCCACAGACTTTGTGGATAACGCTGTGAAGCACCGAGCGCGAGCCGAGGAATCCTGCCGAACGGATCCAGATGCTTAATTCCTGTGCAACGGCGATCTCACGGGCTGGCGAACAGGGGGCAGCTCCGCGCGGAAACGATGCGATACCCGCGCGCCCCCGAGATGTGCGTCGGCAGGTCGTATGCGCGGTCGCGTCTGTCCCCCGGAGCTGACCACGCAGGCACTGCGGCCGCATCCCGTTTCGGCCAGCGTCACGCACGAGATTAGCGCACGCTCGGACCTGCATTCTGTCTGAGCGTACTGGCTCCCGCCGCGCCACTGGCGGGGTTCCCGAGCGATGATTTTGTTACCTAGAATGTTACCTATGGACTGTTCTAGGGAGAGATCAGAGGGTTGGAGTTCTCCTAACATATTGATTTTGTTGGTCGGGGAGAGAGGATTTGAACCTCCGGCCCCCACGTCCCGAACGTGGTGCTCTACCAGGCTGAGCTACTCCCCGGGGCCGTCGCGATTGCGGGGCCTGATATAGCGAAGCGGGCGGGCCTCCGCAAGGCGGCATCGCGCGCCGCCGGCGGCCGGGCGGGCTCAGAACGCCCGCTCGATGCAGAAGTCGACGATGTCGTTGAGCGAGTCCTTGAACGTCCCGCCGCGGAAGATGCCGAGCGCGTCGTGGGCGATCGCGCCGTAGTGGCGGGCGCGGCCGACGCTGTCCTTGAGCGCGCCGTGGGTCTCCATGAGCGCGATCGCACGCTCGAGATCGTCCTCCGCCTGCTCCTGCTCCTCGAGGGTGCGCCGCCAGAAGGCGCGCTCGGCCTCGTCGCCGCGGCGGAAGGCGAGGACCACGGGGAGCGTGATCTTGCCCTCGCGGAAGTCGTCGCCGATGGTCTTGCCGAGCGTCGCCTGGCTGGCCGAATAGTCGAGCACGTCGTCGATCAGCTGGAAGGCGATCCCGAGGTTGAGGCCGTAGCCGTAGAGGGCCTCCTGCTCGGCCTTGGGGCGGGCCGCGACCACCGCCCCGATCGCGCAGGCGGCGGCGAACAGCTCAGCGGTCTTCGAGCGGATCACCTCCAGGTAGGCGGTTTCGGTGGTCTCGGTGTCGTTGGCGGTGGCGAGCTGCATCACCTCGCCCTCGGCGATCACCGAGGAGGCGCGCGAGAGGATGCGCAGCACCTCCAGCGAGCCGTCGGCCACCATCAGCTCGAAGGCGCGCGCGAACAGGAAGTCGCCGACCAGCACCGAGGCCTTGTTGCCGAAGACGGCGTTCGCGCTCGCCGCGCCGCGCCTGAGCACGCTTTCGTCCACCACGTCGTCATGCAGCAGCGTCGCCGTGTGGATGAACTCGACCGAGGCCGCGAGCCCGACGTGGCGCTCGCCCTCGTAGCCGCAGAGCCGGGCCGCGGCCAGGGTCAGCATCGGCCTGAGCCGCTTGCCCCCGGCGGCGATGATGTGGCTGGCGAGCCGGGGGATCATCTCGACCGAGCTTTGCATGTGCTGCAGGATGAGCTGGTTGACCGCCTTGAGGTCGTCGCCGACCAGCCCGGAAAGCCGGTCGAAGGCCGCCCGCGACGGCTCGTGGCCGTCTTTTAGGCTGACCACGACACCCACGGCATCCTCCCCGAAGCGGTGAATCCCGCCGCCCCCTTGACGGCCCCCGGCGGCGGCCCCGAGCATAGGTGCCGCCTTCCGGCCGGGTCAACCCCCGGGTCACAGCCCGGGGGCCGGCGGCCGGGAAGGGCGAAGCAGGGAGAGCGCCCGCGCGATGAAAGAGATTCTCCGCACTAACGACGTGGTGAAGCTGTCGTGGCTGACCGCGTTGCTCGCCGACGAGGACATCGAGGCCGTGGTCTTCGATCAGCACACCAGCATCGTCGAAGGCTCGATCGGCGCCCTGCCGCGGCGCCTCATGGTGCGCGACGCCGATTACGCGCGGGCGCTCTACGTCCTCAAGCTCGCGGGTGAGCTCGCATCCGATGGACGATGAGGGTCTGAGCGAGGACTCGCTTCTTGGCGGGCGGCTCAGGCTGCGCCAGCCGGGGGCGGGGTTCCGGGTGGCGATCGACTCGGTGCTTCTCGCCGCCGCCGTGCCGGCGGCGCGGGGCGCGCACGTGCTCGACGCCGGGGCGGGGGTCGGGGGGGCGGCGCTCTGCCTCGCTGCCCGCGTGCCCGGCTGCCGCGTCACCGGGATCGAGGTCGATCCCGCGCTCGCCCGCCTGGCGGGCGAGAACGCGGTCCTCAACCGCATGGCCGACCAGGTACGGGTGATCGCCGGCGACATCCTGGCGCCGCCGCCAGGGCTCGATCCGGCGAGCTTCGATCACGTCATGGCCAATCCGCCGCACCTCGATCCGGGCGCCGGGCGCGCCTCGCCCTCGCGCGCCCGCGCCGCGGCCAGCGTCGAGGGCCGCGCCGGGCTCGCCGACTGGGTCGCCTTCGCGATGACCATGGTCCGCCCGAAGGGGAGCGTCACCTTCGTGCATCGGGCCGACCGGATCGCCGAGCTCGTCGCGGCCCTCGAGCGCGCCCGCGGCGCCGGCGCGATCACGGTCTTCCCCCTGTGGCCGCGGCGGGGCGAGGCGGCGAAGCGGGTTCTGGTCTCGGCCCGGCGCGGCGTGCGCAGCAGGTCGCGGCTCGCCTTCGGCCTGGTCCTGCACGAGGCCGGAGGGGGCTTCACCGCCGAGGCCGAGGCGGTGCTCCGCGACGCCGCCCCGCTCGTCCTCTGAGCGTGGAACGGCTCCTCTCGGCGGCCGCGGCCCGGCGCGGCGGGTTCAACTCGGTCGGGATATGCTCTAAGGTCGCGTCATGGCGATCGGCGACCTTCTCGGCCGCTTCCGGCCCCCTCGCATCCGCGCCCGGGCGCCGGTGGTTGCGGTGCTGCGGCTCGCCGGCGTGATCGGCCAGTTGGGGCCCTTGCGCGGCGGGCTTACCCTTGCCGGCCTCGCCGGGGCGATCGAGCGGGCCTTCCGCCTTCGCCGGCTGGCGGCGGTCGCCCTGGTGGTGAACTCGCCCGGGGGCTCGGCCGTGCAGTCGGGCCTGATCGCGCGGCGCATCCGGGCGTTCGCCGCCGAGCGCAAGGTGCCGGTGCTGGCCTTCGCCGAGGATGTCGCCGCCTCGGGCGGCTACTGGCTGGCGCTGGCCGCCGACGAGATCTACGCCCAGGACGGCTCGATCGTGGGCTCGATCGGGGTGCGCTTCTCCGGCTTCGGTTTCGCCGATCTCCTGCGCCGGGTGGGGATCGAGCGTCGGCTCTATACGGCGGGGGCGCGCAAGAGTCTGCTCGACCCCTTCCAGAAGGAGGACCCCGACGACGTCGCCCGCCTGCGGGCGCTGCAGGCCGAGATCCACGCCGGCTTCATCGCCGAGGTCCGCAGCCGCCGCGGCGCGCGCCTCAGGGGGGCGGAGGAGGTGCTGTTCAGCGGCGACTTCTGGACCGGGGCGCGGGCGCTCGAGCTCGGCCTGATCGACGGGATCGGCGAGATGCGCGAGGTGTTGCGCGCCCGCTACGGCGAGCGGGTGAGAATCCGGCCGGTCGAGGGGCCGCGGGCCTGGCTCAGGTGGCGGGGCGGGCTCTCGCCCGGGCGCGGCGCGGCCGACTTCGCGCTGGAGCTGATCGCGGCCATCGAGGAGCGCCTTCTCTGGGGCCGCTTCGGGCTCTGAGCCCGGGGCTGGCGACGGGGTCGGATTCGCCCTATCGTGGGCGGATGTTCGGGCTGAGCGTCGCCGAGATCGTCGTCATCGCCGCGGTCGCCGCCGTGCTCTGGGTCCTTTACAAGCGGGTCGGCGGCAGGCGCGGGCGGCCCGGCGCCGGCCTGAGGCGCCCTGTGCGGCCCCCCCGCGCGCCGCGCGCGCAGCCGAGGCAGCGGGCGGGCGGCCCTCCGGGCGGCCTCGATCGCCGGCGAGGGCGCGAAACCTCGGACACCGACGACACCGTGATCGACATGGTGCGCGGGCCCGACTCGGAGACCTTCGTTCCGGTCAGCAAACGCCGGCGCAAGAACGACCAGCGCGGCTAGAGCCTGATCCTCCTGGATTGGATCGCCTGCGTTGGCGCCCGGCGCGCCGATCCCCAAGGCGCGCCCCCCCGGGCGGTGCCGGGGCATCGGCCGAGCGGCGCAACGCCGCGGGCGCCCGCCGGGCCACAACCCTTAGGGCCGGGGCCTCTTGCGCCGCGGGTTCGTCGCCGGGCTCGCCCGTAGCCCCGCTACGCGCTTCGCCCCGCTCCTGCCCGCGCCGCAAGTGTCCTCCGGCGCAGGCGGTTCAATCCAGGAGGATCAGGCTCTAACCGCGTTCCGGCCTCAGCCGTAAAGGACCGTGACCACGGCCATGATCGCGAGGAAGACCGCGATCGCGGCGGCCCAGAGCAGGTTTTCCTTGTGCTGCTGGAAGAAGGAGGGCTTGTTGCGCAGGGGTTCCATCGCCGTCTCCGTGAACGGCCGCGAGAGTCCGGTATGAAAAAAAGCCGGCCCGGGGCGGCCGACATTCGAACGGGACTCCGATCACTGTGTTCGTGCGGCGGCAGGGTGGGGCCGAGCGGCGGCGGCTGTCAAGGGGCAGGCCGGATGGTTCCCCCGGGGGCAAGCGCGCCGGACCCGCCCTTGACCCGCCCGCGGCCGCGCCGATAAGGTGCGCCGGCCGCGTCCTTTACCGCGCAGCCGACGGACCCGAACGCGAGAATGGCGCCGAACGCTAGGCCGTCCCGGACCTTCCAGGACATCATCCTAGAGCTGCAGAGGTACTGGGCCAAGCAGGGCTGCGTGCTCCTGCAGCCGTACGACATGGAGGTCGGCGCCGGCACCTTCCATCCCGCGACCACGCTGCGCGCGCTGGGAAAGGCGCCCTGGCGCGCCGCCTATGTCCAGCCCTCGCGCCGGCCCGCCGACGGGCGCTACGGCGAGAACCCCAACCGGCTCCAGCACTACTACCAGTTCCAGGTGATCCTGAAGCCCTCGCCCGAGGACTCGCAGGGGCTTTATCTCGACAGCCTCAGGCATCTCGGCATCGACCCGCTCGCCCACGACATTCGCTTCGTCGAGGACGACTGGGAGAGCCCGACGCTGGGCGCCTGGGGCCTGGGCTGGGAGGTGTGGTGCGACGGCATGGAGGTGACCCAGTTCACCTACTTCCAGCAGGTGGGCGGCATCGAGTGCGACCCGGTGTCGGTGGAGCTCACCTACGGGATCGAGCGCCTGGCCATGTACATCCAGGGGGTGGAGAACGTCTTCGACCTCGACTGGAATGGCGCCGGGGTCACCTACCGCGACGTGTTCCTGCAAAACGAGCGCGAAGGCTCGGCCTACAACTTCGAGCGTGCCGACACTGGGATGCTGTTCCGCCATTTCGCCGACGCCGAGACCGAGTGCCGGGCGCTCCTCGCCTCCGAGCCGCCGCTCGCGCTTCCGGCCTACGAGCGCTGCATCCGGGCGAGCCACCTGTTCAATCTGCTCGACGCCCGGGGCGTGATCAGCGTCACCGAGCGCGCCGCCTATATCGGGCGGGTGCGGGCGCTGGCCAAGGGCTGCTGCGAGGCGTGGCTCAAGGGCCAGGGCGAGGGGGCCTGAGCGGGCGATGATCGCGCGACGTCCATCCCGATTCCCCCCCCCTGGAGGGGGAGGGACAGGGTGGGGGGGAGCCCGCCGAGGGCTCGATGCGGGAGGATGATGGCATGCTTTCGTCGACCGCGCGCAGGCTTCGCAGCAATCCAACGGAGGCGGAAAAACGCTTGTGGGCGCGGCTGCGACACAAGCGGCTCGACGATTTTCGATTTCGTCGGCAGGCGCCCATCGGGCCTTACATCGTCGATTTTTTCTGTCCCTCCGCGAAACTCGTCGTCGAATTGGACGGCGGGCAGCATGGCGAGCGTTCGCAGCGCGATGCCGCGCACACGCGGTGGCTTGAAAAAAGGGGATATCGGGTCATCCGATTCTGGAACACCGAGGTGTTCGAGAATTTTGAGGGGGGCCTTGCGCGCCTTTGGGCCGAGCTCGCGGCGCGCGGCTGACCTACCCCCCACCCCGGCCCTCCCCCGCAAGGGGGGAGGGGGTTCTCAACGCGACCACGGTCGCGAGGAGCGGCCTGCCCATGCCTGAGCTGCTGATCGAGCTCCTGTCCGAGGAGATTCCGGCGCGGATGCAGGCCCAGGCGGCGGAGGACCTGAAGCGGCTGGTGACCGAGGGCCTCAAGGAGGCGGGGCTCGCGTTCACCGACGCCCGCGCCTACGTCACCCCGTGCCGCCTCGCCCTCGTCGTCGAGGGGCTTCCCGAGCGGCAAGCCGATCACGAGTTGGTAGAACCCGGTCCGCGTGTCGGCGCACCCGAGCAGGCGATTCAAGGATTCCTGCGGAAGCACGGATTGCGGTCTGTCGAGGATGCGAAAATCCGCGACACGGGCAAGGGCGAGCGTTACTTCGCGGTGAATCTGGTCGCCGGGCTTCCCGCGCGCCGCGCCGTCGTGGACGTGCTCCACAACGCGATCCCCGCGCTCCCCTGGCGGAAGTCAATGCGCTGGGCCGATACGACCTTCGCCTGGGTGCGGCCGCTCCACAACATCCTGGCGATCCTTGACGGGCAAGCCCTCGACTTTGATTTCGACCTGATTCGGACGAAGGAGGCCGTACTTGGGGAGGGACCGCGCCGCAGGCTCCGCGCGCGCAATGCTACCGTCGGCCATCGGTTCCTGGCGCCGGGGGAAATCACGGTCACGGGCTTCGCCGACTATCAGAAGAAACTCCGCGACGCCTATGTGATCCTGGATGCCGCCGAGCGGCGCAAGAAAATCATCGAGAGGGCCGGGGCGCTGGCCGCGGCCGAGGGGCTCCGCCTCAGGCCCGACGCGGCGCTCCTCGACGAGGTGGTGGGCTTGGTCGAGTGGCCGGTGCCGCTGATTGCCAAGATCGACCCCGCCTTCATGGACCTGCCGCCCGAGGTGCTGACCGCCGGCATGCGCGCGCACCAGCGGTACTTCGCGCTCGTGGACAAGGACGGGCGCCTCGCACCCCGCTTCATCGTGGTGGCCAACATCGAGGCGCCGGACGGCGGCGGCGCCATCGCCGCCGGCAACGAGCGGGTCCTGCGGGCGCGGCTCGCGGACGCGCGGTTCTTCTGGAACCACGACCGCAGGCGGACGCTCGAATCGCGGGTGCCGAAGCTGGGCGAGGTCGTCTTCCACGCCAGGCTCGGCACACTGGCCGACAAGGTGATGCGGATGCAGGCGCTGATCCCGGTGCTCGCGCCCTTCATCCCCAGCCTCGACGTTGCCGCCGGCGAGCGCGCGGCGCTCCTCGCCAAGGCCGACCTCACCACCGACATGGTGGGCGAGTTCCCCGAGCTTCAGGGGGTGATGGGCCGCTACTACGCCCTCGCCGAGGGGGCCGAGGCGCCGGTCGCCGAGGCCATCGCCGAGCACTACGCGCCGCTCGGCCCCAGCGACGCCTGCCCGAGTGCGCCGGTGTCGGTCGCGGTCGCGCTCGCCGACAAGATCGACACGCTGGTTGGATTCTGGGCGATCGGCGAGAAACCGACTGGCTCCAAGGACCCCTTCGCGCTCCGGCGCGCCGCCTTGGGCGTGATCCGCCTGATCGTCGAGAACGGCCTGCGGGTTCCTCTCTTGAAAGTATTCGAGGCGGCCCGGTTGGGAGGGCCGGCCGCCCTCCAGAGAGGAAAGCCGGAAAGAACGGGCGACGACCTCCTCGCCTTCTTCGCCGACCGCCTGAAGGTGGCGTTGCGAGAGAAGGGGGTGCGCCACGACCTCATCGCCGCGGTCTTCGCGCTGGGCGGCGAGGACGACCTGGTGCGGTTGCTGGCCCGGGTGGAGGCGCTGGGGCGCTTCCTCGCCAGCGACGACGGCGCCAGCCTCCTGGTCGCCTACCGCCGCGCCGCCAACATCCTGCGGATCGAGGAGAAGCGGGACTCGCGGAGCTACGACGGTGCGGTCGATTCCAGGCGCCTGGTCGAGGCCGAGGAGCGGGCGCTCGACAAGCGGCTCGCCGAGGTCGCGGGGCCGATCGACGCCGCCCTCGCCGCGGAGCGGTTCGAGGACGCCATGGCCGGGCTCGCCAGGTTGCGGCCGGTCGTCGACGCCTTCTTCGACCGCGTGACCGTCAATTGCGAGGAGAAGGACTTGCGCGAGAACCGCCTCTTCCTGCTCGCCCGCATCCGTTCCGCCATGGAACGTCTGGCCGATTTCTCGAAGATCGAGGGCTGACGGTTTAAGACCTCTTTTCGACTTCTTGCCTCTTCTTCGCTATACAATGGCGGGCGCGAGCGCCCGCGGCTCTCCGCCGGCGGGCGGTGGGGGCACTAGGGACGGGATGGCGAAGGGGCGAGGAAGGGCGAAGGCGATCCGGGTGCTCGCGGTCGGCGAGTTGGCGGCCGAGGCCGAGGCGCTCCGGGGCCTCCCCCGGGGTTTCCGCGTCCTTGCCTGCAAGGACCTGACGGCGGGGCTCGACCGCCTCGGGTCGGCTGAGTTCGACGCCGTCCTCCTCGACCTTGCCGCGGTCGGCTCCGCCCCCGGGGGGGTGGCGGAGCTGCACGAGCGGGCCCAGCTCCCGATCGTCGCCATCGCTCGGCCCGACGAGGAGGTGCCGGCGTTGGCGGCAATCCACGCCGGGGCCGAGGACTGCCGGTTCAGGGGCGAGGACGACGCGCCGGCCCTTGCCCGCGCGATCGATCGCGCGGTCGCCCGTTTCGGCGTCCAGCATGCCTCGGAGGAGCGCTTCCGGCTCTTCCTCGAGCACTCGCCGGCGGCGGTGGCGATGTTCGACCGCGACATGCGGTTTCTGCTGGCGAGCCGCCGCTGGCTCCAGGAGTTCGGGCTCGAGTCGCGGCCCGTGATCGGGCACTCCTACTACGAGGTCTTCCCCGAGACCAGCGAGGACTGGCGCCAGGTCCACCGCCAGGCGCTGATCACCGGCGAGGGCCAGGGCATGGAGGAGGAGGCGGTCGTTCGCCCCGACCGCTCGGTGCAGTGGATCCGCTGGGAGGTGTGGCCCTGGCACGCGCGCCGGCGCGAGGTGGGCGGGCTCGTCATCTTCGCCGACTTCATCACCGAGCTGAAACTCGCCCAGCTCCAGCTTCGCGACCGCGAGGCGCATCTGCGCGCGGTGCTGGAGAACGTGATCGACGGCATCGTCGTCTTCGACGAGTCGGGCCGGGTGCACGAGTTCAACAAGGCCGCCGTCCGCCTGTTCGGCTACGCGGCGGGCGCGATCATGGGCCAGAACGTGCGGGTCATCATCCCCGGCATCTTCGACGTGCCCGCCGGCGAGGGGCCCCTCGCCGAGCTGATGCGCGATCCCGACCGCGTCGCCGGCACCACCCGGGAGCTGTTGGGGCGCCGCTCCGACGCCTCCTCTTTCCCGGTCGAGGTGGGGGTCTCGGAGCTCGGTTCGGAGGAGGGCCTGAGGCTCATCGCCACCTGCCGCGACATCACCGAGCGCAAGCGCATGGAGATGATGAAGAGCGAGTTCATCTCGATGGTGAGCCACGAGCTGCGCACCCCCTTGACCTCGATCCAGGGGGCGCTCGGCCTCCTCGCCGGGGGGGTGGCGGGCGAGCTGCCGCGCTCGGCGGCCGACCTCATCGGCATCGCCGCCAACAGCTCCGGGCGCCTGGTGCGGCTGATCAACGACATCCTCGACATCGAGAAGATCGAGGCGGGCAAGATGAAGTTCGAGATCGAGCCCGTCTCGCTCGGCGAGCTGATCGCCCGGGCCCTCGGCGAGAACGCCGGCTACGCCGAGCAGTTGGGCGTGCGCATCGAGGTGGCCGGCGTGGTGCCGGAGGCGCGCGTCAACGTCGATCGCGACCGCTTCGCCCAGGTGATGGCCAACCTGCTCTCCAACGCCGCCAAGTTCTCGCCCCGCGGCGGGGCGGTCACGGTGACGGCGGCGCGCGAGGGGTCGAACCTGCGCATCTCGGTCGGCGATCAAGGGCCGGGAATCCCCGAGGAGTTCCGCCCCCTCGTCTTCCAGAAGTTCGCCCAGGCCGACTCCTCCGACAGCCGCGAGAAGGGCGGCACCGGCCTCGGGCTCGCCATCTGCAAGGCGATCGTCGAGCGCCTCGGCGGGACGATCGGGTTTGATACCCGCGTCGGGGCAGGCACCACGTTCCATTTCACGCTTCCCCTCGTCGGCGCGCCCGAGCGGGCCGCGCCCGCCCCCGAGGCCCCGCCGACCGGCCGGGTGCTGATCTGCGAGGACGATCCCCTGTTCGCCGAGCACCTCGTGGCGATGCTGGCGAGCGGCGGCATCGGCTCGCGCGTCACCGCCAGCCCGGCCGAGGCGATGGAGCTCCTGAAGGCGGGCGGCTTCGACGCCGTCACCGTCGATATCGGGCTGCCCGGGCGCGACGGGTTCGACCTCATCCGCGAGGCCCGCGAGCACCCCGCCACCCGCGACGTGCCGGTGCTCGTCCTTTCGAGCCGGCCCGACCGGCGGCACGCGTCGCGCGTGGGCGAGGCCGACGCGGTGCTCGACTGGCTCAGCAAGCCCCTCGATGCGGCGCGGCTTCGCGAGACCGTGACGAGCGCGATCCGCCGGGTCCGCGGCGAGCGGCCCCGCATCCTGCACGTCGAGGACGACGCGGATCTCTGCAACGTGGTGTCGCAGATTCTGCGCGATCACGCCAGCATCACCTCGGTCCCCAACCTCGCCGAGGCCCGGCGCGCCCTCGGGCGCGAGCCCTTCGACATGGTGATCCTGGACGTGCTCCTCCCCGACGGCTCGGGCCTCGAACTGGTTCCCGAGATTCCCCGACTCAGCGGTCGCTCGATCCCCGTGGTCGTGTTCTCGGCGATCGAGGTGCCGGTCGAGGCCTCGGGCCAGGTGGCAGCGGCGCTGGTCAAGTCGCGGGTGCCCAACGAGCGGCTCCTGCGCACGATCGAATCGTTGATTGCGGGAGCGGCACGCGCCAGATCTTGAGCGTGCGGCCCCGCCCGCGCGCCGCCGCCGTCGAGAGGAGCACCCATGCCGCCGCACGACCTCCAGCGAATCCTCTACGTGGAAGATGCGCCGGACATCCAGGCGATCGTGAAGCTCGCGCTCGAGAAGCTCGGCGGCTTCACGGTCGAGATCTGCTCCTCCGGCGCCGAGGCACTGGCGCGGGCGCCCGCCTTCCGCCCCGACGTCATCCTGGTGGACGTGATGATGCCGGGCATGGACGGAATGACCACGCTCTCCGAATTGCGCAAGATTCCCGAGGTCGGCGGCGTGCCGGTGGTGTTCGTGACCGCCAAGGTCATGCCCTCGGAGGTCAAGCGCTACCGCGAGGCCGGCGTCCTCGACGTCATCGCCAAGCCGTTCGACCCGATGACGCTCGCGGCGCGGATCAAGGCCATCTGGGTGGCCCGCGATGGCGGATGACCCCTACTTCTCGAGCCCCCAGTATAAGGAGCTGTGCCGGCTCTTCCGCGAGCAGCTTCCGCCGCGCCTGGTCGAGATCAAGGAAACCTGGCGGCGGGCGGCCGGAGGCCGCGGCGGCGCCGAGGTGCGGGGCGCCCTGCGGGCGCTGGCGACCCAGCTCCATCAGCTTTCGGGCACGGCGGCGAGCTTCGGCTGCCCGGCCCTCGGCGGGGACGCCCGCGCGCTCGAGGAGGCGTTGCACGCCCTTGCCGGGCGCGGTCGCGACCTGGAGGCGGCGGAGAAGGCCGAGATCGAGGGGCGGATCGACGCCCTCGTCGCCACCGCGCAGGCCGAGGCCGGCCGGGCGGAGGAAAGCTAGGGCCTTGCCCACGGCGCCGGCCGGAGCCGGATGCGGGCCTCACCGGCGGTGAACGGCGCCCCCGTCGCCGCCGCCTCGGCGAGGGACTCGAGCCGCAGGAGCGCGAGCCCGAGATATTCGCGGCTCGATCGCATCTCGCCCGCCTCGCGCCCGTCCAGCATCACGGGGGTTCCCGGCGGGGGCGGGGCGCCCTCGATCCCGACCGGGACCAGCCGTTTCTTGACCAGGCCGCGGTACTTGGTCCGGGCGGTCAGCTCCTGGCCGAGGTAGCAGCCCTTCGCCCAGTCCACCCCGTTCATCTCCTCGAAGTTGCTCTCCAGCAGGATCGCCTTCTCGACCGCGAGGTCGCGGCTTCCGTCGGGAAGCGCGAGCGCGAGCCGGTGTCGGTCGTAGGCGGCGGCATCGGCCGGCGAGAAGTCGAGCCCGTCCAGCGCCTCGGCCGCGGCTTCCGCCGGCGCGATCACCCGCACCCCGGCGGCGGCGAGGCGGGGATCGACGTAGGCCGCGCCCCCGGCGAACGCCCGGGCGGCGCCGGGCTCGGGGGCAAGGCCGAGCGCGGCCGGCGCGCCCTCGCCGAAGGCGACGCTCACGGCGAGGCTCGGCCCCGCGTCTGCGATCGTCACCTTGGCCCGCAGCCGATAGACCGAAAGCCGCCGGCGCAAGTCCTCGCGCCTCGGCCCCTCCACGTCGAGGAGCAGTTCCTCGCCGAGGGCGGCGATGAAGAAATCGTGCAGGTACTTCCCCTGCGGGGTGAGGAAGGCGGCGAAGATCGCCCGCGCCGGCGCGACGCGGGTCACGTCGTTGGAGACGAGCCCCTGGAGGAAGCGGACGCGGTCCTCGCCGGCGAGGGCGAGGACGCCCCGTTCCGCGAGCCTCGCGAACCTCCGCGCGCCGGTCCCCGTTTGCGCCATCCGTCGCCCTCCGGGGTTAGCAGTTAGGACCTTCCCCCGTCGCCGGCAAGGGGCCTTGCTTGGCAAGGGCCGGGGGCCGCCGTATAACACCGCCGATGCGACCACGCTCAGCGAGCGCGCGTTCCGGCTTCTCGCCGCGGGCCCCGGCGGGCCGGCCGCGGCCGCCCTCGGGGGCGAGGGGGCGGTGAGGCTCCTCTTCGTCACCTCGACCCGGGTGGGCGACGCGGTGCTCTCGACCGGCATCCTCGGGCACCTTCTCGCCGAGCACCCCGATGCCCGCGTCAGCGTCGCCTGCGGTCCGGCGGCGGCGGCGCTGTTCGCGGCGCTGCCCGGGCTCGAGCGGGTGATCGTGGTCGAGAAGCGGCCGCTCGCCGGCCACTGGCTCAGGCTTTGGCTCGCCTGCGCGCCGCGCCTCTGGGACCTGGTGGTGGATCTCCGCGCCTCGGCGCTGGCCTATCTCGTTCCCGCCCGCTCCCGCCGGGTATTCCGCCGCGCGCCGCCCGGCGTGCATCGGGTGCGGGCGCTGGCCGCGCTCCTCGGGCTCGACGCCGATCCTCCCGCCCCGCGCGTGTGGCTCAACGGCGCCCATCGCGCGCAGGCGGCGCGGCTGATCCCGGGCGACGGCCCGGTGATCGCCCTCGGGCCCACCGCGAACTGGCCGGCCAAGGTCTGGCCGGCGGAGCGCTTCGCCGATCTCTTCCGCCGTTTAAGCGCCGCCGGAGGCCCGGTTCCGGGGGCGCGGGCCGCGGTGTTCGGCGCCCCGGGCGAGGAATGGATGGCGGCGCCGCTCGTGCAGGCGCTCGATCCCGCCCGCCGGATCGATCTCGTCGGGCGCCTCGATCTCCTCGCCGCCGCCGCCTGCCTCGCGCGCGCGGCGCTGTTCGTCGGCAACGACAGCGGGCTGATGCACCTCGCCGCGGCGACGGGGGCGCCCACCCTTGGCCTCTTCGGCCCCAGCCGGCCCGAGGAGTACGCGCCCTGGGGCCCGCGCGCCGCCTGGGTGCGGACCGAGGCCAGCTTCGAGGACCTGACCGGGCCGGGCTTCGATCACCGCCGGACCGACTCGCTGATGCGCTCGCTCGGGATCGAGACGGTCGAGGCGGCGGCCCGCGCGCTCCTCGCCGGGACCCGGGGCGCCGCGGCGTGAGCGGCCCCGTCCTCTCGGCGCTGGTCAGCGCGCACAACGAGGAGGCGCGCCTCGCCGCTTGCCTCGAGCGCCTTGCGTTCGCCGACGAGATCGTGGTCGTGCTCGACCGCTGCACCGACCGCTCCCGGGAGATCGCGCATCGCTTCACCGAGCGCATCGTCGAGGGCGCCTTCGAGCGCGAGGGCGAGCGGCGGAACGCCGGCATCGACGCCTGCCGGGGCGACTGGATCCTTGAGGTCGACGCCGACGAGCGCGTGGGCGAGGGGCTGGCGCGCGAGGTCCGCGCCGTCGTCCGGTCCAGCCCCTTCGACTGGCACGAGATCCCGGTCGACAACTACATCGGCGAGCGCCTCGTCCGTCACGGCTGGGGGGCGTCCTTTGGCAAGGCCGCCTATCCCGGGCTCTTCCGCAAGGGCGTCAAGCGGTGGGGGCGCGAGCGGGTGCATCCCCGGCTCACCTTCTCCGGGCGCAAGGGGCCACGGCTGAGCGCGCCCCTCCAGCACTACGTGGATCGCGACATCTCCGACATGATCCGCCGGCTCGACAGCTACTCCACCGCCCGGGCGCGCGACCTCGTCGAGTCGGGCGACATCGGCTCGCTGCCGGCGAACCTGCGCCGGCTCGTCTCCCGCTTCCTCAAGTGCTATGTCGGCCGCAAGGGCTATCGCGAGGGAGGCTACGGGCTCCTGATCGCGGTCCTCGCCGGGCTCTATCCGCTGCTCTCCCACCTCAAGGCCCGGCTCGAGGGCAGGCCCTGATGGCGCGGGTCGTGATCGCCGACGACGGCATCCGCTTCGACGGCCGCACGATCGAGAGCGCGCCGCTCGGCGGGGTGGAGAGCGCCGTGGTCATGCTCGCCGAGGCGCTCGCCGCGCGCGGCCACGAGGTGCGGGTGCGCAACATGTGCGCGGCGCCGGTCGTTCACAACGGCGTCGACTGGGCGCCGCTCGCGGACGGGCTTCCGGCGGGCGCCGACCTCTACGTCGCGAACCGGGGGGACCGGCTCATTCGGCTTATGCCCGAGGCCCGGCGGACCGTCTTCTGGGTGCACAATCCCGCCTCCTACCTCCTCAAGTGGCGCTACCTGTGGAAGCTCTGGTCGGCGCGCCCGGCGATCGTGTTCCTCGGCCCCTATCACCTCTCCACCTATCCGCGATGGGCGCCGGCGGGCGAGCGGGTGCTGATCCCCTATGGGGTGCCCGAGGTGTTCCGTTGCGCGAGCCCGGCCGACGGGCCGCCGGGGCCGCGGGCGATCTTCACCTCCAATCCGCTCCGCTCGCTCGACTGGCTGCTCGCGGTCTGGGCCACGCACATCCGGCCGCGCGTGCCGGCGGCGGAACTCCACCTCTTCACCGGCGCCGCCACCTACGGGCGCGTGGGCGAGGCCAAGGCGGGGGAGATGGAGGCGGTGCTCGCCCGCGCCGACGCCCTGTCCGGCGCGGGAGTCGTGCGGCACGGCCCGGTGCCGAAGGCGCACTTGATCGAGGAGCTGCGCGGGTCGCGCCTCCTCCTCTACCGGGGCGATCCCAACGAGGTCTACTGCCTCGCGGTGGCCGAGGCGCAGGCGCTGGGCGTGCCCGCCGTCGTCGCGCCGATCGGGAGCCTGCCCGAGCGGGTGGCCGATGGCGAGACCGGGTTCGTGGCCGACGGGGCCGAGAGCTTCGCCGAGCGGGCGGTCGCGCTCCTCACCGACGACGGCCTCTGGCTCCGCCAGCACGAGACCGCGCTCCGCCGCCAGCGGGCCTGGGGCTGGCCCGAGGCCGCGGCCGCCTTCGAGGCCCTGATCCCGTAACGCCCGATGCGGCTCTTCCAGGCCATCGCCGGGTCCCGCCACGGAGGCGCCGAGGCGTTCTTCGAGCGCCTGGCGGGGGCGTTCGCGCGGGCCGGGATCGCCCAGCGCCTCGCCATCCGCCGCGACTCCGGGCGCGCGGCGCGGCTTCGCGCCCAGGGCCTGGAGCCTATCGAGCTTCCCTTCGGCGGGCTCCTCGATCTCCGCACCCGGCCGGCGCTCGCCGCGGCGATCGCCGAGTTCCGCCCCGATGTCGTCCTCACCTGGATGAGCCGGGCGAGCCGTCTCTGCCCGCGCGGGGACTTCGTGCGGGTCGGGCGGCTGGGGGGCTATTACGACCTCAAGCACTACCGCGCGTGCGATCACCTGATCGCCAACACCCGCGACATCGCCGCCTGGATCGCAGACGAGGGCTGGCCGGCCGAGCGCGTGCACTATCTCCCCAATTTCGTCGACGCCGCGTCGGCGCCGGCGGTCGCGCGTGAGACGCTGATGACGCCCGCCGGCGTCCCGCTCCTGCTCGCGCTCGGAAGGCTGCATCGCAACAAGGCGTTCGATGTCCTCCTCGCCGCCCTCGCCGAGGTGCCGGGGGCGTTTCTCTGGCTCGCCGGCGAGGGAGGCGAGGAACGCGCGCTCAAGACCCTGGCCGGGCGGCTGGGAGTGGCGCCGCGGGTGCGGTTCCTGGGCTGGCGGGCCGACGTTCCCGCCCTCCTCGCCGCCGCCGATCTGCTCGTCTGCCCCTCCCGGCACGAGCCCCTCGGCAACGTCGTCATCGAGGGCTGGGCGCAGGCGCGCCCGGTGGTGGCGACGGCGAGCCAGGGCCCGGGCGCACTGATCCGCGACGGCGAAACAGGGATCCTGGTGCCGGTGGACGACGCCGCGGCGCTCGCCGGGGCGATTCGCCGGGTGCTCGCCGACCCGGCCCTCGCCCGGGCCCTCGCCGGCGCGGGCCGGGCGGCCTTCGAGACCGAGTTCACCGAGGGCGCGGTGGTTGCGGCCTACCGCGCGCTCTTCGAGCGGCTCGCCGCGGAGCGGGCGGGATAGGGCCATGTGCGGGATCGCCGGCATCATGACCCGCGACGGCTCGACCCCGCCGACGGCGGCGCTCGAGGCGATGGCGGCGGCGCTTCGCCACCGCGGCCCCGACGGCGGCGGGCGCCACCTCGCGCCCGGCCTCGGCATGGTGCAGAGGCGGCTCGCGATCATCGACCTTAAGACCGGGGACCAGCCGCTGGCGGAGCCGGGCGGGGCGGCGCTGATCGCCAACGCCGAGGTCTACAACTACGTCGAGCTCCGCGGCCGCGAGCTTGCGGGCGTGACGCTCGCCACCGCCTCCGACTGCGAGCCGCCGCTGCATCTCTTCCGGCGCCAGGGCGACTCCTACGCCGCCCATTTGCGGGGAATGTACGCGATCGCCATCCACGATCGGGCCTCGGGGCGCCTTCTGCTTTCGCGCGATCCCTTCGGCATCAAGCCGCTCTACTACGCCGAGACCGGCGGCGCCTTCGGCTTCGCCTCGGAGCCGCAGGCGCTGATCGCCGCCGGGCTGGTTGCGCCGCGGGTGGATACGCGAGCCCGCGACGAGCTCTTCCGGCTCCAGTTCGTCACCGGCGCCAAGACCCTGTTCGCGGGCATCCGCCGCGTGCTGCCCGGCGAGACCCTGATCGTCGAGCGGGGGCGCATCGTCGGGCGCCGCCGCCTCGCCGCCCTGCCCGACGGCCCGCCCGAGGAGACGGGCGAGGAGGAGGCGCTGGCCCGCCTCGATGCCGCGCTCGCCGACAGCGTTCTCGTCCATCAGCGCTCCGACGTCCCCTACGGGATGTTCCTCTCGGGCGGGACCGACTCCTCGGCGGTGCTGGCGATGATGGCGCGGCTCAACGAGCGCCCCGTGCGCGCCTTCACCGTCGGCTTTCCCGGCGCCGCCGTGGCCGACGAGCGTGCGCACGCCCGCGCCGTGGCGCGGGCCGCCGGCGCCGAGCACGTGGAGGTCGCCTTCACCGAGGCCGACTTCTGGGTGCTCCTGCCCGAGGTCGCGGCGGCCCTCGACGACGGGGTCGCTGACTATGCCGTGCTCCCCACCTATCGGCTGGCGCGCGAGGCGGGGCGCGGGCTCAAGGTGATCCTCTCGGGGGAGGGCGGCGACGAGCTCTTCGCCGGCTACGGCCGCTACCGGCGGGCGATGCGACCCTGGTGGCTGGGCGGCCGGCGGATGCGCCGTCGCGGCGCGCTCGACGGCCTCGGCCTGTTGCGCGACGAGGGGGCCGGCTGGCGCGAGGGGCTGGACGCAGCCGAGGCCGAGGCGGCCGCCGGCGGGCGCACCCGGCTTCAGGCGGCGCAAGCCGCCGATTGCGCCGACTGGCTGCCCCACGACCTTCTCCTCAAGCTCGACCGCTGCCTGATGGCGCACGGGGTCGAGGGACGGACGCCCTTCCTCGACCCGGCGGTGGCGGGGGCGGTCTTCCGGCTCCCCGACCGCCTCAAGGTGCGCCGCGGGCTCGGCAAGTGGATCCTGCGCCGCTGGCTCGCCCGCAATCTTCCGGAGGCCGAGCCCTTCACGGCCAAGCGCGGCTTCACCGTGCCGGCGGGCGAATGGATCGCGGGGCGGGGCGGCGCGCTCGCGCCCCTGGTCGCACGCCAGCCCGGAATCGCCGAGGCCTGCCGGCCCGGGGCGGTGGAGGCGGTCTTCCGCGCCGGCGGGGCGCGGGCGGGATTCGCCGGCTGGGTGCTCCTCTTCTACGCCCTCTGGCACCGGCGCCACGTCCTCGGGCGCGCGCCCGCGGGCGACGCGCTGGAGACCCTCTCCCAAAGCCCCTAGCCCGTGTCGCGGAGTCGTGTTGCACGGCCCCCGATCGGCCCTACAATCGCCCGGACGCGTCTCAGTCCAACCCGGAGGGGGAGTAACCGCGATGGCGGAGAGATTCGACCTGATCGTCAGGGGCGGCACCTGCGTCACCCCGAGCGGCACCGTCAAGACCGACGTCGGCGCGCGGAACGGGCGGTTCGAGGCCCTCGGCGACCTCTCGCGCGCCGAGGCCGCGGTCACGCTCGAGGCCAAGGGGTTGCACGTCCTCCCCGGGGTCATCGACAGCCAGGTTCACTTCCGCGAGCCGGGCAGCGAGGACTGCGACACGATCGCCACCGGATCGACGGGGGCGGTGCTGGGGGGCGTGGCCTGCGTCTTCGACATGCCGAACACCAACCCGGCGATCACCTCGTCGGAGCGGCTGGCCTGGAAGAGGGAGTTCGTGAAGGGCCGCATCCGCTGCGACATGGGCCTCTATGTCGGCGCCAGCAAGGAGAACATCGCCGAGCTCGCCGCCCTCGAGCGCGAGCCCAACGTCTGCGGGATCAAGGTCTTCGCCGGCGCTTCCACCGGCAACCTGCTGATCGAGGACGACGAGCACCTCGAGAAGGTGATGCGGAACGGCTTTCGCCGCATCGCCTACCACTCCGAGGACGAGTACCGGATGCGCGAGCGCCGGGCGCTGATCAAGGACGGGGATCCGTACATCAAGCACATGGAGTGGCGCGACGTGGAATGCGCGGTGCGCTGCACCAAGCGCCTGATCGCGCTCGCCCGCAAGACCGGGCGGCGGGCGCACATCCTCCACGTCTCGACCGCCGAGGAGATGGAGCTCCTCAAGGATTACCGCGACCTTGCGACCGTCGAGGTGCTGCCCAACCATCTTACCGCCTGGGCGCCGGACGTTTATGACAGGCTCGGCGGCTTCGCGGTGATGAACCCGCCGATCCGCACCAAGGAGCACTACGAGGCGCTGTGGAAGGCGGTGCGCGAAGGGCTGGTGGACGTGATCGGCTCCGATCACGCCCCCCACACCAAGAAGAACAAGCAGAACCCCTATCCCCACACCGGCTCGGGCATGACCGGCGTGCAGACGACGGTTCCGATCATGCTCGACCACGTCAACGCCGGCCGGCTCTCGATCGAGCGCTTCGTCGACCTGATGTGCACGGGCCCGGCCCGCGCCTTCGGGCTCGTCGGCAAGGGGCGGATCGCGCGCGGCTACGACGCCGACCTCACCGTCGTCGACCTCAAGAAGAAGCGCACCATCAGCAACGACTGGATCGTCGCCGTCTGCGGCTGGACCTGCTTCGACGGCGTCGGCGTCACCGGCTGGCCTGTCGCCACCGTCGTCCGCGGCAACATCGTGATGCGCGAGGACGAGCTGATCGGCGAGCCGATCGGCAGGCTTGCCCGCTTCGGCGACGCGCTCGCGCCGGCGGCCCGATGAGCGCCGCGGACGCCCGCTTCCCCGCCCTCGTGCTCGAGGAGCGCGAGGGCGGCGTGCGGGCGGAGCTGCGCGAGATCGGGGAGGCGGACCTACCCGAGGGCGACGTCACCGTCGAGGTCGCCTACTCGACCCTCAACTACAAGGACGGAATGATCCTCAAGGGGCTCGGGCGGATGGTGCGGCGCTATCCGCACGTGCCCGGGGTCGATTTCGCCGGCAACGTCCTCAAGTCCGCCTCGCCCCGCTTCCGCCCCGGCGATGGCGTGCTCCTCACCGGCTATCGCGTCGGCGAGGCGCAGTTCGGCGGCTACGCGGCGCGGGCGCGGGTGAAATCCGACTGGCTGGTGAAGCTTCCCGCCGGGATGGACGCGCGCCGGGCGATGGCGATCGGCACCGCCGGCTTCACCGCCATGCTGGCGGTGATGGCGCTGGAGGAGCACGGCCTCGAGCCCGAGGCGGGGGGCGAGGTGCTGGTCACCGGTGCCTCCGGGGGCCTGGGGAGCGTGGCGGTGGCGCTGCTCGCTGGCCTCGGGCACCGGGTCGCCGCCGCCACCGGCCGGCCGGAGAACGCCGATTACCTCAGGGCGCTGGGCGCGGCCGAGATCGTCCCCCGGGCCGAGACCGCGCCGGCGCCCGAGCGGCCGCTCCTCTCCGAGCGCTGGGCCGGGGCGATCGATTCGGTCGGCGGGACCACGCTCGCCCGCGCCCTCGCGAGCCTCCGCTATCACGCCTCCTGCGCGGCCTGCGGCCTCGCCGGGGGCAACGAGTTTCCGGGGAACGTGCTTCCCTTCCTCCTTCGCGGGGTCAATCTGCTGGGAGTCGACTCGGTCATGTGCGCGATGCCCCGGCGCGAGGAGGCATGGCGGCGGCTCGCGCGCGACCTCCCGGCGGCGAAGATCGACGGCATGACCCGGGAGGTGGGCCTGCGCGACCTTCCCGGCCTCGCCGAGGAGATCCTCGCCGGGCGGGTGCGCGGGCGTATCGTCGTCGACCCGCGCCGCTAGGAGGTACGGGTGGGGCCGGGGGCGTGAGCGCGGGACTGGACATCGGTGATTTCTCCCGCTTCCTCGCCGGCGGCGAGGCTTACGCGGTGGTCGTCGTCGGCGCGGCGAGCGGGATCGGGCGCCGGGCGGCGGAATTCCTCGGCGGGCTCGGGGCCGCGGTCGGCTGCCTCGACCTCGAGCCGGCGGGGGCCGCGGCCGCGGCCGGCGCGATCGCGGCCGCCGGCGGGCGGGCGATCGCCGGCGCCGTCGACGTGACCGACGAGGCGACGATCGCGCCCGCCCTCGACCGGGTCGAGGGCGCGTTCGGGCCGATCCGTGCGCTCGTCAATTCCGCCGGCATCACCGGGCGGACCAACGTCAAGGGCCACGAGGTCACGCTCGACGAGTTCGACCGAGTCTGCCGGGTGAACCTGAGGGGGGCGATGGCGCTCTCCAAGGCGGTGCTGCCGCGGATGCTGGGGCAGGGCTACGGGCGACTCCTCCACATCGCCTCGATCGCCGGCAAGGAGGGGAATGCCGGCATGGCCGCCTACTCCGCCAGCAAAGCCGGGATGATCGGGCTGGTCAAGTCGCTCGCCAAGGACTACGCCGAGACAGGCGTGACCGTGAACGGGCTCGCCCCGGCCGTGATCCGCACGCCGCTCGTCGAGGCCCTGCCCGAGGCGACCGTCCGCTATATGACCGAACGCATCCCCATGCGCCGGACCGGCGAGCCGGACGAGGTCGCGCGCATGATCGCCTGGATCGTCTCGCCGGCGGCGAGCTTCACCACCGGCTTCACCTTCGATCTCTCGGGCGGGCGCGCGACCTATTGACCGGCGCGGGGCCGGGAAGATCATGCCCTAACGCGCGAGCCAGCCCCCGTCCACCGGCAGGGTGTGGCCGGTGATCATCGCCGCGGCGTCGCCGGCGAGGAAGAGCACCGCTGCCGCCACCTCCTCGGGCTCGGCGAGGCGGCCCAGCGGCGTGTTGGCGAGGATCGCGCGCTCCATCTCGGCGTCGGCGAGGAGCTTCTCGGTGAGGGGAGTCCGCACGAAGGTGGGCGCCACCGCGTTGACCCTGATCCCATGGGGGGCCCACTCCAGCGCCAGCGTGCGGGTGAGGTTGACGAGCGCCCCCTTGCTCGCCTGATAGGCCGGGTTGGGATAGAGCCCCCCGCCGACCAGCCCCATGATCGAGGCGACGGTGACGATCGCGCCCCGGCGCCGTTCGAGCATCGTCCGCGCCGCCTCGCGGGCGCAGAGGAAGCTGCCGGTGAGGTTGACCTCGAGGACGCGCCGCCAGGTGTCGGCGGGAAGCTCGGTCGCCGGCATGCGGGCGCCGATGCCGGCGTTGTTGACGAGCATGTCGAGGCGGCCGTGGGCCCTGGCGACGGCGCCGATCACGGCCGCAACCTCGTCCTCCCGGGTCACGTCCAGCCGGTGCGCCTCCGCCGCCAGTCCGGTGCCGGAGAGCGCCTCCGCCGCGTCCTCGGCCGCGGCGACGTCGAAGTCGGTGAGGGCGACGCACGCCCCGGCACCGGCGAGGGCGGCGCCGATCGCCCGCCCGATCCCGCCGCCGGCGCCGGTGATAACGGCGACGCGCCCGTCGAGGCGATAGCGCCCGAGGCTCTCGATCACGCCGAGGTCGCTCCCTGTTCCGCTGGCGTCGCTGGCCGGGGGTGGCCTAACCCTTCTTGGCCTTCTTCGGCTCGTCCTCTTTGCTTTCGGGGTGGCTCGAGAGCCAGGAGTTGATCCGGCGCTCCGACTGCGCCAGCTCGAACGGCGTCATCTGCTCGGCGAGCTTGGCCACCCGCTCGTTCACCTTGTAGTCGCTCTTGCCGTCGTTGAGCACGGCGCCGCCGCGATGGGCGAGCTGGTACCATTTGAAGGCCTCGATGAAGTCCTTCTCCACGCCCCAGCCGTTCTCGTACAGGTCGCCCATGATGAACTGGGCGAGGTGGTGATTCTGGTCGGCGGCGGCGCGGATCAGCTCGACCGCCTTCGACTCGTTGCGCGGCAACCCCCGGCCGCGCAGGTACATGAGCCCGAGGGCGTACTTCGCCTCGCGGTGGTCGCCCCACTCGACCGCCAGTTGGTACCACTCGGCCGCCCGGAAGAAATCGCGACGGGTGCCGATCCCCCGCTCGTACATCAGACCGAGATGATACTGGGCGCCGGGATGGCCTTGCTTTGCCGCCTGCTCGAACCAGTAGGCGGCCTTGGCCTGGTGCTCGCTGACCGCGGTGCCGTGGAAGTACAGGAATCCGAGGGCGAACTGAGACTGGACATCCCCCTCGCGGCCGAGCTTGGTCCAAATCTCGACCGCCTTGCGCTCGCTACCCTTGTTGAGGGCGGCGAGACCCTCCTCGAAGGTGGCGGCCGCGGCGCTCCCGGAAAGCAGGAGCAGGACGACGCCGACGATGGCGGCGAATGCTCGCATCGGTGTCGTGTCCCCCGCTTCGCGCAACCCTTCACCGGCCGGTTTCGCCCGGCGCCGGCGCCGGGACCTCGCATCGGATATAGGCTTCGGCCAGGCCCGTATCCAGGGGATTAGCCCGGCACCGGGATCGGCTGCCGGTCCAGCACCTCGACCGCCTCGCTCAGGGTACGGGCCCGCTTCAGCACCCGATGGCCGCGGACGACGACGTACTCGCCGGGCCGCCCGGCGCCGGAGCCGAGCTTCATGACCGAATACATCGGGCTCTCCAGCGAGCGCCGATAGATCGAGAAGACCGCCATCCCCCGGCCGTGGTCGATGGCGTAGTCGCGCCATTGCCCGGCCACCACCCGCCGGGTGTAGAGCTCCAGGAGCCCGTGCAGCTCGGACCGGCTGAAGCCGACGAACTCGGGCCGCGGACGCGGCTTCGGGAGGGGGATGGGGGCGGTCACGGGGCGATGCTGCGGATCGGCGGCGCCGGGCTCTGCCGCATGCCCCAGGTCCATGGCCTAACGCACCCCGGCCGGACGCGCCTGCGTCCGGCCTCCCTGTGGCGCCGAGCCGGCGCGAGCGCCGAAATCGGCGACGCTGGAGCGGCTGGGATCGGGCTGGTCGAAGCATTCGACCCGGCCGAGCGTGCGGTAGCAATAGGCGGCCTCGCGCGCCGGCGCCGCCGCCCGGTCCTTGCAGTAGGGCTTGCCCTCGAGCGCGCCCACCGTCGAGCACTCCTGCGCCCGCGACGACGAGGCGACGTGGTCCTCGATCAGCTTGTCGGTGGTCACCAGGCTGACGCCCTCGGCGGCGGCATAACCGGTGAGAACGGCGGCAGGTCCGGCGCAGCCGGCAAGGCCGACGGCGGCGAGCAGAAGCAGCCCCGCCCCCGCCGCGGACGAACCCTTCGCCCGTGGCCGCTGGCGGGAGGAATGGCGAACGGGCGCCGTCGCCAGAGTGCTTGATTCGACTACCATCGGCCTCCGAGAATAACCCCGAATCGGTCGCGGTTTAAGCCCGATTGTGAGGTGCCAGGGGACGCCCGCCCAGGTTTGCCTTCGCCGCACTCAGGGGCTATGTTAGCGCCCGCTTTGAGGGGTTAGCCGAACGGGGTTGGCGGTGGCCGATATCTTCCGCGAAGTCGACGAGGAACTCCGGCAGGAGCAGTACGCGCGCCTGTGGCGGAAGTACAGCCGTTACGTCTACCTCGCGGTGTTCCTGATCGTGGCCGCGGTCGCCGGCCGCGAGGGGTGGACCTACTACCGCACCCAGCAGCTCGAGGGCGACAGCCGGCGCTTCCAGGAGGCGCTCGCGCTCGCCCAGGCGGGCAGGAAGGAGGCCGCGATCGAGGCCCTGGCGCGGCTCGCCGACGGCGCCTCGGCCGGCTATCAGGTGCTCGCCCGGCTGCGCCAGGCGGCGCTCCTCCTCGAGGCGGGGGCCAAGGCGCGGGCGGTCGAGGCATACGAGACGATCGCCGAGGACCGGGGGGTCGACCGGCTCTACCGGGAGCTCGCGGTGCTGCTTCTCGTGCTCTCCCAGGTCGACGACGGCGACGCGTCGGCCCTGGAGGCGCGCGTCGCGCCCTTGGTCAAGCCGGACGATCCGTGGCGCCACAGCGCGCTTGAGATTCAGGCGCTCCTCGCCGAGCGCCAGGGGCAGCGCGAGCGCGCCGTCGGCCTCCTCAAGCAGCTGGTCGACGACGGCGAGGCGCCCGACGGCACCCGGGCGCGAGCCGCGGAACTGCTCAAGGCGCTGGGCGCCTGAGCGGTGCACGGGGCCCGATCGGCGATGCCTCGGCCTCGGCTCGCTTTCGTCCTCGCCGCGGCGCTCCTCGCCGCAGGCTGCGACTCGTGGTTCGGCGAGGTCAAGGTGCCGCTCCCCGGCGAGCGAGTCTCGGTGCTGTCCGCCGAGAAGGAACTCAAGCCCGACCCCGGAGCGGGGGAGCGCAGCGTCCGGCTCCCTCGCCCCACGCCCAACCCGGAATGGCCGCAGGCCGGGGGCTACCCCGACCACGCCATGCACCATATCGCCATCGCCGACGCGCCGCGCATGGTGTGGCGGGCCAACATCGGCAGCGGTTCGAGCACGCGCCAGCGGCTGATCACGCCGCCGGTCGCGGCCGCGGGCAAGGTGTTCGCCATGGACTCGGGCGGAAACGTTTCCGCCTTCGACATCAGGGACGGCCGTCGGCTGTGGCGGACCGAGACCCTTCCCGGCGACGAGCGCGACGGGCTGTTGGGCGGCGGGGTCGCCTTCAACGACGGGCGGGTGTTCGTCGCCAGCGGCCTCGCCGAGGTCCTGGCGCTCGACGCGGAGAAGGGCGAGGTCCGGTGGCGGCGCTCGCTGCTCGGCCCCATGCGGGCGCCGCCGACCGTGATCGACGGGCGTCTCTTCGTCGTCACCGTCGACAACCAACTCTTCGCGGTCTCGGCCGAGGACGGCTCGACTCTCTGGTCGCACCGGGGCATCTCCGAGACCGCCAGCCTGCTCGGCGCGGCGAGCCCGGCCGCCGACGGCGAGGTGGTGGTGGCGGCCTATTCCTCGGGCGAGCTGTTCGCCTTCCGGGTCGAGAACGGGCGCGTGCTGTGGTCCGACTCGCTCGCCGTCGGCCGGCGGGCGGGGGCCGGATCGGCGCTCCCCGACATCCGCGGGCTGCCGGTGATCGACCGCGGCCGGGTCTTCGCGGTCAACAACAGCGGCCTCTTCGTCGCCATCGACCTGCGCAGCGGCCAGCGCCTCTGGGAGCGTGACATCGGCGGCATCGAGACGCCCTGGGTCGCCGGCGACTACGTCTTCCTGCTCGCCAACGCCGGCGAGCTCGTCTCCCTGCAGCGCGCCGACGGGCGCATCCTGTGGGTCGCCAGCCTGCCCGGCTTCGAGGACCCGGCGAAGCGCAAGGGGCCGATCACCTGGACCGGGCCGGTGCTGGCGAGCGACCGGCTGATCGTCGCCGGCTCGCAGGGGCAGGCGCTCGCCGTCTCGCCCTACACCGGGCGCATCATGGGGAGCGTCCGGCTGCCCGACGGGGTGGCCACCGCCCCCATCATCGCCGGCGACACCATCCTGTTCCTCACCCGCGACGGCGAGCTGGTGGCCTACCGGTAGGTAGGCCGTTGTTGGCGGTCACGGGGGCGGGAGCGAGGTCCGGGGCCGGGCCATGGGAGCGCGGTTCAGCGTCGCGATCGTCGGTCGGCCGAACGTCGGCAAGTCGACCTTGTTCAATCGTCTCGCCGGCCGGAGCCTGGCGCTCGTGGACGCGACCCCCGGGGTGACCCGCGACCGCCGCGAGGCGGAGGCCCGGCTCGGCGACCTTGTCTTCCGGGTGATCGATACCGCCGGCTTCGAGGAGGCGGCGGCCGGGACGCTGGAGGCGCGGATGAGGGCCCAGACCGAGCGGGCGCTCGCCGAGGCCGACCTAGCCCTGATGCTGATCGACGCCCGAGCCGGGGTGACCGGGCTCGACCGGGCGTTCGCCGGCTGGCTGCGCCGGCGAGACCGGCCGGTGGTGTTGATCGCCAACAAGTGCGAGGGCAAGGGCGGCGACGCGGGGTACTATGAGGCGTTCGCGCTGGGCCTCGGCGAGCCGATCGCGGTCTCGGCCGCTCACGGCGACGGCATGGCCGAGCTCTACGACGCCCTCGCGGCCTTCGCCGCCCAGCGCGAGGAGGCCGGGGCCGCGATCCCCGCGGCCGAGGCGGAGGCGCCGTTGGCGCTCGCCATCGTCGGCCGGCCCAATGTCGGGAAGTCCTCGCTCGCCAACCGGCTCCTCGGCGAGGAGCGGCTGCTGACCGGCCCGGAGGCGGGCATCACCCGCGACGCGGTCGCGGTCGACTGGAGCTACGAGGGCCGCGCCATCCGCCTGGTCGACACCGCCGGGCTCCGGCGCAAGGCGCGCGTGGCCGAGCGGCTGGAGAGCATGGCCGCCGAGGACGCGTTCGGGGCCATCCGCCTGGCCGAGGTGGTGGTGCTGGTCGTCGACGCCTCCTTCGGCCTCGAGCGCCAGGATCTCGCCATCGCCCGGCACGTGGTCGAGGAGGGCCGCGCGCTGGTGATTGCGGCCAACAAGTGGGACCTGGTCGCCGACCGCAGGGCTGCGCGCGCCGCCATCGACGACCGGCTGGAGACTTCGCTGCCCCAGGCGCGCGGGCTTCCCGTGGTCGCCCTCTCCGCGCTCACCGGCGAGGGGATCGGGCGCCTCCTGCCGGCGGTGCTGGCGATCCACGCGGTCTGGAACGCGCGCGTTCCCACCGGGGCGCTGAACCGCTGGCTCGCCGAGCGCACCGAGGCGCATCCGCCGCCGATGGTCGCCGGCCGGCGCCTGCGCCTTCGCTACCTCACCCAGATCAAGGCCCGGCCGCCGACCTTCCTCCTTTTCACCGGCCGGCCGCGCGAGGTGCCCGAGTCTTACCTGCGCTACCTCGAGAACGGGCTGCGCGAGGCGTTCGGCCTCGCCGGGGTGCCGATCCGGTTCGTGCTCCGCAAGAGCCGGAATCCTTACGCCGCGGAGGAGGGATGAGCGCCGGGCCCGAGCTCGAGGCGGTGCTCGGCTGGCTGTGGGCCCACCTCGGCGAGGCCGCCGCGCGGGCCGAGCACGGCTTCCGCTTCCCGGTGGTCGCGGTGGGCGGCGAGGAGGTCTCGGCCGCGACCGTGACGCTCCGCGCCCTCTGGTTCTTCGCCGACGCCCGCGGCGGGAGGATCGCCCTCATCCGCCGCGCCCCCCGCATCGCCTGGGCGTTTTACGGCGGGGCGCTCGGCGTGCAGCTGCGGGCAAGCGGCCCCTCGACGGTCCATTGCCGCGACGCCCGGGCGCGGGCCTTGTGGGAGCAAACTCCGCTGTCGTCGCGGCGGGCCTACCTCGCCCCCGCCGCCCCGGGCACGCCGAGCCCCGGGCCGACCTCCGGCCTGCCCGGGCCGGTGGAAGGACGGGTGCCGAGCGAGGAGGAGGCGAGGCCCGGCTTCGCCAACTTTGCCGTGGTAGAAACGCGGGTGGAGCGGCTCGACTGGCTGGCCCTCGATCGGGCGGGCAACCGGCGGGCGCGATTCCTGTGGACGGGCGAGGGGTTCTCCGGCGAGTGGCTGACGCCCTGACGCCGGGACTCCCTAATAGGCCCGCACCACCTCGCCGTGGCGCCGGCAGGCGGCGCTCGCCAACTCGACGAAGTAGGGGGCGACGCTCTCCGGCGGCGGCAGCGTCATCGGGTCCTCGCCGGGAAAGGCTTGGGCCCGCATGCGGGTGCGCACCACCCCGGGGTCGAGCAGGTTGATCCTGAGTGTGGTCTTCGTCACCTCGGAGGCCCACACCTTGACCATCATCTCGAGCGCGGCCTTGCTCGCCGCGTAGGCGCCCCAGTAGGGAAAGACCGACGCGGCGACGCCGGAGGTGACGAAGATCGCCCGCCCCGCCGGCGAGCGCCTGAGAACCGGATCGAAAATGCGGATCAGGCGCCAGTTGGCGGTGACGTTGATCCGCGTTACCTCGTCCCACTGCTTGGGCGCATAGTGCCCCATCG
Source organism: Pseudomonadota bacterium (assembly GCA_016202695.1). Taxonomy (GTDB): domain Bacteria; phylum Pseudomonadota; class Alphaproteobacteria; order JACQOE01; family JACQOE01; genus JACQOE01. The sequence continues at coordinate 49,703 of JACQOE010000027.1, read as the reverse complement.
GGCTCAGCGCCCCGAGCACGGCGGCGTTGCCCACCAGCACGTCGAGGCCGCCGAAGCGCTCGAACACGGCCGCGCCCAGGCGGTCGATCTGGTCGAGGTCGCCGAGATCCATGGGCACAAGCGTCGCGCCCTCCGTGCGCCCGGCGCGGCGGATCTCGTCGTCGACCTCCTCGAGTCCGCCCTTGGTGCGGGCCACCAGGATCACCCGCGCCCCCTCGGCGGCGAAGGCGATGGCCACCGCCCGGCCGATGCCGCGCGAGGCGCCGGTGATGAGCGCGGTCCGCCCGGCCAGCGCGGCCAAGCCTCAGTCCTCCGCCGCCAGCAGCGACAGCTGCCGCGCGGTCGAGCCTCCATCGAAGTCGGTAAGCGCGATCGGATAGTCGCCGCTGAAACAGGCGTCGCAGAACTGCGGGCGACGATGGTCGCGTCCCGCCTCGCCGAGCGCCCGGTAGAGCCCGTCGATCGAGATGAAGGAGAGGGAGTCGGCCCCGATCATCCGGGCGATGGCGGGGACATCGTTCTGCGCCGCGATCAGCTCGGCGCGGCTCGGGGTGTCGATCCCGTAGAAGCAAGAATGGGTGGTGGGCGGGCTGGAGATGCGCAGGTGCACCTCCTTCGCCCCGGCGCTGCGGACCATCTCGACGATCTTCTTCGAGGTGGTCCCGCGAACGATGGAGTCGTCGACCAGGATCACGCACTTGCCCTTGAGCTGGCCACGGTTGGCATTGTGCTTGAGCTTCACCCCGAGGTGGCGGATGTGATCGGTCGGCTCGATGAAGGTGCGGCCGACATAGTGGTTGCGGACGATGCCGAACTCGAACGGTATTCGGGCCTCCTCGGCGTAGCCCATGGCGGCGGGCACGCCCGAATCGGGCACCGGGACCACCAGGTCGGCCGGGATGTGGCTCTCTCGCGCCAGCTCGGCGCCGATTCGTTTCCGCACCTCGTAGACGTTGCGGCCCTCGACCTGGCTGTCGGGGCGCGCGAAGTAGATGTACTCGAAGATGCAGAAGCGGGCCGGATGGCGGTGGAACGGCTTGAGACTGTCGACCCGGCCGTCGCGCAGGACGACCAGCTCGCCCGGCTCGACGTCGCGCACGAACTCGGCCCCGTTGATGTCGAGCGCGCAGCTCTCGGAGGCGAGGATGTGTCCCTCGCCCAACCGCCCTAGCAGCAGGGGCCGAACGCCCAGCGGGTCGCGCACGCCGATCAGCGCGTCCTGGGTGAGCGCGACCAGCGAGTAGGCGCCCTCGACCTGCTTCAGGGCGTCGATCACCCGGTCGACCACGTCGCTGAAGGGGCTGGTGGCGATCAGGTGGATGATGACCTCGGTGTCGGTCGTCGACTGGAACAGGCAGCCGCGGCGCACCAGCCCGCGGCGGATCGCATAGGCGTTGGTGAGGTTGCCGTTGTGGGCGATGGCGAGGCCGCCGAAGGCGAACTCGGCGAACAGCGGCTGCACGTTGCGCAGCACCGTCTCGCCGGTGGTCGCATAGCGGTTGTGGCCGATGGCGGAGGCGCCGGGGAGCTTGCGGATCACCTCCTCGGAGCCGAAGTTGTCGGCGACGTGCCCGAGGCCGCGGTGGACGTGGAACTGGCGGCCGTCGAAGGTCACCACCCCCGCCGCCTCCTGCCCGCGATGCTGGAGGGCGTGCAGCCCGAGCGCGGTGCGGGCCGCGCCATCCGCGACGTTGAAGATGCCGAAGATGCCGCACTCCTCGTGCGGGTGATCCTCGTCGAAGGGGCGGGTCATGGGCATGGGCGGCATCGACCCTACTGGTTGGCGCGCAACAGCTGTTCGATCTCGCGGCGCTGGCGCGCGTCGTAGCCGTCGCCTCTGGCCGGCGCGGGGGCCTTGGGCTCGGGCCGGATGAGCATCCGGAACACCCGCTCGCTCGGCATCTCGGCCGAGGTCCGGCCGCCGGCCGCGCCGTCGGCCCGGAGCCCGAGCTCCTTCGGCACCAGGCCGGCGAGGAACTCCGCGCCCTGGGCGACGATGACCCGCGAGCGGGCCCCGGCGACCCACCCGGGATGGCGCTCGGGCGGCAGGAACCAAGTGAGCGCGAGGTAGGCGAGAGAAACCACCACCGCGCCCCTGAGGAGACCGTAGAGGAAGCCGAGCGAGCGGTCGAGGGGGTTGAGCGCGCTTCGCCGGATGCGCCCCGCGATGGCCTTGGTCACGAGCGAGAGCACAACCAGGGTGACGAGGAACAGCCCGGCCCCGGCGGCGAGGTCGGCGGCGATCTTCAGCCCGATCAGGCTCCGCGCATAGGGCTGCACCAGCGGGAAGCCGTAGAGGGCGGCGAACACGGCACCGAGCCAGGCGCCGATCGCGAGCACCTCGTGCACGAACCCGCGCAGGAAGGCCCACAGCCCGGACACGACCAGCACGGCGATGACCGCCAGGTCGGTGGCGTGGGTGGAGAGGGTCTGCATCAGATTCCCGCGCTTCCGCCCGCCCGATCTCGGCCTCGTGCGCCCGGCCGGGCGGCCGTCCCGCGGAAGAGGGCCACCAGGTCCTGGAGGTGACCGATCTCGCGCACGGCCGGGCCGCCCGCCGGCCGGGGCCCCTCGGCCCGACGCCCCTTGCCCGGTCGGCGCACGGGCATCAGGGCCTCGGCGAAGCCGAGCTTCGCCGCCTCCTTGAGGCGGAGGTCCGTCTGCCCCACGGCGCGCACCTCGCCCGACAGGCCGATCTCGCCGAAGAAGACCGCGCCCGCCGAGCTGGGCACGCCGGTGAGCGACGACACCAGGGCCGCGGCCACGGCCAGATCGGCCGCCGGCTCGGTGATCCTGAGGCCCCCGGCAACGTTCAAGTAGACATCGTTGCCCGCGAGCGCAAGCCCGCAGCGCGCCTCCAGCACCGCCAGCACCATGGCGAGGCGGCCCGAATCCCAGCCGACCACCGCCCGGCGGGGGGCGCCGACGGCGGCCGGGGCGAGGAGGGCCTGGACCTCGACCAAGAGCGGCCGGCGCCCCTCGACCCCGGCGAAGACGGCCGCGCCCGAGACGTTGCCCCGTCGCTCGGCGAGGAACAGGGCGGAGGGGTTCTCGACCTCGAGGAGCCCGGCGCTGGTCATCTCGAAGACGCCGATTTCGTCGGTCGGACCGAACCGGTTCTTGACCGCCCTCAGGATGCGGAACTGGTGCCCCCGCTCGCCCTCGAAGTAGAGCACCGTGTCGACCATGTGCTCCAGCACCCGCGGGCCGGCGATCACGCCCTCCTTGGTGACGTGGCCGACGAGGAGGACGACGAAACCCCGGCGCTTCGCCAGCCGGATCAGCTCCTGCGCGCTCGCCCGCACCTGGGCTACGGTCCCGGGGGCGGAGTCGAGGACCTCGATGAACATGGTCTGGATCGAGTCTATGACCACGGCCTCGGGGGCCGGGCCGGCCTCGAGGGTGGCAAGGACGTCGCCGACGTTGGTCGCCGCGGCGAGCTGGACGGGCGCGCCGGCGAGCCCCAGGCGCTCGGCCCGCATGCGCACCTGATCGACCGCCTCCTCGCCGGACACGTAGACGACCGCGCCGGCGCGGGCGAGCGCGGCCGCGACCTGCAGGAGCAGCGTCGACTTGCCGATCCCGGGGTCGCCGCCGACCAGAACCGCCGAGCCGGGGACCAGTCCGCCGCCGCAGACCCGGTCGAACTCGCCGAGCCCGCTCCGGCGTCGCCCGACCGGCTCGCTCGCGCCCTTGAGCCCGACGAGCTCGATCGCCCGTCCCCGGGCCTTGGGCCCAAGCGCGCGCGGGATGGTCTCGGCGATCGGTTCCTCGACGATGGTGTTCCACTCCCCGCAGCTCTCGCAGCGCCCGGCCCAGCGCGGCTGGGTCGCTCCGCAGGCCTGGCAGACGTAACGCGAGCCCTTCCGCGCCACCGTCAACCCGCCTCGGGGCGCGAGCGGGTCGGGCGGGGCCGGCTCACCGTCGCACCTCCATCTTGATCGGGCCTTCCGCGCGCCCGTGGATGAACTGGTCGACGTAGGGGTTGTCGGAGCGGTCGATCTCGCGCGCCGGACCCGACCAGATGATGCGCCCCTGATGCAGCATGGCGATGCGGTCGGCGATCTTGCGCGCGCTGGCGAGATCGTGGGTGATCGAGAGCGTGGTCGCGCCCAGGGTGCGCACCGACTTGACGATCATCTCGTTGATCACGTCGGCCATGATCGGGTCGAGGCCGGTGGTCGGCTCGTCGAAGAAGATGATCTCGGGGTCGCTGGCGATCGCGCGCGCGAGCGCTACCCGCTTTTGCATGCCCCCCGACAGCTCGGCCGGCCACAGCTCGCCCACCTCCGGCCCGAGGCCGACCCGGGCGAGCGTGTCGAGGGCCCGGGCCTTGCCGGCGGAGCGGTCCATCCGGCTGACCTGGAGCAGGCTGAAGGCCACGTTCTCCCACACCTTCAGGCTGTCGAACAGGGCCGAGCCCTGGAACAGCATGCCGATCTTGCGGTTGACCCGCTCGCGCTCCGCGGCTGGCAGCCCCAGCACCTCCTCGCCGTCGATCTGGACGCTGCCCGCCTCGGGCTCAAGGAGGCCGAGGATGCATTTGAGCATGACCGACTTGCCGGTGCCGGAGCCGCCGATCACCACCACCGACTCGCCGACGGCGACGTCGAGGTCGAGGCCGGCCAGCACGACCTTGGGGCCGAAGGACTTGCTCAGGCCGCGAACGCGGATCTTGGCGGCTCCCTCCCTCATTTGGCAAAGAACAGCTCGGTGATGACGTAGTTGAACGAGAGGATCAGGATCGAGGCCGAGACCACGGCGTTGGTGGTGGCCGTGCCGACCCCCTGCGCGCCGCCGCGCGAGTAGTAGCCGTGATAGCAGCCGAGGAGCGAGACCAGGAAGCCGAACACTGCGGCCTTGGTGAGGCCGGAGATGACGTCGATCCGCTCCAGGTGCTCGAAGGTGTTGTCGAGGTAGACGGCGGGGTTGAAGCCGAGCTTGTAGACACCGACGACGTAGCCGCCGAAGACGCCGATGATGTCGGCGACGACGACGAGCAAGGGCAGCATCAGGGTTCCCGCCAGCAGCCGCGGCGTCACCAGGTACTTGAACGGGTTGGTCGAGAGCGTGACCAGGGCGTCGATCTGGTCGGTCACCCGCATGGTGCCGATCTCGGCCGCCATCGAGGCGCCGATGCGGCCGGCGACCATCAGCCCGGCGAGCACGGGGCCGAGCTCGCGGGTCATCGAGAGCACGACCACGGTGGCGACCGCGCCCTGCGCCTGGAAGCGGGCGAAGCCGGTGTAGCTTTGCAGCGCCAGCACCATGCCGGTAAAGATCGCGGTCAGCCCGACGACGGGGAGCGAGAAGTAGCCGATGTCCACCATCTGGCGGAGGATCTGCCGCGGGTAGTAGGGCGGGCGGGCGCAGTGCGAGACGCCGAGGGCGGCGAACAGCGACAGGCGGCCGGTGGCGGCGATGAAGGTGAGGAAGGTGCGCCCAATCGAGGCAAGGAACCACTGCATGGGCGGCTCAGACGCCCGCGACCGGGCCGCCGACGTAGTCGCGGAAGTAGCGCCGCCCGAGGCTGGTGAGGATCTCGTAGGAGATGGTGCCGGCGGCCGCGGCCACCGCGTCCACCGGGTTGTGCGGGCCGATCAGCTCGATCGCGGCGCCGGGGCGGACCCGGTCGGGATCGAGCGCGCTGACGTCGAAGGTGGTGAGGTCCATGGACACCCGCCCGACCAGGGGCACGGGCACATCGCCGACATAGCCGGTCGCGCGGTTGCTCAACTGGCGGAGATAGCCGTCGGCGTAGCCGACGGCGACGGTGGCGATGCGCGTCCGCCCGGTCACTTTGTGCGTCGCACCGTAACCGACGCTCCGGGGGGCGTCAATCGTGCGCAGCTGGATGATCCGGCCCTCGAGGCGGACGACGGCCGCCATCGGGTTCGCCTGCCCCATGGTCGGGGCGCCGCCGTAGAGGGCGATTCCCGGGCGCACCATGTCGCCGCGGTAATCGGCGCCGAGGAAGATTCCGGCCGAGTTGGCGAGGCAGGTCGGCGAATCGCCGAGCCGCGCCCGCGCCGCGCGGAACTCGGCGAGCTGGGTGGCATTCAGCGGGTGCCCGGGCTCGTCGGCGCAGGCGTAGTGGGTCATCAGGTAGCGAAGGGCGAGGCCGGAGAGGCGAGAGGGCTCGGCGACGAGCGCCTTCAGCTCGGCGTGATCGAGCCCGAGCCGCGACATCCCGGTGTCGACGTGGAGGCAGGCGGGCAGCGCCTCGCCGCGGCGCCGCGCGAGGCCGGCGTAAGCTTCGACCTGGGCCAGCGAGTTGAGGACCGGGATCAGGCGGTGGGCCGGGAACTCGGCCTCGGTTCCGGGCGGCGGCCCGTTGAGGACAGCGATCTCGGCCTCGGCGGGAAGGATCGCGCGGAGCCCGATCCCCTCCTCGGGGTGGGCGACGAAGAAGAAGCGGCAGCCCTCGGCGAACAGCGCCGGCGCCACCCGCCCCACCCCCAGCCCGTAGGCGTCGGCCTTGACCACGCCGGCAGAGGCCGCGGGCGCGGCGCGCGCGCGCAAGAGCCGGTAGTTGGCGGCCACGGCGCCGAGGTCGACGGTGAGGACCGCGCCCGCCCGCTCACGCGTGATCATCGGGGTCGTGCTGGCGGTCGAGGTCGGCGAACCGGGTGAGGTTGCCGTCGAAGAAGAGCGCGACCTTGCCGGTCGGGCCGTTGCGCTGCTTGGCGACCAGCACCTCGGCGGTGTTCCAGACCTCCTCGCAGCGCTCGCGCCAGCGCTGCATGCGGTCGAGGAACGTCTCCTCCTTCTCTTCCGACCGGCGCATCGGCTCGGTGCGCTCGAGGTAGTAGGACTCGCGGAAGATGAACATCACCACGTCGGCGTCCTGCTCGATCGAGCCCGATTCGCGCAGGTCCGAGAGTTGGGGGCGCTTGTCCTCGCGCTGCTCGACCGCCCGCGAGAGCTGCGAGAGGGCGAGCACGGGCACGTTCAGCTCCTTGGCGATGGCCTTGAGCCCGCGGGTGACCTCGCTGATCTCCTGCACCCGGTTCTCGGGCTGCGAGCCGGCGGACGGGCGCAGGAGCTGAAGGTAGTCGACCACGATCAGCCCCAGGCCCTGCTGGCGCATCAGCCGGCGGGCGCGGGTGCGCAGCGCCGACATGGTGAGGGCCGGGGTGTCGTCGATGAAGAGGGGCACGCCGGCGAGCTCCTTGGCCGCCGCGACGAAGCGCGGGAAGTCCTCCCCCTTCACCTCGCCGCGGCGGATCTTGTCGCTCGGCACCGCGGTGCGTTCCGACAGCAGCCGGGTCGCGAGCTGCTCGGCCGACATCTCGAGCGAGAAGAAGGCGACCTTGGCCCCCTCCTTGACCACGCTGCGCCCGTCCTCGTCGGGGGCCTCGCGGTAGGCGGCGGCGGCGCTGTAGGCCATCTTGGTGGCGAGCGCGGTCTTTCCCATCGAGGGGCGCCCGGCGAGGATGACGAGGTCGGAGGGATGCAACCCGCCGAGCTTGGCGTCGATCCCCTTGAGGCCGGTGGTCACGCCGACGACGTGGCTGTCGCGCTTGTAGGCGGTCTCGGCGCTCGTCAGGGCCTGCTTGAGGGCCTGGCCGAAGCTCTGGAAGCCGCCGTCGTAGTGCCCGGCGTTGGCCAGATCGAAGAGCCGCTGCTCGGTCGTCTCGATCAGCGTACCGGCGCTCGCGTCGACCTCGGCGGCGTAAGACTCGTTGACCAGATCCTCGCCGAGCGCGATGAGCTGGCGGCGGAGCGCGAGGTCGTGGACCAGGCGGCCGTACTCGGCCGCGTCGACGACGCTGATCATGGCCCCGAGGAGCTCGCCGAGGTACCTCGTTCCGCCAACCTCCTCCAGCGATCCCGCCTGCTCGAAGGCGTTCTTGAGCGTCACCGGGTTGGCGATCTGGCCGCGCTCGATGAGCCGCCCCGCGGCCTCGTAGATCAGGCCGTGGACCGGGTCGGCGAAGTGCTCGCGGCGGAGGAACTCGGAAACCTTCTCGTAGGCGCGGTTGTTGGCGAGGATGGCGCCGAGGAGGGCCTGCTCGGCCTCGTAGTTGTGGGGCGGCGTGCGCAAGGGGGCGCCGGCGGGCGCCCGGGGCTCGCTCCGCGCGCTTGCCGGGGGATCGCTGACGAGGGTCGGCGGCATGGCGACAGCCTAACCGTCGCGCACTCCGCCGACAAAATAATTCGATTCACAGGCCCTAGATTCACGGGGAGCGAATCGGGCCACCCCCCGCGCCCGTGGGGATATGTGCGCATCCTGTGGAGAAGCTGTGGATTGCGGCGCGCTTACGCCGCCTGCGAGCCGGCCCGGCGGCCGACCGCCCGCGGCTTCTCGGCCGCGCGCTCGAACGCGTGGACGTAGTCGCGGGTCAGCGGCACCGCCTCCTGGCGCTTGGTGAGCTGGAGCTGGAAGACCATCAGCCCGAGGTAGCGGAACCCCACCTCGCAGCCGGCGAGATAGAACTCCCACATGCGACAGAAGCGCTCGTCGTAGAGTCGCGCTATCCGCTCGCGGTTGGCGAGGAAGCGCTGGCGCCAGTGGCGGAGCGTCTCGGCGTAGTGCAGCCGCAGCACCTCGACGTCGGTCACCCAGAAGCCGGCCCGCTCGGCCGCCGGCAGAACCTCGGAAAGGGCCGGGGTATAGGTTCCGGGGAAGATGTACTTGCGGATCCAGGGGTTGGTCCGTCCGGGGCCGACCCGCCGGCCGATCGAGTGCAGCAGCATCACCCCGTCGTCGGCCAGGAGCCGGCAGCACTTGTCGAAGAACTCGTGGTAGTACCCCACCCCGACGTGCTCGAACATGCCGATCGAAACGATACGGTCGAACTTGCCTTCGACCTCGCGGTAGTCCTGCAGCCGGAAGGCGACGCGCTCGGCCAGTCCCTCGGTGCGCGCGCGCTCGGCGGAAACCTTCGCCTGCTCGGTCGAAAGGGTGACCCCGAGCACCCGCGCTCGCGCCTCGCGGGCAAGGTAGAGGGCGAGCCCGCCCCAGCCCGAGCCGATGTCGAGCACCCGCATCCCGGGCTCGATCAGGAGCTTGGCGACGATGTGGAGCTTCTTGTTGGTTTGGGCGGTTTCGAGGTCGTCGTCGGGCGAGCGGAAGTAGGCGCAGGAGTACTGTCGGTCGGAATCGAGGAACAGCTCGTAGAGCGTGCCCGAGAGGTCGTAGTGGTGGGCGACGTTCCGCCGCGCGCGCCGGACGGGGTTGAGCTGATGCAGGCGCCGGGCCAGCGTCCCCAGGGCGTAGCTCAACCGCTCCAGCGGATGGTCGCTCAGGTGCTGGTCGTTCAGCCCGGCCAGCTCGAGGAGGTCGTAGATCGAGCCCTCCTCGACCGTGAGGCGCCCCTCGGCGTAGGCCTCGCCGAAGCGAAGCTGGGGGTTGAGGGCGAGCTGATAGTCGAGCGCCCGGTCGTGAAGCCGGACGGTGACCGCGGGGGCGCCGCCCGAGCCGAACCGGCGGACGGCGCCCCGGGCGTCGATGACGGTGAGGGTGCCGGTCTTGACCACGTGATCGAGCAAAGGCGCAAGGAGCATCGAACCCTCCCCTTGGCTTGTTCGTCCTCTCCCGCCCGCGGCCCAGCGGTTGGGCGGGGGTCGCTTTCAAGACGGTCCTATTAAAGCCGAGGGCTCGCCGGCCTGTCGAGTCTTTGGAATCGGGGAAGGAGAGTCGGGGAGGGGAAGCGGCGGGGCGCGGTTGTCCATGACACCCGTCCGCCCACGCCGGCGCGCGGAGGGCGGGGCCGACGTGTCACCGGAAACGGCGTTCCGGCAGGCGAGGGGCCGGCTCGCCGGGGGGCAGCGCCGGGACCGGCGGCCCCGGCTCGGGAGTGGCTAGGCCGCGCCCTCGGACTCGCCGGCGCCCTTCGCGGCGGTCTCCTGGCCCTCTTCGGCCTTTTCGGCGGCCTCATCGGCCTCGCGTTGGTGGCGGGCCTCCAGCACCTCGGGCTCGAAGAACTCCTCCTCGCCGACGCCGGGTCCCTCCTCCTCGCGGCGGAGGACGGATTCCCCGCGGGCCTGTGCCGCGGCCTCCTCGGGCGAGCGGGCGACGTTCACGCTCACCGTCTCGATCACCTCGGGGTGCAGGGCGATGCGCACGGTGTGCAGACCCAGCTCCTTGATCGGGTGGTCGAGCAGAACCTGCTGGCGACGGATGGAGACCCCGGCCGCGGTCACCGCGTCGGCCACGTCGCGGCCGCTCACCGAGCCATAGAGGTGGCCAGTCTCGCCCGCCTGGCGCAGGACGAGAACGCTGAGCCCGGCCATGCGCGTGGCCACCGCCTCGGCATCCTTGCGGCGCTCCAGGTTCTGGGCCTCGAGCTGGGCCCGCTGTTTCTCGAAGGTCTCGCGGCTCTCCTTGGTCGCCCGGAGCGCCTTCTTCTGGGGCAGCAGGAAGTTGCGGGCGTAACCCGCCTTCACCCGCACCACGTCGCCCATCTGGCCGAGCTTCTCGATCCGTTCCAAGAGAATGACTTCCATCACTCGTCCTCCGGCCGGGTGAGCGTCGTCGCGCGGCGCGCGCGGCGCAGCCCCAGCCATTGCTCCGCCACCCCCAGCACGGCGACCAGAAGCCCGGGCCAGCCGAAGAGGAGCAGCACGAAATAGAACATCACCAGGATGGTGGTGCGTTGCGCCGTGCGGCGCGCCAGCGCGTGCACCACCGCCAGCCCCTGGAAGAAGTAGGGGATGGCGAGGATCACGAACAGGTTGCGTCCGAGGTACTCGACCCACCCCGAGCCCACCACCATCGCCGAGCCGGCGAGCACCAGCGCCGGCCACAGCCCACCCGGCAGGGCCAGCGCCGAGTAGTCCGGGGTCGGCCGCCGCGCCCGGCCGAAGCGCACCAGGAGCGACTGCGCCAGCGTCCCGTTCAGCACCATCATGAACAGCCACGAGGCGACGACGAGCGCCGGGAAGTTGGCCGCCAGCGCCTCGACCACCGACTCGGTCTCGATCACCGCCGGTAGCAGCCCGGTGAGCAACCGGGTCAGGAACTCTTGGGTTTCCCCCTCGATCCCGCCCGGGGTCCCGGCGAGGGCGAGCGCAAGCGCGAGGAAGCCCGCGGCCCCGATGCCGGTCAGCCACACCACCAGGATCCCCGGCGGATACCGGTCGGGCGCCATCGGTGCGGGCCGCGAGCGGAGCGCGCAGGACACGATCCAGGCCACGGGCAGCGCCGTCATCGCCGCAAACACGGCGGCGGCAAGCGTTCCCCCCGTCACCCCGACGCCGGTGGTGGCCACCGCCCCCGCGATCCCGGCGAAGCCGGTACCCAACGACAGGCCCACCCCGAAGAGCGGCAGCGGCGAGAAATAGGCGAGCATCACCGCCCCCGGCGAGCCGCGAACGACCGTCAGGTAGAGGACGGCGCTCAAGGCGCCGCCGGCCACCGCGATCAGCGTTCCGGCCGACATCCTCGCGATCCGTTCACCCGCCCCGTGCCTACGGGATGATGTAGGGGATGAAGGCGAGGAACCGCGCCCGCTTGATCGCCCGCGCGAGCTCGCGCTGCTTCTTGGCCGAAACCGCGGTGATGCGGCTGGGCACGATCTTGCCGCGCTCGGAGATGAAGCGCTGGAGGAGCCTCATGTCCTTGTAGTCGATCTTGGGCGCGTTCTTGGCCGAGAACGGGCAGGTCTTGCGCCGCCGGAAGAAGGGCCGCCGCCCCACCACCGGGCGCTGGACGATGCGCACCGAGCTCATCTACTGCTCCCCTTCCTGGCCGCGGGCACCGCCCTCGTGGGCCTTGGCTCCGCGCTCCTCGGAGCTCCGGGCCTCGCCGCGGCCCTCGCTCCGGGGCTCACTCCGGGGCTCACTCCGGGCCTCGCCCCGGGCCTCAGACCGACCCTCGCCCCGGGCCTCAGACCGACCCTCGCCCCGGGCCTCAGACCGACCCTCGCCCCGGCCCTCGCCGCGACCCTCGCCGCCGCGCCAGCCGCCCTCGCGGCCGCGCCGGCCGCCGCGGCCGCGCTCCTCACGCCCGCCGCGGCTCGTCAACATCGCCGAGGGACCCTCCTCGAGGGCCTCGACCCGGACGGTGAGATGGCGCAGGACGTCCTCGTTGAGGCGCATCTGGCGCTCCATCTCGTTCACCGCCGCGGGCGGCGCGTCGATGTTGAGGAGCGTGTAGTGGCCCTTGCGGTTCTTCTTGATCCGGTAGGAGAGGCTCCGGAGGCCCCAGTACTCGCGCTTGGTCACCTGGCCGCCGCCCTGGGAGATGACGCCGGCGAACTGCTCGGTCAGGGCCTCTGCCTGCTGGGAGGAGATGTCCTGGCGGGCAATGAACACGGTCTCGTAGAAGGGCATGATGCTTTCGGCTCCTTGTGGATTGTCTCAGCCCGCACCGGGGCGACGGGGCCCACGGGCATAGCCGGCCGCGGCCGGCAAGGAGATCAAGGGGCGGCACTATACACATTCCCCGAGGGTGCGCAAGCGCGCTTGACAGGGTCCGATCTCGCGCTATGAGTGGGCCGGCGCCGTGCGCGGGGCGGCGCGAGGGCGCGACAGGGAGGGGCGGCGGTGGCGCGAGCGTTCGTCTTCCCCGGCCAGGGGAGCCAGGCCGTCGGCATGGGCCGGGAGTTGGCCGAAGCCTTCGCCGAGGCCCGCTACCTGTTCGAGGAGGTGGACGAGGCCCTTCGCGCGCGCCTCTCGCGGCTCATGTTCGAGGGCCCCGAGAGCGAGCTTACGCTCACCGAGAACGCCCAGCCCGCGCTGATGGCGGTGAGCCTCGCGGCGCTGCGGGTGCTGGAGAGGGACGGCGGGGTCGACCTCGCCCGTCATGCCGCGTTCGTCGCCGGGCACTCGCTCGGCGAGTACTCCGCCCTCGCCGCGGTCGGGGCGCTGGACGTCGCCACCACCGCCCGGCTCCTCAGGACCCGCGGGCGGGCGATGCAGGAGGCGGTGCCGGTGGGCGCAGGGGCGATGGCGGCGCTCCTCGGCGCCGACCTCGAGGGCGCCCGCTTCGTGGTCGAGGAGGCCGCCCAAGGCGAGGTGCTCGCCTGCGCCAACGACAATGCCCCCGGGCAGGTGGTGGTGAGCGGGGCGCGCGCCGCGGTCGAGCGCGCGGTGGCGGCGGCGGCCCGGCGCGGCATCCGCCGCGCGGTGATGTTGCCGGTGAGCGCGCCCTTCCATTGCCCGCTGATGGCGCCGGCGGCCGACGTGATGGCCGAGGCGCTGGCCAACGTCGAGATCCGCGTGCCCCGGGTGCCGGTGGTCGCCAACGCCAGCGCCGAGCCGGCGCTGGTTCCGGAGACCATCCGCCGCCTCCTCGTCGAGCAGGTCACGGCGATGGTGCGCTGGCGCGAGAGCGTCCTGCACATGAAGGCGTGCGGGGTGGACACCCTGGTCGAGGTCGGGGCGGGGCGGGTGCTGACCGGCCTCGCCCGGCGGATCGACGGCGAGATGACGGGGATCGCGGTCGAGAAGCCGGCGGACGTCGAGGCCTTCCTCAAGACCATCTAGGAGACGGGCCATGTTCAGCCTTGCGGGCCGCACCGCCCTGGTCACCGGCGCCTCCGGGGGGATCGGGGGCGCGATCGCGCGCGCGCTCTACCGCCAGGGGGCGCGCGTCGCCCTCTCGGGCACCCGGCGCGAGGCGCTCGAGGCGCTGGCGCGGGATCTCGGCGAGGGCGCGTTCGTCGCCCCGGCGGACTTGCGCGAGCCGGCGGCGGCGGCGGCGCTGGTAAAGGAGGCCGAGGCCGGGCTCGGGCCGCTCGACATCGTCGTCAACAACGCCGGGTTGACGCGCGATTCGCTTGCCCTCAGGATGAAGGACGAGGACTGGCAGGCGGTGATCGAGGTCAACCTCACCGCTTCGTTCCGGCTCGCGCGCGAGGCCCTCAAGGGGATGATCCGGCGGCGCTTCGGGCGCGTCATCGGCATCAGCTCGATCGTCGGCTTGACCGGGAATCCGGGCCAGGCGAACTACGCCGCGTCGAAGGCGGGGATGATCGGCATGTCCAAGGCGCTCGCCGCCGAGGTGGCGGGCCGGGGCGTGACGGTCAACTGCGTGGCGCCCGGGTTCATCGAGACGGCGATGACCGCGGCCCTCGGCGAGGCCCAGCGCGAGAGGCTGAAGGGGCAGATCCCGGCGGGCCGGCTCGGCACCCCGGACGACGTCGCCGCCGGCGTGGCGTTCCTGGCCAGCGACGAGGCCGCCTACATCACGGGTCAGACCTTGCACGTCAACGGCGGAATGGCGATGATCTAGCGGAAAGGGAGCCGAGGGGGGCCCGGAGATGCGCCGCTGGTCAAGCCCCGGAAAGTATGTTAGGTAACGCCTCCCCTCATCGGGACGGGCAGGGGTGCGGCGCGTTCGGCCGCGAAGCGGGGGCCTCGACATCCGCCCCCTCCGGGTTGGATTCCAGAAGTCTATTCCGAGGAAACCGAGGATGAGTGACACCGCCGAGCGGGTAAAGAAAATCGTTGTCGAGCACCTGGGCGTCGACGAGGTGAAGGTGAGCGAGAACGCAAGCTTCATCGACGACCTGGGTGCCGACAGCCTGGACACGGTCGAGCTCGTGATGGCCTTCGAGGAGGAGTTCGGATGCGAGATTCCGGACGACGCCGCCGAGAAGATCATGACCGTCAAGGACGCCATCGACTACATCGAGACCCACAGGTCTTGACGCCGGCCGCCGGCGGCGGGAGACGCACGCACCCGGGGCCCGCGACATGAGACGGGTCGTCATCACCGGCATGGGACTGGTCACCCCCCTCGGGGTGGGCGTCAAGGCCGTGTGGGAGCGGCTGCTCGCCGCCAAGTCGGGCATCGCCGCGATCCAGAGATTCGACGTCTCCGACCTCGCCGCCAAGATCGCCGGCCAGGTTCCTCCTGGCAGCGCCGCCGAGGGCCGCTTCAGCGCCGAAGAGTGGGTCCCGCAGAAGGACCTCAGGCGCATGGACCGCTTCATCGTCTACGCCATCACCGCGGCGGCGGAGGCGGTGAAGGACGCCTGCTGGACGCCCGAGGGCGAGGAGGATCGGCAGGCCACCGGGGTGATGATCGGCTCGGGCATCGGCGGGTTGGAGACGATCTACGAGACCTCGATCGTGGTCCACGAGGGCCGCGCCCGGCGGGTGAGCCCGTTCTTCATCCCCGCCTCGCTCATCAACCTCGCCTCCGGCCATGTCTCCATCCGCTACGGCTTCAAGGGCCCGAACCATGCGGTGGTCACGGCCTGCGCGACCGGCGCCCATGCGATCGGCGATTCGGCGCGCCTGATCATGTTGGGCGACGCCGATGTGATGATCGCGGGCGGGGCCGAGGCCGCGGTCTGCCGCATCGGCGTCGCCGGATTCGCCGCGGCGCGCGCGCTCTCCACCGCGTTCAACGACACCCCCGAGCGGGCCTCGCGGCCGTGGGACAAGGACCGCGACGGCTTCGTCATGGGCGAGGGCGCAGGCGTGGTGGTGATCGAGGAGCTGGAGCACGCGAAGAGGCGGGGCGCGCGCATCTATGCCGAGGTCCGGGGCTACGGCCTGTCCGGAGATGCCTACCACATCACCGCCCCCAGCGAGGACGGCGACGGCGGCTTCCGCGCCATGCGCAACGCGCTCCGCACGGCCAGGCTCGGCCCCGAGGACATCGACTACATCAACGCCCACGGCACCTCGACGCCGCTTGGCGACGAGATCGAGCTCGGCGCGGTCAAGCGCCTCTTCGGCGAGCACGCCTATCGGCTGAGCATGTCATCGACCAAGTCGGCGATCGGCCATCTCCTGGGCGCGGCCGGCAGCGTGGAGGCGATCTTCGCCGCGCTCGCGCTCCGCGACGGCGTGGTTCCGCCGACCCTCAACCTCGACAATCCCTCGCCGGGCTGCGACCTCGACCTGGTTCCCCACCGGGCCAAGGAGCGGCCGGTCCGGCACGTGCTCAGCAACTCGTTCGGTTTCGGCGGAACCAACGCCTGCCTGATCCTTTCCGCGTTCAGCTGAGCCCGGGGCGATGGGGCGCTTCGCGGTCCGCCTCCTCGCCACGATCGTGGTCCTCGCCGCCCTGGCGGCGGTGGCCGCGCTGTGGGGCTATGCCGAGTTCACCCGGCCGGGCCCGCTCTCGGCCGACGCCACGGTCATCGTCCCGCGCGGGGCGGGGGTGAGCGAGATCGGCCGGCTTCTGGAAACCGCCGGGGTGGTGCGCGACGGGCGCGTCTTTGCGTTCGGGGCCGAGCTCTCCGGCGAGGGGCGAAGCTTGAGGGCGGGAGAGTATCGCTTTCCGGCCCGCATCAGCCCCCGCGGCGCGGTCGGGATTCTGAAGAGCGGCAAGACGGTGGTCCGGCGGCTCACCGTTCCCGAGGGGCTCACCTCCCGCCAGGTGGTGGAGATCGTGCGGGCGACCGAGGGCCTGTTCGGGACGATCGCGAGCGTACCCGGCGAAGGCGAGATCCTGCCCGAGACCTATCATTTCACCTACGGCGACAGCCGGGAGGCGATGATCGAGCGCATGCGCCGGGGCATGACGACGTTCATCGCCGAGACGTGGCCGGAGCGGCGCGAGGGGCTTCCCATCGCCACTCCCGCGGAGGCCCTGATCGTCGCCTCGCTGGTCGAGAAGGAAACCGCGCTCGCCGACGAGCGGCCGCGGATCGCCGCTGTCTTCTACAATCGGCTGCGGCGCGGCATGGCCCTGCAGTCGGACCCGACCGTGATCTATGCCCTGGCCGGCCCGGACGGGCTGGGACGCGGGCTCACGCGCGCCGACCTCGCCGTCGACTCGCCCTACAACACCTACCGCGTCAAGGGGCTTCCGCCCGGGCCGATCGGCAATCCCGGCCGCGAGTCGCTCAGGGCGGCCCTCCTGCCGGCCGAGACCGACGATCTCTACTTCGTCGCCGACGGCCGGGGCGGCCACGCCTTTGCCCGCACCCTCGACGAGCACAACCGCAACGTCGCCCGCTGGCTCCGGTCCGGCGAGGCCGACGGGCGCCCCGGCCCGTGACGCGGGGCCGCCGGGCCTCGGCTTGTTGCGCCCCCGGGGGCGGGGCTATAAGGGGGCGGTCTTTTCGCCAGCATCGCGGGGATGCCGTGCCGATCTCCAGCATGACCGGCTTCGCGCGCGTCGAACGGTCAGACCCGGCCGGGGGTTGGGCCTGGGAGGTCAAGAGCGTCAACGGCCGCGGCCTCGAGGTCCGCTCGCGGCTGCCGGTCGGCTACGACCGGCTCGAACAGCCGGTGCGCGACGCGGTGATGCGCCGTTTCCAGCGCGGCACGGTCACCGCGACCCTGGTCCTCGCCCAGCGGACGGCGGCCCCGCGCCTGCGGCTCAACGAGGAGGTGCTGGCCCAGCTCCCCGCCCTGATGGCGGCCATCGCGGCGAAGGTGGACGCCGAGCCGCCGCGGATCGACGGCCTGATGCGCCTTAACGGCCTGATCGTCGCCGACGAGGAGACCGAGAACGAGGAGGAGCGCGAGCGGCGCTTCGAGGCAATGCTGGTGAGCCTGGGCGAGGCGGTCGAGGCGCTCGCCGAGGCGCGCGAGGCCGAGGGCGCGCGCCTGACCCAGGTCCTCGACGGCCACCTCGACGAAATCGCCGGGCTCTGCCGGCGCGCGGCGGGGGCGGCCGAGGCCCAGCCGGCGCAACTCAGGGTCCGGCTCAAGGCCCAGGTCGAGGCCCTGCTCCAGGCGAGCCCGGCCCTGCCCGAGGACCGCCTCGCGCAGGAGGCGGCGCTCCTCGCCGCGCGCAGCGACGTGCGCGAGGAGATCGACCGGCTCTCCGCGCACCTTCAGTCGGCCGGCTCGACCCTCAGGGAGAAGCAGGCCGTTGGCCGGCGGCTCGACTTCCTCTGCCAGGAGTTCAATCGCGAGGCGAACACGCTCTGCGCCAAGGCGACCACCATCGAGCTGACCCAGATCGGCCTCGGCCTGAAGGCGGCGGTCGAGCGTTTCCGCGAGCAGGTTCAGAACATCGAGTAGGAAGGAGCCGGGCGCTGCCCATGAGCGAGCAACCGAGCGGCCCCGGGACCGTGGATCCCCCCGTGCGCCGGCGCGGCCTGATGCTGGTGCTGTCCTCGCCCTCGGGGGCGGGCAAGACGACGATCTCGCGCCGGCTCCTCGATCGCGACCGCGCGATCACGCTCTCGATCTCGGCCACCACCCGTCCACCTCGCCCCGGCGAGGTGGACGGAGTCGACTACCGCTTCGTCTCCGAGGACGAGTTCCGGCGCATGGTGAAGGGCGGCGACTTCCTCGAGCACGCCAGGGTGTTCGGCCACCGCTACGGCACCCCGCGCGAGGCGGTGGAGGCGGAGCTCGCCGCTGGGCGCGACGTGCTCTTCGACATCGACTGGCAGGGCACCCAGCAGCTCGCCGAGAAGGCGCGTGCCGACTTGGTGAGCGTCTTCATCCTGCCGCCCTCGCGCGCCGAGCTCGAGCGCCGGCTGTTCGCGCGGGCGCAGGACCCGGCCGAGGTGGTGGCGCGGCGCATGGCCAAGGCGAGCGACGAGATGAGCCACTATCCGGAGTACGACTACATCATCGTCAACAGCGACCTCGAGGAGAGCGTGGCCCAGGTGCTGGCGATCCTGACCGCCGAGCGCCTGCGCCGCACGCGGCGGATCGGGCTCGGCGAGTTCGTCGCCGGCATGCGGGGGGCTTAGGGCAGCCTAAGGCCCGTCCCCCGCCCTGGATCGCGCCTCGAAGGCGGCGGCCAGGGCGGCGAATCCGAGCACGTCAATCTCCTCCGCCCGCGCCGTCGGCGAGATCTCGGCCGCGGCGTGGAGAGCCTCGTCATTCACGCCCCGCGACCTGAGCGCGGCGCGCAGCTTCGTGCGTCGCTGGCCGAAGTCGGCCGCCGACACCCGCTCCATCGCCGCGAACGAGGGCGCCCGCCCGCCGGCGGGGGCGAGGGGCGCGGGGCGGGGGACGAGCGAGACCACGGTCGCCGTCACCTTCGGCGGGGGCACGAACGCCCGCGCCGGGACGTTAAACAGGGGCGCCACCTCGCACCGCCACTGGGCGATCACCGTGAGCCGGCCGTAGGCCTTGCTCGCCGGCCGGGCGGCCAGCCGGTCGGCGACCTCGCGCTGGAACATCAGCGTCAGGCCCTCGAAGGCGTGCGCTTCCCTGAGCCAGGCGAGGAGGAGCGGCGCGGCGACGTTGAAGGGCAGGTTGGCGACGATCTTGCGCGGGGCCTCGCCGAGCCGGCCGGCGTCGACCTTGAGCGCGTCGCCCTCGATCACCTCCAGGAGGCCGGGATAGGCGGCCGCGACTTCGGCGAGGGCGGCGAGGCAGCGCCGGTCGCGCTCGATCGCGATCAGCCGCTCGGCCCCGGCGGCGAGGAGGGCGCGGGTGAGCCCTCCCGGGCCGGGGCCGACCTCGATCACGGTGCGGCCCCGAAGCGGGCCGGCGGCGCGGGCGATTCGTGCCGTCAGGTTGAGGTCGAGGATGAAGTTCTGGCCAAGCCCCTTGCGGGCGCTCAGGCGGTGGCGGCGGATCACTTCGCCGAGGGGGGGAAGCGCCGGCGCCGGCTCGGGGCGGGGGTCAGGCAAGGCCGGCGCGGGCCGCCCGGGCCTGTCGCCGCGCCGCCATCTCGCGGGCGAGGTCGAGGGCGGCGATCAGGCTCTCGGCGCTCGCCCGCCCGGTGCCGGCGATGTCCAGCGCGGTGCCGTGGTCGGGCGAGGTGCGGACGAAGGGAAGCCCGAGGGTGACGTTGACGCCGCGCTCGAAGTCAAGCGTCTTGAGGGGAATGAGGGCCTGGTCGTGGTACATGCAGAGGGCGGCATCGAAGGTCCGGCGTGCGGCCTCGGTGAAGAGCGTGTCCGCCGGCAGCGGCCCGAAGGCGCGAATACCCTGTCGCGCGAGCTCGGCGATGGCGGGCGCGATCATCTCGATCTCCTCGCGCCCCATCGTCCCCTCCTCGCCGGCGTGGGGATTGAGCCCGGAGACGGCGAGCCGCGGCGCGGCGATACCGAAGTCGACCTCGAGGGCGCGGGCGGCGATCCGGCCCTTGGTCACGATCGAGTCGGTCGAGAGCTCGGCGAGGACGCGGGCGAGCGGGATGTGGACCGTGACCGGGACCACCCTGAGCGAGGGCCCGACCAGCATCATCACCGGCGGGCCGGCAGCCTTGGCGAGCTCGGCGAGATACTCGGTGTGGCCGGGATGGGCGAAGCCGGCCTCGATCAGCGTCTTCTTCTGGATCGGGTTGGTCACCACCGCGGCCGCGCGCCCGGCCAGGGTCAGCGCCACCGCGCGGTCGATGGCGGCGATCACGGCCGGGGCATTGGCCGGATCGGGCCGGCCCGGCCGCGCCGGACGGGCGAGCGGAAGCGCGAGCACGGGCAGCGCCTCGGCGAAGGCCCCGGCCGCCTCCTCGGGCCCCGCGACCGTGCGCACCGGCACCTCGAGCCCGAGGCGTCGCGCCAGCGCCGAAAGTCGCTCGGGATCGTCGATCGCCACGAACGGCGCCACCCCCCGCGCGCGCGCGAGCCAGGCCTTGAGCGCGATCTCGCCGCCGATGCCCGCGGGTTCGCCCATGCTGAGCGCAAGCGGTGCGAGGGAGGGGGGCTTGGCCACGGCGCTCGCCCTAGACCCGGATGTCGATGTAGGCCGCCCGGTTGAGGTCGCGGAGATAGCGGCGCGCCCTCAGCTCGATCTGGTCACGCTCGAGGCTGCGAAGGACGTCGGGGCGCCCGGGCAGCGCGTCCCGCTCGCTGCGAGCGCACACCATCATCAGGAGGACGGCGTCGTCGGCCTGGATCGGCGGGCTCGGCGCGCCGATCGCGAGCGGGCCGACGACCTCGCGGATCTGGGGCGGCAGGTCGGCGAGACGGATGCCTTCGAGGAGGTGCGGGGGCGGCGAGTTCAGCTCGCCGGCGAGGCGCTCCATGTCGGCGCAACTCTTGGCCGTCTGGCGGGCCTGGCGGGCGATGGCGAGCCGGCTCTGGATCGTCGCCCGGTCGGCATTGCGGGGGAAGGGCAGGACGACCTGCCGGATGTCGAGCACGGCCTCGGTCTCGCCCGCCGCGCGCACTTGGCGCTTGTCACGCAGATAGAGGATGTGGACGCCGCCCAGGTCGCGAACGGGGGGCGAGATCTGCCCCTCCTGCAGCCGGTCGAGGGCGGCGTCCAGGCGCTCCGAAAGCTGCCCTTTCTGGACCCATCCCAGGTCGCCGCCCACCGACGCGGTGACGCCCTGCGAGAACTGCTGAGCGAGGGCGCTGAAGCTGGCGCCGCCCCGCAGATGATCGATCAGGCGCTGGGCGAGCTGGACGACCTCGTCCTCCTGTCCCGGCGAGTCGACGGCGAGAAGAATCTCGGCGACGAGGTACTCCTGCCGACCCGCCTTGCCCTTGATCCGGTTGAGCACCTCGTCGACCTCGTCGGACCCGATCTGGACCTTGGGGCGGACCTGCTTGTCCACCACCTTGTTCCAGGCGATCCCGGCGCGCAGCTGATCGATCAGCGCCTTCTGGTCGATTCCGGCGCGCTGCAGCATCACCATCAGCCGGCCGGGGGGGAGGTTGTTGGCCTGCTCGATCCGCCTGATCGCCGTTTGAATCTCGGAGTCGATGACGACGACGGTCAGGCGTCGCGCCTCCTGCATCTGCAGGCGCTCCTCGATGAGGGCGTTGAGCACGCGCGGGGCGAGGCGCTGGCGCACGTCGCGGCTGTCGGCGAGGTTCGAGGACAGGATGGTGAGGTCGATTCGGGCCGAGAGGTCGTGGACGGTTATCACGTCGTCGTTGACGATCGCGGCGATACGCTGGACCTCCTGCGCCCGGCCCTCGCCCCACGATCCGGGGAGCGGCCAGGCGAGGGCGAGGAGCCCGAGGAGGAGCAATCGGCGGAGCGGCATGGGCGGACCTGCTATCTTGCCGAGGTCTCGAATTCGCCGATGGTCTTGAACACGAGCCGGAACATGATCCTGTCGCTGCGCGTTATGTCGCGGTCGGAGGTGAAGGAGCGCTCGGCGTCCATTCTGAACACAAAACACTCGTTCTCATAGGTGAGTTCGAGCCCCTGCGAGATCATATCGCCCTTTCCGGTCAGGTCCCTTCGCCCGCGCAGGGCCATCGACCACTCGTTGGTGAGCCGCGAGCCGATCGCGCCGGAAACCTCTTCGCGGCTCTCGAACTCGGTAAGCTGCTCGCTGCGGTCGGTGAAGATGTAGTCAAGCTTCAGGTTGAGGGCGGGGGGGCCCGCCCGCAACCCAACCTCGTTGAACCGGGCCTCGAGGTTGTTCTTGTCGAGCCGGAACCGGTAGTTCAGATCTAGGAACTTGAGCGGCGATATGAAGACCCGGCCGACCACGTCGGAGACGCGATCCTCGAGGCCCGAGTCCTGGGCGAAGGTGTCGTCGGAGCGCGCCCGCAGGCTCTGGCCGACGAGGGCGCCGGCGCTACCGCCGCCCAGCCCGTAAACTCCGCCCAGGAAGCCGTAATTGAGGCGCGGCCCGCCCTCCACGCGGTCGCGGCCGGCGAACCGGTTTCGGCTGAAGAGGTTGGCGTCGGTGAACTCGAAGTCGAGGCTGTCCTCGTTGGGGATCAGGGGCGCGTTGCCGCCGTTGGGGGCGGCGACCACCGAGACGAGCGGCGAGATCACCTGGCTGGTGACCCCGGCCTCGCGCACGAAGGGGTAGCGCCAGTCGAGCGCGAGCTGCGGGAAGAGCCGGCCCTCGAATCCCGAGCGCGTGCGCTCGCTGGGCGTGCTCGGATCGGGAAGCTGGTTGAAGTGGTAGCCGGCGGCCTGGACGTTGGCGCTCAAGACGTAGACGTCGCCCCGTGGGGAGGTGTAGGGAAGTTGCCATCCGCCATCGAGCCCGAGTCGGCGCGTGTCGGTTCCGTCGGTCCGGGTGATGACGTAAGAATCGAAGTTGAAGCTGGTGCGCTGCCCGTAGGCGCCGGGCTCGCCGATGCGCTCGTAGCGCAGCCGCGGCAGCACCACCGGCGTCTGGCCCGGGCGGTCGGTTTCGCGCAGGCCCTGGAACAGGTAGGCGTCGGCAAGTGCGTAGTTGCTGCCGCGGAATCCCTCGATGTAGGTGCCGGAGGTCAGGGTGCGTTTCGAGGACAGGTTGTAGCGGCGCAGGTAGGTATCGTCCGTCGTCCGCTCCGCGTCGAAGCCCCAGCGCCAAGTGTCGTCGAGGTTGAAGACGCCGCGACCGAAGATGTGGCCGCGGTCGTCGTTGTGCGAGTCCCGCGTCAGGCTGCCGTCGAGCTTGAGCTCGCCGTAACCGAACCGCTCGCGGTACTCGCCCGCCATCACCAGCCCCTCCTTGCCGGTGAGGATGGGCCGCAAGGTCGCGTCGCGGCTCGGCGAGATGGCCCAGAAGTAGGGCGTTTCGAGCCTTAGGCCGAGGTCCGAGGAGGAGCCGAACACGGGCGCGAGGAAGCCGCTGCGGCGCTTCACCGTGGGATCGTAGTGGGAGAAGTAGGGGACGTAGGCGACCGGCACGCCTGCCATCTCGAGGACCGCATCGTAGTACTCCACGGTCTGGCGGGTCTGGTCGTGGACCACGCGCACCGCCTTGATCTGCCAGAAGGGTGGTCGCGACGGATCCTCCTTGCAGACGTCGCAGGGCGAGTAGACGGCCCGGCTCATCTCGGTCCGCGTCCCGCCCGATCGGCGCCCGGAGTTGGCGGCGATGCGGGCGTTGTTGGAAAGCAGGATGCGGATGCTCTCGATCGCCCCGTCGCGCAGGTCGTCGGTGAGCTCGACGTGGTCGGCGAAGACGACGTCGCCGTTCGGCTCCATCAGGCTCACGTTGCCCGAGGCGGTGACCGAATTGGCGCGCCGGTTGTAGCTGATGACGTCGGCGAGCAGCACGCGCTCGCCCTGCGCGATCTCGACCTTGCCACGCGCGGTCACCACGTCGTGGGTCTGGTCGTAGGTCACCTCGTCGGCGCTGAGCAGCACCGGGGCGCCGGAGGACAGAGGGACCGGCGCGCCGAGAGCGGGCGCGGAGGCAAAGAGCAACGCGGCCGCGAACCGCGCCGCCAGCAGCGTCTTCGGCCGCCGCGCCATCGCCTCATCCATCCTCGAGGTGGAGGAGGAGGGCCACGCCCAGCAACAGACCGACCGAGGCCGGGGTCCAGGCCGCCATCACCACCGGCAGCGCCGCCGACTGGCCGAGCTCGGCGACCACCCGCTCGAAGACGTAGAAGACGAAGCCGGTCAACGTGCCGGCGACGAGGGCGAACAGTGTCCCCGAGCGGCGGGCGGGGCGGAGGGAGAAGCCGGCGGCAAGCAGCACCATGGCGCACAGGATGAGGGGGGTGGAAAGCATGGTGTGCCAGTAGAGCCGGTGGCGGATGGCGGAGAAGCCGGCCTGCTCGAGCACCTCGATGAACCCGGGCAGATTCCAGAACGAGAGCGTGCCCGGAGAGGCGAAGCTGTCCTGGACCTTGGCGACGGTGAGGTCGGTGTCGAGCCGGAACCGCTCGACCCGCTCGGGCGCTCGTCCCGGACGCATGATCCACACGCGATCGAGATTCCAGAAGCCCTCGTCGAGCACGGCCGCCTTGGCCTCCAGCCGGTCGACGAAGCGATCGGGCTCCTGCAGGCGGAAAACGGAGACGTCGGCGAGTCGGATCGTGTCATTCTCGCGGCTGACGCGCTCGGCGTGGACGAAGGCGGCGCCGCCGCTGGTCGGCTGGCGCAGCCACAGGCCGTGCGGGGAGAGCGACATCAGGCTCACCTCGCCCCGGAAGTATCGCGCCTCGAGCTGCTCGTAGCGCGACAGCAGCGTCGAGGCGAGCGGGTTGAAGGCGCCGATCATGACCGCGCCGATCAGCAGCGAGAGCAGCAGGACCGGCAGCAGGAACTGCCAGACCGACACGCCCGCCGCCCGCGCCACCACCAGCTCGCTCGAGCGCGTCAGCCGCCAGAACGCGAACATCCCGCCGAAGAGAACGGCGAAGGGGACCACCTCCTCCGCCATGTAGGGAAGCCGGAGGAGGGACATCTGCACGACCAGGCCGAAGGTGGTCTCGGGCTTGGCCGAGGCGCGGCGCAGGAGCTCGGCGAGATCGAAGAGCAGGATCAGCCCGGCGAGCGCGGCCATCGCCGCGCCCCAGGCGCCGAGGAAGTTGCGGCCGATGTAGACGGAAAGTACCGACGACAGTCGCATCGCCCGGCGCGGCCCCCCTCCCCCCTGCGGCCCGCTTTCCTAGGAGACCGCCCGGCGCGGGCCGGCGAGGACCGGCGAGCGCCCCTCCGGCGCCTGGCGCAGCGCGTAGTAGCCGACTATCACCGGCGCCAGGGCGTGGACGTAGATCAACGGCACGAGGTCCAGCTGCTTGGCGGCGAGGTTGATGACGCCGAGCATCCCCGCCTGCAGCGCGATCACCGCCAGCACGGCGACGATCACCCGCGGCGCCTGCGGCGAGCGCCCGAAGCCACCCGCCAGCAGGATCGCCAGGCCGACGAGGACGAAGCCGAGATTGAGGAACGGGGTCGCCAGGCGCTGGTGCGCCTCGGCCCGGAAGCGGCCGAAGTCCTGGTCGCCCACCTCCTTGCGGGTGACGCTCAGCAATTCGCCGAGGGGGCGCTCTCTGGGCTCACGGTAGCGCGGCCCCGTGTCCTCGCCGACGACGTTGAGGTCGATCGTGTTGCGCTCGAAGTAGAGCACCTTGAGGCGCCCGGTGTCCGGTTCCGCCTCCTGGCGGTTGCCGTTGACCATCACCACGCGCGGCCCGTCCGCCGCCAGCACCAGCGATCCCCGTTCGGCCATCATCGTCACGGGATGACCGCGATTGCGCGAGTCGTGCACGACGATGCCGACCAGCTCGCCGTTCGATGCCCGCTCGCGGACATAGACCATGAGGCCGTTCGTGACCTGGTTGAACACACCTTCCTGCAGCAGGATCGACGCGTATTTGTGGCGGATGGTGAATTGAAGCTCGCGGAAGGCGCGAAACGATTCCGGGACCAGCCACAGCTGCAGCAGGTAGCTGAACGCGGTCATCAGCCCGGCGAGCGCGATCGCCGGCCGGGCGATGGTATTGCGCGTCCAGCCCGCGGCCATCAGGACCACGAGCTCCCGGTCGGCCTTGAGCCGGTTGTAGGTGAACAGCACCACCGAGAAGAGCGCGATCGGCAGCACGATCACCAGGAAGTTGGGCAAGAGCAGGATGGTGAGGTTGAGGAACACCGAGAGCGACAGCCCCCGGTTCACGATCAGCTCGACGAAGCGTAGCGACTGGGTGAGCCAGATCAGGCAGGCGAGGCCGGCCGTGACCAGGAACGTCCCGATGCCGATCTGCTTCAGGATGTAGAGCGTGACCCTCCTCATCGGCCGGGATTATAGTCGGCTCGCGCCGTGGGGGAGAGTGAATTCGCCCGCCTCGGGCGCGGCCTCGCGCTCAGAGGATCTTGCCGGGGTTCATCAGGTTGTGGGGGTCGATCGCGGCCTTGATGCGGCGCATCAGGTCGAGTTCGACCGGGCTGCGGTAGCGGGCGAGCACCTCGCGCTTCAGCCGGCCGATGCCGTGCTCGGCCGAGAAGCTGCCGCCGAACCCGGCGACGATGTCGTTGACCATGTCGGCGAAGTGATCCCAGCGGGCGAGGAAGGTCTCGCGGTCGGCGCCTTCGGGCTGGCTCAGGTTGAAGTGGATGTTGCCGTCGCCCAGGTGCCCGAAGGCGACCACGCGGATGCCGGGAAGCTCGCGCTCGACGCGCTCGGTGGCCGTCTCCAGGAACTCGGCGACGCGCGAGACCGGCACCGAAACGTCGTTCTTGATGCTCCCCCCTTCCGGCTTCTGCGCGTCGGACATCTCCTCGCGCAGCCGCCAGAGCGCCTGCG
This sequence comes from Pseudomonadota bacterium, assembly GCA_016202695.1. GTDB lineage: Bacteria > Pseudomonadota > Alphaproteobacteria > JACQOE01 > JACQOE01 > JACQOE01. The sequence continues at coordinate 22,993 of JACQOE010000027.1, read as the reverse complement.
CCTGGGCCTCGCTCCCGGCGATCACTGCGTCGAGCACCTGGCCCCGCTCGAGCCCGCGGGCGAGTGCCTGCTCCAGCGCCCCGCGCAGCGCCGCCCCCGGCCGCGAGGAGGAGAGCTCGATCAGCGCGTAGTGCCGGTACGCCCGGGCGAAGGGATCGCGGCTCGCGGGCGCGTGGCGGAGCACGAACTCGACGCCAATCCGCGGCAGGTACTCGAACGAGGTCACCACCTCCGCGTGCTCGGCCTGAAGCTCGGCCAAGAGCGCGACCGCGGCGCGCGGATCGCGCACCGCCGCCATCGCCACTGCCGTGTCGCGCGCCGCCGGGTAGAGCCTGAGCACGGCGGCGGTGATGATGCCCAGCGTCCCTTCCGCGCCGATGAAGAGATGCTTGAGGTCGTAGCCGGTGTTGTCCTTGCGCAGGGCCCTGAGCCCGTCCCAGACGCGCCCGTCGGGAAGCACCACCTCGAGCCCCAGCACCTGCTCGCGGGCGTTGCCGTAGCGCACCGTGGTGTTGCCGCCGGCGTTGGTCGAGAGGTTGCCGCCAATCTGGGCGGTCCCCTCCGAGGCGAGGCTCAGGGCGAAGAAGCGCCCGGCCTCGGCCGCCGCGCTCCGCACCTGGGCGAGCACGCAGCCCGCCTCGGCGGTGAGTGTGAGATTCACCGGGTCGATGGCGCGGACGCGATTGAGGCGCGAGAGCGAGATCAGCACCTGCCCCCCCGACTCGTCCGGGACCGAGCCGCCGACGAGCCCGGTGTTCCCTCCCTGCGGCACCATCGGCACACGCGCCTCGGCGCAGAGCCGCACCGCCGCCGCCGCCTCGGCGGTGGAGCCGGGACGGACCACGACGGGGCTTCGCCCGGTGAACAGCCCCCGCGCGTCCCGCATGTAGGGAGCGATGCTGGCGGCGTCCTCGATCACCCCGGCCGGGCCCAGCGCCTCGCGGAGCGCGGCGATCAGGCGTTCGGGGACGGCGCGTTCGGGGGCGGCAGGCATCGGCGCTCGCGGCAGGGACGGCTCGGTTCTGTTAGCCGCTGGGCAGGTCCTCGGCAAGGGGCTCCCTGGGCGCGGCCGCGCGCCGGAGCCGGTCGTTGACCGCGAGGCCGAGCCCGTGCCCGGGCACCGGCATGGCGGCGATCCCGGTCCGCCCCGGCCGATCGAGCGCGCGGAGCATGGCGAACAGGTTCGCCGCCGCCTCGACCAGGTCGCCGGTCGGACTGAGGTTCAGGGTCTCGACCGCCCCCACCGGCGGATCGGGCCCGAAGGCGAGCAGCGCCTCGCCGGGGCGGACGCTTTGCGCGTTCAGCCGCACGGGAAGGCGCGGCGCGTAGTGGCTGGCGAGCTGGCCCGGGGCGCGGGGCGCCCCCGGGCGGCCCGCCCCGCCGAGGGCGAGCGGGCCGACCACCGCCTCCATCGCCTCGCGGGTGACGCCTCCGGGACGAAGCAGCACCGCCCTCTCGCCGGTGAGATCGACGATGCTCGATTCGAGCCCGACCGGCGAGGGACCGCCGTCGAGGATCAGGTCCACCCGCGCCCCCAGCGACTGGGCGACGTGGGCGGCGGCGGTCGCGCTCACCTCGCCCGAGCGGTTGGCGCTGGGCGCCGCCACCGGCCGCTCGAGCGCCGCGATCAGTTTGAGAGCCACGTCGTTCCGCGGCACGCGCACCGCCAGCGTCTCGAGGCCGGCGCTGGCGAGGAGCGACACCGCTGAGCCGGACCGGCGGGGAAGGACCAGGCTCAGCGGCCCCGGCCAGAAGGCGGCCGCCAGCCTCTCGGCCCGGGCATCGAACACCACGCAGTGGCGCGCGTCCTCGGCCGCCGGGAAGTGGACGATGAGCGGGTTGAAGCGGGGCCGCCCCTTGGCCTCGAAGATGCGGGCGACCGCCCGGTCGTTGAGCGCATCGGCGCCCAGGCCGTAGACGGTCTCGGTCGGGAAGGCGACCAGGCCGCCGGCGCGCAACACTCGCGCCGCCTCGGCGATCGCAGCCGCGTCGGGCGCGAGGACGCGCGGCGCCGGGCCCGCGCTCACGCCCGCCTCCCGCGGGCGACGAAGGGGCCGTTGACGAACCCCGGCTTGCCGTAGGCGAGGGGCTCGCCGGCGAAGGTCTCGACCGTCCCCCCGGCGGCGGCGAGCACCGCGTGGCCGGCGGCCGTGTCCCATTCCATGGTGGGGCCGAAGCGGGGATAGAGATCGGCCTCGCCCTTGGCGATGACGCAGAACTTGAGGGCGCTGCCCGCCACCCGTTGCCCGGAGATCCTGAGGCCGGCGAGGAACGCCGCGAGTCGCACCGAATCGCCGTGGCTGCGGCTGGCCAGGACCACCGCTCCCTCCGGTGGAGTGGCGCGCGCGCGGATCGGGTGCGCGTCCGCCCCCGCCCCGGCCTCGAGGGCGCGCCCGCCGCCGTCCTCGGGGCAAAGCCCGGCATAGGTGAGGCCGAGCGCGGGCAGGTGGACCACGCCGAGGACCGGCCGGCCGTCCTCGATGAGCGCGATGTTGACCGTGAACTCGCCGTTGCGGGCGATGAACTCCTTGGTTCCGTCGAGGGGATCGACCAGCCAGAAGCGCCCGCCCACGAGGCGGGGGAAGCCGCCCGCCTCGACCGCCTCCTCGGAAACGATCGGGAGCGCGGGCGCGAGCGTTGCCAGCACCGGCAGGATCAGCCGCTCGGCGTCGGCGTCGGCCTTGGTCACGGGCGAGGAGTCGGACTTGCGGCGGACCTCGAAGTCGCCGGCGTAGATGCCGAGGATCGCCTCGCCGGCGCGCTCGGCCGCGGCCCGGACGGGGACCAGCAGGCGCTCAAGCTCGGCTTCGCGCATCGTCCGCCGTCCGCCGGCGTCATCGCCCCGCGGCGGCGCGGATCGCGCGCCAGACGCGCTCGGGCGTCGCCGGCATCTCGACGTGACGGACCCCGAGATGGGCGAGGGCATCGACGACGGCGTTGATGACCGCCGGCGGGGCGCCGACCGCGCCGGCCTCGCCCGCGCCCTTGATGCCGAGCGGGTTGGCGCGGGTCGGGATCACGTTGTAGCGGAACGCGATCGGCGGCACCCGGTCGGCCCGCGGCAGGGCGTAGTCGACGAACGAGCCGGTGAGGAGCTGCCCGCTCCCGGGGTCATAGACGCAGCCCTCGAGGAGGGCCTGGCCGATTCCCTGGGCGACTCCGCCGTGGACCTGGCCGGCGAGCAGCGGCGGATTTGCCACCACGCCGAAGTCGTCGACCACCGTGTAGCCGACGATCTCGACCGCGCCGGTCTCGGGATCGACCTCCACCTCGCAGGCGTGGCAGCCGTTGGGATAGGTGGAGCCCGAGGGGGCAAAGCGGAGGTCGGCGTCGAGCCCGGAAAGCCCCGCCTCCTTGGCCGGCCGGGGCGGGGCCGGCGGCAGGCTCTTGTCCTCGCGGGCGGCGCGCGCAACCTCGAACAGCGAGAGCGAGCGGTCGGTCCCGGCGATGGCGAAGCGGCCGTCGGCGAAGACGATGTCGGCCCTCGCCGCCTCGAGGAGGTGCGCGGCCACCTCCTTGCCCCGCTCGATCGCCCGCTCGGCGACCTTGAGGACGGCGTTCCCGGCGACCGGCAGCGCCCGCGATCCGCCGGTTCCGCGGCCGAAGGAGACGAGGTCGGTATCGCCCTGCACCACCTTCACCCGCTCGATGTCGAGGCCGAGGGAGTCGGCCGCGATCTGCGCGAATACGGTCTCGTGCCCGTGGCCGTTCGACTGGGTGCCGACCAGCACCGTGACCGTGTCGTCGGGCTCGAAGCGCAGGCTCGCCTGCTCGTCGGCGCCGCCGCCGCAGGACTCGATGTAGGTGGCGAGCCCGAACCCGTAGAGGCGCCCGCGCGCCCGCGCCGCCCGCCGCCGCTCCTCGCGCCGCTCGTGGCCGGAGAGGCGGAGCGCGTCGGCGAGGTTGCGCTCGAAGTCGCCCGAATCGTAGGTCTCGCCGAGCGCGGTGGTGAACGGCATCGCCGACGGCGGGATGAAGTTCCGACGCCTGATCTCCTCGGGTGCGAGTCCCAGCTCGCGCCCCGCCGCGTCGATCAGGCGCTCGATCAGGTATGCGGCCTCGGGCCGGCCGGCGCCGCGGTAGGCGTCGACCGGCCCGGTGTGGGTGAGCACACCGGTCACCGAAACTTGCGCGGCCGCGAAGCGATAGACGCCGGCGAGCATCACCGCGCCGATGGCGGTCGGGATCTCGGGGGCGAAGAGCGAGAGATACGCGCCCATGTTGGCGAGCGTGGAGACGCGGAGCGCGAGGATGGTCCCGTCCTTCTCCAGCGCCAGCTCGGCCTCGCTCGCCTGGTCGCGCCCGTGGGTGTCCGAGAGGAAGGACTCGCTCCGCTCCGCCGTCCACTTCACCGGCCGGCCGACCTTCGCCGCCGCCCAGGGAAGGAGCGCCTCCTCGGGGAAGAGGAAGATCTTGAGGCCGAAGGCGCCGCCAACGTCGGGGGTGACGACGCGCACCTTGGCGGAGGCGACCTTGAGCACCTCCTTGGCCAGGAGCGCCCGGATGGTGTGCACGCCCTGGGAGGAGAGATGGAGGGTGTAGCGGCCGGTCGCGGCGTCGAAGGCGCCGATGCCGCCCCGAGTCTCCATCGGGCTCGGCTCGAGGCGGTTGTTGACGAGGGCGAGGCGGGTGACGTGCGCGGCCTTCCTGAACGCGGCCTCGGTCGCCCTCGCATCGCCCGTCCGCCAGACGAAGCTCACGTTGCCCGGGGCCTTATCCCAGACCAAGGGCGCGCCCGGCCTCACGGCCGAGCGCAGATCGGCGATGGCGGCGAGCGGCTCGTAGGCGACCTCGACCTTTTCCGCCGCGTCGCGCGCGCCGGCGCGGGTCTCGGCCACCACCAGGGCCACGATCTCGCCCGCGAAGCGGACCCGCTCGCGGGCGATCAGCCGGCGCGGGGGCGCCGCCGCCGGCCCGCCCCCCGGCGCCTTGGGTGTGGCGCCGAAGGTGGGGAGCGTCCCCAGGCCGTCGGCGTCGACGTCGACGCCGGTGAAGACGCCGAGCACGCCCGGCATCCGGCGCGCGACGGCCGCGTCGAGCGCGCGCACCCGCGCGTGCGCGTGCGGCGAGCGCACGAAGGCGGCGAACGCCTCGCCGGGAAGGGAGAGGTCGTCGAGGTAGCGGCCCTTGCCGGTGAGGAATCGCACGTCCTCCTTGCGTCGAACGGGCTGGCCGAGTGCGAAACGTCCCATTGCCGGGCGGGCTCTTTCAGGGGTTGGCGACGGTTGGCCGATGATAGTGAAGACGGACCGCCGTTCCAAAGAAAGATGGGCCTGCCGCGCTCAGTGCGTCGTCCACAGGGTCGCGGGATCGACCACCTCGGCCGCGCCGAGGGTGTGGGTGGTGAAGCGCCAGGCGCGGAATCCAGCCGACCAGTGATCGGCGCGGAGCCCCGCCTTCTTCTTCAGATGCGCGAGGAAGAGCCGGGGCACGGGAAGGCTCTCCCACACCGCCGGCAGGAACACCGCCCGCGCCGTGCCGTCGCGGATGATGAGCCCGTCCACCCCCGGGCGCAGACGCGCGACGAGCTCCGCCTCGGAGCGGGCGGGCAGCGGCGCGGCGCGGCTCAAGAGCGCGATCGAGAAATCGAGCCCGTCGGTTTCGTGCCGGGCAAGCGGCGGGAAGCGCGGGTCGCGGAAGGCGGCGCGGAACGCGTTCTCGGCCACGTCCTCGATGAGCGCCCGGGAGGGCTGGAGCGTGCCGATGCAGCCCCGGAGCCGGCCCTCGCGCTTGAGCGTGACGAAGGTCGCGGCGGGGCGGGAGAGCTCGATGTCGAAGGCGTCGGCCGCCAGCCTCGGGGCCTGGCCGTGATCGAGCCCGTGACGGATCGCGAGGGCCGCGACCTCGATCAGGATGCGGCCGTGGCGGGCGAGGAGGGCACCCGCCTCCTCCTCGGCGGCGGGCGGGACCGCCGCCCCGGCGCCCTCAGGCGAAGAGCCAGGCACCATAGCCCACCACCCGGTCGCGCGCGCCGGCGGTGTCGCCGGAGTTGCGCAGATCCACGGTGCGCACCTTCATCCCCCGGTTGCGGGCGACCTCGATGAGCCCGCCCACGGGAATCCGCCCGCAGGCTTGGTCGGGGCCAATGGCGGCGCCGTCCAGGCGCTCGATCGCGGCGGAGGTTTCGGCATCCATCCGCCGCGCGGTGGCGTAGTCGTGGTAGTGGCTCAGGTCGGAGCTGACGACGATCAGCGTCTCGGGGCCGCCCCAGACGAGTTCGAGTGCCTCGGCGACCGCATGGTAGGGCGCGCGCCCCACCACCATGGGGACGATCGAGAACGAGGCGAGCGCGGCCTGCAGGAACGGGAGATGCACCTCCAGGCCGTGCTCGCCGGCGTGCGCCTGATCGAGAAGGCGGACTTGGGGAAGCCCGAGCAGCGCCTTCACCGCCGCCTCGTCCACCGGCACCTCGCCGAGCGGGGTCAGGAAGGCGCGCGCGCTCGGCACCGCGAGCCCGTCGAAGGCCAGGCGATGGGAGGGGCCGGCGAGCACCACCCGCGTCACCGCCTCGCGCACCGGGGCGAGGAAGGCATAGGCCCGGGCCGCGACCTCGCCCGAGTAGACGTAGCCCGCGTGCGGGGCGATCAGGGCCTTGGGCGCCGGAGCGCCGGCGCCCGGCGCCCGGGCGAGCGCGCCCCGCACCCACCGCCCCAGCTCTTCCCTCTCCGCCGGATAGAACATGCCGGCCACCGCCGGCGGCCTCACGCTGGCCATGGCAGGTCTCCTCACAGCCATTGTCTCCGCCAAAGGCCGGTTTATCTACTATTATATGGGCTCGTGGGGCGCGGGGTGAGCGCCGGGCGAGCCCGGCCGGGAGAGAAAGCGATGGCCGAGACCGAGATCGCCGAGCGCGAGGAAGGGTTCGCGGACGCGCATCCCGGGCGCTACTGGCACCGGCTCGACGATAAGCGGGTGCAGTGCGACCTCTGTCCGCGCTACTGCAAGGTTCACGAGGGGCAGCGCGGGCTCTGCTTCGTGCGCGCCAACCGCGGCGGCGAGATGGTGCTCACCACCTACGGCCGCTCGAGCGGGTTCTGCATCGACCCGATCGAGAAGAAGCCCCTCAACCATTACCTCCCGGGGACTCCGATCCTCTCCTTCGGCACCGCGGGCTGCAACCTCACCTGCAAGTTCTGCCAGAACTGGGACATCTCGAAGTCGCGCGAGTTCGACCGCCTCACCAGTCGCGCCGGCCCCGAGGACATCGCCCGCGCGGCGAAGCTCACCGGCTGCCGCAGCGTCGCCTTCACCTACAACGATCCGGTGATCTTCCTCGAATACGCGGTCGACACCGCGATCGCCTGCCGCGCGCTTGGGATCAAGACCGTCGCCGTCACCGCCGGCTACATCTGCGACGAGCCCAGGGTCGAATTCTTCAGGCACATGGACGCCTGCAATCTCGACCTCAAGGCCTTCACCGAGGAGTTCTACCACCGGCTCTGCACGGGCCACATCGAGCCAGTCAAGGAGACGGCCAAATACCTCAAGCACCACACCGACTGCTGGTTCGAGTTGACCACGCTCTTGATCCCCGGCGAGAACGACGGCGACGCCGAGATCGAGGAGCTGACGCAGTGGGTGCGGGACGCGCTCGGGCCGGACGTGCCGCTCCACTTCACCGCCTTCCATCCCGACTGGAAGATGATGGACAGGCCCCCCACCCCGCCGGCGACCCTGACCCGGGCCCGCAAGATCGGACTCAAGAACGGGCTTCGCTACGTCTATACCGGCAACGTCCACGACCGGGAGGGGGGCAGCACCTACTGCCACGGCTGCGGCACCATGCTGATCGAGCGCGACTGGCACCTGCTCGGCCGCTGGCACCTCACGCCCGACGGCCGGTGCCGCTCCTGCGGGACCCCTTGCGCCGGCGTCTTCGAGGCCAGGCCGGGGACCTGGGGACGCAGGCGGGCGCCGATCCGCATCGAGGCGGCGGCGCTCTACGGCGCGCTCCGCGGGGCGAGCCGTTCGTTCGCCTGACCGCTCGGGCCGGTGCCGTGCCGGACTCGCCGGTCGTTCCCCCGAGGAGCGAGGAGCGCTGGACGATGAGCACGCCGAGGCGGCCCGAGTCGGACGCATCACCCCGGCAGGGGCGAATCCGGCGCAAGTACGACCGCGTCGCCCGCCTTTACGACCTGCTCGACCTGCCGTTCGAATTCGGACGCTACCGGCGGCTCCGGGGGCGGCTCTTCGAGGGCGCCCGGGGCGCGGTGCTCGACGCCGGGATCGGCACGGGCCGGAACATGCCCTTCTACCCGAGCGGTGCGCGGGTCATCGGCATCGACCTGAGCCCCGCCATGCTCGCCCGCGCGGCCAAGCGGCGGGATCGCCTCGGCGTCGAGGTCGAGCTGGTCGAGATGGATGTGCTCCGGACCGCCTTCCCCGGCCAGTCCTTCGATACCATCGTCGCCACCTTCCTGTTCTGCGTCCTCGACGAGGATCATCAGCTTCCGGCGCTCAAGGAGCTGGCGCGGCTCTGCAAGCCGGACGGCTCCATCCGGCTGCTGGAGTACGCCTTCTCGCAGAACCCTCTGCGCCGGGCGCTGATGCGGCTGTGGGTCCCCTGGGTACGCTGGGTTTACGGCGCCGCGTTCGACCGCGAGACCGAGCGCTACCTGGCCGCGGCCGGTCTCGACCTCGTCGAGCGGCGGTTCCTCGTCCACGACATCGTCAAGCTGATCGTGGCCCGGCCGCGCCCCGAGCGGTCGTGACGGCGGCGATTCCGTGCTAAGGAGGCGCGGCCGCGACCGGAAAACTCCTCGGGGCCGATGAAGCATCGCTGGGCGTTGCTGCTGAAGGGGGCGGTCTCCGCCCTCCTGATCCTCTACCTCGCGAGGGCGGTCGACCTCGAGGCGGCGTTCGCGCGCCTCGCCGCCCTCGATCCCGCGGTCTTCGCCCTCGCGCTCGGCGTGCTCTACGTTCAGGCGGGGGTACACGCGCTCCGTTGGGCGCTGGTGCTGAGATTCGTCCGGGCGCCGGTCGCGTTCGCCCGGGTGGCGTGGATCACGCTCGTCGGCTTCTTCTTCAGCCAGGCCCTCCCCGCGACCGTCGGCGGCGACGCGGTGCGCGCCTACTACCTGCATCGCGCCGGGCACGGGGTGGGGGCGTCGGTGAAGGGGGTGCTCGCCGAGCGCGTGGTGCACATGGTGGGATCGCTGCTGCTGGTGGCGGCCGGGCAGCCGTGGATGGTGGGGCTGTTCGGCGACAGCCCGGTGCGCTGGGCGATGCCGGCGGCGCTGGCGGCGATGTTCGCCGGGGTCGCGCTGGTGATGCGGCTCGACCGGCTGCCCGTGGGGCTCGACCGATGGCGGGCGGTGCGCTGGCTGGGGCGGCTCGCCGCCGACCTCAGGCGGATGCTCCTCTCGGCGGCGAGCGGGCCGCTGCTCGTGGCCCTCTCGGTCGCCGGGCACGTGCTGGTCGTCGCCGCCCTCTACCTGCTGGCGCGGGGGCTTGAGATCCCGGTCTCCTTCGCCCTCTGCCTGGTGCTGGCGCCGCCGGCGCTGCTGCTTGCCACCGTGCCCATCTCGATCGCCGGCTGGGGGGTGCGCGAGGGGGCGCTCGTCACCGCCTTCGGGCTCGCCGGTGTGGCGCCCGAGAGCGCGCTCGTGCTCTCGATCCTGTTCGGGCTGGCGGCGATCGGCCAGGGCCTGCCGGGGGCGGTGCTGTGGCTGATCGGCGGGGCCGAGCGGCCGCGGGTTACCGGGCTTCCGCCCGACTGAGGCCGGCGGGCGGAAGGCGAGGCGCTGAAGGAGGCCAAGAACAGGCTGTTTGGGGCATGAGGGCCGCCGGGCGGTGGGCCATGCCTCAAGGGTCGGAGCGAGGCATGAAGATCAAGGTCGTCGTGCACGAGGCGGAGGAAGGCGGCTATCGGGCGGAGGTGCCGGCCATCCCCGGCTGCATCTCCCAGGGCGAGACCTTCGAGGAGCTGTCGCAGAATCTCGATCAGGCGATCGAGGGCTGCCTGTCGGCGGACGTGGCGCCGCCGAAATCCGACGGCACCGAACGGGTGATCGAAATCGCCACATGAAGGCCCTTTCGGGAAAGGCCTTCGCGCGTCTAGTCGGGCGCCACGGCTGAACCCTGCTGCGCGTCTACGGCCGCCGTCCCGTCTACGGCCAGACGGGGAGCACGGTGCGCGTCTCGATCCCGGGCCACGGCAACCGCCCGCTCAAAAGCAGGGTTGCTCCGGGCACGCCGCCGCGGCGCAGGAGTGCATGTATATTGCTCTCCAGGCGACTGGAGAGCACAATAATGTCTTACGGGCGGCCGCAAGAGAAATCTCTGTTAAGGAGGCATTGTCATGGCGAAGGGGAAGGGCAAGTCCGGCGGCAAGGGCGCGGATGCTGGCCCCGGGAGTAATGGTTCCGGGGGTGGCTCCGGACAAGGATCCGGCCACGGCCACGACGGCATCAGTTGGACGGGCGGGATAGGCGACGACACGTTTTACGGTGGCATCGGCAACGACAGGCTGATCGGCGGCCATGGCGACGACGACCTGTTCGGAGGCGAGGGCAACGACACGCTGATCGGCGGCCATGGCGACGACGACCTGTTCGGAGGCGAGGGCAATGACAGGCTGATCGGCGGCCAGGGTGAGGACAGCTTGTTCGGGGAGGACGGCAGCGACAGGCTGATCGGCGGCCATGGAAACGACCGGCTGTTCGGCGGCGCCGGCGATGATGTCTTGTACGGCGATGGCCCCGGCCACGGCGGCGGTTCCGGTTTGGCTGGCGCCAGCGGCTCGGGGAGCGGGATTGCGTTTGACGACTACTTGAACGGCGGCGCCGGCGACGACCTGCTTCACGGCGGCGGCGGGGACGACATCCTCGACGGCGGCGCCGGTACGGACACCGCCATGTACTCGGGTGACAGCGGGGATTACTCGACCCGGGTGGTGGACGGAAACCTGGTCATCACCGACGACGAACCACTCGATGGCGACGACGGCACCGACACCCTGATCGATGTCGAGACCCTCCACTTCGCTGGCGATGGAGTCACCGCAAGTCTGGTGCCGGCACCGGGCACGGTGCAGATTCTCCGTGGCGCCGTCATCGTCTCCACGCACCTCGCGATCCAGGATGCGGTCGATGCGGCTCAGGCCGGGGACATCCTTCTGATCGGCGCGGGCACCTTCGAGGAACAGGTGACCATAAACGGCATCGACCATCTGGCGCTGATGGGCCAGGGCGATGCGACGATCATCAAGGCGCCCGCAGGCACCCTCGCCCACAACGCCACCGGCGGCGGCAGCAAGCCCAATAAGTCGGCGATGATCGCCGTGACCGATAGCGAGGGTATCTCGATCGGCGATCTGGTCGTCGATGGCGACGGCAGGGGCAATCACATCGCCGGTCAGGACTTCAACGGCATCTTCCTCGTCAATTCTTCGGGCGGCATCTACGACGTCGCGGTCGCCGGCATCCGCGACCCCTACGCCAACCCCGGCAACGGAACCCTTTCCGGCGCCCAGCGCGGCGTCGCCATCCTGGTCAATAACACCGACGGGGAGGCGCGCGACGTGGAGGTGAAGGACAGCCTCGTCGCGGACTTCCAGAAGAACGGTCTCACGTTCATTGGCGACGGGCTCACGGTGACGGTGGAGGGGAACACCGTGACCGGCGGCGGTGCGCAGAGCATCATCGCTCAGAACGGCATCCAGGTTTCCGAAGGCGCGACCGGGACCATCTCGGACAACACCGTCGAGGAGATCGGCTATGCCGGCCCAGGCAACTGGGCCGCGAGCGGTATCCTGGTCTATGCCGCCGGCGAGGGCGTCGAGGTCGAAGGCAACATCATATCCGGACCGGCCGACCCGGCGGTGACGGTCGGTGTCTACAGCTTCTCAAGCGACGACGTGGAGGTGTCGAACAATGACGTGAGCGACGCTCCGTACGGTCTCCTGTTCTGGGGCGGCGCCGACCCGAGCCAGTCGGATAACACGTTCACTGACGTCACCTACAACGTCTATACCTTTGGGATGACCTCGCCGCTCGACTTCGACGGCAGCTCCGGGACGGACGTGCTTTACGGCAGCCCCTTCGGCGACGCGATTGACGCCAAAGGGGGCGACGACTTCGTGATTGGCGGCGGCGGCGACGATGTCTTGAGTGGTGGCGCGGGCGACGACTACCTGGAGGGCGGAGATGGCGACGACCTGTTCGTCTTCGCCGACGGCGACGGCGCCGACACCATCGCTGACTTCACGCCCGGTGCCGGGACCGACGACGCCATCGACCTGACCGGCGTCTCGGCCGTCGCCAGCTTCGCCGACGTGCAGGCGAGGGCCGTCCAGCTCGGCGGCGACACGTTCATCGATCTCGACGGTGGCGATTCGATCACGCTGCTCGGCGTCAACCTCGGCGACCTGGACGCGGACGACTTCGTACTCTGAGAGCGCGTCAAGCCGGCCGCCGACCGGGACGCTGTGCGGTCGCACGATCCGACCGCATCACCCCGCTGTCGCCGAGTCAGAGCGCATCCCGGCGCAGGCGGGACCGGCCGCGCCGGTTGTCGGCGCGGATCAATACTTGCCCTTCTTGCCGACGCCGCCGACGAAGGTGAACTCCCAGCTTACGTCGAACGGCTCCCACCAGGCGCCCACGCCGGTTTCCTTGTCGGTGTGCCGGTACAAGCCCTGATAGGCCGGCGGCAGGATCCTGTAGGTCAGGCGGTACTTGCCGGGACCGTTCAGCCTCACATTGGCCCCGTAGTGCGGGCCATCGCTGGCCACCATTGGGGCAAAAGTGCCGAACGTTTCCCAATCGGAGCCCAGCTTTTCCAGCCGGTACATCACGCCCAAGTAGGGAATCCACTCGCCGGGTCCGAAGCCGTTGGGATTGTCTTTCAGGGCGCGAATATCCGCTTCCAGGTGGATATCCATCGCCTGATTCATTCCCGGCATGGCCGGTTCCATAATCACCGGCTGCAGGTAGACCGCGCCGATTTCCATGGCGTTGCGTTCGACCGGTCCATCGATAGCTGTTTCCGCGGCCTTCGCCACGACACTCCATTGGGCCGCCGCGAAGATTATCATCGCGGTCAGGATTGGTCTTGGATTCATCACACTTCGCCCTTGCTGGTTGGCAATTGATGACGCGTCTCACTCACATGTCGTGGTCAAAGAACGCCGTCAGATACCGACGACCGCCGGCCACCATGCTGCGGCGACGAGCAGGTTCCCCGTTACGCCGGGGACAAGCGCGATGCCCGCGCGCCACCCACCGAGCGACATCCCCGCCAGGATGCGCCAACCCAGCCATATGCCCCAGGCGACCGCGCCCGCCAACAAGACAACCTTGACGACGGAGGCAGGCCCCTCCGGGATCAGATTGAACAGGTCGCCACCCAGTCCCAGGAGCAACGAGATCATGGACGGGGGCGCCATCTGATAGCCCAGTTCGACGAACCGCGTCCGGAGGCTCCCGTCGGCGCCGAGCCGTCCGGCCAGCCACGACGCGGCGCCGGCAAGCACCGTGAGGGTGATCGCGACGCCGATCATCACCGCCAGCATCCAGCCGACGATCAAGAAAAAATCCAGCCACACGAAAACCTCGCGGGCCTCGGGGTGCACGACCATCAGCCACGACGGACCGGACCGCCCAAGCCAGTACCACCCCTGGTCGATGACCCAAACCCCGACGGTCTGGCGCAGCCACTGGTATTGAGGCAGCACCAACCACATGAATGCGCCGAGCGCGATGCCGGTCCCCATGAACAGGAACCACACCTCGGACTCCGACGCATGGTGGCGCCGGATGTTGGCGACCTCATCGCCTAGCGGGCGGAGCCTGAGCTCCAAACCGCCGTTTCGGCCGGGGTACACGCAGCGCATGCACATGATGCAGTGACGGCTTTCGGTCTTGCGCTTGAGGTCGATCATGGTCGGGCATAGACCCCGCTGGGCGTAGGCCTCGCCCCCCGGCTGTGGTCGCTTGGGCGCAAGATCCGCGATGCCGAGGCGCGAGAAGATGCCGAGCAGCAGCCCGATCGGGCAGGCGTGACGGCACCACGGCCGCCTCCGGCCGCCCTTTCCAAAGAAATATCCAACGACGACGGCAGCGGCGAAGGTGGCGCCGAATACCAGGAGGATGGCGTCGGGATAGTCGCGCACCCCGACCGTCTGTCCCAGGATGGTGATCAGCAGGAAGCTGACGATGGGCGCACCTTCCCACCGCAGCCACGCGGGAACCGGCCGTTTTGGCCCCATCCGGTTGGCCCATTCCGAGGCCGCCCCCATCGGGCACAACATCCCGCACCAGGTGCGCGCCGTGAACAGCACCGACAGGAACACCAACGGGAACCACAGCCCCCAAATGACCCAGTTGGCCGCTCCCACTACGGAGCGGGCGATTGGGTTTTCGGGCAACAGGGCGGGTACCACGATGAGCCCGGCGAAGCCGAAGAACATCGAGACGTGGACGTACGGGAGCCACGGCCGCAGGCGGACGGCCGCCGCCTCGAGCCACACGGCGAGCCGCCGGTGCTCCGGCAGATTCCGGGACGCCGAAGGGCTTTCCAAGGAAAGCGGCCTGACGGGAGCCATCAACATGTTTCGCTCCCGTGTTCGCCGGCGCGGCGGGCGGCACTGGCCCCGACCGTGCGCATCAGGGCGTAGATGACGCTCAGCGTTGCGACGTAGAAGACCAGTTGAATCCCCATGGGACGGTCGTTGTAGCCGACCAGGATATGCAGCAGCATGCCGAGCCAGCTTTGCTGGCTGAGGATGCCGGACGTGTCCCACACCTGCGGATCGAGGGCCGGAATCAGACCGGCCTGATTGAAGAAGCCGGCCGCATCCGCGGCCAGCCCCGCGGCCAGCAGCAGCACCAGCCACCCCACGATGGTCATGAACTGGCCGATGGGAATGGCGAGGAGCCCGCGATAGAGCAGCCAGCCCAACGCCGCGCCGCCGCAAATCCCCGCCACGCCGCCCCCCAGCAGGGAAAGCCCGTCGGCGCCGCTCGCCGCAAGGCCGTAAAGGAAGAGAACCGTCTCCGACCCCTCGCGCAGGACGGCGAGCAACGTGACCAGCGCCAAGGCGGAAAGCGGCTTGGTTCCCACGCTCACGTCGCGCCCCACCTCCTTGATCTGCGCCGCCAGCCGCCGGCCGTGGACGCTCATCCAGACGTTGTGCCAGGCCAGCATGAGGACCGCCGCCAGCAGGATGCCGGCGTTGAGAAGTTCCTGGCCGCGGCCCTCGACCGCGTTCGAGATCACGCCGGCGAAGGCGGCAACCACCGTCGCCCCGGCGACGCCGAGGGCGATGCCCGCCAACACCCATCGGCCCCGGCCGGCAACGCCGCGCGTCGCTCCCATGACGACGGCCACGATCAAAGCCGCCTCGAGGACCTCGCGAAACACAATCAACGCGGAACCCAACATCGCCCCCTCACTTCGCGATGAGCTTGCCCTTGGCGGAAGCCTGGTTGAATTCGCCGACGAAGCCGTACTCGCCGGGCCGGAGCGGGCCGACCCAAAGCGTGGCCTTGCTGCCGCCGGGAACGATCTTCTCGCGCCGGAGGTCGAGGCTCTCGAACTCCTCCGGTGTGGGATCGCGGTTGTCGATCACCAGTTTCACCCGCTGGCCCGCCGGAACCGTCAGTTCCGACGGCTGGAAGCGATGATCCTTGATGACGATGACGTATTCCGAAGCGCTGTCGGCATGAGCCGGCTCGATCCCGGGAACCGCCAACGCGGCCGCCAAGGCCACGGCTGCAATCGCCGTTCGGCCGGCAAGAACAAGAAACCGTCGATGAGTCGCCACGTCAGGTCCTCCTCCAAGGCAGACAGTTCGGCTTCCACCGCCCTGCTGGCTGCCCGCGAAGACCTTGGGTGGCTTGCTGGCTGGGAGTCCGCGGATTCCGGGCCGGATCGCCGGCCCCTATCCGCCTATCGGTAGAGAATCAGCTTCTTCTGCTTGGTGATGCGAAGGCAGTACTCCAGTCCCTCGTGTTCCACGCAAATCTCGGAATGGCCGGCCGGGAACAGCTCCTTGGACGAAATCCGGGGGCGCCCGCAGACACATTCCGTAATGTTGAGAACCCAACCGCCGTCCGGTATTGGCTCCTTATCGGCCCGCCTTTCCACACTCCGATTCTTCGGGTTGATCCCCATCACGAGCCTTTAGACGCTATGCCGCCAGGGCACCGATTCCTTGCGGCTCCTTGCGGCGGCGCGAACAAGATCGGGTCGTTCCCATGGCTTCAACATTCCTTCCGCAAGGGGGTGCCCGTCCCTCGGCAACCGTTTGATAGTTAAAACAATTCTGATATCTGACAATGATCCAACGCACGCGGCAGACTCATTACTTCAACTCGCGCCGAGGTTCAAGGACTAAATTGGTGCTGATTACAGATCGGAATGGAACTAAGTGTGGATCCCGCGGCATTCGGCCTGCCCCTTCTCAAAACTCCGCCCGCGGCCGAACGCTTGGCTTTCCGATCCTGCGGACGGTCGCGTGGACGGCTTGAAACGCGCCTTCGAAGCGATCCCGGCTTGCATACGAGTCCCAAGGGCGACCTTCGGGCCCGCTCCCTTTAGAGCTACCGGGCCCCTCCACCCGCGGAACGGG
This sequence comes from Pseudomonadota bacterium, assembly GCA_016202695.1. Classification (GTDB taxonomy): domain Bacteria; phylum Pseudomonadota; class Alphaproteobacteria; order JACQOE01; family JACQOE01; genus JACQOE01. The sequence continues at coordinate 6,420 of JACQOE010000027.1, read as the reverse complement.
GGCTCTCCCCGTTCCGCGCCAGCCCCTGGGGCCGAGCCGGGATGTGCGTCCGCCGCCCCTTGCCGGGCGCGCTTAAGCCGCTAGAGTGGGGGCCGGCCCGGCCGGGGCATCGCCCGGCCGAGGTATCATCCAACCGCGAGGGACGGCAGACGATGGACATCGCATTCGCCAGGCTCGCGCTCCCCCCCCGGGGGGCGCTGATCTTCCCGCTCGCCGAGGGGGCGGGGCTTCCGCCGCTCGCCCTGCGGGCCGACAGGGCGACCGGCGGGCAGCTCAAGCGCGCCATCGCCGCCGCCCGCTTCAAGGGCCGCAAGGGCCAGTCGGTCTCGGTCCTCGCGCCCGCGGGCCTCAGGGCCTCGCGCGTCCTCCTGGTCGGGCTCGGCAAGGCTGCGGAGATCGACTCGCTCGCGGTCGAGAACGCCGGCGGCGAGGCGATCGCGCCCCTCCTCGCCTCGGGCGAGCGCGAGGCCGCCGTCGCGGCCGAGCCGGTGAAGGGGGCCAAGCTCGGCCCGGCCGAGATCGCCGCCCTGTTCGCCTTCGGCGCCAGGCTCCGTTCCTACCGCTTCGCCAAGTACCGCACCAAGGAGGAGGAGGAGAAGAAGCCGACGCTCGCCCGGCTGGTGGCGATGGCCGCCGACCCGGCCGCGGCGAGGCGGGCGTTCGCCCCGCTCGCGGCCGTGGCCGAGGGCGTGTTCGAAACCCGCAACCTGGTGAGCGAGCCGCCGAACGTGCTCTATCCGGCGAGCTTCGCCGCCGAGGCGCGCCGGCTCTCGCGCCTCGGGGTCCGGGTCGAGGTCCTGGACCGGCGCCGGATCGAGCGCCTGGGGATGGGCGCGCTCCTCGGCGTCGCCCAGGGCTCGGCCCGCGAGCCCCGGGTGGTGGTGATGCGCTGGCGGGGGGCCGGCGCCGGTCGCGGCGCGCGGCCGGTCGCCTTCATCGGCAAGGGGGTCACCTTCGATACCGGCGGCATCTCGATCAAGCCCTCCGCCGGCATGGAGGACATGAAGTGGGACATGGGCGGGGCCGGGGTCGTGACCGGGCTGATGAAGGCGCTGGCCGGGCGCCGGGCGCGGGTCGACGCGGTCGGCGTCATCGGCCTGGTCGAGAACATGCCCTCGGGCACCGCCCAGCGGCCGAGCGACATCGTCCGCACCATGTCGGGCCAGACGGTCGAGGTGTTGAACACCGACGCCGAGGGGCGGCTCCTGCTCGCCGACGTGCTCTACTACGCCCGGACGCGGTTCAAGCCGCGCTTCATGGTCGACCTCGCCACCCTCACCGGGGCGATCGTGGTCGCGCTCGGGGCCGAGCACGCCGGGCTCTTTTCCAACGACGACCGGCTCGTCGAGCGCCTGATCGCCGCCGGCAAGGCGACCGGCGAGCTCCTCTGGCGGATGCCGCTCGCCGAGGCCTACGACAAGATGCTGGAGTCCGACGCCGCCGACATGAAGAACATCGGCGGGCGCGACGCCGGGCCGATCACGGCGGCGCAGTTCCTGCAGCGCTTCGTCGATAAGACCCCGTGGGCGCACCTCGACATCGCCGGCGTCACCTGGGCGAAGAAGGACAAGCCGACCGTGCCTAAGGGCGCGACCGCGTTCGGGGTCCGCCTCCTCGACCGGCTGGTGGCGGAGCACTACGAGGGCAAGGGGTAGAGGCGGCCGGCGCGGGCCGGCCTTCGCCTCGGAGTCCCGACCGCTGGATAGTGGCGCATGACCGAGGTCCGCTTCTATCAGTTGCAGAGGACCGCGCTCGAGGCGGCGCTGCCAAGGATGCTGGGGAAGGTGCTCGAGCGGGGCGCGCGGGCGGTGGTGATGGCCGGCTCGGAGGAGCGGGTCGAGGCGCTGAACGCGCTCCTCTGGACCTACGACGCCGGCGCCTGGCTCCCGCACGGGAGCGTGCGCGACGGCAACGCCGCGCGCCAGCCGGTCTGGCTCACCGACAAGGACGAGAACCCGAACGGCGCCACCTATCTGTTCCTCACCGACGGGGCGGCAAGCGCGCGCATCGGCGAGTACGAGAGGGTGTCGGAGCTGTTCGACGGCCGCGACGAGGGGGCGGTCGCCGCCGCCCGCGAGCGCTGGAAAACGTACAAGGCCGCCGGCTTCGACCTCACCTACTGGCAGCAGACTGACAAGGGGGCGTGGGAGAGGAAGGGGTAGCGGCAGGCTCCCTCCCTCGCTCGCACCTCCGGGCCGCCAGCCCGCGCCCCCAATCCGCTGCGGTCGCCTCGCTCGCGTCGCCGGCGGCCGGGTCGGGAGCGAACCGTCTACTCGGCCCGGCCTGCGGCGACTCGGCCGTTGCGGCGAACGGCGCCGCCGCGCTCGTACCAGCCCTTGGTCGCGTTCGCGATCCCGACCACCGAGAGCATCACCGGCACCTCGATCAGAACCCCCACCACGGTGGCGAGCGCGGCCCCCGACTCGAAGCCGAAGAGGCTGATCGCGGTGGCGACCGCGAGCTCGAAGAAGTTGCTGGCGCCGATCAGCGCCGAGGGCGTGGCGACGCAATGCGCCTCGCCGGCCGCACGGTTCAACAGGTAGGCGACGCCGGAGTTGAAATAGACCTGAATCAGGATCGGCACCGCGAGGAGCGCGATCACGAGCGGCCGGGCGATGATCTGCTCGCCCTGGAAGCCGAAGAGAAGCACCAGCGTGACTAGGAGGGCGACGAGGGAGAGCGGGTGCAGCCGGCCGAGAAGCCGCCTCAGGCCCGCCTCGCCGGCGATGGCGAGCACGCGGCCGCGCAAGAGTTGCGCGAGGACGACGGGAACGACGATGTAGAGCCCGACCGAGAGGAGCAACGTCTGCCACGGCACCGTGATTGCGGAGAGCCCCAGGAGAAGGCCGACGATCGGGGCGAAGGCGAAGACCATGATGGTGTCGTTGAGCGCGACCTGGCTGAGGGTGAAGTGGGGCTCGCCGTCCGAGAGGTTGCTCCACACGAACACCATCGCCGTGCAGGGCGCGGCGGCGAGGATGATCAGCCCGGCGATGTAGCTCGGGATCTGGTCGGCGGGCAGATAGGGCTGGAACAGGTCGCCGACGAAGAACCAGCCGAGCGCCGCCATCGAGAACGGCTTCACCGCCCAGTTGATGAACAGGGTCACGCCCATGCCGCGCCAGTGCTCCTTGACCCGGTGCAGCGCGCCGAAGTCGATCTTCAGCAGCATCGGCACGATCATGATCCAGACGAGAAGGGCGACGGGTAGGTTGACCTTGGCGACCTCCGCCCCGCCGATGGCCTGGAAGAGGCCGGGCAGGAGGTGGCCCAGCGCGACGCCGGCGACGATGCAGAGCCCGACCCAGAGGCTCAGGTAGCGCTCGAAGACGGACACCGGAGAGGCGGTTCGGCTGGTTTCGGGTTTGGCTGGGCGCCGGCGATGCGGTCGAGGAACCGGCGCAGCGGCTCCAGCGCGGCCGGGTTAAGCGAATAGCAGACTCGTGGGCGCTCGATCTCGCCGACGATGATATCGGCCGCCTTGAGGATGCGGAGGTGCTCGGAGGTGGTGGACTGGGCGAGGCCGATCTCCTCGACGAGGTCGCAGCCGACGCAGCGCCGCCGCTCGTGCAGAATCCGCACGATCTCCAGGCGCGCCGGATGGGCGAGCGCCCTGGCGAGGGCGGCGAGGCTCTCGGCCTCCCGCGGCGGGGCGGGAGGCGCTACGACCGGGTCGATCTTGAGGGAGGGGATCATCGGGCGTTTCATCGTTATTCGACGATAAACGATATGCCATCGTCCGAGCGACGATGCAAGCTCCGCCAAGCCGCGGCAGGGGCGGCGGCGGCCGGCCGCTCAGGTTTCCTCCATCGCCTCCTGGGCCGCGAGCCACGCCTCTTCGGCGGCCGCCAGCGCCCGGCGCGTCTCGGCCAGCGCCACCTGTAGCCTAGTGATCTCCTCCGCCGGGCCCCGGTAGAGGACGGGATCGGCGAGCCGCGCCTCGATCCCGGCCCGCGCCCGCGAAAGCCGGTCGATCTCGGCCTCGGCCTCCTCTGCCTTCCGCCGAAGCGGGGCCAGCGCTGCGCGCGCCTCGGCCGCGGCCCGGCGCTCGTCGCGCCGGCTCGGGCGGAGCGTGGCCTTCCGCCCGGCCCGCTCGCCCATCCCCCGGCGGGCGTCGATGAGGAACCGCCGGTAGTCCTCCAGGTCGCCCTCGAAGGGGCGGACGGTGCCCTCGTCCACCAGCCACAGGCGCTCGGCCACCAGCTCGATCAGGTGCGAGTCGTGGCTTACCAGCACCACCGCTCCCGCGAACTCGTTGAGGGCCTCGACCAGGGCCTCGCGCATCACCAGGTCGAGGTGGTTGGTGGGCTCGTCGAGGACGAGGAGGCCGGGCGCCGCCCGGCTCATCAGCGCCAACAGGAGCCGCGCCCGCTCGCCACCCGAAAGCTCGTCGGCGCGAGCCTCGGCCAGTTCCTTGCCGAAGCCGAACCGCCCGAGATGGTCGCGGAGCCGCTGCTCGGGGGCCTCGCCGTCGAGCCGGCGAAGGTGGTCGAGGGCCGAAGCGGCGAGGTCTAGCTCCTCGGCCTGGTCCTGGGCGAAGTAGCCGACCCCGAGTCGGGGATGGCGCATGATCTCCCCGGCCGAGGGGGCGAGCCGGCCGGCGAGCAGGCGGGCGAGGGTCGACTTGCCGTTGCCGTTGGCGCCGAGGAGGGCGATGCGGTCGTCGGGATCGATCCTGAGACCGAGGTTCTTAAGGACCGGCCGGTCCGGGGCGTAGCCGACTGCCACCCGGTCGAGGGAGAGGAGCGGCGGGGCGAGGGGCTCCGGCGTGGGGAAGGCGAGCGTCACCGCGGAGTCGGTCGCGAGCGGGGCGATCGGGGTCATGCGCGAGAGCGCCTTGAGCCGGCTCTGGGCCTGGCGGGCCTTGGTGGCCTTGGCGCGGAAGCGATCGATGAAGGCGCGGATGCGTTTGGCCTCGGCCTCCTGGCGGCTCCGCTCGCGGGCGATCCGGGCGCGGGCCTCCCGCCGGGTGCGCTCGAAGGCGTCGTAGCCGCCGGCGTAGAGGGTGAGGCGGCCGTCCTCCAGGTGCACGATCGCCTCGACGACGCGGTTGAGGAGATCGCGCTCGTGGCTCACCAGGAGCACGGTGCCGCGATAGCCCTTGAGGAAGGATTCCAGCCACAGGGTCGATTCGAGGTCGAGGTGGTTGGTCGGCTCGTCCAGCAGCAGCACCTCCGGCCGGGTGAAGAGGAGGGCGGCGAGCGCGACCCGCATGCGCCAGCCGCCGGAGAGGGAGTCGAGCGGCCGCGCCTGCGCCTCCTCGTCGAAGCCGAGGCCAGCGAGGATGGCGGCGGCGCGGGCCTCGGCCGAGTGGGCCTCGATGCGGTCGAGCTCCTCGTGGGCCTCGGCTATCGCCGCCGGCTCGGCGTCCTCCTCGAGGCGGGCGAGGAGCCGCGTGCGCTCGCGGTCGGCGGCGAGCACGGCGGCAATCAGGCTCTCCGTCCCGCTCGGAGCCTGCTGGGCGAGGAGCCCCACCCGCGCGCGCCGGGCGCGGGTGATTCGCCCGCCGTCGGCGGCGAGCTCGCCGGCGATGAGCCTGAGAAGGGTCGACTTGCCGGCGCCGTTTCGGCCCACCAGCCCGACCTTGCGGCCGGCGGCGAGAGTGAGGCTCGCCCCCGAGAGCAGCGTCCGCCCGGCCACCCGGTAGGTCAGGTCCTCGATGTGGAGCATGCGGCCAGATATCACGTCGGGCGGGGCGGAGACCAGCCGTTCCAGGCAGGCTCCGGGGTCCGCCTCGCTGTTGCCAGGGCCTGGCGATCCGTCTATAAGGCGCGACTCTCCGGGGAGGGGAGCCCCGGTCAGATCGTCAACAGCGAGGGATCATCGTGGGATGGCCATCGAACGGACGTTGTCGATCATCAAGCCCGACGCCACGCGGCGCAACATCACCGGCAAGATCAACATGCGCTTCGAGGAGGCGGGGCTGCGCGTCGTCGCCCAGCGGCGCATCCGGCTGACGCGCCCGCAGGCCGAGGCGTTCTACGCCGTGCACGCCGAGCGCTCGTTCTTCAACGACCTCTGCGCCTTCATGATCTCGGGCCCGGTGGTGGTGCAGGTGCTGGAAGGCGAGAACGCGGTGCAGAAGAACCGCGACATCATGGGCGCGACCAACCCGGCCAACGCCAAGCCGGGCAGCATCCGCCGGGACTTCGGCGAATCGATCGAGGCGAACTCGGTGCACGGCTCCGATTCGGCGGAAACCGCGGCCACCGAAATCGCCTACTTCTTCGGCGAGATCGACATCGTCGGCTAGAGCCTGATCCTCCTGGATTGAACTGCCTGCGCCGGAGGACACTTGCGGCGCGGGCAGGAGCGGGGCGAAGCGCGTAGCGGGGCCTACGGGCGAGCCCGGCGACGAACCCGCGGCGCAAGAGGCCCCGGCCCTTAGGGTTGTGGCCCGGCGGGCGCCCGCGGCGGTGC
>JACQOE010000028.1 GCA_016202695.1 Pseudomonadota bacterium | reverse complement strand
TCATTCAGCCGGAGGATGGATCGAAGGACGTGTTCGTCCACATCTCGGCGGTCGAGCGGGCCGGCATCGGCACTCTGAACGAGGGCCAGAAGGTCAGCTACGAGATCGAGCGCGGCCGCGAGGGCAAGTCCTCGGCGGTCAATCTGAAGGTGGTGTGACCGGGGGCGGCGGGCGCGGGAGCGGCGCCGGCCGGCCCGCCGCCGGCACCCCGGTTCCTTCGCGACGGCCCGAGGGACGCCCGCGGGGCGGGCGGAGGCGCCGGCCGACATCGGTCGGGCGGTGACTGCGGCCGTCTGTCTCCGCTCGTCGTTGTTCGGCTGGGTGGCGGGCCTCGCCTTCCCGGGGCCGTCTGGATTCGCGCCTGGACGGGGCCACAGGGCTGCATACAACCGTGCCGTTTGTGTATATTGGTCCGGCCATAACAAGCGCCTCGGCCGCGCGCGGCCGGGCGCCCAGGATAGGGGGAGCCGCAATGCGCCGCTTCATCGCTGGAGTCTCGGTCCTGTTCGCCGCCGCCCTGGTCGGTACGGGCGCGGCCGCGGACGACGTCGTGCTCAAGGCCTCGCACCAGTTCCCCGGCGGCAAGGGCGACGTTCGCGACGAGATGGTGCAGATCATTGCCCGCGAGGTGGCGAAGGCCGGGGTCGGGCTCAAGGTCGAGGTCTTTCCCGGCGAATCCCTGTTCAAGGCGACCGAGCAGTGGCAGGCGCTGGTGCGCGGCCAGCTCGACATCTCCGCTTTTCCGCTCGATTACGCCAGCGGCCGGCGGGGCGAGTTCAGCGCCACCCTGATGCCGGGGCTGATCAAGAACCACGATCACGCCAAGCGCATCAACGACTCGCCGTTCATGAAGGAGATCAAGGCGATCATGGCCCAGGAGGGCGTCATCGTGCTGGCCGACGCTTGGCTGGCCGGAGCCTTCGGCTCGCGCAAGGGCTGCGTGCGCGAGGCCGCCGACGTGAACGGCCTGAAGTTCCGCTCGGCGGGGCGCGCCTTCGCCGAGATGTGGCGGGGCGCCGGCGCCTCGATCGTCTCCATCCCGTCCTCCGAGGTCTACACCGCGATGCAGAACGGGGTGGTCGAGGCGACCGACACTTCCTCGGGCAGCTTCGTCTCGTTCCGCCTCTACGAGCAGATCAAGTGCCTGACCGCGCCCGGCCAGAACGCGCTCTGGTTCATGTACGAGCCGGTGGTGATGGCGAAGAAGAAGTTCGATTCGCTGAGCAAGGCGCAGCAGGACGCGCTCGTCGCCGCCTCGCAGAAGTCGGAGGACTTCTTCGATCGCGAGACCCGTGGCCTCGACCAGAAGATGATCGACGCCTAGAAGAAGGCCGGTGTCGAGGTGATCGAGCTGACCCCGGCCCAATTCGCCCAATGGCGCGAGATCGCCAGGCGCACCTCCTACAAGGTCTTCGCCGAGAAGGTGAACGGCGGCGCCGCCCTGATCGACAAGGCGCTCTCGGTCGAATAGCGGGGCCCTTCCGGGCGATCGAGGCGGACGATGACGGGCCGGCGATCCGCGACCGCGGGTCGGCGGCGGGTCCGGCGGGAGGCATGATCCGCTACGTCCGGATCGTCGCGTTCCTGTCGCGCGTGTGCGGCGGCGTCGCCGCGGCGCTGATCGCGGTCTCGATCGTCGTCATCTGCGACGCCATCGTCGAGCGCTCGATGATCGGCCGTCCGGCGATCTGGCAGAGCGAGTTCGTCACTTACGCGATCGTGGCCGCGACCTTCCTCGGAAGCTCCTATGTGCTGCTCAGGCGCGGCCACGTCTTTGTCGACGTGGTGCCGCATTACCTCGGCCCCCGGGCGCGCCTGACGCTGGCCATCGTCGCCGGGTTGCTCGCGCTCGGCTTCTGCCTGATCGTGCTGTGGACCAGCTTCGAATGGTGGTGGGACCGCTGGCTGACCGGCGAGACCAAGAACTCGATCTGGGGGCCGAGGCTGTGGATTCCGTCGCTGTCGGTGCCGGTCGGCTTCGGCCTCCTCGTCCTCCAGTACGTCGCCGACCTCTGGTGCCTGGCCACCCGGCGCGACGCGCCCTTCGGCATCGAGCCGGCGGGCGACGCCGACGGACGGGGCGGGCGGACATGAGGCCGGCGGCGCCGGCGCCGCGGCGCGCGCCCCGGCCCGCCGCCTGAGGCGCCATGGACCCGCTTGCGCTCGGCGCCCTCATCGGCGGTGTCACCCTGGTGGTGCTGTTCTCGGGCGTGCCGGTGGCGTTCGGCCTGGGGCTGGTCTCGATCGGCGTCCTGTGGATCGCCAAGGGCTGGCTTGCGGTCGCCTTCATCAGCGAGAAGCTGTTCAACGGCCTCGACGACTTCACCCTGATCTCGATCCCGATGTTCGTGCTGATGGGGGCGGCGGTGGCCTCGTCACGCGCCGGCGGCGACCTCTACGAGGCCCTCGCGCGATGGTTCCATCGCCTGCCGGGAAGCTTGGTCGCGGCCAATATCGGCGCCTGCGCCCTCTTCGCCGCGCTCACCGGCTCCTCGCCCGCGACCTGCGCCGCGATCGGCAAGATGGGCATCCCCGAGATGCAGAAGCGCGGCTACCGCGACGACCTCGCCACCGGCGCGATCGCCGCCGGCGGCACGCTGGGCATCCTGATCCCGCCGTCCCTGACCATGATCCTCTACGGCATCGCCAGCGAGACCTCGATCGGCCGCCTGTTCCTCGCCGGCGCCGTTCCCGGGCTGATGCTCACCGCGCTCTTCATCGCCTGGGCGTCGTTCCTGTGCTGGCGGCGGGGCGACGGGCGCGCGGTCGACAAGGTCGCGTACCGACTGCGCGATCATCTCGAGATGGTGCCGCGGGTGGTGCCGTTCTTCGCCGTGGTGGCCGGCGTCGTCTATTCGATGTACGGCGGCTACGCCACGCCCTCCGAGGCGGCGAGCGTCGGCGCGCTTCTCTGCCTGGTGCTGGTGGTGGCGATCTACCGCACCTGGCGCCCGCGCGCGCTGTGGCGGATCTTCGCCGACACCACGCGCGAGTCGGTGATGATCCTGATGATCATCGGCACCTCGATCCTGTTCGGCTATATGATGTCCGACCTCCGCGTCACCCAGTCGATCGCCGAGTGGATCGCCAGGCTCGGGCTCAACCGCTGGATCCTGATGCTGTGGATCAACCTGTTCCTGCTGGTGCTGGGCTGCTTCCTGCCGCCGGCTGCGATCATCCTGATGACGACGCCGATCCTGATGCCGATCCTGACCAGTTCCGGTTTCGACGCGGTGTGGTTCGGGGTGATTCTGACCATCAACATGGAGCTGGGCCTGATCACCCCCCCGGTCGGGCTCAACCTCTACGTCATCAACGGCATCGCCCCCACCGTCCGGCTGGGGGTCATCCTCAAGGGCGCCCTGCCGTTCATGGTCTGCATGGTCATCGGCATGGTGCTGCTCTGCCTCTTCCCCGGCATCGCCACTTGGCTGCCTGACGCCGTGATGGGTCCGGCGCTGGAGATCGGCTGACGCCTTGCGCGCGGCGCCCGCTTGCCCTATCGCTGGGTGACAAGAAGCGAGCCGCCGGCGGGCGGCCGGGCGATGGAGAGGGGAAACGTCATGAGCAACGCCACGGGCGCGACGACGGCCGGTTTTCGACGCGGGGAGAGCCGCTTTGCGCGGCGCCTCGCACCCTATTCGGCGGCGGGGCTCGAGATCATCCCCGCCGAGGCGCCGCTGGGCGCCGAGGTCCGCGGCATCGACCTCGCGAAGGAGGACCCCGGCGACGAGGCGGTCGAGGCGATGCGGGCGGCCTGGGCCGAGCATCTGGTACTGCTCTGGCGCGACCAGACCCTCACCCCGGAGCGGCAGGTGGAGGTGGCGCGCCTCTTCGGCGAGCCCGAGGACATGTCGCGGGTCGGCACCGACGAGGCGGGGCTGCCCAAGGAGATCATCGAGATCGAGAACGATCCGGCGAAGAACGCCTCGGCCGGCGCCTCGGACCGCTACGCCCACGGCCTCAAGTACCACGAGCTCAACTGGCACAGCGACAACTCCTACCGAGAGCTGCCGCCCGATGGCAGCCTGTTCTACGTGCGCGAGGCGCCGGCCGAGGGCGGGGCGACGAACTTCTGCAACATGTACCTGGCCTGCGACGACCTGCCGGCGGATTTGTTGGCGAAGGTGCGCGGCCGGGTCGCCCGCCACGACACCAGCCACAACAGCGCCAACGTGCTGCGCAAGGGCTTCAGGAAGCCCAGGGACGCCTCCGAGGGCATCGGTCCCGAGCATCCCATCGTCCGCCTGCACCCGGTGAGCGGCCGCCGGGCGCTCTACCTCGGGCGGCGGCCCTACTGCTACATCCCCGGCTACGCGCTCGCCGAGAGCGAGGCCATCCTCGACCGGCTGTGGGCGCACGCGACCGACCAGCGGTACGCCTGGCGGCGCCGGCCGAACCGGCCCGGCGACCTGATCCTGTGGGACAACCGCTGCACCATGCACATGCGCGAGCCCTTCGACCCGAGGCAGCGGCGCCTCGCCCACCGCGTGCAGCTCCTGGGGGCGAAGCCGATCATGGGCTGATGTCGGCGCGGGCGGTTACACGGTTGCCACGGGCGTGAGCGGCGAGCCCACCGCCCCCGGCATCCAGAGGGGCGGGGCAGTGAGCAGAAACCGGTAGCGTTGCCGCTCCCTGAGCCAGGCGGCGAGTTCGCTCAGGTACCAGAGCTCGCCGAGATGCACGCCGATCTTGAACAGGCAGTGCTCGTGCAGGGGCAGGGCGGGTCCGCGCTCGGTGTGCTCGCCGGGTTTCTTGAGCGCGGCCGAGCGCTCGACCGCGAGGTTGTCGGAGACGAGGACCGAGAGGCCGCTCTCGGTGATCCACTCGAGGAGCCGCTTGTCGGCGCCGTCGAGCACGGCGCAGGCGTGCCGGGCGAGCTCGGGATCGGGATCGGCGCCCATGTCGAGCAGGAGCTGGCCGAGGCCGGTGTGCAGGCAGACCATGTCACCGGCCTCCACCACCACCCCGTCGGCGGCCATGACCCGCATCAGGTCGTCGTAGCCGACATGGCGGCGCTCGTTGCCGAAATGGGCGCCGAGGTCGATCATCACCCCCCGGCCCTGGACGCCGGTCGCGGCCATGTGCTCGATGCCGAGCGCCGCCGCCCCGACGGCGCCGTGGCGGGGCCTGCGGGTCTCGGCGTCGACGACCTGGAAGCCGTTGTAGTAGACGTGCTCGGTCCGGCCGTCGCCGTCGGCGTCGAACATCGAGCCCTTGTGGGCCAGCGCGTCCCATTGGGTCATGTACTGGCTTTCCAGGACCACCGCTTCGTCGCAGGTGAGGTCGGTGTAGAGCGGGTTGACGCACTCCATGGCGAGGTCGAAGGCGAGGTGGCCGTCGCGCATCACCGGCTTCAGCCGCGGCGGACGCCGGTCGGGATTGAGGGCGTTGCCGCCCGGCAGGTCGAGCGGCAGGCTGAGGCAGAAGCAGAGCCCGTCCGTTACCTCGCGCACCGCGGCAAGGCGGCGCTCGGCGGTGATGAGGTTCAGCCGGCCGAGCTGGTCATCCGCGCCGAACTCGCCCCAGTTCGAGCCCTCCGGGCGCCTGCGCCAACGCTTGGGCATGGATCACCTCCCTTTCCCTTGGTTCGGGCGCGGTGCGCGGGGTTCCGATTTTCGCCCCTTGAGCACCGGCCGCCTCCGTCACGAGTGCGAATCGAATCCGCCAAGACCATGCTAGGACATCGTCGGCAAATGCGGTAACATCCGCCATAATAATAAGAACAAACAATGGTCCTAGGAAAACAGGAGGCCATCACGATGAAAGTCAGCAGCTTCGCCTACGTCGCCGCCGTCGGGCTCGCGGGGGCGCTGCTGTGCACGCCGGCGGGCGCGCAGCAGCTTCCCAAGACCCATCTCAAGATCATCGGCCAGCCGACCATCCTCTTCCACTACCCGCTTACCGAGGTGCCGTTCTTCGAGCAGGAGCTGCCGAAGATGTCGGGCGGCGCGATCACGGTCGATCTGATCCCCTACGACCGGGTCGGAATCAAGGGCCCCGAGGTGCTGCGGCTGATGAAGACCGGCGCCTTCGATTGGGCGACCAACTCGATGACCTACCTGGTCGGCGATTCGCCCAAGTTCGAGGGCTGCGACCTGGCCGGGCTGACCGACGACATCGACACCGCCCGCAAGGCGTGCGAGGTCTACAAGCCGGTGCTCAACGCCCTGATGGAGAAGGACTGGAACATCAAGCTGCTGGCTCTTGCCCCCTATCCGCCGCAGGCGATCTGGTGCCGGAGCGCGATCGGCGGCCTGGCCGACCTCAAGGGCAAGAAGGTGAGGGTGTTCAACTCCACCATGACCGACTTCGTCGAGGCGCTCGGGGCGACGTCGACCAACATCCCCTTCGTCGACGTGATTCCCGCCCTGCAACGGGGCGTCACCGACTGCGGCGTCACCGGCACCCTCTCCGGCAACACCGCCAAGTGGTACGAGGTCACCACCCACATCTTCCCGGTCGGCCTGGGCTGGGCGATCAACTTCTTCGCCGTCAACGTCAAGGCCTGGGATCGGCTGGATCCCAAGGTGAGGGAGTTCCTGACCGGCGCCTTCAAGAAGCTCGAGGACAAGTACTGGGAGGTCGGCCGGAAGTCGACCGAGGAGGGCGTCTCCTGCAACACCGGCGGCGCCTGCACGATGGGCACCAAGGCCAATCTGACGCTGGTGAAGTTCAGCGAGGCCGACAAGGCGCTGCGCAAGAAGGTCATGCAAGAGCGGGTGATTCCCAACTGGGCCAAGCGCTGCGGTTCGGCCTGCGCCAAGGAGTGGAACGAGACCGTGGGCAAGGTCGTCGGCCTGCAGGCCCCGACCAACTTCTGATCGGCTCGCGCCGGGCCGGGCGGGCGTCCCCCGCCCGGCCCGGCTTCATTCACCCTGCTTGCACCCCGAGGGACCGTCCATGGCCGAACCGTTCGGCACGGGAGTGGCGCACCTGCTGCGGGCGTTCGGGGCGCGAGTGGTCGATCCGTTGCTCAGCCTCAGCCGCGCGATCTGCCGGCTCGGAGTCTGGATGGGCGGCGGACTGATGATCCTCTCGGCGTTGCTGGTCGGCGTCGAGGTCACGTCCCGCAAGCTGTTCAACTTCTCCTTGGCCGGCGCCGAGGAGTTGCCGAGCTACGCCCTTGCCATCGCCTCGGCCTGGGCTTTCGGTTTCGCGCTCCTCGAGCGCGCCCACGTCCGCATCGATTCGCTTTACGTCGTCTTTCCGCGCGCCGTTCGCTGCGTCCTCGACATCCTCGGGGTGGCGCTGTTCCTGTTCTTCTTCGGGCTCATGCTCCAGTACGCGCTCAACCTGCTCGACGACACGATTCGCATCGGCAGCCGCTCGTGGACCTCGCTGCACACGCCGCTGGTGGTGCCGCAGGCCCTGTGGGTGGCGGGGCTCGTGCTGACGGTGGCGGTGTCGGGCCTCCTGGTCCTGCGGGCGGTCATCGATCTGGTGATCGGCAACGTCGCCGGCGTGCAGCGTTTGATCGGCTCGAAGAGCGCCACCGAGGAGGTTGGGGAGGAGCTCCGGGCGCTCGGGGAAACCGGCGCCGGCTCCGGGGAGCGTCGGCGGTGATCTCGGCCGCGGTTCTCATCCTCGTCGTCCTGCTCGGGCTGGGCGTTCCGGTGGCGGCGACGCTGGGCATGCTCGGCGTGTTCCTGACCGAGCTGTATTCGATCCTGCCGCTCACCCGGGTCATCGGCGAGGTCTCCTGGCAGACCAGCACCCAGTTCATCCTGCTGGCGGTGCCGCTCTACATCTTCATGGGCGAGGTGCTGATGCGCTCGGGCATCGCCGAGCGCATGTACAACGCCATGATCGAGTGGCTCTCCTGGCTGCCGGGCGGGCTGATGCACTCGAACATCGGTTTCTGCACGATGTTCGCGGCCACCTCCGGATCGAGCGTGGCGACCGCGGCGACGGTGGGCACCGTCGCCATCCCGCAGATCGAGAAGTTCGGCTACAACGAGCGCATCTTCCTCGGCACGCTGGCCGCCGGCGGCACGCTCGGCATCCTCATTCCGCCCTCGATAAACCTGATCATCTACGGGCTCTTGACCGAGACCTCGATCCCGAAGCTCTATCTCGCCGGCTTCCTTCCCGGCTTCTGCATGGCCGCGTTCTTCATGCTGATCATCGGGTTCCTTTGCTGGCTGCGACCGGAATGGGGCGGCCGGCCCATCGCCGGCGACTGGCGGCGCAGGCGGACCGTGCTCATCGACCTGGTGCCGCCGCTGCTCATCTTCCTGGTGGTCGTGGGCACGATCTACGCCGGCATCGCCACCCCGACCGAGTCGGCGGCGCTCGGCCTCCTCGCCGCCTTCGTGCTCGCCGCGCTCCGCCGGCGGCTGACCTGGGCAGTGCTGCGGCAGTCGATCGAGGGCTCGCTGCGGACCACCGCCATGACCATGGCGATCGTGCTCGCCGCCTATTTCCTCAACTTCATCATCGGCGCGATCGGCCTCACCGAGCAGGTCAACAGGCTGGTAACCAACCTCGGCATGTCGCCCTATCAGACCCTGCTGGTGGTGATCGTCTTCTACGTCATCCTCGGCATGTTCATGGAGACCCTGTCGATGATGGTGGCGACGGTGCCGATCATCACCCCGGTGGTGGTCCATGCCGGCTTCGACCCGGTCTGGTTCGGCATCGTCATGATGCTGCTGATCGAGACTGCCATGATCACGCCCCCGGTCGGGATCAACCTCTTCGTCGTCCAGGGCATCCGCGAGACGGGCGCGATCAAGGACGTGATGCTGGGCGCGGCGCCCTTTGTCGTGGCGCTGCTTGGCATGGTTGCCGTGCTCGTACTCTTTCCCGACATCGCCCTCTTCCTTCCCCGCCTCATCAAGTAGGGCCGGCGCGGCCGGCGCCGGATGGCCAGGGCGGCGATTCGTGATAGTCTGGGCGTGACCTCGGGCCCGCCGGCAGGGCGTCGGCAAGGAGAAAGACCATGTTCCGACCCAAGGGTGTCATCACCTCGATGGTGACGAGCTTCACCGCGGAGGGCGGCCTCGACGAGGCCGGGCTCCGCGCCAACATCCGCTTCCAGCGCGAGGCCGGCGTCGGCGCGGTCTGCGTGCTCGGCGGCACCGGCGAGCCGGTCGCGATGACCCGGGCCGAGCGCCAGCGGGTGATGGCGGTGGCGATGGAGGCGACGGAAGGACGGCTCGACGTGGTCTTCGGGGCCATGGCCGGCAACCCCGACGACATCCTCGCCGACATCCGCGCCGCGGCCGGAGTGGGCGCCGCCGCCTGCATGATCTGCAGCCCGCCCTTCGTCCGCCCGGCGGCCGCCGACGTTCACCGCTTCATCGCCGAGACGGCGGCGAGGTCGCCGTTGCCGCTGATCATCTTCAACGTCCCCTCCCGCACCGGCTTCCTGATGAGCGCCGAGTTCGTCATCCGCGTCTCGCGCGAGGTCGAGGCCGTGGTCGGGATCAAGGAGTCGAGCGGCGACCTCGCTCAGTTCTCGCGCCTCCGGGCCGAGTGCCGCGAAGGTTTCTCCATGCTGCAGGGGAACGACCCGCTCTATCTTCCGTCGCTCGCGCTCGGCGGCGACGGCGGCATCCTCGCCGCGGCCGCCGCCTTCCCCGAGCTGATGCTGGAGATCGAGGCGGCCGCCGCCGCCGGCGCCTTCGCCCGCGTGCTCGCCCGTCAGCACCAGGTCGTGCGTCTGTCGCAGCTCATGTACCAGGCTTCGCACCCGGCGCCGCTCAAGCGGGCGATCGCGCGCCGCGGGCTCGCGGTCGGCCGCACCCGGCCGCCGCTCTACGACCCCGCGCCCGAGCACGCCGCCGCGCTCGACGCCTGCGTCGACGACATCCTCGCCAGCCTCGGCGGGGCCCGTCGGCGCAAGGCCGGGTAGGCGGCCGCGGAGGGCGGCGGGGGCAGGGCAGGCGGCGCTCCTCAACCCGGTTTACGCGGCCGGGGAAGGGGGCTAGATTTCGGCTCCGCGACCTCTCGGCCGGCGTTGTCCGAGACGTCGTTGCGCTCGCCTCTCACATCCTGATTCCGCGGGGAACAACAGATGCCTAGGTCCGTGCGTGCCGGCTCGGCGCGGCTGGCGGTCGACATCGGGGGAACATTCACCGACGTGGTCCTGGAGGGCGCCCGCCGCCGCGCCACCGGCAAGGTGCTCACCACCCATGACGCCCCGGAGCGGGGGGTGATGGCGGCGATCGAGCTTGCCCTTGCCGAGGCGGGCATCGGCGCCGGGGACGTCACCCTTGTCATCCACGGCACCACGCTGGCCACAAACGCCATCATCGAGCGCAAGGGGGCGCGGACCGCGCTCCTCACCACCGAGGGATTCCGTGACTCGATCGAGATTGGCTACGAGCACCGCTTCGAGCAGTACGACATCTATGTCCAGAAGCCGGCTCCGCTGGTGCCGCGATTCTTGCGCCTCGGCGTTCCCGAGCGCATGGCGGCGAGCGGCGAGGTGCTGAAGCCGCTCGACGAGCAGGCGGTGCTGGCCGCGATCCCGACGTTCAGGAAGCACCGGATCGAGAGCGTCGCGGTCGGCTTCCTGCATGCTTACGCCAACCCGGCGCACGAGCAGCGGGCGCGCGACATCCTCAAGGCCGAGCTTCCCGACCTTTCGCTCACCCTCTCCTCGGACGTCTGCCCCGAGGTCCGCGAGTACGACCGCATCTCGACCACGGTCGCCAACGCCTACATCCAGCCGCTGATGGCGAGCTACCTCGGGCGCCTCGATCAGGACCTGCGCCGGATGGGGTTCACCTGCCCGCTGTTCCTGATGATGTCGGGCGGGGGCCTGACCGCGCTCGAGACCGCGATTCGCAATCCCGTCCGGCTGGTCGAGTCGGGGCCGGCGGGGGGCGCGATCCTCGCCTCCTACATCGCCGCCGAATGCGGGCTCAGCGACGTGCTCTCCTTCGACATGGGCGGCACCACCGCCAAGATCTGCCTGATCGACGACTTCACCCCGCAGCAGTCGCGCAGCTTCGAGGTCGGACGCCAGTACCGCTTCGCCAAGGGCAGCGGCTTCCCGCTCCTCGTGCCGGTGATCGAGATGGTGGAGATCGGCGCCGGCGGCGGTTCGATCGCCAGCGTCGACGAGCTCAAGCGCATCCAGGTCGGCCCGCGGAGCGCCGGCTCGCAGCCCGGCCCCGCCTGCTACGGCCTCGGCGGCGAGGAGCCGACGGTGACCGACGCCGACTTGGCGATGGGCCGGATCGACCCCGACGCCTTCGCCGGCGGCCGCCTCCGGCTCGATCCGGGCAAGGCGGCGACCGCCCTTCGCGCCGGGGTCGGCAAGGGGATGCGGATGAGCGACGTCGAGGCCGCCTTCGGCGTCGCCGAGATCGTCGACGAAAACATGGCCAACGCCGCCCGCGTCCACGCCATCGAGCGCGGCAAGGTGCTGTCGCGGCGCACCCTCATCGCCTTCGGCGGCGCTGCGCCGCTGCACGCCGCCCGCCTGGCCGAGAAGGTGGACATCGAGCGCATCATCGTCCCGACCGACGCCGGCGTCGGCTCGGCCCTCGGATTCCTGCGCGCGCCCGTCGCCTACGAGGTGGTGCGCAGCCGCTTCACCCGGCTCGACTCCTTCGACCCCGACGCGGTCAACGCCCTCTACGACGAGATGAAGGCCGAGGCCTACGCGGTGGTGCGCGCCGGCGCGCCCACGGGCAGGCTGGTCGAGACCCGGACCGCGATGATGCGCTATGTCGGCCAGGGCCACGAGGTGGCGGCCGCGATCCCGGCCCGTCCCTTCCGCGCCGGCGACACGGCGGTGCTGAAGCGCGCCTTCGAGACCGCCTACCAGGCGCTCTACAACCGCACCATCCCCAGCGGCCGGGTCGAGATCCTGAGCTGGACGCTGGCGCTGAGCACCGTGCCGCCGCGGCCCAAGCGGGTGAGGGCGCTGCGCACCACCTACCGGCCAAAGCCAGAGGGCCGGCGCCCGGTGCTCGACGGGGCGACGGGCCGGTTCCGCGAGGTGCCGGTCTACCGGCGCGCCGCGCTCGATCCCGGGGCGCGCATCGCCGGCCCGGCGATGATCGCCGAGGACGCGACCTCGACCTACGTCTCGCCCGACTTCGACGCCGAGATCAACCCGCTCGGCTACATCGTCATGGAGCGCAAGCGCCGGGCCGGCGCGGCGGCCGCCGCCGCCAAGGGCGGAGGGGCTAAGAGCCGGGCGATCGAGCAGGTCCGCCTGCAGATCACGTGGGACCGGCTCCTGGCGGTGGTCGAGGAGCAGGGGCGGGTGCTGGTGCGGACCGGATTCTCCACCTCCACCCGCGAAGCCGGAGACATCTCTGCCGGCATTTTCGAGCCCCGCCAGGGCAAGATGATGGCCCAGGCGGTGACCGGCACGCCCGGGCACATCAACTCCATGGCCGAGGCGGTGAAGCACTTCCTCCGCCACATCGGCCAGGCGAACATGAAGCCCGGCGACACCTTCATCACCAACGACGCCTGGATGGGCACCGGCCACCTGCACGACTTCACCGTGGTGACGCCGATCTTCCGCAAGCGGAGGATGGTCGCGCTCTTCGCCTGCACCACCCACGTCATCGACGTCGGCGGGCTGGGCCTCAGCCCCGACGGGCGCGAGATCTACCACGAGGGAGTCCAGCTCCCGATCCTCAAGCTGATCGACCGCGGCAAGGTCAACGAGTGGATTCTCGACATCGTCCGCCTCAACGTCCGCACCCCGGTGGAAACCGCGGGCGACATCTACTCGCTCGCCGGCTGCAACGAGGTGGGCGGCCGGCACCTCTTGGCGATGATGGACGAGTTCGGCCTCGACGACCTTGACGCGCTCGCCGACTATATCTTCGCCACCTCGCGTAAGGCCAAGCTCGAGGCGGTGCGCAAGCTCCGTCCCGGCACCTATCGCAACACCCTCACCATGGACGGCTACGACAAGCCGATCCACATCGCCTGCGCCGTGACCGTGCACAAGGAGGGGATCACGGTCGACTTCACCGGCACCGATCCCGAGTCGCCCTACGGCATCAACGTCCCCTACTGCTACGCCGACGCCTACACCTCGTTCGGGGTGAACTGCATCATCGCGCCCCGTATCCCCAACAACGCCGGCTCGCTGGAGGTGGTGAAGGTGGTGGCGCCCGAGGGTTGCATCGTCAACGCGCGCCGGCCGCGCGCGGTCGCCTCGCGCGGCACCATCGGCCAGGTCCTTCCCGACGTCGCCTTCGGCTGCCTGCACCAGGCGGTGGAGGGGGGCGTGCCGGCGGAGAGCACCTCGAGCCTCTACTCGATGGTGCTGTTCGGCGCCTTCGGCCGCACCGACCCCAAGTACCCCTATCCGGCCAACTACACGCCCTTCGACGTGATGACCTTCCACTGCGGCGGCTCGGGGGCGCGGCCGACCTCGGACGGGCTCAACGTGGTCGCCTTCCCGAGCGGCATCCGCAACGTCCCGGTCGAGGTGACCGAGACGATCACGCCGCTGGTGGTGTGGAAGAAGGAGCTTCGCCCCGAGTCGGGCGGCGCCGGGCGCTGGCGAGGCGGCACCGGCCAGACCATGGTGATCGGCAACCGCGAGGGCGCGCCCTTCGCCATCTCCGCCCGCTTCGACCGCTGCTTCTACCCGCCGCGTGGGCGCGAGGGCGGGCTCAACGGCGGCAACGGCATCATCGCGCTCGGCTCGGGCACGCGCCTGCACCCC
Source organism: Pseudomonadota bacterium (assembly GCA_016202695.1). Classification (GTDB taxonomy): domain Bacteria; phylum Pseudomonadota; class Alphaproteobacteria; order JACQOE01; family JACQOE01; genus JACQOE01. Next base: position 22,659 of record JACQOE010000028.1, on the reverse strand, counting down.
AAGGGCATCCAGACCATCCCGCCGGGCGACACCCTGGTGGTGGAGATGCCGGGCGGTGCCGGCTACGGCGACGCCAAGGCGCGCGAGGCGTGGCGGGTGGCCGCCGATGTGCGCAACGGCCTCGTCGGCGTCGAGGCGGCGCGGCGCGACTACGGCGTCGTCGTCGACGAGGAGGGGGTGGTGGACGAGGCGGCGACCGCCGCGCTCCGCGGCGGAGCGACCGCGGCGGCGGCCGAGTAGGACAGGCGCCGGGTGCGAATATCCGCCGCCCTCATCCGTCGAGGGCGGCGAGAACCTGGTCCATGATTCCGGCGTGGTAGTCCCACGGCAGGCCGTCCACGGCCAGCACCCGGATGGCCGGCTGCCTGTCCCACTCGGGCATCGAGACCGCCGGGCCGGTCCAGATCGTCTCGTCGAGGATCCTGCGGTCGGCCTCGCGGGTGAGGCCGGTGATCAGCCGCGCCTTGAGTTCGGGGCGAAGGAGGGCGAGGGCGGCGATCAGCGCGATGGTGCCCCAGTTGGAAACCGCGGCCATGATCAGGTGGTCGCAGGGCACCACGCAGGCGATCTCGCGCCCGTTCGGCAGGTGGGCGTGCACGAGGTCGCGCGGCAGCGAGCCGGTGCCGAGCTCGTTGCCGCCGTCGCCGATGCCGATCTTCGTCCACGGGCCGCCGGCGAAGAGCCGCTCCAGGGGGGCGTTGAACCAGGTGATCGGATAGCGCCGCATGTTGCGGGCGACGCCGTCGGCGGCGGGCCCGATGCGCTCGATCGCGACCACGTGCGAGAGCGGGGGGTGGAGCCGCGTCCAGTCGGCGAGGATGTCGGCGACGGGGCGGCCGCGGTCGCCGATCCGCTCGTCGACGGTGGCGATGTCGAAGGGGAAGTCGCGGCCGAGGCCGGCGGCGAAGGCGGCCGCCTCGACCGGGCCCTGGTTCGGCCGGTCGGTAGCCAGCCGGCAGGGGATGCCGGCGTTGTGGAGCGCGAAGGCCAGGTGCGCCGCGCCGGGCGGCCCGTCCGAGTCGCAGGCCGGCGGCTCGGCGTGCTGGAGATGGAAGCCGGTGATGATGCCGACGTGGGGGCGGGGGTGCAGGGCGAGCGAGCGCGCCGCCGCCGCGAGCCCGCCCCTGGCCCAGTCGCAGAAGACCTGGATCCAGGGCAGGGCCCGGGGATCCTGGCGGATGATCTCCTCCATCCGCGCCATCCTTCGCGACAGGTCTTCGCCCGACATCCTCGGTTCCTCCCTTCGATCCGCCGTTTTCGCCCGGCCGGGGCCGCGGTCGAGCACGCCGACGATCTCCGCCAGCACGCCGGCGTGGTGCTCCCAAGGGAGCGCGTCCACGGCCATGATCTGCACGGTCGGCGCCTTGTTCCACTCGGGCATGCAGACCGCCGGCCCCTTCCACACCGTGTCGTGGAGAATCCGCCTGTCGGCCTCGCGGGTGAGGCCGGCGGCTAGGCGATCCTCGAGCTCGGGGCGAAGGAGCGCCAGCGCCGCGATCAGCGCGACGGCGCCCCAGTTGGAGACCGCGGCGACGACAAGGTGATCGCAGGGGACGACGCAGGCGAACCGCTCGCCGCCGGTGACGCTCCGCGCGATCAGCCCGGCGGGCAGCGAGCCCATGCCGATCTCGTTGCCGCCGTCGCCGATGGCGATCCTCGCCCACGGCCCGCCGGCGAAAAGATCGTCGAGGGGGGCGTTGTACCAGGAGATGTCGAAGCCGCGCATGTTGCGCGGGCGTCCGTCGGCCGAACGCCCCACCCGCTCGATGGCGATGACGTGCGTAATCGGCGGATCGAGGGCGCGCCAGCGGGAGGCGATGGCCGGCACGGGCTCGCCGAGGTCGGCGCCCTCGCCGTCCACCGAGGCGACATCGAAGGGAAAGTCGCGCGGGAGCCCGGCGGCGAAGGCCGCTGCTTTGATCGCCCCGGCGTTCGGCCGGTCGGTGACCAGCCGGCAGGCGAACCCCGCCCGGCGGAAGGCGGCGGCGAGATGCGCCGCGCCCGGAGGCCCGTCGGTCTCGCAGCAGGGCGGCTCGCCGTGCGGGTGGTAGAAGCCGGTGATGATGCAGACGTGCGGCGCCGGCGTTGCGGCGATGGCGCGGGCGGCGCGGCCGAGCCCGCCCTTGGCGGCGTCGCAGAAGGACTGGATCCAGGGCAGGCCCCGGGGGTCGCGCCGGATGATCGCCTCCAGGCGCGCGATCCGCTCCTCCGCCTCCGCCGGGCCGATGGTGGCCATGGTCGGCGCTCCCCCCCCGTCGCGCTCGGCGGCCACCCTAGCGCCGAAACCCGCTCCTGCCCAGCCTTCCCTTGCGGGGGCCGAGCGGCTAGGCTCGCAGGCGAGGAAACGTCACCAAGGGGGGAGTCCCATGCGCGTGTCGCGCCAAGCCTGCGAGAAGCTGCTCGCCGGCTTCGAGCCGGATTTCGAGTTCACGCCGGTCGATCCGCTGCCGGCCTCCGAGTTCGCCGAGCGGGTGCGCCGCATCCGCCGCGAGGCGGCGGTGGCGGGGTGCGACGCGCTGATCCTGCATACCGACATCATCGGCTGGTACCACACCTCCAACTCCTATCTCCGCTACGCCTGCGACTGGATCCGCGAGGGGGCGCTGATCCTCCCCACCGACGCCGACAAGGAGCCGGTGATGTTGTCGTTCTACGGCTCCTCGGTGCTGCTGCCGCCGCCGGGCGAGCCGGTCGGGGTGGAGGACATCCGCCAGGTCGGCCCCTGGGGGCGCGAGACCTGGGGCCGGCCGGGCGATACGGTGAAAAGGCTCGCCGAGGCGACCCGCCTCGCCGCCGCCGAGCTCGGCCTTGCCAAGGCCCGCTTCGGGCTGATCGGGGATTCGGTGTCGGGGCCCTATTTCGCGGCCCTGGCCAAGGCCCTGCCCGAGGCCGCCTTCCAGCGCGAGAACGGCATCATCGACCGTATGCAGCGGGTGCGCTCCAAGGCCGAGCAGGCGATCGTCCGCGCCGCCGCGCAGCTCATCGACATCGGCCTCCAGGCCGCCTATCACGTCATCCGGCCGGGCGTCACCGACCATGAGATCTACGCCGCCTTCACCTTCGCCCAACTCGCCCGCGGCGGTGAGACCGGCGACGGCTACCAGGTCGGCATCAACCGCTTCGGCACCCATATCTCCAAACCCTACGGGCACGTGGTCCGGCCCGGCGACCTGATCAACATCTACGTCTCCAACGTCACCTATCGCGGCTACTGGGCGCAGACCGCGCGCATGATCGCGGTCGGCAGGATCACCAGGAAGCAGGAGGAGGTGCTGGAGATGTGCGTCGAGGGGGTGCGGCGGGCGATGAAGGTCGCCCGCCCCGGCGCCCTGGTGCGCGACGTGAACAACGCCTCCTTCGGCCCCTATATCGAGCGCGGCTACGTGAAATCGCCCGAGACCCGCGACATCCCCTGGAACTGGGAGCCGATGTCCGACGGCACGCCCCGCCCGATCCCGCGAAAGAAGGTGAAGGACGAGGACTGGGAGGCGCAGGGCCGCGAGCTTCGCCACGTCTATCCGGCCACGCCCGGGCCCAACGGCCCGCGCCTCGGCCACTCGATCTCGATGACCGGCATGCCGGGCTACAGCGTCATCTCTACCAACTACGACCGGCTGGAGGAGGGCATGACCTTCGTCGTCCACTCCCAGTGGCTGGAGCCGATGAAGGCCGGCTGCAACCTCGGTAACTGCCTGCTGGTCACCGCCGACGGGATCGAGAACCTGAGCTGCCACACGCCGCTCGAGCCCCATCGCGTGCGGGCGTGAGGGGGTGCCGATGGAGCTCGACCCGGTCCGGCGCGAGCTGGTCAAGAACGCGCTCATCACCATCGCCGACAACATGATCGTGACCGTGGTCCGCACCTCGCGCTCGACCGTGGTCAAGAACAACCTCGACTTCTCCTCGGCGATCTGCGACGCCGACGGCGTGATGGTGGCGCAAGGTTTGGCGCTGCCCGTGCACTTGGGCGCGCTGATGCCGGCGCTCAGGGGCTGCCTCGACCATTTCGGCGACGACATCCATCCGGGCGACATCCTCGCCAACAACGATCCCTACTCGGGGGCGAGCCACCTCAACGACATCTTCATGTTCAAGCCGGTCTACGACCGGGCCGGGGCGCGGGTGGCGTTCATGAGCCTGATCCTCCACCACACCGACATGGGCGGGCGGGTGCCGGGGGGGAACGCCTGCGACTCGAGCGAGATCTTCCAGGAGGGGCTCCGCATCCCGCCCTCGAAGATCTACGAGCGGAGCGCGCCCAACGCGACGCTGATGCGGATCATCGAGCACAACGTGCGGGTGCCGGTGAAGGTGCTGGGCGACGTCCGCGCCCAGGTCGCCGCGCTCCACCTGGGGGCGCGCGAGATGGAGCGCCTGATCGGCGAATACGACACCGCCGAGCTTCGCGCCTACATGACCGGCCTGGTCGACTACGCCGAGCGCCTGACCCGGGTCGGGATCGCCGCGCTCCCCGACGGCAGCGTCGAGTTCGACGACTGGATCGACGACGACGGGGTGGGCAGCGAGCCGGTGAAGATTCACCTCACCCTCACGGTCAAGGGCGACGAGATGGTGCTCGACTACACCGGCACCTCGCCGCAGACCACCGGCGCGCTCAACCCCAACTACTGGTTCACCGCGTCGTGCTCCTACGCCGCGATCCGCACCGTGCTGCCCGCGGACATGCCCAACAACGCCGGCTTCTACAGGCCGATCACGGTGGTCGCCCCCGAGGGGAGCTTCGTCAACCCGCGCTTTCCCGCCCCCGTCGGCGCCCGCGGCCAGGGCGGCCATCGCGTGCGGATGGTGGTGATGGGCGCGCTCGCCAAGCTCCTTCCCGGGCGCATGCCGGCCTGCTGCGGCGGCTCCGAGTTCGGCATCGCCATCGCCGGCTGGGGCCGCGACCGGGCGCCGTTCCTCGTCTTCGACTTCCACAACATGACCGGCCACGGTGCCCTTCCCGACCGCGACGGCCAGGATGCCGGGCCGTGGTGCCTCGGCAACCTCGCCAACGTGCCGGTCGAGGTGATGGAGGCCGAGAACCCGGTCCGGATCGACGAGTACGGCTTCCTCCCCGACACCGGCGGTGCCGGGCGCTTCCGCGGCGCGCTCGGCATCGCCCGCCAGTACCGCCTGCTGGCCGAGGAGGCGCTCCTCCAGGTCCGCTCCGACCGCCAGCGCTCGCGCCCCTGGGGCCTGGCCGGCGGCGGGCCCGGCGCGGGCGGCGCCTGTCTCCTCAATCCGGATAGCCCGAGGGAGGAGGTTCTGCCGGGCAAGTTCATGCGTCGCATGACCAAGGGCGACGCCTTTTGCGTGCGCATGGCCGGCTCGGGCGGATACGGCGACCCGTTCGCCCGCGCCCCCGAGGCGGTGCGCGAGGACGTGCTGGACGGCAAGGTGACGGTCGGCCACGCCGCCGAGGCCTACGGCGTGGCGATCGACCCCGAGACGCTCGCGGTCGATGCGCCAGCGACCGCCAAGCTCCGCGCCCGCCGGGGCGGCCGGAACCGACCGCGCCGGCCGCGGGCGACGGTTGCGGTTTCGCCCGCCCGCGGTTAGCGTCGGCCCTCGCCGACCTCCGGCATCGAAGACCTCCGACACCGAAGAAAGAAAAGGACACCCCCATGCACTGGACCGCCCGACGCGAGCGCTTCCGCGCCATCCTTGCCGGGGAGCGCTGTATCCATCCCGGCTCGGTGTACGATCCGCTCTCGGCCCGGATCGCCGAGGACATCGGCTTCGAGGTCGGCATGTTCGCGGGCTCGATCGCCTCGATGACCGTGCTCGGCGCACCCGACCTGATCGTCCTCACCCTCTCCGAGTTCGCCGCCCAGGCCTATCGCATCTGCCGGGCGGGCAACTTGGCGCTCCTGGTCGACGCCGACCACGGCTACGGCAACGCGCTCAACGTCAAGCGCACGGTGGAGGAGCTGGAGACGGCCGGAGTCGCCGCGCTGACCATCGAGGATACCGCCTTGCCTCAGCCGTTCGGCGAGCTGGGCAAGACCCGGCTGATCCCGATCGGGGAGGGGGTGGGCAAGATGCGGGCCGCGCTCGCCGGGCGCCAGGACCCCAAGCTGGTGGTCGCCGGGCGGACCAGCGCGCCCGCGGTCACCGGCCTCGACGACACCATCGCCAGGTGCCGGGCCTACGAGGCGGCGGGGGTGGACGCGCTCTTCCTGGTCGGCATCCGCACCCGGGCCGAGCTGGAGGCGGTGGCGGCGGCGACGCACGTGCCGCTGATGCTGGGGACGCTGGGCAAGGACCTCAAGGACCGCGAGTATCTCGCCGGGCAGCGGGTGCGGATCGGGCTCCAGGGCCACCAGCCGTTCATGGCCGCGGTGCGGGCCACCTACGAGGCGCTGAAGGCGCTCCGCGACGGCACCCAGCCGGAGGACATCAAGACCGCGGCCCCGGGCGAGATGATGAAGACGCTGACCCGCGACGCCGACTACCAGCGCTGGCTCAAGGACTTCCTCGGCGGCAAGTGACCCGAACCGGGCCGGCCGTCACGGGACGCGCCGACGTCCGACTCGGATAGCCGGATCGGCGCGAACGGCGGCGCGGTTTTCCTCCCCCGCGAATCCGCAGGCCCTCAGCGCCGCCGCCATGTGGGGCGGCACCGGGGCGGTGGCGGCGATCGGCGGGCGCTTGGGATAGAGCGGCACCGAGACCGCGCGCGCGTGCAGCATCAGCGGCCCGGCCCCGCGCGCCGCCTTGCCGTAGACCCAGTCGCCGGCCACCGGGCACCCCAGGGCCGCCGCGTGGACCCTGATCTGATGGGTGCGGCCCGTCAGCGGGCGGAACTCGATCCAGGCGCGCCCGCCGGATTCCCCCAGCACGCGGTAGTCGGTCAGCGCCGGCTGGCCGGCCTCGCGGTCCACCGCCATCCGCCAGGAGTCCTTCCGCGCCGTGACCTTGCGGAGCTGCAGGTCGATCCGCCCCTCGGGCGCCGTCGCCGCGCCCTCGGCCACCGCCCAGTAGACCTTCTCCACCCGCCCGCCGGCGAACAGCCGGCCGAGGCGGGCGAGGGCCTCGCGGTGGCGGCCCAGCACCAGGCAGCCGCTGGTGTCGCGGTCGAGCCGATGGGCGAGCCCGGGCGGATCGGGAAGCCCGAAGCGAAACGCATCGAGGAAGTCTTCGAGGTTGGGGCCGCCCCCGGCCCCGGCGTGCACCGGCAGCCCGGCCGGCTTGTCGATGATCAGCATCAGCCCGTCGCGATAGAGCACGCGGGCAAGCATCTCCTCCGGGGTCATGGCAGCGGCGCGGAGCGGGCGAGGGGCGGTCGATACCCCGTTCCCGCCCGGCCTCAGTCGTAGCCGGGGGGCGGCCGGAAGCCGCCGGTCTCGCGCGCGATCAGGCGGCAGACCTCGATCGCGGTCAGGTCCTCGAGGTGCCCGGCGATCACCTGCGCGCCCACCGGCAGGCCCGAGCGGGTGAGCCCCGCGGGCGCCACCGTTCCCGGCAGATAGACCAGGGTCGAGAGCCCGGCCCAGAAGAGCTGGTCGGTGGTCGGCACCCGCCTGCCGTTGACCGGGATCGTGCGCTCGTGGCGCTCCCCCTTGTGATCGTGCGGCCAGGCGGCCGAGGCCGCGGTGGGACAGATCATCACGTCCCACTCCCTGAAGAACGCGGCCCATCGGTGCCGGAGTTCCTCGCGCTCGTTGTTGTAGGCGAGCCACTCGCGGTGCGTCATGGTGTTGGCCCTCGCCATGCGCGCGACGTAGGAGCGGTCCTTCGGCCCCAGCCGCTCGGCCAGCGCCCGGAAGCGGGCCACGTCCTCGGAAGTGAGGCGGCCCGAGGTCGCGGCCCGCAGGAGCATGATGTAGACCTCGTGGGCGCGCAGCGTGTCGATGTCGGGCCGCGCCCGGTCGCTCACCTTGGCCCCGGCCCTGGCGAGCGCGTCGGCCACCGCCTGGAGGCGCTCGGCGTACTCGGCGTCGACCTCGGAGTTGGGGTCCGAGAGCATCACCGAGATCCGGTAGTCCTTGAGCGCGGTCTTCCGCGGGCGGCGAAGCTCGAGCCGCCAGCCCGGCGAGTCGGGCGCTTCGGCGCCGGCGACGATGCCGAGCTCGAGGGCGAGGTCCTCGGCGCTCCGCCCCAGGGGCCCGCAGACGGCCATGTCGGCGGTGGCGAAGACGCCGGGAAGCGCGTGCCCGCGCGAGGGGACGATGCCGAAGGTCGGCTTGTGGCCGAAGACGCCGCAGTAGTGCGCGGGGTTGCGGATCGAGGCGCCGATGTCGCTTCCCGCCTCGAGGCCGGTGAGGCCGGCGGCGAGCGCCGCCGCCGCCCCGCCCGACGACCCACCCGGCACGCGGTCGAGCGCCCAGGGGTTGTTGGTCGTGCCGCAGACGGGGTTGAAGCTCTGCCAGTCGGCGAGCAGCACGGGGACGTTGGTCTTGCCGAAGATCACCGCCCCCGCGCCCTTGAGGCGCTCGACCACCGCCGAATCGGCGGCAGCGACGTTGTCCTTGTAGGCGGCGAGGCCCCAGTGGGTGGGCGCGCCGGCCAGGTCGAAGGACTCCTTCACCGTCATCGGCAGGCCGTGCAAGGGGCCCCATACGTCGCCCCGGAGCAGCGCCGCGTCGGCCTCGCGGGCGCGCCGGCGGGCGCCCTCGGCATCCATCCAGATGACGGCGTTGAGCGCCCGGTTGTGGCGCTCGACGCGGGCGAGGAAGTGATCGAGAAGCTCGAGGCAGCCGATCTCGCGGCGCCGCAGCATCGCCGCGAGCTCGACCGCCGGCTGGTAGTGGATCGCGGTCATGGAGTCGGTCCCCGGTGCTGTTCCTCCGCCCTGGTCCGGCGGCGGCCGGACGGCGGCAGGCACCGGCCCATCATCGGGCGCGATTCCGGCTTTGCCAATCGCTTTCGCGGCCGGAGCGGGGCGGGAAGGGGACCCGGGGGGAGGGCGGCGCTTCGCCGGCCGGTCCGCACCCCTTGCGCGGGGGGTGGGGTTTGACCTAAATCCCACGGCCTCAGCGCCCCGCCGACCCCGGAGCCATGCCCAGCCCCTCGCGCCTCCTCGCCGTTCCCGCCTTCGCCCTCGCGGCCGGTGCGACCTTCGCCCTCTGGTGGGTTCTCGGCCGGCCGGTCGACCTGCCGGAGGTCCCGGGCGGGCGGCTCGCCTGCGTCTCCTACACGCCCTACGACGGCGGCCAGACGCCGCTCGACCGCGACTACACGGTCCCCTCTGCCCGGATCGAGGCCGACCTCGCCGCCCTCCTCCCGTATACGGGGTGCGTGCGCACCTACTCCGCGCGGGGGCCGCAGGGCGAGGTGGTGCGGATCGCGACCCGGCTCGGGATGCAAGTGCTGCTAGGGGTGTGGATCAGCGGCGACAGGCGCGACGACGCGGCCGAGATCGAGGCCGGCCTCACGCTCGCCCGCGCCCATCCCGAATCGGTGCGGGCGCTCCTCCTCGGCAACGAGGTGCTGCTCAGGCGCGAGCTCACCGGCGGGCAGCTCGCCACGCTCATCCGCTCGGTCAAGCCGCGAAGCCCGGTGCCGGTGAGTTACGCCGATATCGCCCACTTCTGGCTCAAGAATCCGGTGGTGGCCGAGGCGGTCGACGTGCTGACCGTGCACGTGCTCCCCTACTGGGACGACCCCGCCCCGGTCGGGATCGACGAGGTGCAGGCGCACGTGCGGGGGATCATCGAGCGGGCGCGAAGGATCCTCCCGCCCAAGCCCTTCATCGTCGGCGAGATCGGCTGGCCGAGCGCCGGGCGGCCGCGCGCGGCGGCGGTGCCGGGGCGGGTCAACCAGGCCCGGTTCGTGCGCGAGTTCGCGATCGCGGCGTCGGCGATGGGCGTGGATTACAACATCATCGAGGGCATCGATCAGCCCTGGAAGCGGGTGCACGAGGGCACGGTCGGCGGCTACTGGGGCGTCCTCGACAAGAACCGCACCCTCAAGTTTCCCTTCGCCGGGCCGGTGAGCGAGTGGCCGCGCTGGCCGCTCGCCTTCGCCGCCAGTGCCGCCATCGGCGCCCTCCTCCTGCTCGTCACCGTCTGGCGCGGGCGGCCGCTTCCGGCCGGGCGCTGGCTCCTGGTCGCGGGCCTCGGCCAGGCACTGGGGATCGTGCTCGTCCTGCAGGCGGGGTTCGCCGCCACCGCCAGCATGACCGCGGGCGGCTGGATCGGGGGCGCGGCGGGCGCGCTCCTCGCCATCGCCGCCGCGGCCGCGCTCCTCTCGTTCGTCGTCGACGGCGAGGGGGCCTGGGCGCGGGTTCCTCCGCTGGCGCTCCGCGAGGCGCTGGCCTGGCTCAGGCGCCCCTCGCGGGCGGGTGCGGACGCGGCGCTCCTTCTCGGCGCCATGCACGGGCTGGCGGCGCTCGGGGCGGCGTATCTCTCGATTACCCTCGCCTTTGATTCCCGGCATCGAGACATCCCGCTCGCGCTCTTCGGGCTGCCGGCGGCGGCGGCGCTGGTCCGCTGGCTGATGGTGCCGGGGACGGGGATCGAGAACGCGGACGACCGGCGCGAGGAGGGCTGGCTCGCGCTCGTGCTTCTGATCGCCGGCGCCTTCGCGCTCGACGGCCCCGCCAACTGGCAGGCGATGGCCTGGCTGGCGCTGGCGCTGGCGCTCGCGCTTCCGTGGCTCGGATTCGCCCGCGCCGAGGCGCTACGGATTGTCTCGCCCGGGCTCGATCCGGGTCGCGCGCAACAATCCGATCAGCACGCCGGCAGCGGCGAATGAGGTGTTGTAGAGGTAGAGCCCGGCGCCCCCGATCCCCATCGCGAGCGCGACCAGCATCGTCGCCGCCCGGCCGCGGACGACGAGCGAGACGAGGGCGACGACGAACGAGCCGATGCCGAGGCCGTTGACCTCGGTGGCGCGGATGAGGCCGGTGCGGAGCGGGCACCACCACGGCGCGCCCGCGGCTTGGCAGCGGACCCCGAACGCCTCGGGCTCGACCAGGTGATAGCGGAGCACCCAGCCCGCGCCCGCCGCCGCCGCGGCCAGCGCCAGCGCCCACAGCGCCGGCCGAGCCGACAGCGATCCCATGAGCGTGCGCATCGTCGATTCCAGCCTTGGCCGTGGCCGAGGATTTCCTCTCCGAGGAGCGCGGCCGCCGCGCTATGCTCGGAAGCCCGCCCCGGCCCTGGCTCTAGCACGGCGGCGGGCCGACCGCCATCACCCCGCGTTCGATGGGCGCGGGCCAAGCGAAGGGAAACGCCGTCATGGCCATCATCTACGTCGCCAAGAGCAAGGCGGTGCAGAAGTGGGGCGCCGAGGTCGGGCTCACCAAGCACCTCTACAAGGTCGGGCTCGCCGCGGAGTCGGCGGAGAAGGCGATCGCGGCGCTGAACGAGGCCGCGCACGCCGGCGAGCGCGACTGGCAACTGGTGAAGGAAGAGGCGGTGGCGGACACGCCCGACGAGGCCGCGGCGATCGAGCGCCTCGGGCGCAAGGAGCGGATGGTCGACCCCAACCTCTATCCCAAGATCAAGGGCGCGCGCGGCATCTTCAAGGTGAAGCTCGCCAACGCCGAGAACTATATTCTGGTGAAGGCGGCGCTCGCCGGCCGGGAGGTGAAGTTCGTCAAGGTCACGCCGGCGGCGATCGCCGGCTACCTGTTCCACGGCGCCCTCGAATGAGGGCGGGGCGGAGGCCCGAAACCAAAGGACCGGCTTGCCGCCGCCGGCTCAGCGTTTCTTCCGCTTTCGCCAAAAGGAATCTTTGTACTGATGTCGGCCCCCAGTGACCGTAAGGCTCGGCTCCATGTGCACTAGGTCGAACCCCTCAAGGAACCGTCGATAGTGCTCAAACGTGGTCGGCGCGAGCACGCCGTGGACTCCGGGCCGCGCGGCCACCTCTTTCCCTTCCATGAGCTGCTGCAAGAACACGGCGCCGACTGAACCCCGGACCAGGCCAAGATAATTCCCGACCACCTCTGGCTCCATTTCCTGGAAGCTCCCGGCGTTCCAGAAAAGGTCCACGGAGATGGTGGCAATCTGTGGGAACTGCCATGCGCCGAGAATATAAATCTTCCCCGGAGCAAGGCCCGTCAAGCCAACCAGGAGGCGCGTGTCCCGGTAGTCGAGCACGTCGTCGGGAAAGACGGCCGAAAGATATTGGTGGGCGACGTAAAGCTGCGGCGGGATATCGAAGGCCAGAATGGTGACCCGAGGGTGCAGCTTGTGGATCACTTCCACCTGGCGGCCAAGCCCGACGCCGAGCTCGGCGAAAATCGCGATGGTCTCAAGGTCGATAAACCGGCTCGCGAAAACGTAGCGCAGGTAATAGGAAAGAAAGGGGATCGAATAGGTTCGCCCATGGTACTCGAACACCTCCTCCGGGCCGCCCTCGATCGACATCTCAAGGTCGCTCACCGGCCGGGCCGAGGGAACGGGTGTGGCCGCATCCTCGCACACGGAGATGGCGAGACGTTGCAGCCCTTCGACGCCAAGGTCGTCCCGAACGGCAACCGCGCCGGCCAGCCACGCCGAGAGTCGCGCGAGCAACGTTTCCCATCGCGGAATCCGGCGGAAGACCCGGTTATTGACATAGCGAAGTCGTCGGAGATCGAACGTGACCAGGGGCTCGCGGAGATCGCTCGCGCCAAAGGACTGCAGCACCGAGTTCCGCCGCCGGCGGAAATCCCTGAGGCCCATCTGCGCGAGTTCGGACATGAACTGCTCCTCGTACACCTTCCAATAGTTGGTCGGCCGATAGAGAACCGGCGCCGCCTTCGTATCGGCCAGCATGAGGGCGAGAAGTTCGGGATCGTCGTTGATCATGGCACCTCTGTTCCAGTCCATTCGAGGTCGATAGGTTGGTTTGATCCTTTTCGCCGGAAGGCGCTAAAGCACCATGATCCCAACGTCAGCATATCATCCCTCGATGATAGCTGAAGTTGATCCCGCCGAATGGATGGAGGATAGAGATAAGCGATCCTTTAACGTCACCCAAAAGTTGACTTCCACGCCCTTCATATCGGCGTGTAACCAGTGGGTCGGCGGCAGGTCGCGGGCCGCCGAATAGGGCGGGGCGTTGCCGCGCCGGGCGGGCTCGCCTATAAGATGAGCGGCAGGATCGGACCGCAGGAGTCGAGGCGATGAGTTCCTACCTCAAGGGCAACTTCAAGACGGAGAAGGAGGTGCGCCCGCCCGAGACCAAGAAGGAGGCGGACGACCTCGAATCCCGCTTCGAGCGGGCGGCGCTCAAGCGCCTCGGCGGCAGCATCGCCTTCGTCGCCAAGAAGAAGGTCAAGTGGACCCTCGACGACAAGGGTTGACCCGTCCCGCCCCCGACCCGGCCGAGCCGGGGCGCGCGTGAGCGAGCGGAAACCGTCGGTGCCCGAGGGGCCGGGCGAGCTGGGGCTCAAGCTCGTCGCCCGCATGGAGTCCCTCACCTGGGAGCGCCACGGCGAGATGGCGCTCGCCAACGCGCGGCGGAACCGCGGGGCGATCGCCCGCGGGCGCTCGCTCGCCGAGCTTCGCGGCGCGGCCCTCGGCGAGGGCGATAGCGCGATCGTGGTCGCCGCCGGGCCGAGCGTGAGGCGCCGCGATCCCATCCGCGCGATCCGCGACTCGGGCTTCAGGGGCGCCCTCGTCGTCACCGAGAGCGCGCTCGCCTACTGCTTGCGCAACGGCGTGGTGCCGCACCTCGCGGTCTCGCTCGATCCGCACGCCACCCGCATCGTCCGCTGGTTCGGCGATCCCAGGCTGACCGCCGAATCGATCAGTGCCGACGACTATTTCGGCCGCCAGGACATGGATGAGGCCTTCGCCAACGAGCTCAAGGCCAACCGGGAGATCCTCTCGCTCCTCGGCCGTCACGGCCGCGACATCCGGATTGCCCTTGCCAGCTCGGCCTCGGAGGCGGTGGTCGAGCGGGTGCTCGAGGCGGGGATGGGGGTCTACTGGTGGAACCCCATGCTCGACGATCCCGACGCGCCCGGAAGCGTCACCCGCGAGCTTCAGCGGATGAACGGGCTCCCGTGCGTCAACGCCGGCGGCAACGTCGGCACCGCCTGCTGGATGATGGCTGGCGAGGTGCTGGGCAAGGCCCACGTCGCCGTCACCGGCATGGACTTCTCCTATTACGACGGCACCCCCTACCGGAACACGCAGTATTACAACGAGGCGGTGGCGCTGGTCGGCGAGGAGAGGCTCGATTCGGTTTACGTCCGCCTCTTCAACCCCCATCTCGGCGCCTGGTTCTACACCGACCCCGCCTACTACTGGTACCGCCAGGCGTTCCTGGAGCTCGCCGTCGACTCCGCGGTGCGCACCTATAACTGCACCGAGGGCGGCATCCTGTTCGGCACCGGCGTCGAGGTCGTTCCGCTCAAGGAATTTCTTGCGCGCCGTGCTCCGGGGGGTCACCTTTAGGGCGGGAGGGGGCACCGGCCCATGGCCAAGGTCCTGTTCATCAACCCGGTGGTGCGCGAGGAGGACGTCCCGCGCCACGTGCCGTACGGGATCGCGCTTCTCGCCGCGATCGCGATCGAGAAGGGGCACCTGGTCCAGGTGTTCGACCAGAACGCCTGGCGGACGGGCGAGGAGGTGCTGCGCCAGGTCCTGGCCGCCGACCGCTGGGACATGGTCGGTCTGGGCGGAATCACCACCACCTACGGCTCGGTGAAGCGGATCGTGCGGGTCGCCCGCGAGGTTTGCCCCGAGTCGGCGATCGTGCTCGGCGGCGGCATCCTCACCTCGCTCCCCTACGAGATGATGACCTGGCTTCCCGAGGTCGACGTGGGCGTCGTCGGCGAGGCTTTCGTCACCTTCCCCGAGATGCTGTCGATGATCGACGAGGGCCGGCGCGACTGGCACACGGTCCTCGGCACCATCTCGCGCGGCGAGGGCGGCCGGCTGATCATGGCCGGCCAGCGGCCGCTCCTTCACGACCTCGACTCGCTCCCCTTCCCGGCCTGGGACCTGTTCCCGCTCGAGGAGGTTTACTTCCCCAACAGCGAGGTGCTCTACTCCGAGGAGGGGATGCTCGCCTCGCGTCGGCTCGATATCAACGCCAGCTACGGCTGCTCGCTCATCTGCCGCTTCTGCTACCACCTCGGCATCGCCGGCGACATGCGCTACGAGACCGACGCCGAGGGCCGCACGCAGGTGCACTTCGACGAGCCCGGCACCTACACCCGCCACATCCGCTATCACAGTCCCGAGTACGTGGTGAGGCTCGCCCGCCACGCCCACGACCGCTACGGCGTCAACTTCATCGGCTTCCTCGACGAGAACCTGATGACCATGGACCAGTCATCGGGCCGCACCTGGCTGAAGGAGATCTGCCGGCTGTGGCACGAGTACGGTCTGGCGCCGAAGTACGAGTACGACGACAAGGGCGAGGTGAAGGGCTGGACCGGGGTGCACTGGTCGGGCACCAGCCACGCCACGCTCTGCACCAAGGAGATTCTCAAGGTGATGCGCGAGGCGGGCTGCTCGCACCTGGTCTACGGCTATGAGAGCTTCGCCCCGCACGTGATGAAGCGGATCGGCAAGGGGGCGACGCCGAAGACCAACATCCGCAGCTTCTTCTGGACCCTGGAGGCGGGCATCCGCCCGGTGCCGAACCAGATCATCGGCTTCCCCAACGAGGACTTCGACTCGATCCGCCAGAACGTGAAGGCGTGGGAGGAGCTGGGGATCGTGGTCAAACCCCACTTCGCCACTCCATATCCGGGCTCGGAGTGGTACGCGGTCTACCGCGACTCGATCCTCGAACAGTACGGCGGCGACCTCGAGGCGTTCGTGTTCGAGCTCGGCGACGCGAGCAAGATCTCGGCCACCATCTCGCACAACTTCAACGCCGTCGAGCTGGTGGGCCTGCGCGACATGATGCTCAACTTCGACTACCGCCACATCGACGAGTACGAGAAGATCTGGCGGCGGAACCATCGCATCCCCGACGGCCAGCCCTCGACCCTCTACCGCGACGCCGACGACACGGCCCCGGCCGCGGCAGCGGAGTGAGCGGCACCGGCCGCGGGATTTTTCTTCCCTAACCGCCGAGGCGAAAGACGACCGGGATCTCGATCGAGCCGGGAACCGGCACGCCGCCGGCGCGCGCCGGCTCGAACGACCAGCGCGAAACCGCCCTCTGCGCCGCCTCGTCGAGGAGGGCGTGGCCGCTCGACTCGATCACCGCGACCTCGGCTGCGCGCCCCTGGGGCGAAACCTCGACCCGGAGCAGCACCCGGCCCTCGATCCCGCGCCGCCGCGCCGCCACCGGGTAGAGGGGAGGCGCGTTGCCCCCGCCCCGGCGAAGGCCGGGGGCGGCGTAGGCGATGGCCGCGGGGGTGGCCCGCTCCCCGGCCGGCGGCGGCGCCGGCGTGAGGCCGGCGAACGACTCGCCCGTGCCGGTGCCCGCCGGTTCGCCCGGACCCGACACCGGTTTTTCCTTTGGAAGCGCGGCGACGTCTCCATGCCACTCTGCCACCGACTCCACTGCCGTTACGAGTGGGCTCGCCTCGGGCTCGGCCGCGCGGGCCGGCAAGCGGGTCGGTGCCGGGGGCGCGGGCTTGCGGCGGGGATGCGGCGGCGGGTCTGGCGGCGCGGCCTCGCTTGCCGGCCCGGGTGCCGGGAGCCGCGCGCTCCCGCCACGGGGCTCCGGCGGCGGCTCGCTCGGGGCGGAGGCGGGGGCGACCGTCGCCGGGCCTGCCCCCGGGCTCGTGACCCGGAGGCTCGCCTCGGCCTTGGCGACCGTCGCCGCGGCGGCGGGTGCCGGATCTGGCCTCGGCGCCGCCGGCCGAGGCTCGGGAGTCGCCGGCGCGAGCACGACCAGCTCGACCGCGATCGCGCGCGGGTTCGGCGCCCGCGCCTCGCGGGTGAGGACGAATCCGGCGACGGCGCCGGCGTGCACGAGCGCCGAGGCGCCAAGCGCCAACGCCAGCCGGGCCGCGCCCCCGCTAGCCCGGGCCATCGCCGTCGATCCCCTCCCAGGGGACCAGATACGGCTCGCCGCCGCGCCGGCCGAACTCGGCCCGGACCGCGAACGCGGCGGCCAGCCGCTCGGCCGTGAGCACGTCCTCGGGCGGGCCCTCGGCCAGCACCCGTCCGCCCGAAAGCAACACCAGCCGGTCGCAGAAGCGGACCGCGTGGGTGAGGTCGTGGAGCGTCACCAGAACGCTCCGGCCCTCGGCCGCGAGCCCGCGCAGGAGCCGCATCACCTTGAGCTGATGGCCGGGATCGAGCCCCGCCACCGGCTCGTCGGCGAGCAGCACCGAGGGCTCGGCGGCAAGCGCGCGGGCGAGCATCACCCGCGCCCGCTCGCCGGCCGAGACCGAGTCGATCCGTCGCTCGGCGAGGTGCGCGGCGTCGACCGCGGCGAGCGCGCGCGCCACCGCCTCCTCGTCGGCGCGCGCCGGCGCCACCCAGGGGCGAAGGCGCGGCATCCGCCCGAGCATGACCACGTCGCCGATCCGCATCGGCCAGTGGCAGGGCGCGTCCTGCGGCAGGTAGGCAAGCCGGCGAGCCCGCTCGCGCCGCGACCAGGCGAGAAGCGCCCGGCCCTCGAGCCGCACCTCGCCCGCGTTCAGGGGCAACAGCCCGGCGAGGGCGCGAAGCCAGGTCGTCTTGCCGGCGCCGTTGGGCCCGACCAGTCCGACCACCTCGCCGGCGGCGAGGCGGAGATCGGCGCCGGCGAGCACCTTGCGCCCGCCGAGCGCGACCTCCACCCCTTCCGCCTCGATCCGGGTCATGGGAGGGTGCGCCGCGCGCCCAGGATGAGGCGGAGGAAGAAGGGTGCGCCGATCAGCGCGGTCAAGACGCCGATCTTGAGTTCGGCGGCGGTGGGAATCAGCCGCACCGCGAGATCGGCGGCGAGCAGCAGCGCCGCGCCCCCGAGCGCGCTCGGCATGAGAAGACGCCCCGGGCGATGGCCGACGAGCGGGCGCAAGAGATGCGGCACCACCAAGCCGACGAAGGCGATGCCGCCGGTGAACGAGACCGCCGCGCCGACCGCGAGCGCGGTTCCCGCCACCACCCGCCAGTTGAGGAGGGCGAGGCCGACGCCGAGGCTCCGCGCCGCCTCGGGCCCCAGCGCCAGCGCGTCCAGCCCGCGCGCCGCCGAGGCGATGAGCACCCAGCCCGGCGCCATCAGCGCCGCGGCCAGCCCGACATGGACCAGGCTCCGGTCGGCGAGCGAGCCCATCATCCAGAACACGATCTCGAGCGCGGCGTAGGGACTCGGGGCGAGGTTGAGGGCGAGCGCGGTGAGGGCGGCGGCGAGCGCGTTCACCGCCACCCCGGCGAGGATCAGAGCCAGGGCCGAGCCCTCGGCCCCGGCGAGCGCGCGAAGCGCCGCCCCGGCTGCCAGGGCGCCCGCCATCCCGCCGACGGGAAGGGCGAGCGGGTGCAGGCTCGCGAGGCCGAAGTAGAACGCGATCACCGCCCCGAACGCGGCCGAGGCGGAGACCCCCACCACCCCCGGTTCGGCCAGCGGGTTGAGAAGGAGCCCCTGGAGCGCCGCGCCCGAAAGCCCGAGCGAGGCGCCGACCAGGATGGCCAGAAGCGTGCGGGGAAGCCGGATCTCCTGCACGATCATCGCCGCCGGCGAGCCCGAGGCATCGAACAGGCCGGCGATCACCCCGCCCGGGCCGAGCGGAACCGGCCCGACGCCGAGCGAGGCCAGCGCGAGCAGGCCGACGAGGCCGGCGAGGACGAGCGCGAGGACCAGCGCCCTCATGGCGCGGGGGCTCCGCGCGAGAGGCGAGCGCGCGCCTCGGCGAGCCTGGTGACCGCCTCGACCGTAGCCGGGCTGGCGCAGGCCCAGAGGGCGCCGGGAAGCGCCATGCGGATCGGCGTCCGCCCGCCCTTGCGCAGCGCCGGGTGGGCCAGCACCTCGCTGGCGAGCGACGGCGCCTCGCGCGACTCCTCCTCCGTCACCAGCACGTCGGCATGGGCCGCAATCAGCCGTTCGAGCGACAGCCGGCCGTAGCCCTCGATCCCGAGGCGGGCGGCGAGGTTGGCGAATCCGGCCCGCGCCAGCACCTCGTCGGCGAGCGTGCCCCGCCCCATGGTGAAGCCGTTGGGATGATAGAGGATCGCGGTCGGCGCGATCGCCGGAGATTGCGGCCCGATCCGGGCGAGGCTGGCGTCGATCCCGTCGGCGATCTCTCGGGCGCGCTCCCCGCGGCCCAGCGCGCGCCCGACCGCGAGGAGTTGGTCGCGAAGCTCGGCGAAGGAGCGGGCGAGGTCGATCTCCAGCACGGCGATCCGGAAACGGCGGAGAAGCTCGACGGTGGGACGGAGCGAGTAGCGCCCGGCGATCACCAGGTCGGGGGCGAGGCGGACGACCTCCTCGGCCGCGGGCGCGACCGCCGGAAATCCCTTCGCCTCGTTCGCGTAGGCCGACAGGCGGGAGTCGCGGGCGAGGTGCGAGAGGGCCGCGACCTGCCCCGGCCGGGCGAGCAAGAGAACGAGCTGGTCGGCGCAGAGGTTGAGCGAGACCACCCGCGCCGGGGCCTCTGCGGCCGCGGCCGGCGGCGCGAGGAGGAGGGCGACGAGGAGGATCGCGGCGCCGCTCCGCCTTGGCCCCCCGCTGTGCCCGGGTCTGGTCATCGTCGGCTCAGAACACGACCCCCGCGCTCACCCACAGCGTGCGACCGGGAAGGGGATAGGCATTGTAGCGCCCCTGGGTGAAGGCGCTCGCCACCCCGTAGTTGAAGTACTCGGTGTCGAACAGGTTGTTGACCGCGGCCGTCCAGCGCAGCCGGCCCACCGCGCCGCTCACCTTGAGGTCGGCGAGGGCGTAGCCGGGGATGCGGGGCTGCACGTTCCCCTCGTCGTTGTCGAGCCACTTGGCGGCGGCGTAGCGAACGGTGGCGGCCAGCGTCGCCCACTCGGCGAAGGCCCAGTCGAGCCCGGCGCTGGCGGTGTGCGGCGAGACCAGCGGCACGTTCTTGCCGTCGAACTCGCCGGCGGTAAAGCGCGAGCGCGTCTCGGCCAGCGCGGCACGGAGCGACAGGGCTTCCGAGAGCCGGAACCGGGCCTCGGCCTCGGCGCCGTGGCGGCGGGTCTGGTCGAGGTTGGTGCTGACGAATGCGACCGGATCGAAGTGCAGCTCGTTCTCGAGGTCCATGACATAGGCGGCGAGCTGGAGCGACAGCCTCCCGGCGTCGAACCGCGCGCCAGCCTCGGCCTCCTTCGAGGTTTGCGTGGCGAGGTCGAGCGTCGTGTCTCCCCGGCCGCCGATCCGCTCGTCGATGGTGGGCAGGCGGACGTTCTGCGCCAGGTGCCCGAAGACGGCGAGCGCGTCCGTGAGCCGGTGCTCGATCCCAAGGAGCGCGGCGGTGTGGGTCTCGCCTGCGTGCAGGGCCTCGTGGCCGCTGCCGAAGGCGGTGGGTGCGCTCGGATCGAAGATGTCGCCCGCGCGCACCCGCATCCGCATGACCCGGGCGCCGAGCGTGAGGTCGGTTGCGGGGGCGAGGGCGAGGGTGCCCTGAGCGTAGAGGGCCTCGGTCCGCTGCATGCCGGCGTACCTGTGGACCGGCGGCGCGCTCAGGGTGTTCTTGCGGTCGGACTCGTAGTCGGCGTAGCCGAAGTCGAGGCCGAGGACGGCGCTCAAGGATCGCCCGGCGACCGCCGTATCGAGCATGAGGCGCGGGGTCAGCGACCAGGTGGTGAGTCCGGTGGCGACGTACTCGTCGAACGCGCCGCCGAAGGGCGAGATGAGCGAGGCCGCCTGCTCCTTCCGGCGCATCCCGGCGTCGAGCACCACCCGCGCCCCCGGCGCGAGGCGGGCGGCGAGGCCGCCGCTCAGCGCCAGGCCGTCCTGGTTGGCGTAGTCGAAGGGGGTGGTGGCGCCCCGCCGGTCGGAGATCATCTCGCTCGACGTCACCGTCACCAGCCGCGCCCCGGGGAGGCTCAGGCGCTGCTCGTCGCGACCGAGCTTGAGGTAGGCCTCGGCCGCCTCGCCGGTGCGGCGGACGTCGACGATCAGGTTCCGCTGCAGGAGGTCGTTGTGGCGGCGGTAGCCGGCACCCTCCTGATCCGACACGTAGGCGCTCGCCGACCACGGTCCCGCCGCCTGCACGGTCGAGGCGGTGGCTTCGCGCCGGGCATGGGAGCCGAGCGCCAGGGCGGCCCGGGTCGCGGGCGCCTCGCGCGCCGCCTCCTTGGTGACGATGTTGATCGCGCCCCCCACCGCGCCCTCGCCGTAAAGGACGCCGCCGGCATTTCCGCGCAGCACCTCGATCCGCTCGATGCTCTCGCGCGGGATGTTGGCGTAGTCGATCTGGGCGAGGTCGATGTCGTTGAGCCGCCGCCCGTCGAGAAGGACCAGCGCGTTCTCCTTGGCGGTGGCGCCGAAGCCGCGGAGATCCACGCTCGCCCGCGCCGCCCCGGTGCCGCCGTAGAGGTCGCGGGCCTGGGCGCCGGGGGTGAGGGCGAGAATCTCGGGGAGCGTCGCCGCCGGCGTGCGGGCGATCTCGTCGGCCGTGATCACGCTGGTCGAGGCCCCGGCCGGGCCGGGCGTGAGGCGCGTGGCGGTGACCACCACCTCCTCGGCGCGCACCGCCGGCGGCTCGGCGTGCGCGACCATGGGCGCCAGCGCGCTGACGGCGACGGCCAGACCTCCGACGATGGACCGACGCGATATCCCCTTCATGGCAGACCCCCCTTGGCGACGACACGAGACCATGTTCCGCATCGCCGCTACGGAGGTCCGCACCACCCGGCACCCCGCAGGCGGTTGGGCGACGCTTGACGGCAGGTCTCCTGGCTTCGCGGGTCCTCGCCTTCGCCCGGCCTTCCCGGTTTCCCAGTGGCACGCTCGGGGCTCTGGCTCGCCGCTCACAGTTGCGGGGGCAGCCGCGGAGTCGGGCCCGCGCGGGGCCCTCACCGTGTTCCCATTTGATCCGCAGTCGCGGAACCGTCGCCCCGAGTATAGTCTGGGAACGGAGCGCCACCCAAGAGCGGAAGCGGGGGGTAGTGACTCATTTTGAAGTGCCTCAACCTTCGACAGGCTTGAGGCGTGAGGCGGATCTTCAAGGCCCTCATGCTGAGCTCTGTCGAAGCATGAGTCTGTCGAAGCATGAGGGCAAAATGAGACACTGCCAAGCGGGGACGGCGATTCAGGACGGGGACGGCCATGGTCAAGCTCGATCGCATCACCACCCGCGGCGGGGACAAGGGCGAAACCTCGCTCGGCGACGGCAGGCGGGTGCGGAAGTCGGCGCCGCGGATCGCCGCCATCGGCGAGGTGGACGAGGCCAACGCCGCGATCGGCCTCGCCCGCGCGCAGCTCTCCGATGCCATCGAGGCCGAGCGCCTGGCCCGGGTGCAGAACGACCTCTTCGACCTCGGCGCCGACCTGGCGGTGCCCGTCCGCGCCCGGCGCCGGGCGCTCCGCGTGGGCGAGGCGCAGGTCAGGCGCCTGGAGGCCGAGATCGACGCGGTCAACGCCCGCCTCGCCCCGCTTGCCTCGTTCGTGCTTCCCGGCGGGAGCGCGGCCGCGGCGCACCTCCATCTCGCGCGGACGGCGGTGCGTCGGGCGGAGCGGGCGGTGGTCGCGCTTGCCGCCCGCGAGCGGGTGGGGGCGCCGGTGCTCGCCTACCTCAACCGGCTCTCCGACCTCCTCTTCGTCCTCGCGCGGGCGGCCAACGATGACGGCCGGGCCGACCTCGTCTGGGAGCCGGGGCGCTGGTGCCGGCCCGCTCCCGCCGGCTGAGCGCCGGCGCCCGCGGCCCGCTCCCGC
>JACQOE010000026.1 GCA_016202695.1 Pseudomonadota bacterium | reverse complement strand
TAAAACAATTTACAATCATCACGGCAAAAGGGCTGAGGGGGAAACACTCATAAGAGCGAGACGCGCCTCAGCGCGCCCGATGTCCAGGAACCCGCGAGGCAGGGCGCCGATCGCCGTTGGGGGGAGGACAACCGAGCAGAGAGGGCGGATGAGGAAGATGACGGCACGCTAGGCGGCGGCCGGCAGTCGCCGGTGGGCTTCTCGGGGGGGGAGGAGTACGGTGGAGTACGGTATGGCGATCTCTTCGGTCGGCGAGGCGAACGCGGAGGCCGGTTCGGCCGCGACCGATGGCGCCGCCGCGGAACCCTTGCCCCGGCGACCCCGCCTGAGCCTCCGCGTCAGGCTCGCGATTCTGGCCCTGGCGGCCATCCTTCCCTCCATGTTTGCGCTCGGGTTCGTCCATGTCTCGAACCAGCGCCTCGTCGCCGAGCAGGCCAAGGCCGAGGCGCTCCGGCTGGCGAAGCTCATCGCCGCGGAGCAGGACCGGAACATCGAGGCGGCGGAAGAACTCCTTTACGGCCTCTCCTACGTGCCGGAGATCCGCGACGGCGTTCCCGGGGCGTGCGCGAAAACCCTCGCCCTGGTGGGCTCCGACCTCGCGGCGCAGAGCGCCGGCCGCTATACCGCGGTCGCGCTGCTGCGGCCGGACGGGCGCATCTACTGTGCAAGCGTGCCGATCGCCGGAGACCCGGACCGCTCCGATCGCCCCTTCTTCAGCAACGCGATGCGGAACCGCGCCTTCAGCCTTGGTGTCTTTCGAATCGGGGGTCTGACCCCGGCGCCGGTCCTGATCGCCGCCCTTCCGATCCTCGATCAGCAGGGCAAGGTGGTGAACATCATTTCGATCGGGCTCCGCGTCGGATGGCTCGCCCGGCTGCTGCGGGAAGTGCCGCTCCCGGAAGGCGCGGCCGCGATCATCCTCGACGAGGAGGGGCGCGTCCTCGCCCGCCATCCCGATAACGATGCCTGGGTCGGGCGGAGCGCGGCCGGAACGCCCCTCTTCGAGCTGATCAAGGCCAACCGCGAGGGCACCGCCTATGTCGAGAGCGCCGACGGCCGGCCGCGGTACGTGGGCTTTACCGCGGTCAGCGATTCCCTCCCCAACGTCTACGTCAACGTCGGGTTCGACGCCAGCGAGGTGTTCGGGAGCGAGGTCGCGAACCTCCTGCGCGGGCCGGGGTTGACCGCGGCGGTGGGGGTTCTGACGCTGGTCCTGATCCTGGTCCTCGGGCAGCGCATCCTGCTCCGCAACCTCGACCGGCTGATCGCCGCCACCCGGCGGATGGCCGCGGGCGACCTCGCCGTGCGCACGGGGTTGCAGGGCGAGCCGGGCGAGTTCGGCGACCTCGGGCGCTCGTTCGACGCCATGGCCGAGTCGCTCCGGCGCCGCGAGACGGACTTGCAGTGCCGGACCGAGGAGCTGGCCCGCTCCAACGCCGAGCTGGAGCAGTTCGCCTACGTCGCCTCGCACGACCTGCAGGAGCCGCTCCGCGCCGTGGCCAGCTACACCCAGCTCCTCGAGCGGCGCTACGAGGGCCAGCTCGACGAGCGCGCCCAAAAATACCTCCGCCACGCCGGCGAGGGCGCCCGGCGGATGCAGGCGCTGATCGAGGCCCTCCTCGCCTACTCGCGGGTCACCACCCGGGGCGCGGACTTTCAGCCGGTGGACTGCGGCGAGGCGGTGGAGGCGGCGCTTCGCAACCTCGAGGCCGCAATCGAGGAATCGGGCGCCAAGGTGGAACGGGGGCCGCTCCCCACCGTGGCCGGCGACCGCGAGCAACTGATCCGGGTTTTCCAGAACCTGATCGGCAACGCGATCAAGTTCCGCGGCGAGCGAACGCCCGAGATCCGGGTCTCGGCCGAACGGGTCGGCGACGACTGGCGGTTCGCGGTCAGCGACAACGGCATCGGCTTCGATCCCCAGTTCGCCGATCGCATCTTCATCATCTTCCAGCGGCTGCACACGCGCGAGCAGTACCCGGGGCTGGGCCTCGGGCTCTCGATCTGCAAGCGCATCGTCGAGCGCCACGGCGGCAGGCTGTGGGCGCAGTCCATTCCCGGCGAGGGATCGACGTTCCACTTCACGCTTCCCGTTGAGGTATCGAGGTAGAGAACCATGAGCAGCAGCGGATTGGCGGCCCCGGTCTCGATCCTCCTCGCCGAGGATTCGGAGAGCGACATCGACCTCCTCAAGGAGGTCATGGAGGAGAGCAAGATTCTGAACGACCTGCATGTGGTGACCGACGGGGTGGCGGCGATGGAGTTCCTTCGCCGCCGGGGGCGGTATCGGGACGCGCCCGATGTCGATGTGGTCCTCCTCGACCTCAACATGCCGAAGAAGAGCGGGATCGAGGTCCTGAAGGAGGTGAAGGACGATAAGAGTCTCAGGAGCATCCCGGTCGTGGTCCTGACCAGCTCCAAGGCCGAGGAGGACATCCTCAAGAGCTATCAGCTCCACGCCAACTGTTACGTGACCAAGCCGCTCGACGTGGATCAGTTCGCCAAGATCGTGAAGGCGATCGAGACGTTCTGGTTCTCGGTCGTCAAGCTGCCTCCGCACGGGAGGTAGGGCAACCATGTCGACCGCGCGATCGGAGCCCGGAAACGGCAACGGCGGCGCGAGGGCGGTGCACGTCCTCCTGGCCGAGGACGTTCCCGCCGACGCCGACCTGGTGATCGACAACCTGGTCGAGGAGGAGGGCGGGAAATTCGAGGTCGATCACAAGAGCCGCCTCAGCGACGCGATCTCGGCCTTGCGGCCGGAGCGGCGGGTCGACGTGGTCCTCCTGGACCTCGGGCTTCCCGACGCCCAGGGCCTGCAAACCCTGTGGGCGGTGCTGGCCCGCGCCGGCTTCATCCCCGTCATCGTGCTGACCGGTCTCAAGGACCGGGAGCTCGGGATTCAGGCGGTGCGATCGGGCGCGCAGGATTACCTCACCAAGGGGGCGACGGACCGCACCGTCCTCGTCCAGTCCATCCGGCACGCCATAGAGCGCGCCGCCAAGACCCGCAACCTCGCGATCGAGATCGAGGAACGCAAGCGCGTCGAGCGAGCGCTGCGCGAGAGCCAGGAACGCACGGAGAGCATCGCCGCCAACCTGCCGGGGGTGATCTTCCGCCGGATTCTTTCTCCGGATGGGCGCGTAAGCTACCCCTACGTCAGCCCCCGCGTCAGCGAATACCTCAATCTGACCGCGGACGAGATCGCCGCCGATCCCGGGAAGCTCTTCAGTCTCGTTCATCCCGACGATCTCGCCCTCTTTCGCGAGGTGGTCAACCGCTCCGCGGCCCAGCTTTCGGCCCTCGACTTCACCGTCCGGGTCGGATTCCCCGGGGGCTCGCGGCGCTGGATCAGGGGGCTGTCGCACCCCCGTCGTATGGAGGGCGGCGAGATCGTATGGGACGGCATCTGGCTCGACGTGACCGCCCAGAAGGAGGCCGAGGAGCAGCGGGATTACCTGAGCTCTCACGATTCCTTGACCGGGCTTTCCAACCGCAGCCTGTTCGGGGACCGCCTGGCCCGGGCGCTGGTGCGCGCCGAGCGCCGCGGCGAGATGCTCGCCGTCGGATTCCTGGACGTGGACCGCTTCCGCATGATCAACGACACGCTCGGGCACGGTGCCGGCGACCTGGTCGTCAAGGGGCTCGCCGAGCGGCTGTCGCGTGCGATCGGCGTCGAGGACATCCTCGCCCGCTGGGGCGCCGACGTGTTTTCGTTTGCGCTCACCGACGTCCGGCACCACCAGGACGCCCCCATCCGCGTCCAGGACCTCATCGATCAGTGCCGCGAGCCGTTCGAGGTCGGCGAGAAGTCGATGCGCATCTCCGTCACCCTCGGCATCAGCCTGTTCCCCGAGGACGGCGACGACGCCGACTCGCTCCTCCGGCATGCCGACATCGCGCTCAAGCGCGGCAAGTCGGAATCGCCCGGCTCGTACGCCTACTTCCGGCCGGAGATGCGGGACGTGGCGGCGAGGCTGCTCGCCACCGAGGAGGGGCTCAGACGGGCCATCGAGGGCGACGCGATCGTGGTCGCCTTCCAGCCGCAGATGGGCGCCAAGCGCGGCGAACTGCTCGGATTCGAGGCCCTGGTCAGATGGCGCGACCCGGAGCGGGGGATCGTCAGCCCCGGCGACTTCATCCAGGTCGCCGAGGAAACCGGCCTGATCGGGCCCCTCGGCGAAGTCGTGATCGACAAGGCCTGCGAGGCGCTGAATCGCTGGCGGCAGGAGGGCCTTTCCTGTCCGCCGGTGAGCGTGAACCTGTCGGCGCGGCAGTTGGCGGCGCCCGGCCTCGCGCGGTTCGTGGAGGGGGCGGTGCGCAAGCACGCACTCGCCGGCCGCTTCCTCAAGTTCGAGGTCACCGAGGGGACCATCTTCCGCGACTACGACACCGCCCGCGACGCCATGCGCCAGATCGCCGACGCCGGCAGCCAGTTCCTGCTGGACGATTTCGGCACCGGCTATTCGTCGCTGGTTCACTTGAAGCACCTGCCGATCGAGGGCCTGAAGATCGACCAGACGTTCATCCGCGACGTGCTGGTGAGCGCGAGCGACGCCGAGATCGTCAAGGCCGTGATCGGGATGGCGAAGGCGCTCGGCAAGTACGTCGTCGCCGAGGGGGTCGAGACCGGCGAGCAGCTCGACTTCCTCAGGGAGAACAGCTGCGACGCCGCCCAGGGATACCTCTTCGCCCGGCCGATGGAGTTCGAGGCCGCGACCGCGTTCCTGCGCGCCGCCCATCCCGGTTGACCCGCGCCCGGCTTCGGACCAAGGTCGCATGTGGCGAGACGGGAGGGCGCCGCCTGCCCCTCGCCGCCGTCCTCGGCCCGTATCCCGACAGAACCAAGAGGTGACGCCATGGCCCGCATTCGCATCATGGTCAGCCGCCATTCCGCCTTCTACTCGCCGCTGATCGCGACCATCGCCGGCGGGTTCCTGAAGGAGGAGGGCCTGGAGGCCGACTACTCGGCCGCCACCCCCGAGCGCCCGATCGGCAAGGCCCTCGCCGAGGGCGCCGCCGACTGCGCCCAGGCCGCCGTCTCCTACGCCTGGGGGCCGCTGGAGAAGGGCCAGCCCTCGGACATCGTCCACTTCGCCCAGATCAACGCCCGCGACGGCTTCTTCCTCGCCGCCCGCGCCCCCGATCCCGGCTTCCGCTGGGACAGGCTCGCCGGCCGCAAGCTGCTGGTCGACCACGGCGCCCAGCCGCTGGCGATGTTCAAGTACGCCTGCCACCGCATGGGGCTGGACTACGGCGCGATCCAGTCCCTCGACCGCGGCGGGGTCGAGGCCATCGACCGCGCCTTCCGCGCCGGCGAGGCCGACTACGTCCACCAGCAGGGGCCGGCGCCCCAGCAACTGGAGAAGGACGGCGCCGGGCATGTGGTCGCCTCGGTGGGGGCGGCGATCGGCCCGGTCGCCTTCTCCAGCCTGTGCGCGCGCCGACCCTGGCTGGAAACCAACACCGCCCGGGCCTTCATGCGCGCCTACCGCAAGGCCCGCGCCTGGGTGATCGGCTCGCCCGCCCAGGAGGTGGCCAAGGCCGAGGCCCCCTTCTTCAAGGCCGTCGACGCCGAGGTGCTGGCCGCGACCATCGCCGCCTACCAGAAGCTCGGCTGCTGGGAGCCGGAGGTGCGGATCGCCCGCGCCCTCTACGAGGTGTCGCTCGACGTGTTCCTGCACAGCGGCCTGATCACACGACGCCACCCCTACGAGCAGGTGGTGGTGGCGCCGCCGGGGTAGAGCGTATCCCCGCCCGGCCTCACGGCTCGTCGCGGAACGCGGTCGCCTTCATCGCCGGGCGCCGGGAGAAGCCGTCGAACCAGCGGGCGAGCTTGGGGTGGGACTGGCGCCAGTCGGTCTCGATCACCTTGCGGAACTCGGCGTAGGCGATCGCCACCGCGATCGCCACCGTGCCGATGGTGACGGCGCCCTCGAGCGCCGCCGTCTCGCCCTCGAGAAAATCGAGCGAGCGGAGGATCTTGCCCTGCTGCTTCTCGATCCAGTCGGGCCAGCGGTACGGGTCCGGGCGGCGGCGCTCGTTCACCGTCAGCCAGGCGGCGTCGATCATCCCCTGGCCGAGGGCGTGGGACTTGAGGGCGGCGATCCGCGCCGGCCCGGCGGCGGGGAACAGCCGGCCGCCGCCGGCCAGGCCGTCGAGGTACTCGCAGATCACCGGCGAATCGAACAGCGCCACGCCGTCGTCGGTGATCAGGGTCGGGATCTTGCCGAGCGGGTTGCTCGCGCCGAGGAGCGCCGGCCGGTTGTCCCGGCCGGTCGGGATCGGCTCGATCCGCGGCGCGAGGCCGAGCTCGTGGGCGCAGACGAGCACCTTGCGCACGTAGGGCGAGGCGGTGCTGGAGTAGAGCTTCATCGGCTGGTCCTTTCCTGCCTGGTCATGGGGCTTGGAATGCGCTCGCCTCAGCCGGCCAGGGCGCGGGCGCGCGGCCGGCGGCTCCGTGCGATCAGCGCGGCGACGAGGGCGAGGTTGGCGAGGTTGAACGCGACCCCGGTGACGAACGCCGGCCGGTAGGTGCCGGCGAGGTCGTAGATCGCGCCCCCCATCCAGCCGCCGAGCGCCATGCCGGCGGCGCCGAACAGAATCACCGCGGCGGTGCGCCGGCCGGCCTCGCGTACCGGCAGGAACTCGCGGACGATCACCGGGTAGCAGGGGATCACGCCGCCGTAGCCGATGCCGAACGCCGCCGCCGCGAGGTAGAGCGCGACCAGGCCGTCCGAGGCCGCCATCATCGCCAGCGCCGCCGCCTGCGCGGCCGAGAAGGCGAAGAGCGCCCTCAGGCCCCCCAGGCGGTCGACCAGCAGGCCGACGCCCAGCGCGCGGGCGAAGAAGCTGACCGCGAGCAGCACCGACAGCATCTCCGCGGCCCGCGCGCTCGGGTGGCCGAGGTCGGTCGCGTAGGCCACCAGGTGCGCGGTCGGCATCGCCATGGCCACGCAGCAGCCGACGATCGCCACCGACAGCCCTGCCTGGAGCTGCCCGGGGGCGAGGCCGAGGCCGTCCGGGGCGGGGGCGGGGACGGACGCCTCCGCAAGCGTCGCGCCCGGCGGAGCGGCGGCGAAGGCCCCGGGCTCGGGCGGGCGCCGGCGCAGCAGCAGCGCCAGCGGGATCATGCTCGCCAGCGCGAAAACCCCGTACCAGAAGAAGGTCGCCCGCCAGCCGATCGTCTCGCTGGCGTAGCGGAACACCGGCGGCCACATCGCCCCCGCCAGGCTCTGGCCGCTGGAGACGATGCCGACCGCCATGCCGCGCCCGCGCTCGAACCAGCGCACGGTGTTGGCCATCAGCGGCGAGTACATCGTCGCCAGGCCGAGGAAGCCCATCATCACCCCGTAGACGGCGTAGAGCTGCCACTGGCTGGCGACGTGGGCGACGAGCACGGCGCCGGTGCCGATCATCACCGCGCCGAGGAGCGCCGGGCGGCCCATGCCGGCGCGGTCCACCCACCAGCCCATGAGCAGGCCGCCGATGCCGCTGCCCATGTACTGGAGCGAGTAGGCGAGCGAGGGCACGGTGCGCGGCCACAGGAACTCCTCGGCGATCGGCTTCAGGTTGACCACCAGGATCAGCGTGCTGCCGGCGGCGACCATGAAGATCAGGGTCGAGGCGGCGAGGACGACGTAGCGGTAGTTGCGCTCGACGGCGGGGGCAAGGCGCATGGGCGGGCTCGGGAGAGCTCCTGGGGCCGGGGCGCGGCCACTCTAGCCCGGAAGCGGCGCCGGTGCCACGGGCGGGGGCGGCGGCCGCGGCCGCCCCGATCCCCGCCTCCGGGATTGACAAGCCGCGACCAATGCGGTTCGTTCAGCCTCGCCGGCGATCCGGCCCCCGGCGGCCTTGCCCCCCCGGCCGCCGACCGGCAGCCGCCGCTCGCGGCGACCCGCCCCAAGGGCGCGGGCCCAACGAACGTCCGGCGAAGGAGAGGAGACGCGTTCGTGATCACAACCCATCGCGCCGCGGCCGGAGGCCAATCCGGCGCCCCGGCCGGCGCCTGCCTGCGCCCCGAAAGCCGTGCACAGGAGAACCCCGGCCATGGCCGCTGAGCGCTACGTTCTCGGAATCGACGTCGGCGGCACCTTCACCGACCTCGCGCTGGTGCGCCTCTCTGACGGCCAGGCGTTCTATCACAAGGTCTCGTCCACCCCGCAGGACTCCTCGCTGGCGATCTTCCAGGGCATCTCCGAGCTCCTCGCCCAGACCAAGATCGCGGCCGCCGACATCTCCTATTTCGGGCACGGCACCACCGTCGCCACCAACGCCCTGATCATGGGGCGGATGGCCAAGACCGGCCTCATCACCACCCGGGGCTTCCGCGACATCCTAGAGATCCGGCGCCAGCGCCAGCCCC